>JBBSPZ010000127.1:0-2461 GCA_038258275.1 Chitinophagales bacterium | reverse complement strand
TCAGGCGGGCGGCGTAATCCCCGGAGTAGGGCCAGGTACGACGGGGCTCCACTTCCACCACCAATTCGTCCACGAAGGCGTGCATAATCACCTGGTATTTTCCCGAGGGCCATCCCTCGGCATCGTTCAGGGAAACGACGCCGGGATAGTGTTCCGAAATAGAACCGACCAACTTATCCACTACCGGACCGGGCAGTAGGTCGTACAGGGTTTTTCCGATCAGGTCTACGGGGGCGAAGCCGCAGAATGCGGCTGAGTTCGTGCTGGTCGCCCTGATCGACAGGTCTTTCCTGGTCGCGACCAGCACGAGGGCATAAGACTGGATTTCAACGGAAGGGGACATGAGCGAGTGCGGACGATTAGCGTAAAGCTAACCCTCCCGGGCTGCAAGTCCGCGCGGTCCGCTGGGTACTTTCCGAGCGGCGGCGCGCACCGCTAAATGCCGTTCCGGTGCAGGAGGGGGTATTCACTGCACCGTACGGTGGCCGCCGGTGGGTAGAGTAAATTATTAGTTCCCGCGGGCTTGATCGCTTGAGCGGTACGTTTTCTGGAAAGTATGCCCCGGGCTGCCAGTCAGAAACTTAGCGGGGGGCTCCGGTACCTCACCCGTTTTCGACACCCTGCCGGGTAAAACCATTTATATTTCAGCCGCCTTAACTACCTAATATCCATTAAAAGTGAATTAAGACCCTCATGAAAAACAGCCATTCTCACCTTTCGTCCGACTACGAGTCCATCTTCATGGCGGCACCCGGCATGTACCTGTTGCTGCAGCCGGATGCGCCCCGGTTTACCATCGTTAGGGCGAACGAAGCCTACCTCGCGGCGGCCTTACGCACCAACGCTGACCTGATCGGCCGGGGCGTCTTCGAGGCATACCCCGACAATCCGGACGATCCTGCGGCCAACGGGGTAGCCCGACTGCGGGCGTCCCTCCTCCACGTGATCGCGCATAAGGAAGCCCACGCCATACCGATCCACCGCTATGACATTACCCTGTCTGCGGAGCAGGGGGAAGGATTGAGGAGAAATACTGGAAACTCCTGAATCTGCCGGTTTTCGACGAAGCGGGGGATATCCGGTACATCATGCTCCAGGTCGAGGAAAAGACGGAGCAAGTCCGGGTCGAGGGCGACCGGGACAATTTTCTCGGCGTGGCCACCGACCTGCTGGTCAAGGTGGGCTTCGACGGCTACTTCAAGAGTGGCAACGCCGCCTGCCAGTCGATACTGGGCTGGACGACTGAGGAACTAATGGCCCGCCCGTTCCTGGAATTTTTGCACCCCCACGACATCAGGGCCACCCGGGAAGCGTTCAAGACGGTTGTCGCGGGCGGGGACCTACATCACTTCGAGAACCGCTACCGCTGCCGGGACGGCCACTACCGCTGGCTCAGCTGGAATACGCACACGGTCCTCAAGCAACGGATGATCTACTGCGCGGCGGCCGACATCACCCATTCCCGCCGGCTCCGGGCGGTGACGGAAGGCCAGCGGCAGGCCATCGAAATGTCCATGCACGGTAACCCCCTACCCGCCATCCTGGACCGTTTGCTGCTGAGCCTGGAGGAGAACGCCAGCACCGGGGTACGCACGTCCATCCGGCTGCTGAGCGAAGAAAAAAAGCACCTGCACCTGGGCGCCGCGCCCAGCTTACCGGACGCCTACAACCGGGCCACGGACGGCTTGCCCATCGGGGGGGAGGGCCAGGGCTCGTGCGCCGCCGCTGCCTCGACGGGCATCCCCCACACCGCCTACGACATCGCTGCGGACCCCGCTTGGGAGCAGGCCAAAACCCTGGCCCTCGCCCATGGCCTGCGGGCCTGCTGGTCTACGCCCATCTTCTCCACGGCCGGGGAGGTACTGGGTACCTTCGCGCTGTACTTCGACCAGCCGATGTACCCCTCCACCGACCTGATCCAGCTGGTGGAGATCATCTCCCGTACCGCCGGGATGGTGATCGAGCTCGAACGCAACCTGGCCGCCAAGCGACTGGCTAAGGAACAACTCATCCGCGCCCGCAACGACGCGGAAGCCGCCAACATCGCCAAATCCGATTTCCTGGCCAACATGAGCCACGAGATCCGCACGCCCATGCACGTGGTGATGGGCGTGGCCGACCTCCTCCTCCAGCACGAGGGCCTGACGGAATCCCAGGCGGAGCTGATGGGCACCCTGCAAAATTCCGCAGCTTCCCTCCTGGAACTCATCGACGACCTTCTGGACCTCGCCAAAATTGAAGCGCAGGAGATCTCCCTGCTGCTGGTTCCCTTTGAGCTCGACCAGCTCCTGGAGGAAGTCAGCGCGATGATAAAGATCCGCGCCGACCAGCAGGGACTCACCTTCACCGCCACCGGCCACCGGGAGCACCGGGGTACCCTGGTCGGCGATCCGACGCGCCTGCGGCAGATCATCCTCAACCTCTGCAGCAATGCCCTGAAGTTTACCCCGGCGGGAGAGGT
>JBBSPZ010000126.1:0-2501 GCA_038258275.1 Chitinophagales bacterium | reverse complement strand
GACTACCTGACCTACTACAATACGGCCCGCCGGCACTCCTCCATCGGGGATGACTATCCGGCCGACTGGTACCGGGAGGGCAAGGAAAAGAAAAGCGGCTCGGAAAGGGCCCAACATATATAATTATTAACCATACGTTGTCTTAACTTCTCCGGGTTCGTGGTTTAACAATTGGGGGCACTTCAGGCATTGTATACGCCACTGGCATCACGGAAGGCCCGCACGAGTACGTGGTTTGGCCCCCTATTTCTTGGACAGGGTGAGAAAATAACTTAGGAGGGTTTAGTGATCATCATTTCCAGGTGGTAGTAGCGGTTGTCCGCTGGGTGGAGCTGCCGTCAGGAAACACTATTCGATCAGATCGGGCGGCAGCGGCGGCAGAGCGTGCGTCACAGCTGCCCCGTACTGGGTTTTCGCCGACAGTCTAATCGCCGCCGCCGGAGAGGTCTTCACTCCGATGAGCGAGACTGGGAATTACAGGGTTTGTTGGAGCGTACGGCTCAACACTTCCTGGCTACATTCGGTGCGACACCGGCCCAGAGTTCATCAGCCACCAGCTGCGGCAATGGGCCAAGGACCAAAGCGTCGAACTCCAACACAACGAGCCCGGCAAGCCGAGCCAGAACGGACTGATCGAATGCCTGACCAAGATCCTGCGGGTTGTGCCTGAACTAGTGCTGGTTCGCTGGCCTGGGCGAACTGAATGACCATTTACAGCAGCGGTCATCACCGGACTGCCCGAGACAGGGATTATGTGGGAGGAAAAAACGCCTATTAGTATGGATATAAGGAGGTAGCGGGTCACGGCATATAGTTAAAAAGATGGTAAAGAAAGCCCCGCGCTCAGCGTGCATTCACTCTACCGTCACGACGATGCGTCGGTAAGCGGTCAGGGGAATCTCCCCCTCGTCGGTGACTTCCAGGATGAGGTGGACCGTCCGCCCCGTCGGGGCCAACTCCGGTAGCGTCAGGGTGAGTGTTGAGCCAGTGACGCCCGTTGGTAGCAGATCGGCGGCACCCTCCAGACTTCCCGCCTCGGGGTACACGTACCAGCGGTAGCCGAGTATGTCCCCATCCACGTCGGAAGACTCGCTGGCGTCGAAGGTGATCGCTCCGCCCGCCGGAACGGTTACCGTATGGACATTCGTTACATCACCCGCGCTCACCCGGGGTAGTGGGAGATGGTTAGCCTCTTCGAAGTTCAGCACGCCCCAACTGACCCGGGCGGCGAAGTCGCACTGAAAGGCCGGTCGCCAGCGGTGGACGGTCGCGATGCCGGACACTTCCCCGCTGCCGTCGGCCAGGCTATCGAGCGCATCTACGTAGAGCCTGCCGGCGGCGGCGGTGAATCGACCGCCCCACCCGCCCCAATCCGGATGCTCAGGGTGGTTGAGTCCGTTGGGGATTAGGTAAAGGAAAGAAGGGCTATCCCCCTCCTTCAGCGCGCGGTGCGGGTTGCGATCGTCGCCGCCGGTGTAGGTCTCGGTCGGGTAGCAGCTCGCCAGGGGGTTGCCGCTCAGCACGTAGGTGTCCAGCCACTGCCGGGAGGTGAGGTCGAGATCGCCGCCGAGGAACATGCCTCGGTAGGTGGACCCCCACTTATCCCCGCCAGGGTCGAGCGCGAGCACCGTATGCACCTCGGGGTAGCGGGAGATGAGCCAGTCCACCGAGCTGTCCTGTTTGCCGATGAAGTATAGCCGCAGGCGGTCCAGGAAGGCGGCGAGTCCCCGTCGGTTCAGCCGCCGCTCAGCCGACCAGAGGGCCTGAGCTACGTCCGCCCCGCCGCCCCACACCGCAATATGAACCGGCCCGGTAGCCGTCCGTACCTGACGCACGATCCAATCGGAGCCATCGGTTTCCAATCCTTTACCGACGTAATGCCCGACGGAACGGTGGACACTGTTGCCGGCGCGGCCCCGTTTGACCAGTCCGTGCAGGCGGGTGGCGGTCGGATAGCGGTCGTCGTGCAGCCGGAGGTTATCTTCCATCACGCCGTAGGCATCGATGAGCTCGTGCAGCAGGGTATCGTTCAGCACCGCCGCTTCGTGGTCGTTATTGGCGTCGGCATTGACGATCAGCCCCAGTAGCTCGAAGTCGTTGGCGTAGTGGAGCAGGCGGATTATTGACTGCTCGTCGTCGGGGTCCTGCCCGAGGTCGGTGGTGACGATCAGGGCGGGCCGCTGAGCCACCAGCCACAGGGAGGTAGACAGGTAGATGAGGAGGAGACTCGGTAGCGTACGCATCATGTGCTTGAAGGTAGCGACCTATCTTTGATCATCCTTTAGAGGGAGGTAGGTAGTTTACCATCTTCTTTTTACAAGAGGCAGATTAGGTTACACTTTGTGTAAGAGTGTAACCTAGGTGTGGTCGTCGCATCACGGACATCTACGTGCGGACGGCGCAGGTGCTGACGGTGGAGGCAGTGCCCCGGAGGGTAGGGGAGCCGGTGTGAAGTCTCGGGAGGCTGGTAGTTGACTGTTCCGAACGTTGGGTCCACTTCG
>JBBSPZ010000125.1:0-3260 GCA_038258275.1 Chitinophagales bacterium | reverse complement strand
TTAGGTGCTGGTAGATTTTGGTGGAAGGCGAGGCGCAAAATTGCTTGCATAGCCGTAGCTACGGAAGTCATGTTGGAACGAAGCCTCCCGCCGAAAGATGCCGCAGATAATCCCAAGATTTAAGGTTGACAGCCCACTAGGGTATCTAAGGTGAGTTCCGACCGATACTGCTGGTAACTTTTGCTGCTCATTCAACTAAGCTACTCCAGGTAGGGAAAATGCGGACCAAGTACCGAACCGGATTTTTAGGCCGCATTACCTGTACAGTTTACCCGGGGAACTGCTGCCCATCCGCATCGCGCATACGCCCACAGTAGCCCCGCAATTATTGACGGGTGTGCGGAACCATCCCACACAAAGTACGCAAGTCCAACCACCGTTCCCGGCCCCGATTGACGGGTGTACCGCAATTGACGGGGGTGCGCCGCCCGGGAGGTAGGTAACCCGCAACTGGGGGAAAGAACCCTGTCCCACGGCTTCGCCCCCATGAGTTGGCAAACGACCGACCCACGCCCTGCTATATCCAGATCCGGCAAACCCAATCACCCCCTCAAGTTAAGCCGCCGGACCAAATCAGCGGACCCTCCGTGACTTCCCTTACCCCCGCGCGCCGCCGCCCCGATCACCTCATTTCAGGAGGGAGAGGGATCTTGAGGATAACAATTGTCACTTTGACACTAAAGTGGTGGGCCGTATATTGCAAGGCTTATTCGATCACTGCCAATCCGCTTGCTATGTCGTTCTCTTCCGTCCGCTTGTGCTGCTGCTGGCGGGATTGGCTTCCTGTCAGACCAACGCTCCCGAAGGAGCGGCAGTCACCGCTGGTACCCCGCCGCAGACCGGCTACCGCATCACCCCCGTAGATATCCGGAACGTGAAGGTGACCGACGACTTCTGGCTGCCCATCATCGAGCGGGTACAGGAGAAGACGGTGGAGTACGCCATCGCGAAGTGCGAGGAGGAGGGTAGGCTGGACAACTTCCTGATCGCCGCCGGGAAGCTGGACGGACCCGTGAAGGGGCAAATGCCCTTCGACGATACCGACGTGTACAAGGTCATCGAAGGTGCCTCCACCTCCCTGATCAGCGCCCCGAATGCCCGGCTGGATGCGCTGCTGGATTCCCTGATCGCCATCGTGGCGAAGGGACAGGAATCCGACGGCTACCTCACCACCTGGCGAACGATCGATCCCGCCGCGCCGCCCGCGCCCTGGGTGGAGGTGAAGACCGGGAAGCGCAATTTCCTCGACATCGCCCTGAAGAATGCCGACCTGATGGTGGAGACCTTCGGCAGCGCCAACAGCAAGATTCACGCCGTATCCGGTCACCAGATCATCGAGACCGGCCTCATCAAGCTCTACCGCGCCACCGGCAGGGAAGACTACCTCGACCTGGCCCGCTACTTCCTCGATCACCGGGGCGATCCCGAGAACCATGAGCTGTACGAGGAGTATTCCCAGGACCACATTCCGGCCACCCGGCAGGACGAGGTCGTCGGCCACGCCGTGCGCGCCGTACACATGTACGCCGCCATGACCGACAACGCCGCCCTCCAGCACGATGAAGCCTACCGCGCGGCGGTCGATGCCCTCTGGCAGAATATGGTGGAGAAAAAGACGTACGTCACCGGCGGCATCGGCGCCCTCCACGCGGGGGAGGCCTTCGGCGCCAACTACGAGCTGCCCAATCAGACGGCCTACAACGAGACCTGCGCCGCTATCGGCAGCGTATACTGGAACCAGCGGCTGCACGAACTGACGGGCGAGGTCAAGTACCTGGACGTGCTGGAACGGACCCTCTACAACGGCCTCATTGCGGGACTGGCCCTCGACGGCACCCACTTCTTTTATCCCAACCCCCTGGATTTGATGGCAAGTATGCGTTCAACCAGGGGGCGTGTACGCGCAAGGACTGGTTCGACTGCTCCTGCTGCCCCACTAACCTGATCCGCTTCCTGCCCTCGGTGCCCGGACTGATCTACTCCCAGGCCCGGGATACCGTCTACGTCAACCTCTACGCCGGCAGCGAGGCGACCATCGCCCTCGGCACCCGGGAACTGAAACTCACCTGGGAAACCGACTACCCCCGGAACGGCAAGGTGCGGCTGACCGTGGACCCCGCGCAGGCCGCCACCTTCACCCTCAAGCTGCGGATACCGGGCTGGGCGCGCGACGAGGTGCTCCCGGGTGGCCCGTATACCTCCGCCAATAAACTGGATGCCCGTCCCTCCTTCCGGATCGACGGGCAGGCGGTGGAGGTTGCCCCCGCCGACGGCTACCTCCCCCTGACCCGCGAGTGGAAACCCGGCGCGGTCGTCGAACTGGACTCCCCCATGCAGGTGCGGGAGGTCACCGCGAACGCCGAAGTGGCCGAAGATCGGGGCAAGCTGTCCCTGGAGTACGGTCCGCTCGTCTACGCGGTGGAGGAGGTGAATAATCCCACTAGCTACGACGCCATCGCCGTGTCACCCACGGATCAGTTTGCCGTCCGCTACCGTGCCGGACTGCTCGGCGGCGTCAACGTGATCGAGGGGAAGCGGCTGACGGCCATTCCCTACTACGCCTGGTCGAACCGGGGCATCGGCAAGATGCGGGTGTGGCTGCCCACCGCAGCCAGCCGGTGAGGGCAAGTGGGGAAGCTGGAGTCGCGGCCTGCGGTTACCTTTAGTTTGATCATCCGTACTTCCGACCATGCCCCATTCCCTGAAGCTTGCCCTCAAAGCGATCCTCGCCCTGCTCGTCCTCGTCCTGATTGCGGCGGCGGTCGGGGCCTACTACCTCAACCGGACCTTTCTCGGTTTCGAGGACGAATACGCCTACACCGCGGCCGACCGGAAGGAGGTCACCGTCGACGGATTCACCTTTCTGGACCGCAACAACAACGGTGAACTGGACCCCTACGAAGATGAGCGGCTGCCGCTGCAGGCACGCGCCGGGGACTTGCTGGCGCAACTGACCCCGGAGGAAAAGATCCATTTACTGAAGGGGTCCGGCCTGGGGTCGGCCATCGGGATGGGGGATGGCGGCATCCCCGGAGCGGTCGGTACGATCGTCCCGACGCCTCGTTTGGGCTTGCCGACGATCTACCTGTCAGACGGTCCCGCCGGACTGCGCATTGAGCCCCGGCGCGACGACGAAGACCGGACCTACTACGCCACCGCCTTTCCGATCGGCACGCAGCTGGCCTCCACCTGGAATCAGGAGCTGGTCGGGGAAGTCGGCGGGGCGATGGGGGAGGAGGCCCGGGAATACGGCATCGACG
>JBBSPZ010000124.1:0-3267 GCA_038258275.1 Chitinophagales bacterium | reverse complement strand
GTAATCGTTGTATGCCAATCGCCCCGGAAGGCCTGCGGTTGCACCTAAACGCGGATGCCGCCGGTACCCGTACGGGTACCGGCGGCATCCGCGTTTAGGTGCAACCGCAGGCCTTCCGGGGCGATTGGCATACAACGATTACTTACCCCACTTCCCCCATGCCCCAGCACGGCGATCCTGTACTTATTCCCCCGGCTGATCTATCCGACGCCACCCGGCGCGCCGAGGCGTTGATCCCTACCCCGTACGGCACCTTCAAGATGATCGCCTACGCCGGGGACGCCGAGGACTATACGCCCCACCTGGCGCTGGTCCACCCCGACATGAATCCCGACAGCGAAGTGATCGTCCGCCTTCACTCCGAGTGCATCACCGGCGACCTCTTCGGCTCCAAGCGCTGCGACTGCGGGGAGCAGCTCGACCGCGCCCTGCGCCTCACGGCCGCCGGCAAGGGGATCGTCATTTACCTGCGGCAGGAAGGCCGCGGCATCGGCATCATCAACAAGCTTAAGGCCTACCAGCTGCAGGACCAGGGCATGGACACCATCCAGGCTAACCTCCACCTCGGCCTGGAAATCGACGCCCGCCACTACGATGTGGCCCAGGGTATCCTGGAGGACCTCGGCATCTCCAAGATCCAGCTCCTCACCAACAACCCCCTCAAGGTCGATAGCTTCGGCGACGGCCCGATCGAGGTCGTGCGTCGGCTGCCGATCATCGTTGACCCCGGCAAGGATAATCAGAGCTACCTGCGGACGAAGCAGCTGGATATGGGACACTGGTTGAAGTAGTATAAGTCCGAGCTACCTGATGGTGACGGTGTAATTTATTCCCGGAACGATGGGCAGCAGGGAGAGGGTAACCACCTTGAGGCTGGCTGCCTCGGACGCGCTGCCCGTGACCGGATCGACTACCCAAATCGAAGTTGGAACGATCTCTGCAGAGTAGGCGTTCGGCCGGTTGTAGACATTGTATATGGAAAAGGTGAGGGAGTGATAGCGGTTATCCCGCTTTCTGCCACGCCAGGTCTTGGTGGCACTCACGTTCAGCAGGTGGAGGGGGGTGAGTCGCGTCCCGATGTATTCCCCGAAAACGTCAAAGAACGCCGTCGTGTAGATGGGTACCGTGAAGCTGTAGCCGGTCTGGTAGATGAAACTAGCGTTAGCCCGCCATTTTTCCCCGAGCGCCTTGGATACCGTAGCCGACAGGTCGTGCCGGCGGTCGAAGGTAAAGGGAAACCAGTCGCCTTCGTTGATCTCCGCGTAGCGCCGTTCGGATTTACTCAGGGTGTAAGCCAGGCTGTAGGAAAACCGTTCGGCATCCCGCTTGACGTAAAATTCCAGGCCCTTCACGCGGCCCTCTCCGCTGCCGATGATGTTACCGGGAAACTGGACGATGAAGTTCTCCTCCCGCTCCTCTCCCGGCCGGATGCGCGCCAAGTTATCTAGCCGTTTTCTGAACGCCTCTACGGACCATTGCAGGGAGCCGTGGAGGCCCCCGATCCCCCCGGCCACCTGGTCCGAGCGTTCGGCCGGGAGCCGCTCATCGGACAGCAAGTACAGCTCATTGGGATAGAGGGTAATCTCGGGGGTAAGCTGGTGGATGTACTGGTAGTGGCGGTCCAGGGAAGCATTGAGGTAGACTTCCGGCAGTACGTTGTAGGATACCCGCAGCCGGGGCTCCAGCGCGGTGGGCAACGCCCCTCCCAGCCCACTTCCCCGCAGCGCGACCATCAGGTTAAGGCGGTCCTGCAGCAGGCGCAGGTCGGCGGTAGCGTAGGCGGCTACCTCCAGCGTATCCTGATCGATGCGGCGGGTGTACTCCCGCTCCTCCGTGTCGAAGCGGTACACGTTGTGTACGTCCGCCCGGAATACGTGACGGGTTAGCTGGATACCCGTAGTGAGGTCCAGTATCCGGCCAATGGGCTGACTGAACTCACTTTTGACCGAGAAGTCATTGAGTCCGCTACTGAGCGCTTCCTGAACGGTGGAAGTGGGGATGCCCGGGCGCTCCCGGGGGTACTGCCGGGCGTCGAAGGAGTAGCGGTACCGCAGGTACTGGAGCGCGGTGTTCCACACCCCCCCGCGGCCGGTACGGTACTGGTGCGAGAGAGAAAAGGACTTGTTTCCCCAGCGGTAATCGTCGCTGGTGATGCGGTTGTCGTTGTCATCCTGCTCGTAGCCGTCATCGCCACTGATCAGCGCGGATAGGGTCAGCTTGTGGTCGCCAAACTGGTGGCCGTACTTCCCGACGAAGTCGTGCATCCCAACCGTTTGATGATCCCCCTTTTCGTTGCGCCGGTAAACGCTGCTATTGGCCAGGTTATAGAGGATCGTCGGGTAGGAGTAGCGCCCGTTCACCAGGAACGAGCCCTTACTCCCGACGGGACCCTCCAGCCCCGCCTGGGCCGTACCCAGGCCAAGGGTAAAGGTTTTAGCCAGCTGATCACGGCGTCCTTCCCGTAGGACGATGTCAACCACGCCGCTCAGGCGACCGCCGTACTGACCGGGCACGCCCCCTTTATAGACAGTGACGGACTTGGTGCCGAAGGCGGGTACGGCGGAGAGGAAGCCGCCCACGTGGTTGATGTTGTAGACCCGGTTACCGTCCACCAGCAAATCGGTCTGGTTTGGATTACCGCCCCGGATGTTGAGCGCGGCCGTCCCCTCGGTGCCGCCGCTGATGCCGGGCAGCAGGGTCAGGCTTTTCAGCAGATCCACCTCCCCCAGCACCGCTGGGATGCGTACCAGGTCCGTCACGGAGGGCGTGAGTACACCGGCGGTGGGTCCGTACCCGTCGGCCGGGAGCGTCACCTCCACGGTCGGCAAATCGGCATCCGCCGCCATGCGGATTTCATTGCGGCGTCCACGGCCGAGCGTGCTTGTTGCCGTAACTAACCTCCGGTATCCGACGTAGCTGATGTAGATGGAATCCGGGAGCGGGTCAGATAGGGTGAAGTATCCATCCCCATCGGCGGTGGTGAGCAGGCGCCCCGCCGCCTGCACGTTGGCAAAGGGCAGGCTCTCGCCCGTAAGGCTATCGCGAACGCTGACGTTGAGGTAATCCTGGGCGGTCAGCGGGACACTAAGGATGGCCGAGGCTGCCAGCAGGATCAGGGTCAGCAGGGGGTTATTCCAGCTCATGATAGATCATGTAGTGTTCCAGGATGGTGAAATAGCCGTATCCTCCGATCATATTAGTTGGGATGGGCGTGGGGGAAGCCGCATAAATCCCGGCGATGTTATTGGTGTTTCGCTGCTTACTGAT
>JBBSPZ010000123.1:0-3349 GCA_038258275.1 Chitinophagales bacterium | reverse complement strand
GGACACCGCTTTGCGGCTTGCCCGTTACTTTGGGACGAGCGCAGATCTGTGGATGAACCTACAAAAGGCCTTCGAGCTGAAGACCGCCCGGGCAGCGATTGAAAACGCGCTGAACGATATTCCTGAGCGACCCAAATCCAGTATTGCCCCGGCCTGCTAGGTGCCGGGCCAGGGGAAGGGGAAGGATAGGGTGGGGTAGGGTAGGGTAGGGTAGGGTAGGGGAAGCACTCACCGGGGCAAGCTCCAGAACGGACGAGGTGAAAGCCGCACTGGCGCAGCACGGCAGCACGGCCATCCACCACCACCAGGGGAAGATCGCCGGTTCGGGGGTCACTACAGCGAGGAGCAGAGGGGACACGTCCATCCGCCAGCTTTTCAACTTAGGGTGTGATCCAAATTTGTCGAGGTATGATGGCCCGCCGACACGGCAAACGGGAGGAACTACGGGCGGGTATCGAGCGGCACCACACCCTACAATAGTCACGAAACAGTATCAATCATCCAACCGTTATCTTTATGCTCCGTCAGCTTTATCGCCCTTCCAACTCGTTTACGATGACCGCCAATCAACTCCGTACTGACCTTTTGCAGCAGATCGAACAGGCCGACGAGAAACTACTGCGTATCGTTAGCTCCGTCCTGGAAGCGGTGAAGGTGGAATACCTCACGGAGGAGGAGGAGGTGGTCGGAGAGAAGGCAATCGCCGACTACTCGCAGTACCTCAAGCCCATGACCCATCCGGAAATGAAAGAGGAACTAGCCGAGGCTATGGCCGACTACGAACGCGGGGACTATGTGACGCTAGAGAAAATAGAAGAGGAGTCGGCGAAGTGGTAGGCAAAATCTTCCGCGTACTGTTCTCGGGGTTCGCCCGTCGCAGAGTGCGTCAAATCCATGATTTTGAGGAACGGGTAAACGGCAAGAAGCGAGCCGGAGCGGTACGAAGGGAAATCCTTAAACAAGCCGCCGAACTGGAAAAGCTGCCGAGTTCCAATCCTCCTTACTTAGACGGTAACGGGCAAGACATCCGGTACCGCAAGGCGTTCAGATACAAGATTATCTTCCGGGTCTCAAATCAATCCGGCGAAGTGATCATTTTGACCATCCGCAACGACGCCGAAGATCCCAACTAGATCAAAGACGAACTGTAAAATCAAATGGTTCGCAAACGGATGTGCTCGCGGAGCTGATCCGTTGTGGTACTCCTGTTTCCGGGCAACGATCCGGGGATCGTCTAGTCTTACGTTGAGCACCTCAAGCCACCTTGGCGGCCACTGCGATGGAAAGCTTTCATCTCGTCGCGCGCCCGTAACGGCCCACGACGGCGGCAGACGTAGGGAGCTATCTGGCCAACTTATTGCTTCTTTTGCCCTTCTTTCCGTCCTGGGCCTGTCGACTAACTTGCAGACACACTAATCCAAACCCTATGCCTACGGTGTTGCTTGAGCGTGGCTATCGCTTTCACTTTTATGCTTCGGACCGGGACGAACCCCGGCACGTGCACATCACCCGCAGCGATGGTTACGCCAAAGTTTGGTTGGAACCTTCGGTAGAAACGCAGTATTTTTATAACTATAAGGCCCGGGAGAAGCGGGAAATCCTGGCGATCATCGCGGACAACGAGGCCTTACTAAACGACGCTTGGTATGAGTTCTTCGGAAAATAAGTACGACACCCTGGAGCAAATCATCTTCGAGCAGGGATTGCGCATCGTAGGAGTTCACGCTTACCGCAACCTGAATCTGCTGCTTTTCGTACTCAATACAGGCAAGGTAATCGAGTACAAGGTCAGTGCTTCGGCGCGCCTGGCCGCAGCGGATCAGGCAGTCCTGGACAATCACGAACTGACTGCCGGCGGCGTGGGGGTTTATTGGCCGGAGGTGGACGAGGACCTAAGTTTGAAGGGGCTACTGAAGGACCTGCTGAAGTCCGAGTACACTCCCCCGTGGGCGATGGCCGCCTAGGTAGCAAACTAAGTTCACTTCGCCGCAACCGCGCACCGGCCAGCATCAACGTTCAGCTCACGACAGGGTACTGTAGGCTTCCCCCGGACTACGGCGACGGAACGATGGAGTTTACACTTAGCGTGATCACATCATCAATATTTGCCGCTTAAAATCAGCCACTTAACTTTTGCCCATAAATATAATTATGTTAAGTAGAGGGTTCTTGACGCCTCTGCCCTGCTAGGCATTGTTAATTTGAAACTGCCTGCTTTTCTGGGGAATCGTTGACCACGCTGTCCATTGCCGCCCGGTGGTCGGGTGAAGAAGAATTGGCTGGGAAGGTAACGGTAAACCGTCCAACGCCGCGCTGGACCTAAAAGTCGTGATTACACTGCTATACATGGGTCCACGTGATATTATGAATTCGATCAATTCTGCTAGCTACGTGTCGTAATAGGGCCGCCGGTTTAGCCAGTTTACTCATCAGCCATCCCATTCCCTGACGAAAGACGGAGCTAACCAGGGTAGTGACCCTACGCTTACCATCCCATTTGGTCTGTCGGCTGCCGGGGTGTTCACGGTAAAAGCGCACCCTGGTAGCGCTCATCCAAATGTAGGCCAGGCTCACCAGGTCCAGCATCATTTCTCGCCTGGCCGATCCTTCCACCCGCAGGGCTTCCAGATCAAAGCCATTTGACTTGAGGTGGCCAAAGGTCACTTCGATCTGCCAGCGCACACCGTACTGCCTACGGGCGCTATCGGCTCGACCCAGACTGGTCAGCAGAAAAACAAACTCATCCTCCTCCGGGTGATCGGCCCTGGGGTTGCGCACCACGACGTAACGCAACTGCCGGCCGTGGAGCGTGATCAGTTTGCTCATCTGGTCCCTCTTTTTACAGCGGCGCAGCTTATCACACAGCTCCGACCAGTTCTTACCTAATCCCTCGTTTACCGCAGCGTGATAGATGCCTTTTTTCAACCGCACTACAAAGTTGATCCCGTGCTCGGCCAGTGCCGTAAACCAGTCGCTGCCTACGTATTCTCGGTCAGCCAGTAAGGTCATGCCGCTCAGATCGTACCGTTCGCTGGCTTGGTTAAGCAACTCCCGGCGTTCTTTCTGGGAGGAGTGTCCCTTCTTGGCCAGGTCGACACTCGCAATGGGTACGGCTACCCCGTCGATCACCAGGGCCAGGGTCATCAGGTGGATCTTGCTATCGCGGCAGCTCCAGGACGTACCATCGATGATCAACTGGCGGGCTTGTTTGATCGCCCTGCGGGAAAAGCAACTCACCATCGCCAGACGGAAGTGGTGCAGTGCCTGGCGCACCTGGCCGTAGAACTCATCGGTAACCGCGGTGCGAAAGGTGCGCACCAGACGCGTATAATTGGTGCGCGGTTGGACT
>JBBSPZ010000122.1:0-3676 GCA_038258275.1 Chitinophagales bacterium | reverse complement strand
TGGTCCACGAGTGGGTGAGTCATTGGTTATTTAGATGTCGTAATCCAAAATATACCAACATCCACTCACTTTTCCAACCCCCGTTTATCGCTGATCATATCCCATGTATAGCAGTGTAATTGTCTACTCTTTTTTTGCTATACGTTGTGGCCTCCATAAAGTTGAGCCAACGTTTTATCACAAATCTGTGACTCTTTAAGCTGGGTAATTTTCCTTCTCCGATCCTTTTTACCAGATTTCTACACCTTGACCCGTAAACTATTTATTTGCCTGCTTACCCTCTTGTTTGGATATGCTCCCTTGACCGGCCAAGCGCTGTTCGGAACCGTTCAAGACAGTAAAACCAGTGAGGGACTGATCGGTGCTTATGTTACCGATATCGCACGCAGCAGTACTACCACTACGGATGCCTTCGGCAACTTCAAGTTAACGGTCCCAACTGGTGTATCAGCCCACTTGTCCGTCAGCTACCTGGGCTACCGTACACTGGACACCACGGTCACCGTCACTTCCCAGCCCCTACGTCTTCGCCTGGTCCCGCAGGCGGATCTGCCTACGGTGGTGGTGAGCAGCATTGACGACGAAAAGCAGGTGCGCAGCAACCTTTCCGTAGTCGATGTGCCGATCCAACTGCTCAACGCCATCCCCCCGCTGGCCGGGGAGACCGACCCCATCAAAGCCCTCCAGCTCATGCCGGGTATCGCGGCGGGCGCGGAGGGGACCGCCGACCTCTACGTGCGGGGGGGTACTCCGGATCAGAACCTCATTCTGTTCGACGGGGCCAAGGTCTACAACGCCAATCACCTTTTCGGCTTTGTCTCGCCCTTCCATCCGGATCTGCTGAAGAGCATCAGGGTCCATAAGGCCGGCTTCCCCGCCCGCTTTGGCGGCCGCCTCTCCAGTGTCGTGGAGGTCAACTCCGAGGAGGGCAATAAGCAGGAATGGAAAAGCTCCCTCGGCCTTGGTCTGGTGAACAGCCGCTTCCGGGTGACCGGCCCGCTGAAGAAGGACCGGCTATCCCTGGTGCTCGGGGGACGGACGGCTCACCTCTCCCTGCTGAATCTCCTGACCTCTAATCAGGAAAGCTTTCAGACCTACCTCTTCTACGACTTCAACGTGAAGCTCAACCTGAAGACCGACCGCTCCAATCTCTCCCTGTCCTTCTTCCGCAACTACGACCGTACGGCCGCCGAGAACCGCTTCCTCCGGACTCCCCTGCGTGGGGTGTTTGACTACGGCAACCTTACGGGCAGCGCACGCTGGTCCTACGCGCTCAGCCCGACCTTCTCCTCCGTGGTGCTGCTCACGTCTAACGACTACCGCTACCGGGCACGGGAAGAGCTCTCCGTCAGTGACGATGCGGTGGCGACCACCTCCAGCGTGTCTACCATTGCGGAGCGTACGGCCAAGCTGGAGATCCAGGGCAATCTCGGGGCTTCCTTCTCCACGGAGTTTGGCTTGGAGGCGAATAACCGCCTCATCAGGCCTCGGCGGCTCTCCGCTACTAATGAGCTATTTCCTACCGTATCCAGTCCGACCGAGTACAGCAACGATTTTGCCGTGTACCAGGCCGGAACCCTACAGTTGGGTCGAGGAACCGTGCTGGAGGCCGGACTTCGCCTGCAGGCCTACGATTTGCCCTTCGGTGGTGGACTGGTATCCTTCCTGGAGCCCCGCTTCAACGGCCGGCAGCAACTCTCCACCCGCTCCTCCGTGACGCTGTCCTACGCGAAAATGAGCCAGGGCCTGCACATGATCTCCAACAATTTCATTGGCCTGCCCACCAATCTCTGGGTTACGGCGAACGCCCGGACCCCGCCCGCTTCTTCCCACAATTACTCGCTGGGCTACGCCTTCAATGACCAGGCCGGAACGGAGGTCGCCGTGGATGCCTACTACAAGACCGGCCGTGACATCATCGATCCCCTGCCCGGCGTCAGCTTCTTCCAGTCGAGCGCCGTCAACTGGGAGGAAGACGTTTCCCGGGGCGGAGAATCCCGGGCGTACGGCCTGGAAATGCTCTACCGCCGTAGCGCGGAGAAGTTCTTCGGCTGGGTAGCCTATACCCTGAGCTGGAACCGCATCCGGTACGCGGACATCAACGGCGGCGACTGGTACTACCGGCAGTTTGACCGCCGCCACGACCTGTCGGTGGTCGGCGGGATCAACCTGCCGAACAACTGGCAGTTCCTGAGCACCTTCGTCCTGAACAGCGGCTTCCGTTTGACGCTTCCGGTAGCGATCTACTACGATGGGTTCAGCAAGCAACCAGTTCCCGTCTACCGCGGCCGGTACAACGAGAAAAGTCCGCTCTACCACCGCCTCGATGTCTCCTTTCAGCATCGGGTGGTGAAGCCTTCCGGCAAGTTCCGCACCTTCACCGTCGGCTGTAACAACGTCTACGCCCGCCGCAATCCGACCTACCTGATTACCGAAACGGACGTTTCCTACGCGGCCTCGGGAACATTGGCCGTGCTGCCCGACGAGATCCGTAACACGGTGCGCCAGTTCTCGTTTTTCACCTTCATTCCCTTCGTCAGCTACGCCTTCTCCCTATGAAATTGTTTCTCTATAGTTTACTAGCGGCCGGTCTGCTCACGGCCTGTACCAAGGAAGTAGATTACAACTACGACTTTCCGGGGGATGCCATCGCGGTGGTGGCACGCATCGATCCGGCCGAGGGAGTGATCGCCTACGTAACCCGCGGCGTGCCGCCGCAGGGTACGTTCAACTTACCCGAACTCACCCTCCCGGATGCCCGCGTTGAGGTGATGACCGAGGAGGGGACCCGGCTGCGGGCGAATTTCGTATCCGGTGCCGAATTTAGGTATCCAGTAGACTCTGTCATCACCGCCGGGCGACGCTACCGGCTGGAGGTTACCCATCCCGACTACCCCCCGGTGGTATCGGAGTGGGTGACCGTCCCTCCTGCCATTTCCGACGTGACCATAGAACGCCGGACAAGAGTTGATCAGAACATTGGACAAGAAGTAACCGACCTCTCTTTTACCGCAAGCGATCCTCTAGGATCGGACTATTACCTCATTGAGGCCTACCCGAGTGGCAGTTACGACTTCCAGCTCCAGGTAGAACTGAAAGCCGATTTTGATACAGAGTTTTGTGAGCTTTATGACTACCACCCCCCCAACGGTATATTCTTCCGGGATATATGCTTCGATGGCGAAAAACTGGACTTCTTACTAACCGTTGAAGGAGAGGAATTCCTTTACCCCGGCTCACCAATTCAGTACGATCATTTTGTATTTGCCGTACGACACCTTGATCCCGTTTATTGGGCCTATCAGTTAGATAACTTGAACCTCGATGATATCCGCGGTTCAATTTTAGAAGCGATCTCTCCCTCTACCAGCAATGTGACCGGCGGGTACGGAGTATTCTTGGCCTCCAACAGTATAGTCCGGCTCTTTCCGGTTTGACAAAGTGATTCATTCTTCTTTTGAAAAGGTGGAAATTGGGTAAAATGAACGGGCGCAAACCAAATTGTCGCGTAGTTAAAATGTTTATATTAGGACAAAAAGCACATGACACGCGAAGAATTTGCCCGGCTAGTTGACGCTAAGTACGATAAGATCCAATCCCTAGCGGATGAACCCACCCTGTTGGACTACGAGCGAGGCTTTGTGGAACTGTGGACCGAACTGGGACAGAGCGTAGC
>JBBSPZ010000121.1:0-3730 GCA_038258275.1 Chitinophagales bacterium | reverse complement strand
GACCAATTTGGACTCATCATCGCTGAAGGTATAGTCGTCGATCTTGCCACTAAAGCCGCCATCGGTGGGCAACTCGCTGCCGTTGACTAGGGTGCCGCTACCCTCCCCGGTGGTGATGTCGTAGGTGACCACCGCATTATCCTCCAGGCGGGCGTAGGAGCGGCCGTCCCGCAGGAAATTGAATCCGCTCACCCCATCGGGCGAGAAGGTGTAGGTGGCCCAGATATCCTCGAGCGTGATGGCCTTTTGCTGGGCCGTGAGGCTGATCGAGAAAAGAAGAATAAGCGGAAGCAGGTAGCGCATTAGCGGGTTGGTTGTTTGGGCAATGTAAGTGGAAACTGTACTTGCGGGGGATAGGTTGCTCTGGTTCCGCTTCCGACCTCCGTCGGGCCCGGATAAATTGTCAGCACGGGACAATACCGGTAAGTCAGCTGGCGGCGGCGCGCGGGTGCGGGGGGATCGGTTCACCGCAGATCGCCTTCGTCGGGCAGATTTCGCTACGCTCTGGCACAGATGACCACGGATTGCCTGCCTAACCCCGGCATGGGACATTCCCCCTGCATTCAGCACTACACCGGGTAGGCCCCGGAGCGGGCCATCCTAAGCCAGCGAGGCGGTGAAACCCCTCGCGATCATTCCGTAGCGTGCGCTACCCGGCCCCGGAGGGGACGTCTCAGAGGAGCGAGGCGGCGGAGAGCGGCATCTAAGATGGCGGGCGTAGTCCCTCGCGGTATTTCCCGGAGGACGCGGAGGGCTTCCCGGAGGTTCATGGAAGGGGGGGAAGGTTGAGTTTGGGATCCAGACACTTGGAGGTCGGCTTAGCGCCAACGCTCCAAGGTCTTCCGCCACCTTAGGTACCCGGCCCCGGAGGGGACGTCCCTAGGGAGCGGGGCGGCGGAGAGCGGTGTCCCTCGCGGTGTTCCCAGTACGACAGGTGTGCTCCTCCAGGCGGGGCAGCAAATCTAGCTGCACTTCCCGCAGCGACAGTATTTCCCCACGCTCGGGCCAGCGGCCACTCGACCATTTCAAGGACACCTACTGGTCGGGTTGTGTGATCGCGACCGGAGGTCACGAGCCGCAAGAGTATATTGCACCAATAACCACCGACCGAACAACACCCAGCATGCGCAACCAACTTACCCTGCTTTTTTTAATCTTACTCTGCACCTGCGTCCGCGCCCAGACGTCGGACGGGTACGTGAAACTGGCGAAAATCGCCGAGATCGACCAGAAGGTGATGGTGCCCATGCGCGACGGCAAACGCCTGGCTACCGACGTGTACCGGCCCAAGGGAGCGGCGAAAGCACCGATCATCTTCGTGCGCACGCCCTACCAGTTTAACGGATGGGTTGACGGAGAGGAGCAGGAGCGCAATTACGACCGGGCCTACGACGCCGTGAGCCGGGGATTTGCCTACGTGGTGCAGAACGAGCGCGGCCGCTACTTCAGCGAGGGCGAGTGGGACATCCTGGGCGTGCCCCTCACCGACGGCTATGACGCCATCGAGTGGATGAGCACCCAGCCCTGGAGCAACGGGAAGGTCGGTCTCTACGGGTGCAGCTCCACCGCCGAGTGGCAGATGGCAGTGGTCAGCCTGGGGCACCCGGCCCTGAAGGCCATGGTGCCGATGGGCTACGGCGCCGGCGTCGGGCGGGTAGGGGAGTTCATGGAGCAGGGCAACTGGTACCGCGGCGGGGCCCAGCAGATGCTCTTTACCTCCTGGCTCTACGGGGTCCAGCATGACCTGATGGCGCCCCGACTAAAGGAAGGACTCTCACAGGAAGACCTCCAGCGACTGCAGCGCTTTTACGACATGAGCCCGGAGTACCCCGAGATCTCCTCTACGGAACTACTCTCGACCCTGCCCGTGGAGGACATCATTGAGGTAGGTAAGGGGCCCAAGGGCGTCTACGAGGAAATGATCACCCGTACGCCCAACGATCCCGCCTGGTACGAGGGCGGACTCTACCACGACGATATGCCCTTCGACGTACCCACCTTCTGGTTTACCAGCTGGTACGACGTGTCGATCAGCCCCAACCTGGCCCTCTTCAACCACGTACGGAAGAACGCCGTGTCGGAGCAAGCCCGGGAAAACCAGTACCTCTGGATCGCGCCCACCCTCCACTGTGCTTACACCCGCGCCAGCGAGAACACCATCGTCGGCGAACGCAGCGTAGGCGATGCCCGCTACGATTACGATGCCCTGATCTACGGCTTCTTCGATAAGTGGCTGAAGGATGAGGAACCCGCCATCATCGACACCCTCCACCGCGTGACCTACTACACCATGGGCAGCAACGAATGGCAGACGACCTCCGCCTGGCCACCGCCCAGCGCCGAAATGACGAGCTTCTACCTGGAGAGCGACGGCGGTGCCAACACGATGTACGGCAACGGACGGCTGGTAAAGGAGATGCTCGGCAAGGACCAGCCCGACGGCTACGTCTACGACCCCATGAACCCGGTCAAGAGCTATGGCGGCAACGTCTGCTGTACCGGCGACGCCGTGGACGGCGGCAGCTTCGACCAGCGGGTGATGGAGGCCCGCAACGACATCCTGGTGTATACCTCCGAGCCCTTTGCCGACGATACCGAAATCACCGGCTCTGTAGAATCCACCCTCTACCTCAGCAGCGACGCCAAGGATACCGACCTGACCATTAAGCTGATCGACGTGGGCCCCGACGGCGCGGCGTACAACCTGGACGAGACCATCCAGCGCGTTCGCTACCGCGAGGGCTACGACAAGGAAGTCTTTATGGAGGAAGGAAACGTCTACCAGGTAGACCTCACGCCCATGAGTACCAGCAACCTGTTCAAGGCCGGGCACCGCCTGCGCATCGAGGTGAGCAGCAGCAACTTCCCCCGCTTCGACCGCAACCTCAATACCGGCGGCAACAATTACGACGAGAAGGAGGGCGTGGTGGCCCACAACGTCATCCACCACTCCGCGGAGTACCCCAGCGTGGTGCGGGTGCCGATTATACCATCGATCGCCAAGCGCTAAGCCGTGAAACTGCGGCAGCAATTGGAAGGGAGCGGTACCCTGGGCAACGTCTTTATGACCCTGCCCGCTCCCTTCCTGGCCGAACGGATGGGCAGTGCAGGGGTGGAAAGTATCACCCTCGACCTGCAGCACGGAGCGATCGAGTCCGCCGACGTCCTTGCGCTGGTGCAAGCCATCAGGGCGGGGGGGGCCACGCCGCTGGCCCGACTCGCATGGAACCGGCCGGAACTGATTATGAAGGCCCTGGACTACGGCATCGAGGGGCTGATCTGCCCGATGGTCGACTCAGCGGCGGAGACGGCAGCCTTCGTGCGCGCGGCCAAGTACCCGCCGGTAGGGAATCGTTCCTTCGGTCCGTTTCGGGCTTCGATGCTTTATGCAGGAGACTACTTCGCGGATGCCAATACCGAAACGCTCTGCTTCGCAATGATCGAAACGGCCGGCGCCGTGGAAGCGCTGGACGAGATTGCCGCGACGCCGGGGCTGGACGGGCTCTACCTCGGTCCCTGGGACCTGAGTGTGAGCCTGGGGTTGAGCGAACAGGGTAATTTCTCTGATCCGGGCCTGCTTAGCGTATTTGATCGGGTACAGGAACAGGCTGCGCGGCACGGCCTCTTCACCGGCGTCTTCACCACCCGACCGGAGGATGCCCGTGCGATGGAGGCGCGCGGATTCGACCTGGTCACCTGGGGTACGGAAGAATTGATCTTTCAGCGGGGG
>JBBSPZ010000120.1:0-4025 GCA_038258275.1 Chitinophagales bacterium | reverse complement strand
TAGGATATCTTGAACGAACGATGGATGGCAATTGTAGGCGAAACCGTCCGCTAGATTCGATGTTCGACGACACCCGCTCTTTGCATCATTCAGCCGGACTCGGAATTTGTAGGCGTGCACCCGCCAAACTGAACTCCCGATGGTTGGACACCACGGAATATTCTGGGCCGGATCAACGCAGTCTCATGAACCGTTAAGTTCGGTCCGTGGGACCTGACCACGGTATCGATGAAGCAACTCCCCGGTCCTGGCAGGTTTACCCTCCTCCACGGTCGCTTCCACCCGCTGGTGGGGTTGAGGGGTCCGCTAATGAGCCGGTCGGGCTCTCCGCTGCAAACAAAGTCCACCACCTCAGGACTCGTGGTCCCCGACAGGCGGATGATACAGTCCGAGCCGTGGCAGCGGTGCAGGAAGGGGAGCCCTTAGCCGGCGAAGCCGCGGGCGTAAATGTAGATCGCTTTCTGGGGCAGGTGCTCGTCGTTGGGGTAGGCGTGGCGGATCTCCCCGCTCCGCTGCTTATCTAGTGGGCCGTCAAGGGCACTTTTTATAGTTGGTTAATACGGGAAGTAACGATCTTGTATGTTGATGATCTTGCGTCCCGACTATGGAAAAGAAATACCTCGTTCGCCTCACGGCCGAAGAATGCGCGCTGGCCCGTAGCGTGGTGCAACGGCTAAGCGGGGGCAGTCAAAAAGTGCGCCGCGCGCAGATTTTGTTACAAGCCGATACGGAGCAGGGCCCGGGCTGGACGGACCAGGAGATTGCCGCGGCTTACCGCTGTCGCAGCCAAACGGGTAACTATTCAGGGTATGCTTTGCGCTGCTTTGGTTGAGAAAGCGTATTTTTTGGTCCCATGCACAGTCAACTACACAAGATACTGGCAAAAGTACGCCCCTCGGCCCCGGTCGAGGTTGGCTTTTTGTTGGACACCCTGGTTGATCTGTTTACTACCCAGCAGGCATTGATTCAGAACCAGCAGGAGCTGATCAAGAATCAGCAGGAGCTGATCAAGAATCAGGACGAACGCATCAAAGAACTGGAAGATCGGTTGGACCGCCACAGCGGCAACAGTAGCCAACCTCCCAGTTCGGATACTGCCTGGCGCTCGCCCAAAAAGCGCTCCCTACGTCCCCCTTCTACGAAGCCCCGGGGCGGCCAGGCCGGCCATCGGGGTCAGGGAGGCAAGCTTTCGGATTCGCCCGATGACGTGGTGTTGTTCTCCGTGGATAGGTGCCCCGGCTGCGCACAAGACCTCCGCCACGTGTCTCCGCTGAGTTGGACGACCAAGCAACTGGTGGACTTGCCGCCGATCCAACGGGTGGTGACCGAGTATCGCCTGGCAACCAAGCAATGTCCGGCCTGTCGGGCCAGGGTGCGCGCCCGGGGCTGCCCCATCGACCACCAGATGGAGTTTGGCCCCCGCCTCAAGGCCTTCTGTGTCTACCTGTCTACCTACCAACTCGTGCCGGTTGAGCGCACCGCTGAGCTCCTAAGCGGGATGCTGGGGGTAGCCATCTCCACCGGCAGCCTGGACAACTTCCGCCGCTCAGCTAATCGGCTGCTCGGGCCCTTCCTGGCGGATCTGCGGGCTACGATCACCCGAGCCAGTGCGGCCTACTTTGATGAGACGGGTATCCGGGTGGACGGTCGGCGCTTCTGGGGCCATACGGCGTCCACCGACCAGCACTCGCTCTTTACCCTGGATAAGCAGCGCGGGGGGGAAGTACACGACCGCATCGGTATCCTGCCCGCCTTTACCGGTATCGCCCACCACGACGCGCTTGCGGCTTACCACGTCTTTACCGGGGCCCGGCATAGTCTGTGCAACGCTCACTTACTGCGCGAACTCAACGGAGTTCAGGACCGCGAAGCCGCGGGAGTAGCCAGCGACTGGGCCGGCGAACTGAAGGTCCTCCTGCTGAAGATCAAAGCCGAAGTAGCCACGGCCACCGGGAGCAAACTGGGGGCTTCGACCATCAGGAATTACTACCAGGCGTTCGATGACCTCATTCAACAGGGACTCCAGCAGCATCCCGCCCGGGGTCGACCGAAAACCCAGCGGCGCGGGGTCACCAAACAGGGCAAAACGCATAACCTACTCCAGCGGCTCAAGAAACGACGGGATAACTACCTCTTATTCATGACCGAGTCCGCTGCCGAGTTTGATAACAACCAGGCCGAACGGGACCTGCGGATGCTCAAGGTAAAGATGAAGGTATCCGGGTGCTTCCGATCCCCCGAGGCGGGTCAGGAATTTATGAATATCCGCTCTCTGGTCGGCACGGCCATCAAACAGGCATGCGATCCCATCGATAAACTCATGGAACTCTTCCGGGGGGAGAGTGCCAAGGTATTGGCTTTAGCTAAATACCCTGAATAGTTACGAAATAGTCGCTAATTACCCTAATTTATATCAACATGTTCTGAATTATGTAAAGCCTCAAAGAAATAGTGTTAACGACAAAAGTAACCGTGAAAACTGGTGGGTTTTCGCAAGATCCAGACCAGCGTTGCGTGATGCACTGACAGGATTGACGAGATTTATTGGCACCCCGGATACTTCTAAGTTTAAGCCCTTCGTGTTTTTGGACATCGATATTCTTCCCGACATGCAGGTTTACTCGATCGCAACTGCAGATGCTTTCGTTTTAGGAATTTTTGAATCTTTTGTCCATCAAAACTGGTTGTTAAAAGTTGCGCCCCGTATGGGCGTTGGAAATGATTTGAGATGGAAACCCAATACAGTTTTCAAACCATTTCCCTTTCCAGATGCATCTGCCGCCCAAAAACAATCAATCCGTGAACTAGCGGAGCGACTCGATCATCACAGAAAGAGTCAACAGGCTCTCTTTCCTGATCTAACAATGACCGGCATGTACAACGTACTTGAAAAACTGCGTGCTGAAGAGCCATTTGATGATAAGGACCGCAAAATATATGAGCATGGACTAGTTGGTATTCTCAAGCAGCTACACAATGAATTAGACGTGGCGGTGGCCGAATCTTACGGATGGGCAACCTCACTTTCATCTGATGAAATCTTGCAACGGTTAGTCGATCTAAACGCCGAACGCGCTGCTGAGGAAGCGCGGGGACTAGTGCGCTGGCTCCGCCCGGAGTACCAAGCTCCGGAGGAGCAAGGGGTGCAATCTACCTTAGAACTAGAGGAATACGATGTTCCGGTGGTGGTAATAGCGGAGAAGCGCAAATGGCCAAAAGACCTCACTGAACAGGTTACTTCCTTGCGCGATCTCCTACGGGAAACTGGGGAGATGCCGCTGCCAGTCATAGCTATTGCTACCGCCTATCAGCCAAAACTGAGTGCGAAACGGCAGGCGGAAGCTGCGAAGCTATTGGAGATGATGGCCAGTTTGGGACAGGCTGAGCTGGTTGACGGGGGTTGGCGGGGGTAGTGATGTATGCTCTACCCTGTCGACCTATAACGAAAGGTAGGCGCTAGAAATCGTCTCTTGCGTCAACCCAATGTACCGGCGCGTCACCCCGATATCCCGGTGACCGAAAATATGGGACAACAGGATCAGCGCGTGCTCACTCTGCCCATTGTTCTCGTAGATCCGCCGGCCAAAAGTCTTCTTTAGGGTGTGCGAACTGGCATTCTGCGAATCAATCCCGTAGGTCGCGAAGGCTTTCCGGATTCGCTTGTTGGCGGCGGTAACCGAGATCGCCCGCTCGCGGTTACCGTCACTTCGCTGGTGGACAAAGACGAGGCCAGGGTGATCTGAGGAAATCTTCAGCTGCCCCCCTACCCTCCTGGCTAGCTTCAGGAAGTTGCCGTGGACGTCGACTATTCTTTCTTTCCCGGTCTTCCCCTCCTAGATGACAAACTGATCCGACTGGATCTGATCCCATCGCAACTGAAGGATGTCCCCAATCCGGAGGCCGAAGTAGATGCCGGCACCGATTAGGAGGGCGGTGTTGTAGCGGCGATCGGCCATCAGGCCCTTGATGAGGGTGTTGGCATGCGTCCACCGCAAGGGGGCGGTGGCACTCTTGCGTCGTGGTTT
>JBBSPZ010000119.1:0-4496 GCA_038258275.1 Chitinophagales bacterium | reverse complement strand
GACAATTGCGGAGAGGGCAATCACAACGATCGCGGCCGTCAGTTGCCCACAAATAAAGAGCAGGAGTAAAATGAAAAAGTGGATGCGGGTAGGAAAGGTTGTAGCGGACATGAGC
Source organism: Chitinophagales bacterium (assembly GCA_038258275.1). Taxonomy (GTDB): domain Bacteria; phylum Bacteroidota; class Bacteroidia; order Chitinophagales; family Saprospiraceae; genus Neolewinella. The sequence continues at coordinate 4,381 of JBBSPZ010000119.1, read as the reverse complement.
GGTTTGGTTTCCACAAATCTCCGCCCGAGCCGGCGGCCGTTCAAGGACACTTTCCCCCTCTCCGTTCCCGGCGACGCGGCTTGATTTGCGCACCGAATTTTTTATAAGTCTCTCAAAATCAGCGGTATGTATAAATTATCGTGCGAGGTATACCCCAGAGGGATGGTGGCGCGTCCAATATCGATGCAAAACGGCCCTAGGTCGAGTAAATGTGGCAGGGCCATGAGCCGCGCCTATTTTCACAGTATAAAACCATCTCACTCATGCATATCATTAGCCGCTATTTCCTCTACTTGATGGACTGTATCGTCATGCTTGCGGTCATCGGGGTCCAGCTCGTGATCTTTCGGGGAGAATGGCCCCTGGCGTACGACACGGACCGCTGGCTCGGCCTCCTGCTGGAAGGCCACCACCATATTTACCTCACCACCCTGACCGGCGCTACCCTTTACTGGACGATCGCGGACTACCGTCCGAAGCTTACCCGTTTTCGCTTTTCGCGGGTGCTCATGAAGCAAACGGGAGCGGTACCGGAGCTCGGTGTACGGATTTCCCGCTCCCTCATCAAATCCTTCACGCTGTTCGGCGGCGGCGTTCTGCTCCTGTTTGCCCTCTTCAGCAAGGAGCACCGCTTCCTGCACGACTACCTGGTGGGTACGGAGCGGGTCAAGGAATAAAAAAGCGCCCTTCGTACGGAGTACGGAGGGCGCGAAATGGGACTACAAAATGTAATCTAGTGCGTCTTTGGGAGCTTACATGCCGTAGCTGATGCCAACGGAAACCTCCCGGCCCTGCTCATAGCTCTGGAACAGGTACTCCTGATCGTGGAAGGTAGAGTAGCTTTCAAACTTGGGATTAAGGAGGTTGCGTCCGCGGACACTCACCGTAAAATTCTGGATCTTCTTCGAAAGTGACAGGTCAAGGACTGAGCGGCCGCGCTCGAAGACGTCGGGGCTGCCGACCGCCCCGATGCCCTGCAGGCGATCACCGAAGTAGTTGAAGGCAACGATGGCATCCCAACCGGTTTCTACGGAAGCATAGGAAAGATTAGCGTTGATAACGACCGGCGACTGACCGTTGAATTGACGTTCCCGTTGAGCTTCTGGATCGATGTTGAGGCTGGTCAGGTACTCCTCTTCGTCGATCAGCTGCTTGGAGTCGATGAGCGCGAAGTTGCTGCTGACGGAGAAGTTGCTGAGGGCGGAAGACAGGAAGCCCAGGCTCTTGCGGAACTCCAGTTCCAGACCGTAGAGGTCGGCGCTTTCGGAGTTTGTCCAGGTAAACTGCTGGGCGCCGCTGAGGCGGAAGGTGGTCACGATCGGGTCGCGAAAGCGCTTGTAGAAGGCACTGACGGCAAGCACCTCACCGGCATTGGGGAAGACCTCGTACCGCAGGTCGTAGTTGTCGATGCTGGTCAGGCGCAGGTCGGGATTACCGAAGACCGGCGGTTCACCGAGAAAACCGAAAGCTCCGAAGGGCGCGACTTCCCGCATATTGGGACGAGCGACGGTCTGGGTGAAGCTGGCCCGGAAGTTGCTGCTCTCTCCAACTTTATACACCAGGTTGAGGGCCGGCATGAAGTTAGTAGTGTCGATGTTGGCGGTGTTGTCGTCGATGCGGCGCTGATCAGGCGCTGGCCGTTCCTGTTCGTTGAACACGACATCGCTCTCCACCAGGATCTGGGTATTCTCAGCCCGCAGGCCGAAGATGGCCTTCAGCCGTGGCGTGATCTCGTACGTCATCATGGCGTAGGCCGAGCTGACTTCAGCAGTACCGATGTAACTGTTCGCCAGGTTCGTGTTCTCGAAGACGAAAGCGCCGATGGTGTTGTTGGAACCCGGCGTTTCGAGGGTACCCAGGTTAGCAGGGCCGAAGTAGACGTCGAAGTCACCGCCGGCATCGGTCAGGGAAATTCCTCCGGCCCGATCATAGTTAAATGCGCGCTCGTTGAAGTCGCGGTCCTTTTTGCGGTAGGCACCGCCGAACTTAATCGCGTTTCCCCGACTCTTCGTTTGCAGTACCGGCACGGTCAGGTCGAGCGATCCCTGGTAGGTCTGGTCCGCCAGGTCCCGGTAGTACCGGCTAGGGGGCTGGAAGCGGGAAATCGCGATCGAGTAGAAGCCCTGGTTCTGGACGAATTCGGCGAACCGCAGGTCGGGTTCGTTCTGCTTGCTGTCTACGTAGTTGGCCGTCCACTCGATTTTGACGTTACCGAGTTTCGGGAGCGTGTGATCGCCCTGCAGCACGTAGTCGATCAACTCCCGCTCCAGGAAGGTGGAGGCCTGTGAGCGGTAGTAGTTCTCCGGCGTACCGGCAGCGCTCAGGCTTTCGTTGCTCCCCTGCAGGATACGACCCTCCAGGAAGCCCTGGTGGCTATACAGGGTGTAAAAGGAAATGTTGTTGGAAGAAGAGGGACGGAGGGTAAGGCCGAACATACCGCCAACTTTGCCGCTTTCGACGCTCTTGTTATCGTTGAGGTTAAATACCTCCTGGAGGGTGGTGGACCCGGCTCCAGGATTCAGGTAGTTACCGCGGATACCGTCCTTGTACTGGCTAAAATCGCGGCTTACGCTCAGGGAAGCGAAGACGCCCAGGGGCATCGTTCCGAGGTTGAACTGGTTGCCGATGTTACCGCTGAAGCTGTAATCGGGTCCGGTGCTTTTGTTAAAGATGGTGAAGCCATTGCCGAAGGCATTGGCCACGTCATCCACCGCCTGGGCAGTGGCCTGATCGCGGCGGGCCACGCTGGATGCGGTGCTGCTGAGACCATTAACTGCCCTAATGTTGGGGTCGTTGGCTACCGCGGGCAGGTCAAGGGTGCCGTCGTTGTAGCCCAGGGCCGTTCTGCCTCCTCCATTATAGGTCAGGAAATCGTTGCGGAAGTTGGACTGTTCGTTGTAGGAAGCCGAGGCACTCAGTCCCCAGGTGAAGCGCTCGGGGAGGGCCTTGATTTTGATGTTTACGCTACCCCCGGTAAAATCACCCGGCATGTCCGGCGTGAAGGTCTTGGAGGCGACGATATTGTCGAGAATATTGGTTGGAATCAAATCCAACTGGGCCGAGTTGCGGTAGGGATCGATGCTCGGGATCTGTAAGCCATTGATCGTGGTTGCCGAGTAACGGTCGCCGAGACCACGGACATAAACGTACTTTCCGTCCACAACGGTGGTACCCGTGACTTTAGTCAGCGCAGCAGCGGCGGTACCGGCCCCTAGTCGCTGGATCTCCTGGCTGGAGATGACGTCCTGGACCTTGTCGCTGTTCTGCCGGAGCTTCATCACGGCGACTTCACCGCGCTCGATGGCCTGGGCGGTCACCGTGACGTCGAGTGCAAGTTCCACGCCGGAGTCCTCCCCAAAAGTGATGTCCAGTATGGTGGTTTCGTTGGCGGCGACTACGATACCTTCTACCACCTGGTCGGCGTATCCGACGTAAGTTGCGACAATATTATAGGTGCCGGGATCGGCCTTAAATTGGTACTTGCCTTCGATAAAGTCGGTCTGGGCACCTACGCTGGTACCTTCAATCACTACACTGGCGCCCAGCATGGGAAAGCCGTCTTCGTCGAACACCGTACCGGAAATGGCGCCCTTCTGGGCAAAGGAGGTTGCCGCTACCAGTAGGAAGGCAGCTAAGCAGGAAATGCGCTTAAGCATGAGGAATATTTTGGATGTGCACTAGATTAAAACGGGGATTGATGTATCCCGCCCCCGGTCGGCCAGTTGCGCGGTCAACCGAGAGGGGATACGTCAATGATTGGTTAGTGGCGGACCACCATCTTCTGTACGAGGCGGCTACCGGGAGCGTCCAGGACGATCAGGTAGGTGCCGTTGGGCAGGCTCTGTACGTTTACATTCTCAAACTGGGCACCGGCCTGGTACTGGTTGGTCCGGCGGGCGAGGGGGCGACCCAACAGGTCGAGTACGGTGATGGATACCTCGGTTGCAGTGGGCAGTTCGAAGTTGATCCGGGCGGTATTGTAGGCAGGGTTGGGCACGGGAGCGTCCAGCAGGAAACCATTGCGCTCTGCCTGGCCTACGGAGTTGATCAGGTTATCGACCAGCATCTGCTGGCTGATGGCGGTCCATCCGGTGAGCCAGCTGGGGTTGCCGGCGTTGTTGCCGGGTTCGAAGGCACCGAAGTACGCGGTCGTCTCGAATCCCTCCTCGGCCTCTGCTGCACCAGTAGCGCCCTCTCCGAAGGCGAAGGGACGGGGATCGATGTCGCCCCCCATGTCGTCACGGGGAGTACCATCGCTGTTGAGCGCTGGGTTGATGATTCGGTTGTTGTTAGCCGTGAAGTTGGCGGCAACCACCACGGTGGCATCTACAATTACTGCTTCGGTGGGGTCTACGGCCAGGAACAGGTCGGTAGGACTTGT
>JBBSPZ010000118.1:0-4548 GCA_038258275.1 Chitinophagales bacterium | reverse complement strand
GGCCGTGGCCCCAAACCACTGGTCGTAGTGATGGACGTCCAGCTGGAGCAAGACCTTGCCCTGGTCCTTGGTCCAGAGGTCGTGGGTCGGAAAGTACAGGAGCACGTCGTTGTCGGGGGCGGATGTCTGGAGTTGCTGCTGCGGGTCGGCCTTATTGACGGCGCTGCCCATCCACCACCAGTAGGTCCAGGGTTTGGCGGGTTGCTGGTCTGGGACGACCTGGCTGGACACCCCGGAGGCAAGGCAGAGCAAGAGGTAAACGGAGAGGCAGAAGCGGTGGAGCTGGTGAGGACGGGGCACGGGTAACTGCGTTGGCTAGCCAACTTAAGCATTATTTCCGGCGGATGACGCGGGATGGGGCATTCCTGCTATCCGACGGGGGCAAAGCGGGAGCGGACAGCTCAGTTATCGGCCAGGAACTCCCGGACAAAGGCGGGCGTTTCGGATTCGTTCTCAAAAACCAGGATCCGGGTAGGACCCGAAGGTGGGGGCTGATACCCCATTGAATCGGGGTATACCTCCTTTGGAAGGAATACGAGGGAGGCCCGCACGTCGCCGTGAGCCGTAGTGGTGTACACTACCGATGAGTCGGAATGGTTGTAGGCTCCATTACTGATTCCAACCTGACTATCGCGAATCCTGCCCCACTTACCCCCCACGACCTTGATCTTTAAGCGGGTATACTCGGGCAGATGGGCGGCCAGTACGTATTGGTTCTCCACTACTACCGCACCATCCTCGCGGGCGAGCAGGTTGACGTGCCCGTCGAGGGTATCCGGGTAGGTAATGGGCTTGGAAAAGGTATAGTCGGTACGCTCCACGAATCGCCGGAGGTGGAGCTCAAAATCGGGAACGGTAACGGAGAGGCCCAGATCCTCGTAGCGGGACTCCAGGTTGTCCCGGATTTCCGCCGAATTCAGGGAGCGCGCCGAGCTGACCAGGGCGTTGCCCAGGCTTTCGCTGTCGAGCTCCCCGTCCTCGCGAATATCGGTCGCGATGTTGGCGATGAACTCGGAAAGGCCGGCCACGTCGCGGTAGCCCTGGAGTATAACCGATAGCGCCAGCAGCTTGGCGTTGCCGTCGCCCGGTTTGGTAATATCGAGTAGTTCGGATTCCGCAACGCCGGCCGTGTCCATCTTGAAAATGGCCAGGATCTCCCGCTGGGCCCGCGCCTTCGCCGCCGCGAATGCGTCGCCCCGGGAAAGCAGGTAGTCGATCCGGCCTTTCTCCAGGGTAGAGAGCAGGTTGACGTTGAGGCTGCTCTTCTCCTTGAGGTCGGAAAGGGCGTAGAGGGTGAGTTGGGCGGCAGAGTTCTTTCCGCTCACTTCATTGAAGTAAAACCCATCGGCCTTGAGCTGTACGTACTGGGACACCAGTTCCACGTTACGGACCTCGAAGCTGCCGCGGTTGTCCAGCAGCTGGGCGGAGTAATTTTTGCCGGTCGGCACCAGCTTGGAATCCAGCTCCGTGATCTGGAGAGCGGTGCCGTTCAGGAAGGGACCCTTCTGCACGTAGCCACCGACGCGATCGTAGCGAATGGTATCAGCCGTTGGTTGCGGATCGGGGTCCGGTGCCGGGGCAGGCTCAGGAACCGGTGGAACGACGACTACAGCGGGGGTGATCACCTCTTTTTCGCAGGACACGGCCAGCAGGAGCAGCAATAAGGAAGTAAACAGGTATACGATTCTCATGAGAAGAATTGAGCGAAGAGTGTTAACAGAAAGGATAGCAGGACCATCCTCCCGGCAAAAGCGGAGAATGGTCGACGGAGGACCGGCTCTGAAATGAACGGGGGAAAAACAACTGTATTGCCCGGTCAATACTAGTTGACGATGGTCAGGAGGGTATACCCATTGCCCCTTCTTGCGCGCTCACCTACGGTCCGATCCGTCAGTGCCTACTGCGTCAGCTGGGCCATCGTTATTGATCAGAAAGTAGAAGTACACCCCTCCCAGCCCGTAGAACAGGTAGTCCAAGGCATCGTGGCGGAAGCCCTCCCCGTAACGCGGAAAGACCTCCTCGAAGAGGATGGCGAGTACCAGGGTGGCCATTGCCGTTTCGAGCCCGCTTAACTGCGGCACCCGGAACACCAGCTGCCGCTCCATCCGTAATAGCCCCAGCAGGATCGGGGCCGCGCAGAAGGGGTCGAGGTAGCCGTCCAGCAGGCCGATGTCTACGCTGAGCAAGCGTTGCAGCAGCTGGTGAACGACAAATACGGCCACGGTGACCCACCACCAGGGATTACGGAGTACGCTCATAGTACGGCGAAGAACGCGATGATGACCCCCAGTAGGATGACCGGCGAGAGCACCAGCAGGACCAGAATACCAAGTAAGCGAATGCCGATCTTGGCCGCGCCCACCAAAAAGGGATCCTCGGCGTTGATGGTGGCCAGGTTATTCCACCATTGGTAGGTATCGGCCGCCTTGTCGCTAAGCTCCTTTGCGGCGGAGGGGTGGTCAGCCGGTTCGGAGGGGGGCGTATTGGGTTCCATACCGTTAGTACGGACGGGCGGGCTTGAAGGTTCTATGGATTGCGGCGGGATAGACTCCAAAAAAAGCGCCCGGTAGCAGAGCTACCGGGCGCTTTCCTAAGTATAAACAGGGAACGGACTAGTCGCGGTCGTTCCGGTCGCGGCGGTCGCCACGATCCCGTCCGCCACCACCGCCACCACGGCGCTCGCCGCGGTCACGTCCGCCTCCGCGGCGGTCACCGCGGTCACCCCGGTCGCCGCGCTCGCGCGAATTACCGGCCTTGCGCTCTTCCTCCAGCTCCTCATCCGTGGGGATGGTGCCGTCGGCACGGGGCATGATGGCCTTGCGGCTGAGGCGCAGCTTACCGGTGCGGTCGTCGACGTCGACGATCTTGAACTTCACCTTGTCGCCTTCCTGGAACTCGTCCTCGACGTTCTCGATGCGGCTATGGCTCATTTCGCTCACGTGCAACAGGCCGTCGCGGCCGCCCTCGAATCCGACGAACACGCCGTAGGGCATGATGGTCTTGACGGTGCCTTCGTAGACGCCGCCGACCTCGGGGGTGAAGGTGATCTTCTTGATGCGGGCTACCGCATCCTCGATCGCCGCCTTGTCGCTGCTGGCGATGGACACGTGGCCCTTGCCGTCGATCTCGTCGATGTTGATGTTGGTACCGGTGAGCTCCTGCAGCTCCTGGATGATCTTACCGCCGGGTCCGATGACCGCGCCGATGTAGCTCTTGTCGATGATGAGCTTGACGATCCGGGGTGCGTGGGGCTTGAGGTCCTCGCGGGGAGCCGAAAGGGTCTTGTTCATCTCGCCGAGGATGTGGAGGCGGCCAACGCGGGCCTGCTCCAGGGCCTGCTCGAGTTGCTCGTAGGGCAGTCCGTCGATCTTGATGTCCATCTGGCAGGCCGTGATCCCCTTCTCGGTACCGGTCAGCTTGAAGTCCATATCGCCGAGGGCGTCCTCGTCGCCGAGAATGTCGGAAAGGATGGCAATCTTGCCGCCTTCGGCGACCATGCCCATCGCGATACCGGCCACGGGGCGGGTGATCTGTACCCCGCCGTCCATCAGGGCCAGCGAACCGGCACAGACGGTGGCCATCGAGCTGGAACCGTTGGATTCCAGGATGTCCGAGACGATGCGGATGGTGTGGGTCATTTCCTCGGGCAGTACCTGGCGGATCGAGCGGGCGGCGAGGTTGGCGTGGCCTACCTCGCGGCGACCGGGGCCGCGCATGGGCTTGGTCTCCCCGACGGAGAAGGCGGGGAAGTTGTAGTGCAGGATGAAGTTGGCGTAGCTGTTTTCGTGGGCTACGTCGATCATCTGCTGGTCGGTCTTGGTACCGAGGGTAAGGCTGGTGAGGGCCTGGGTCTCTCCCCGGTTGAAGATGGCCGAACCGTGGGCGCTGGGCAGGTAGTCGACTTCCGTCCAGATGGGGCGGACTTCGTCGAAGGCGCGGCCGTCGAGGCGGATGCTTTCGTTGAGCATCAGGTTACGGATGGTCTTCTTCTGCACCTTTTCGTAGGCGCTGCTGAGGGCTTCCTTGTTTTCGGTCTGCCACGCTTCCCCCTTTTCGGCGAGTACGGCCTCCTTGAAGTCGGCCTTCACCTGGGTAAATCCGTCCTTGCGGTCTGACTTGCTGAGGGCGCCGCGGGCGACCTTGGTGATGCCATCCTTCACTTTGCTTTCTACGTAGCTGACGATCTCTGGGTCCAGTTCAACGACTTCCACGTCGCGGGTCCTGGCCTTATCGCCGACCATTTCGCGGAGCTCGAGCTGGGACTTGCACATGACCTTAATGACCTCGTGGCCGGCCTTGAGGGCACCGAGGATGGACTTTTCATCTACCTCCTTGCCTTCGCCTTAGACCATCATGATGTTGTCCGCGTCGGCCGCAACGAAGAGGTCGAGGACGGAATTCTTCAGGGCGCTGCTGTCGGGGTTGATCTCGTATTCGACGTTGATCCGGGAGACGCGGCACTCGTCGATCGGTCCTTCAAACGGAATTTTGGATACCATCAGGGCGGCCGAGGAGGCTTGTCCGGCGAGGGCATGTGGCATCACCTCG
>JBBSPZ010000117.1:0-4865 GCA_038258275.1 Chitinophagales bacterium | reverse complement strand
GCCGCGACGCCGCCCGGAAGGTGGAAAGTCAGGCGCTCGCCGCCCTCGAAGCCAGCCGCTCGGGTACCGTACGCGACACCCTGTCGGCCCAGATCGAAATGGCCGGATCGGAGGAGGAACAACGCGTCGCCGCCGCCGCCGCCGCGGAATTGATCTTCACCACGGCACAACATGCAGTGAATGAACTGACCCGTCCGATGGTTTCCACGGCAATGGAGATGTGGAACACCGGCAAGGACCGCATCGCCACGGCCTTCGACGACGAACTACAGCGCGCCAAGAATAACGTGGACGAGCGGCACGAGGGAGTAGGAGGAGCCATCCTCTCCATTTGGGACGACGTTACGGGCCTGCCGGATTACATCACCGACATCTACACCCGGGCCGAACGAACCTTCGGGCGGGACATCTGCGCGCTGATCCGCGAAGTCTCGACCTACGTGAACGGCATCGTCATTGCCTGCGAGGAACTGATCGACACCGCCGGCCGCGACATCACGGACCTCTTCAGCCACCTGCCCGACAACCTGCAGGGGTGGGCCGACCAGCAGGTAGAAGGCTTCCAGGGAAAACTGGACGGCCTCCGCGACGAGGTCCACGAAACCCAGCAGAAATTTACGGAAGACCTGGTCAGTCAGGCCGGCGACGCGGTGCAGGAGGCCCGCGAACGCATCGATGCCCTGCGGGAGGCCGCCAAGGGGCTGATCCAGAAGGTCGCCGACGCCATTGCCGCCTTCATCGACGATCCCATCCGGGCCATCATCAACGGACTACTGACGGTGGTAGGTATCGCTCCCGCGGCGTTCTGGGCGCTCGTGGCGCAGATCCAGGAGGTGGCCTCCGACATTGCCGACGATCCCCTGGGCTTCGCGGGCAACCTGCTGTCGGCCATCGGGCTGGGCTTCAGCAATTTCTTCGACCACTTTTTCGGCCACCTGCTCAGTGGGTTCATCAACTGGTTGTTTTCCGCGATGGGTACCGTAGGGGTGGAACTGCCCCCGGATACTTCCCTCAAGAGCGTCATCACCTTCTTTCTCCAGCTCATGGGCCTGACCTGGCCCAACATTCGCAAAATTCTCGCCAAGCACATCGGTGAGGAAAACGTGGAATTACTCGAAAAGGCTTACGAGTTGCTGACCCTGCTCATCGACCAGGGGCCGGGGGGCATCTATGAGCTCGTCAAGGAAAAGCTCGACCCGGCGGCCATTATGAGGACCATCATGGAGGCGGCGGTATCGTACATGGTCGAGACCATCGTATCCATCGCTACGGTGCGCATTCTGGGGCTGTTCAATCCGGTAGGAGCCATTCTACAGGCCATCGAGGCGATCTACAAGGTACTGAAGTGGGTCTTCGAAAACGCGGCCCGCATTTTTACGCTGGTGCAGACCATCGTCTCCGGCCTGGCCGACATCATCGCGGGCAACATCGCCGGGATGGCCGCCAAGGTGGAGGAAGCGCTGGCGGGCTTACTGGTCCCGGTGATCGACTTCATCGCCGGCTTTCTCGGCCTCGGCGACCTGCCGGAAAAGATCGCCGAAGTGGTGGGGGGCTTCCAGCAGGTGGTGCTGGCCGCCGTGGACCGCGCCGTCGGCTTCCTCGCGGAGCAGGCGCGGGGGCTGCTGGCCGCGTTGGGGATCGGGGGTGGCGAAGAGAATGAGGAAGGCGGCGGGGACGCGGGTGCGCTGGACGAGGAAGTCGGCAAGGAATTCCGGTTCTCGGCGGGAGAGGAAGGCCACCGGCTGTGGATCGACACTACGACGGGGGTTGAGATAATGGTCGCCAGTAGCGCAACGAAACTGGAAGTACAGATACGGGAGTGGATCAACCAGGTGGAGCAACAGCCCGACGGCGCCCAGAACAGGATCAAAGGGCTGCTCACTCAGGCATCCGCCAAATTGGACCTGACCCTGACCGAGGCGGAACAAGCCAAGTTGAAAATCGCCGATGCCAAAACGGTAGAGCCCGGTGAGGACGGGGTGGCAGACGTTACCGAGGCGAACCAGCAGAATGATGAGGCGCAGGCCGCCGAGGGAGCCCTGGTGCCGATACTGACGGAATTGTTCCAATTGTTTGGCAAAGAGTCCATCCTGCTGAAGTACGAACCGGAATTTACGCGCATCGACACGGAGGCGCAGGACACAGTAGCCACACAAGCAATCCAGGAAGAATCTACATACGCCGCGCTACCCGCCTGGACCGCCGTGCAGGCCGGCCTGACCGACCGGGGTCTGGTCAAGCCACTCCACCGGCAGCCGCTTGGTGCCGGCAGCGGAGATGCCGCCTTCCAGACGCGCAACTTCAACGGGGTCTTCTTGCCGGGCCTGAATGCTGCCCTCGATGCATTCCTCACGGACCATCCGGGAGTTCTTGAGCAACGGCTCCTCGGAGTGGGGAAGGGCAGGCCGGAGTTTGCCGCCGCCCGCCGTCGGATCGTCCATTTCGAGGAAGCCCCCGATGGGGAAGACGGCGCCATCGTCAAAGCGGTTTCTTTTAAGAAGGAGCTCCAGAACATCCTTTTCCAGGGTGGAGGTACTTCCGCCGCTCAGACAAAGGCCAGGGAATACTTCGCCGCAACCTTCTCGTTTCGCCAAACCCACACCGAGTACCGGTTGGACCCCCCGCCCGACCCACAGCTCGTGGACAGTCACTTCGTCGTGGCCTACCAGTACAGCTCCTTTGAAGAACCTGCCCCAAAAAAGTTCACGGTAGACATCAGCCTGGTAGAGGGCATCTTCGGAAAACAATTCCGACACGAGGTGATCGGAGACTATCTGGTCCCGAAACCCCGGGGGACCTACGGGGTCGTAAACGTCAAGACCGAACACGGTAACAAAATCGATACCAGGGCCCTGGAGGAACGCGACAATCTTCCCCCCATCGCTCCGGCCGGCCACCAGATCTACCTCGAACGGGCTCACCTGATCGCTGACTGGTTTCAGGGCAGCGGCTACCAGGAAGCCCTGAACATCATTCATACCTCCCGGGAATTCAACCAACGTAACATGAAGGCGGTTGAAGATCGTCTGTACCGGGAACTGACCACCCAGCAGCAGATCCACCCCAATGACGTGGTCAATATGCGACTGAAGGTGGTGGCCAGCTACGCGGTCTACGACAAAGACCGGCTGCTAAATGCCGTCGAGCGCATCCTGGAGAAATCCCGGGACCCGAATTCGGACAAGGAGGCGCTGGCCAGACAGATGATGGCCGAAATGGCCGGCAGTCAGTCTCCCCGGGTTACCGAAGACGTCACCTACGAAGCGCAGATCTTCGTGAACGACCAAAGTCTGTTTCCGCTCCCCATCATGCGCACGGGGCCGGATGAATTTAAAACTGAACCCCTGTCCTCATGACATCCGAAGAAGCCCAGCAACTCACGGCGGAATACTGCCAACTCGAGGCACAGCTCCATGCCCTGGTCGGAGCCGGTGACCCCGTCGCGTATAACGCGATCATCGACCAACTCCGGGCATTCCTCCTGCATCCCGACGTTCGGCTGGAGTACGCGTCAGTGGACGCAAGTAGCAGTGAATTTACAACGGAGTCCCGGGGCGGGGGGGCACCGACCCGGCAGCGGGCGGTAACGCGTCGTCTGCTTAAAATTACCCGCTATACCCATCCGAATTACCCGGATTTGTTTGCGGCCTACCTGTCCTCTCCCCTCCCTCCCGACCTGACCGCTACCGACCTCGCCATCTGCCTCTGGTGGGGGGAGACGGAGGAAGGGGAGGGAGGAATCGTCTGCCGGTACTACTGGACGACGGTTCCCGGCAGGGAACGGCGCTGGCATTTTCAGAGCGGGGACGAATCCGTGGCCTTTAACCAGCTTACCCCCGAAGCCCAGTGGTGCTTTACTCCTCCCACCGGTGACCCTGGTCAGGAGGCAGAATATTTGTCCAATCGCTAACCATGAGTATCATCAATTTATCCCTGCCTCACTCATCGGGCCTCGCGGAAGGCTTCCTCTTCCTGCGGCAACTCGTGGAGCGGAGAGTGGCCAACCATCTTGCCGGAACCAACCCCCTGGCCTTTCCCGACTGGTCAGCTCCACCCGCAAATTCCATATTTGGCCGTGTCATCAGTGACTACGGACTTTCGTCACTAGAGAGCGTGGTTTTTCTACTGGCCGCCGCGCCGCAGCTGGCTCCCGGCCTGCTGGATGAGGCAATCCGTGCCAGCAGCGGTACCGAGAGTCAGTTGATCCCCTTCGGAGGCAACCGGGGGCAGAGCTACCGGGGCACCCTACCCACCGGACAAACGGCGGTCTTCCTGCTCACCGGGACGGACATCGAGAGCAATATCCGGATAACCAAACTTTTACACCCCGGTGCCCCGCTGCGTAGGCATGGTCTCGTCGACTTGCTTACTCCGCCGGCGGGGGAACCACCACTGTGCGGCCAGCTCAGCCTCACGACCGAATGGGGGGAAAGGCTCCTTACCGGCCGCGTCTCCCACCCCACCTTTTCCCCCAGCTTCCCCGCCCAGTCGGTGGAAACGCAGTTGGAGTGGTGCGATCTGGTGCTCCCCCCATCCACCCTTACCGAGATCAGCTATTTGCACAACTACCTCGATCACCACGAGCGGCTGGCCGGCGACGCCGCCTACGGCCGCCACAGCCGTCGCGGCTACCGGGCGCTGTTCCACGGGCCGCCGGGCACGGGGAAGACGCTCACCGCCGCCCTGCTCGGCAAAGGCACCGGGCGTCCCGTCTTTCGCGTAGACCTGTCCATGGTGGTCTCCAAGTGGATCGGGGAGACGGAAAAGAACCTTTCCGGCCTCTTCGACCGGGCCGAGAGTAAAGGGTGGATCCTGTTCTTCGACGAGGGCGAGGAACGACTTGGCCTCGGCCGGGAGTTCATCGG
>JBBSPZ010000116.1:0-5108 GCA_038258275.1 Chitinophagales bacterium | reverse complement strand
GTTCCGGGCAGCTTGCCTTAACTTGGTCCACGAGTGGGTGAGTCATTGGTTATTTAGATGTCGTAATCCAAAATATACCAACATCCACTCACTTTTCCTACCCCCGTATATCGCTGATCACAGCTCATGTATAGCAGTGTAAAGGCGGACATTAAAGCAGGGCAATCGCAAGCTCACTTCCCGGCCATGTCTTAGTTTGCCGCAAAAATGACTACTCCCCCCGCTGCTTCCCTGCTGCTCACCTTTTTCAACGACCTGGAAGATCCCCGATCCCCCCTGGGCAAACTGCACAGTCTGGAAACCATCATTACCGTTGCCCTGGTCGGCATCCTCTGCGGGGCGGATGAATGGGTTGAAATTGAAGAGTTTGGAAAAGCCAAACTCGAGCTTTTCCAGCAGCACTTTCACGTAGCCGGGTATTTAAACTGCTGGAGCCCACCGCCTTTCAGCAGGCGTTCAGCCAGTCCACCAAAGGACTGGCGGAGCGGGGTAAGCTGGTCAACATCGACGGCAAAACGCTGCGGGGCAGCCACGATTCTTTTCAGCACAAATCGTGCAAACACGTGGTGAGCGCCTGGGCCAATGAATCCCGCTTAGTGCTGGCCCAGGTAGCCACCACCGACAAGTCCAACGAGATTACCGCCATCCCGGAACTACTGGGCTTATTGGAACTGGACGGGTGCGTGGTTACCATTGATGCCATGGGTACCCAAAAAGCGATTGCTCAGCAGATTACCGAGGCGGGAGCCGACTACGTCCTGGCCGTGAAGGGCAATCAGCCCGCACTACTGGAGGAGGTGAGGGAAAACTTTGAAAAGGTAGGGGTGAAAGCGGATGTTCAGCTCACCGAAACGGTGGACGGTGATCATGGCCGAGTGGAAAGACGCACCTACCAGGTATGCCCCGTGCAGGATTACCTCACCCCATCCTTAATCGATCAATGGCCGGGCCTGAAATCGATGATCATGGTAGACAGTTGGGTTGAATTTATCAAGGGTCGCAGAAAAGGGGAAAGCCGCCAGGAACGCCGTTTTTTCATCACCAGTTTAAGGAGTGATCAACCAGCAGCCGTAGCGACAGCTATCCGGGGCCACTGGGGCATCGAAAACGCGCTGCACTATGTGCTGGACGTAGCCTTTGGCGAGGACCACAATCGCACCAGACAGGGCCACGCCGCGGTCAATCAATCGGTACTGAGGCACTTCGCACTAAATCAGTTGAGGCAGGAAAAGACGGCCAAGGTAGGCATCAAGGCCAAGCGGAAAAAGGCGGGATGGGACGATCGATACCTGATCAAGGTTTTACTGGGCTAAAAGAGGAGCTTGCGATTGCCCTGGCAGTACGTCCGTACGGGGTGCGAGGTTTGTTGTATTGCATTAACTTGTCCTGCCCCCACGGCCCGAAACCACGAGCGAACACAAACTGCTCTTACGGCTCGGGCTGCTGGTGCCCGCCAACTTGACCAGCCCGATGCCTGGGCCAGCGACGCCGCCACCCGCACGGCTGGCATGCATGCATTATTACATCAGAAAAGTTAGCGGCTTTTTGTATTATTGAACCATCCGTATTTCACCTGGCGCGTCTGTGCCACGAATCATTTGCCTATGTCGATCAACCCATTATTACTATTCTTGCCTGCTTTTCTCACCCTGTACTCCTGTGGTGACCGGGTAGCGGATGCTTCTTCCGAAACGGAGGTAGCACCAGAAGAGGAGACCCCTGCCGACGGCGGCTGGGTCGAATTACTGGAGGACGGGCAGCTCAGCGAATGGAAGATGTACAACGACGGCCCCCTGAGCGGCTGGCAAGTAACCGATGGAGAGCTTCACGCCTCCGGGGCCGGCTGGGATGCCGATGAGGACCTCATCACCAAAAAGGAGTACGAAAACTTTGAACTGGAGCTAGAATGGAAGGTAGAAGCCGGTAACAGCTCCGGAATCTTCTATGACGTACAGCAGGACCCGGAAAAGCCGATCTACGAATCCGCCCCGGAGTACCAGGTGATGGACGACGAAGGCTGGGCCGACCCCCTGGAACCCAATCAGCGCACGGCCGGCAACTACGCCATGCACGCGGCCGAGGGCGCCACCCTCAAACCCGTCGGTGAGTGGAACAGCGCCCGCATCGTGGTCGACCACCCCCACGTCGAGCACTGGCTGAATGGAAAGAAAGTGGTGGACTACGAGCTCGGCAGCGAAGACTGGAAGCAACGCAAGGCCGCCGGAAAATGGGCCGAAGTGCCCGATTACGGGGTTGCTACCTCGGGCCATATCGGGCTGCAGAACGCGGGAAAGGTGGTGTATCGCAATATAAAGATCCGCGAGATCTAGACCAATACATGATGTACCAAAAACTAGCGCGCTGCATTGCGGTGATCCTGCCTACCCTCCTGCTGTCGATCACCGGCTACGCACAGCCTGACGTGATCTCTATCCTGGAGGTATACGATCTCGAGACGGGCGATCGCGCGGAAATCATGCGGGAAGACCGCCACTTCGAGGCGCCTAACTGGGGTCGTGACGGACAGCATTTTCTGATCAACCAGGACGGTAGTTTATACACCGTTTCAATGGATGGAGAGAAAGAAAAATTTGATACCGGGAGTGCCGTGCGCTGCAACAACGATCATGGCTTTTCGCCCGACGGCACCCTGCTCGCCTTCAGCAATAACCTGGAGGGTGGCCCCGATGGCTGGCTCACCTCCTGTATCTATACCGTGCCGGCCGGCGGTGGGGAACCTACGCGGGTAACCGACAGCATACCCTCCTTCTGGCACGGCTGGTCGCCCAACGGAGATACCCTCGTTTATACCGCACTAAGGGAGGGGCAGTTCAACCTCTTCGCCCTACCAACGACGGGGGGCGGAGAGCGGCAACTCACCCACTCGGAGGGGCTGGACGACGGCCCTGAGTACTCACCCGACGGCAGGTATATTTACTACAACTCCATGCAATCCGGCAGCATGGAGATCTGGCGGATGCACCCCGATGGCAGCGACAAGACCCAGCTCACCGACGATGCCTATTCCAACTGGTTCGCCCACCCCTCACCCGATGGAAAACACCTGGTCTTCATCACCTACCTGGAAGATCAGGGCAGCGACCACCCGGCCATGAAGGAGGTGGCACTGAGGCTCTACAGTACCGAAGATGGATCCATCCGCACGCTGGTGGAACTCACCGGCGGGCAGGGATCCCTCAACGTGCCCTCGTGGTCGCCGGACGGTAAGCGGTTCGCCTTCGTCAGCTACCTGGCAAAATAATCAAGCAGGGGGAGCATCAATAAAAACTACCATGACAAACAAGCAGAACAACTCATCCCGCAGGGACTTCCTGAAAAAAGCGACCACCGCGAGCCTCGCCTTCACGATCGTGCCCAGCAGCGTCATTAGCGGGCTGGGCTACACCGCCCCCAGTGATAAGCTCAATATCGTAGGCATCGGCGTTGGCGGTAAGGGGCTGCAGAACCTCACGGCGATGAATACCGAGAACATCATCGGTCTGTGCGACATCGACTGGAACTACTCTCAGCGCTGTTTCGACACCTTCCCGAAGGCGAAGAAATATTACGACTGGCGCAAGATGTATGAAGAGCTGGGCGACTCGATCGATGCCGTAATGATCGCTACGGCCGACCACACCCACGCGGGACCGGCCGCCACGGCCATGACGATGAACAAGCACGTGTTCTGCCAAAAGCCGCTGACCCACTCCATCTACGAATCACGCCTACTGACCAAGCTGGCACGCGAATATCCCGTGGCCACTCAGATGGGCAATCAGGGCAACTCCGGCGACGGCGTGCGCCAGCTCTGCGAGTGGATATGGAACGGGGAGATCGGCGAGGTCACCGAGGCCCACACCTGGACCGACCGGCCCATCTGGCCCCAGGGACTGGAACGGCCCGATCTGGCCATGGAGATCCCCGCTAACTTCGATTGGGACCTGTTCATCGGCCCCGCCCCCATGCGGCCTTACCACGAAATCTATACTCCCTGGAACTGGCGCGGTTTCTGGGACTTCGGCACCGGTGCCTTCGGCGATATGGCCTGCCACATCATGGACCCCGTTTACCGGGCCCTTAAGCTGAAGGACCCCACGGCTATTTCCGGCAGCTCCACGACCGCCAACACAGAAAGTGCCCCCCAGGCGGAAAAGGTACGCTTCGACTTTGCCGCCCGCGAGGAGATGGACAAGGTGAGGATGCCGGCCGTACAGGTGCACTGGTACGATGGCGGCTTCCTGCCCGACCGGCCCGCGGGGCTGGAGGACGGCGTGCCGCTGATCCGTGACGGCTTGGGCGGTGCCATGTTTGTCGGCACCAAGGATACCCTGATCTGCGGGGCGGGCGGTTTCAATCCGCGCCTGCTCTCCGGCCGGGTGCCGGAGGTGAAGCCCTATCTGCGCCGCGTACCGGGCTCGGTAGATTACAAGGATGGCCCACACGAGCAGGACTGGATCCGCGCCTGCAAGGAATCGCCAGAAACCCGCGTCGAGACTTCGGCCAACTTCGCTTATGCCGGTCCCTTCAACGAGATGGTATTACTCGGCGTGCTGGCCATCCGCCTCAAGGGCCTAGACAAAGTGCTACAGTGGGATGGCGAGAATATGGAGTTCACCAATATCGGTGCCGACGAGATGATGAAAGTGACCAAGACCGATGGTTTTGCCATGGTGAACGGCATCCCCACCTGGAATACCGAGCGGGTGGAACTGAACGCGTTGGAGTCGGTCCGGGAATACATCAAGCATAGCTACCGGGAAGGGTGGACCCTGCCCGCGATGCCTGTTTAGCGCTTTCGCCCCGGCACTTTAGAAGTGCCACCGCACGAAAGCCTCCATCGCCGCGTAACGGACAAGCCCCAGCATGTCGTAGAGGTCTGCGGTTTCGCGGTTCCTGTCTTCGGCGCGTTGCCAGAATTCGCGGCTGTCGGCACCCTGGAAGACGACGCCGTCTTTCTATGACTGGTGCTTGAAAATGCCACGTCGCTGTTCGAGTACCTGGTCGGGGCCCATGGGCACGGCCATTTCGATCTCGTCGATGCCCTACTCCTGCCAGGCACCGCGGTAGAGCCCCACCCAGCAATCGTCCATGAATGACTTCGGCTT
>JBBSPZ010000115.1:0-6009 GCA_038258275.1 Chitinophagales bacterium | reverse complement strand
GGTCAACACTTCCGTCGGCGGCAATACCATCGGGTTCAACAACAACGACCGGATGGAGCTGAACACCCTCGAGAACCTTACGCCTTACCTCCGCCGGGGATATGCGGAAATGGGGGAGATCGACGAGGTGCTCATCGCCCTGGGCACCAACGACTGTAAGACCACGTTTACGGATCGCCAGGGAGAAATTGCCGGGAACCTGCAGACGATGCTCACCCTCATCCGCGCCTTTTTCGAGGAGCGCGGACAGGACCTGCCCCGCATCGTCCTCCTCACTCCGCCCCCGATCGGTGACGACGACACCGTCCCCGAGCGGTACCTGGGGGCCAAACAGTGCGTAGCGGACTTCTCTGCCGAGCTCCGCACCATCGCGGCCAACGAAGGCTACTGCCTGGTCGACCTCCAGCAAAAACCGGGCAATCCGGTGCTCTCCCATTCCCGGGACGGGATCCACTTCGACGCGGCCGGCTACAAACTGCTGGCCCGCGCGGTGATATCCAGCTGTTACTAAAGGCCCGCCAGATCGGTCGGCTCCGCCTCGCTGATGGTCAGCGGGAGCGCGCGGCGGACCTCCTGCTTTTCTCGGTCGGTCAACTCACCGTACCCGCGCCCGTACCGGCGCGTTGCGGCTTCGTCCCACAATTGGTGGTAACCGTCGAGCAGGGCATCGTACACCTCCATATACCGGGTGTAGGAGCTGCCGCGGTCGTGGATTAGACTCACCACTGCCTGCTTCGGAGTACGGGAAGGGGAGTACACGAAATCACGCAGCATTCGTGGCAGGTCGCCGGGTCGGGCAAGCCGATCTTCGACCATCAGCTCGTCGTTGGTATTTACGATCACCGTGAGGGCATGGGAGGTTTTTTCGGGGGGATCCGATTCCCAGGGAGGGAGGCGGACGAGCACCCCGCTGTCCTCGGAGATCGTCGTAGTGACCAGGAAAAAGATGAGCAACAGAAAGGCGATGTCAGCCATGGAGCCGGCGTTTACGGCGGGGTACTCCCGGCGCGGTTTGTGTTCAGGCATGTATGGTTGGACTAGTTGACCGGTAGATGCAGCCGGGACGACGGATGGCGGGTAGCCGCCGGGCTTTCCTATGGATTGAGCCGGCCGCCGCAGTACTTGCAGTACACGGCGTCCTGATCGTGGCCTTCCCGGGCGCAGAAGCGGCAGACCTGGGTGCTGGGCTTGCCCTGCTGCTTGCTCTCCTTGATCATCTCGTTGGTGACGATACCGGTAGGTACGGCGATGATGGCGTAGCCAAGAATCATGACGATGGCGGATAGGAACTGCCCGATCTTGGTCTGGGGGGTAATGTCTCCGTAACCCACCGTGGTGATGGTGACGATGGCCCAGTACACCGCGCGGGGAATGGACGAGAACCCGTCGTTGGTGCCCCCCTCGACCAGGTACATGATGGAACCGATGATGATCACCAGGATCGTCACGGCAAACAGGAAAACGGCGATCTTATTCCGGCTGGCGATAATGGACCGGCCCAGTTGATCGCCCTCGCTCAGGTACTGGCCGAGCTTGAAGACCCGGAACACCCGCATCAGCCGCAGAATGCGAATGATCAGGAAGTACTGACTGTTGGAAATAAAGAGACTTACGTAAGAGGGCAGGATGGCCAGGATGTCCACGATGCCGTAAAAGCTCAGGGCGTACTTCAGTGGCTTCAGCGTCACCCACAGCCGCAGCACGTACTCGACCGTAAAGATGATGGTCAGGATCCACTCGATGTAAAAAAAAGCGGAGGCGTAGGCGACGTTCCAGTCTTCCGAGCTCTCCAGCATGACCACCACGATCGAGAAGCAGATCAGGACGAGCAGGGCAATGTCAAAGAACTTTCCCGCAGGCGTATCGGCCTCGAAGATGATTTCGTGAATGCGGTGACGGAGCGACTGCTGGGACATGGAACGGTAGATCGGGCATAAGGTACGTAGCCCGCGACTTCCGCCCGGCCTAGCGGCGGGGGAGCACGTCGGTGATCGGAATGCGCACCCGCACCCGCGTCCCCGCCGCCCGACCGTCGGGATGGTGGAGGTCCTCGATACGGACCCAGGCGGTCTGCTGGTCAGACAGAAGCTGCAGGCGGGATTCCGTGATCTCGGTGCCGCGCGATTGGTGGTGGAGGCGGGTCGCGTCCCGCGACTGGATTTCCCGGACCCGTTCCCGGCCGATGCCGTTATCGGTGACCGTGGCGATGAGGTAATCGTCGCCGTCGGGTGCGAAGCGGACTTCGATGTGGCCCTCGGGCTGTCCCCGTAGGCCGTGCTCGATCGAATTCTCCACGTAGGGCTGCAGGATCATGGTGGGCACCGCGATGATGTCTTCCTCCAGCTCCTGGGAAAGGATGACCTCGTAGGTCAGGTGACCGTCGAAGCGCAGGTGGCGGTTGATCTCGAGGTAATCGGTCAGGAATTTGCGTTCCTCCTCCAGGCTGATGTACTCGCGGTTGGTGTATTCGAGGCTCTGCCGCATGAGGTTGGCAAACTTGGCCAGGTGCTTACTGGCCGTCGAGGCGTCGCTGGTGGAGATGAACGACTGAATGCTGTTCAGGGCATTGTATAGGAAGTGGGGGTTCATCTGCGCGCGTAGGGCCCGGAGTTGGAGTTGGCTGGCCCTGAGCTTCAGTTGCCGGTTCTCCTGCTCCCGCTGCTCGGCGCGGAACTGGGCAGCAAACTGCTGTTGCCGGAGGAGGTCGATCTGCGTCCGGAAGCGATCGTTATAGGTATCGTAGGTGCAATGGTGGTGGTAGGCCACTTCGTATTCTCCGGTGTTGGCGTGGCACAAGGAGAGGTAGAGGTATGCATCCGCGATCATGCTCAGGAGGCGGGGATCGTTGCTGGCCGCGTTGACCTCGGCGATAGGCAGGGTAACCTGCAGTTGCCCGATGGCCGCTTTCCATTCCACGCCGTCCATGAGCAGGGTAGCCCGCATAAAGCCGATACTCGCCAGCTCTACCAGGTCAGGCTCTTTTTCGCTGCGGTAGAGGGCCTCGGCCCGGTCGAAGAAACCCGAGGCACTTTCGCTTTCCCCGAGGTGGTGGGCGCAGAAGCCCTGGTTGGCATACGCCGCCGCCAGGGCCCGGCTGGATCCGTTGGCCTCGCTGTCGATCACGTCCTGAAAATAGGCCCGGGCCTCGGTGTAATCCTGGCGGGCGATCAGTTCCTTGCCCAGGTTGAGTTGGTGCCACGGCAAGCGGGCGCTCAGCCCGATCTCCTCGCAGCGCTGGATGGCCTTCATGAAGGCCTCGACGGCCAGGGCACTTTCCCCACTGTTCTGGTAGACGGCGCCGATGCCGGATTGGGTAAGGGAATAGAAGTAGTGGTCCTGGGGCGTCAGCTCGAACGATCCGCTTTTCAGCAGGGTTTCGGCTTCCAGAAATTTCATGGTAGCCTTCGGGTAACTGAAGAACAGCAGGTAGAGGTAGCCATGCCGGCAGGCCACCCGTGCGCTCAGCTGTTCGCTGGGGTAAGATTCGAGCAGGCGCTGGCAGCGGTCGAGGTAATCGCCGGCCTGATCGGTGCGGCCCTGATTACTCAGGTGGCCGGTGTAGGCAAGGTAAATTTCCAGCTTGTCGGCAATGTCGCCGCGCTCTTCCGCGATGGACAGGGCCGCCTCGAAGGGCGCGGCGGCCGCTTCGTTGCGGTACTCCTGACTTTCGAGCTTACCCAGGTTAAGGTGGTAATTGAACTGGTAGTCACGGCCCGTGCGGTTTTCCAGACGGAGCAATCCATCACCGGCCTCCCGTAGCAACCTGGCCTGTAGCGCAAGGAGGTGCCGGGCACGGTGGGGGCGGGTATAGACGTAGTGGAGGAGCAGTACGTCGATGGTGTCGATGTGTTCCGGGGCGCCGGGCTCCGCGTCGACGGCTTGGTCCAGGTCGTCCAGTTCGTGCAGCGTGGCGGACAGGGGGTACATCGGGGAAAACGGGCTTACTGCGGCATAATGCCCCCGCACACCCGACGAAACCAGAAGCCGCGGCGTTTGCCACCGGTAACCTGGTCCATGGTATCGCGATCCAGGGTTTTGATCTGCTGGTCCTGCCGCAGTTCCTCGATCGTCTTTTTACCAGTTTGCGCCATAAGACGGATAATTATTTGGTGCTCTAAAAGTGGGCGTACGCCCCGCAATAAGCGGGCGACTGCGCGAAATTGAATGTAGGCCCAAAATAGGGGTATCTACCCCGGCTTTACAAGACATCCTGCAACATTCTCAATTGGGTCAGGAAAGCGGGCCGCCGCCGCCGGCTGACTTCGATGCGCATATCGTCGTCCATAACGAGGTAGCCACCGTCGCCCTTCACGAATTTCTTCATGTAGTTCAGGTTGATGACGTGCCGCTTATGCACCCGGTAAAAGTTAACGTGGGCCAGCAGGTCCTCATAGTACTTGATGGTCTTGGAGGAGGTGAGGCGCTTGCCGGAAGCGAGGTAGAGGTGGGTATAGTTGTCCTCGGCCTCGAAGCGCAGGATGTCGCCGATGGAGACGAAATGGATCCCGTCTACCGCCCCGATGGGCAGTTTCTGGAAGGAGTTGGGGTGGTTCTGGTAATGGCGCATGGCCTCCAGGCGCTCGTCAGTGCGGGCGAGTTGGCGGGGATGCACCCGGCCCACCGCCTCGATCAGGCGGTCGGGGTCGATGGGTTTGAGGATGTAGCCGATGCTGGAATAGTCACAGGCCTTCATCGCAAAGTGATCGTAGGCCGTCACGAAGATGATGTCAAACTCAATGGGCTGGAGCTGCTCCAGCAACTGGAATACCTTGCCGTCGCCGAGGTTAATATCCAAGAACGCCACGTCGGGCCGCACGTCGGTACGCCCCAGTAGGCTGCGGCCGGCAGCAATGCTGTCGGCATCCCCGATCACCTCCACCTCGGGACAGTGGAGGCTCAGCATATTTTTGAGGTTGATGAGGCCTTTGCGTTCGTCCTCGATGATCACGGCGTTCAGCAGCATATGGGGGGAGTTGGATGTATAATTCCAAAACTACAAAAGCTGCCACTTTATTCCGCGGGACGTGAAACTGGGATACGGCCGTCCACCTCCAGCACCCGCGCGTTGCTGAAATTCGCGTCGCTCTCCAGCCCGTAACCGGTGATGATGTAGTCGGGCTGAGTGAGCACTACGAACTTGTTGGTGTAGATCAGCTGCCGCTGCTCGTCCCAGTTCAGCTCCTCGGTCTCCAGCCGCTGGTGGTCGACGGATTCCCAAACTACGCTGTCGCGTACCGTGATCAGGTTATTGCGCGAACGGTAGACGCCCGAATGAGCGATCAGGGTGCTGGTGGTGTCCTGCGCCTCCCCGAGAAAAAAAGCCTCCACGCCATCCGGAAATTCCTGGCGCGGATCGGAGGGCGTGAGGTAGTTATACATCGTCGGGGCTTCCAGAATGAGGCGGACGCGCGCCGAGTCGCTGTACAGGATCTGCACGCCGGAGGCTACCTCCACCTGGTCGTTCAGGGATTCCTCCAGCCAGGCCACATCGGCCGGGTCGTTTACGCAGCCTGCCAGACAGCCTACGATCAGCAGGGCAAGCAGCGATCGTATCACGCCCGGAAGTCCTGGACCACCGCGGAGAGGTAGCCGTAGAGCTCGGGGGATTCGGGGACGAAGCGCTGGTTGTACTTGTACAGGTAAATGACGAGGACGATAAAGAGGAAAAAGGCAACTACACCCCCCATGAGGATATAGCCTTTGAACCCTGCTTGCTTAATGTCAGACATCTTCTCTTGTGGTTATTGGCCGTAGCCGGCCGACTAGGGTTAACGCAGGTTGCTGCACTCGGTGCTCACGCGCTGGTCTTCGATCTCGGTATCGGCGCGCAGGGCGGTCAGCAACTGCTGGGAAACACGGCTGCGGCTGTTGGAGTTGATGGCAAAGCGCGCGCCGGGCAGGTTTCCGCTGCTGCCCGCGGCGGCATCCGTCAGGGGCTTCACGAGGTACACTCCGTTGTTGCCGACGATCGGTCCGGCGACCGCGTTGGTCGCCCCGGCCGTAGCGGCG
>JBBSPZ010000114.1:0-6276 GCA_038258275.1 Chitinophagales bacterium | reverse complement strand
TACGCTTCTGTAAGTATGAACTCTACCGGGGCTCCGCCCGCTGAGTTGTTCGTGCGGATGGGTAACTTAAGCGGTTGAATAGACGCACCTGAAATGATGCGTTACCCCGCTTGTAGTCATCGCGCTGATGCCGGCAGTCCGTAGGTCAACACCAAAATACCGTCGACTTAACGTAACGATACCTACGGGTAAGCCCACGAGTTAGCCCCTGTTCTCGTAGACTTACTTCGTACCCGGAGCAAATTCGAATCCGCTTTCCAGCGTGAACAGCACCATGTCCTCCGAGAAGACCGGGTTGTTCACTTAGTGGGTCTAGGCTACGTACAGGGGCGCGGCGATCGGGGAAACAGTCCTGATCACGGTCCCGGCCGGCGGTGTGCTCGAGCAGTTGCTGCACGGTGATGCCATATATCCGGTCGTCCTGGATACTTGCGGAAGAAAACCGCGGGTGATTTTCAAGGATACCGCCCGTCCCAAAGACCTGATCATCGAGCGAAAGCAGTCCGTCATCCCAAAAAAATTACCGCCTACCTGCTAGCGTGGATTAACCCGCCTCCGACCACATCATCGCCCTCGTAGAATACGGCACTCTGCCCCGGCGCTACGCCGCGCACGTCGGCGTAAAACTCCACGGCCATGCGGTTGGGGGCAATCTGCTCGACCAGGCTCAACGTGCCGGTATCCTTGTACCGCACTTTGGTGAGGAGCTCCATGCCGGAGGCTGGAAGGGAGGCGTACTTCTGCATGGTTGCTCCACCGACCATCATGCCGTTCTTGACCAGCGAGTCTAAGGGCCCGAGGGTAACGGTATTGGTAGTGGCGTCGATCTTGCTCACGTACATGGGCTCGCCAAAGGCCCTACCGAGCCCTTTACGCTGACCGATGGTGTAGAATGGGTAACCATCGTGGGTGCCGATGACTTCCCCCCGGGTATTGACGAAGCGCCCCCCGGCAACCTGGGTTTCCAGTTCTGGGAGCCGTCGCTTGAGAAAGCCGCGGTAGTCGTTGTCAGGGACGAAACAGATCTCGAAGCTTTCGGCTTTTTTACTGAGCTCCTCGTATCCGTAATCGTAGGCGAGTTGCCGCACTTCCGGCTTGGTCATGTGGCCAAGGGGGAAGCGGCTGCGGGCCATGCACTCCTGGCTGAGTCCCCAGAGCACGTAGCTCTGGTCCTTCTTGTCGTCGGCGCTTTTGCGGACGTGCCACCGCCCGGCTTCCGTTTGACGGAGTTGGGCGTAATGGCCGGTAGCGATAAACTCACAGTCCATGGCGTCGGCCCGTTTCAGCAGGGCGCTCCACTTGATGTGGGTGTTGCAGAGGACGCAGGGATTTGGGGTGCGGCCGGCCATGTACTCGTCCACGAAGTTATCGATGACGTGGTCCCCGAATTCATCCCGGATATCGATGATGAAGTGGGGGAAGCCCATCGAGACGGCTACGGAGCGGGCGTCGTTGATGGAATCCAGGCTGCAACAACCGGTTTCCTTTTTGGAACCGCCGGAATTTGCGTAATCCCAGGTCTTCATCGTGATGCCGACGACCTGGTACCCCTGCTCGTGCAGGATCATGGCCGTTACCGTGCTGTCGATGCCGCCACTCATGGCGACCAGCACGCGTCCTAATTTGCTCATATCGTTGATTTTCGCACGGGGTAAAGGGCCCGGCCAAAAGGTTGGCAAAGGTAACGATTCGCGGCCCGTCGAAGTTGCTATCTTTACCCGGATGTCGGCGTTCACTTACTTCCAGCAGTTTGAGGAAATGGACTGTGGAGCAGCTTGCCTGCGCATGGTGGCCTACGCCCACGGGCGGGAGTACAGCCTGGAAGACCTGCGTGAGCGCAGCGGCCTAAGCCGCGCGGGAGTGAGCCTCCTCGGGATCAGCGAGGCCGCCGAGAGCATCGGCCTGCAGACCCTAGCCGTGACCGCGTCGCCTTCCCAGATCGAAGAAGCCCTTCCCTTACCCTGCATCCTGCCGTGGCGCGACGATCACTTCGTGGTGCTTCATGCCGTGGAACGCGGAGTGTTCTCGATTGCCGACCCCGACGCGGTCGTAGGGATGGTGGATCTCACCCAGGCGGACTTCCTGGCAGGCTGGTCGGACGAACGGGATGAGGAGGGTCAGGCCGTCGGCAAGGTCCTTGTCCTGGAAGCTACCCCGGCATTCCATGCCTCCCGGGAAACGAAGGGCGAGCAGCAAGGGTATCAGTACGTCCTGCGGTACATTCTCGGGTACCGCGGGCTAATGACTAACCTCGGGGCAGGATTGCTGCTCGCCCTGCTGCTGCAGCTGGCGATGCCCTTCCTGCTGAAGAATTTGGTGGACTTCGGCATCGTGCTCAACGATCCGAATTTCATCGCCATCGTGATCGTTGCCCAGGGAGTGCTGCTGGTGACCACCACCCTACTCGCCGGACTCCGCCGCTACATCCTGATCCACATCGGCGGACGGGTGAACGTGAGCCTCGTCAGCGACTACATCAGTAAACTGGTGCGGCTGCCGATGGAGTTTTTCGACAGCCGCAGCCGGGGCGACATCTTCCAGCGCATCTACGACCACGAGCGGTTGCAGGAATTCCTCACGGGCAGTACCCTGCTGCGGGTCTTTAACCTGATCAACTTTCTCGCCTTTGCCCTGGTACTGCTGCTCTGGGATTTCACCTTGTTTGCAATTTTCCTGGTGGGAACGTTGGCAAACTTCGCCTGGGTCGGCTATCTGCAGGGGCGTAAACGCTTCCTGAATCAGGCCTACTTCGGGCAGTCCGCCGCCAACAACGAGCAGTTGATGGAAATCATTGACGGCATCGCCGAGATCAAGCAAAACAATGCCGGCCAGCAACGCCGGTGGGCCTGGGAGCGCAACCGGGCAAAACTATACCGTACCACGCTCGAGCTCAACAACCTCGACCAGTACCAGCGTACGGTCGGTAGCCTCATCAACCAGGGAAAGAACCTGGTCATCACGCTGGTCGCCGCACTCGCGGTGGTGGAGGGCACGCTTTCGATCGGGGCCCTGGTGGCGATTCACTACATCCTGGCGCAGTTGAACAGCCCGATCGAAGACCTCAGCGAATTTTTTCGCGATTACCAGGAAAACCTGCTGGGGCTGGAACGCATCAACGAGATCCACAACAAGCAGGACGAACAGCCCGACGCCGGGCGCCGCATGCGCCTGATCCCCGAGACGGGAAAGCTCGAACTGGTGGACGTGTCCTTCAAATACACCATGCCGAACGCCCCCTGGGTACTCCGCAACGTCAGCGTGGAAATCCCCGTCGGCAAGATCACGGCGATCGTAGGGGCCTCGGGGAGTGGCAAATCTACCCTCCTCAAGCTGCTCCTGGGCTTTTATCCCCCCGAAAGCGGGGAACTGCTGCTGGGCGGTACAAAGCTTTCTACCATCGATCACCGCTTCTGGCGGGCCCATGTCGGTATGGTGAGCCAGGACGGCTACCTGTTCAGCGACACCATCGCCCGAAATATCGTACTCGGCGAGGAGCGCATCGATCAGGAGCGGCTGCTGACCGCGGTGAAGGTGGCCCAGATCGAGCGCTTCATCGACGGACTTTCCGAAGGATACCATACGCGCATCGGCGAAAGCGGAATGGGCCTGAGCAAGGGGCAGCAGCAACGGATCCTCATCGCCCGCGCCATTTACCACCGGCCCCGCTATTTATTTCTGGACGAGGCGACCACCGGCCTCGACGCATTCACGGAAGTGACCATCATGGACAACCTCTTCACCTACATGCAGGGGGCAACCATTCTGATCGTAGCCCATCGCTATACCACCTTCGAGCGGGCGGACCACATCCTGGTCATCGACGAAGGCCAGATCGTGGAACGCGGCAGCCACAACGACCTCATGGCCGATCGCAGCAACTACTTCCGCATGGTCAGGAACCAAACCCTGTTGGGCAGTTGATGGACCGCGTCGAACGATCCTACGAAGCCCGGGAATTTATCGGGAAACCCGCGGCCTGGTTGGTCCGCAACGGCACCCTGGGCTTAGTCACCGCCGTCCTCCTCCTGATTCTGCTAGCTTCTTTTTACTCCTACCCGACTACCCTGCAAGGCAGCCTGACCCTTACTACGGTAGACCCTCCCCGCCAACTCCATGCCCGGCAGGAAATGGGAATAGAAGCAGTGCTCGTCGCTGATCGTTCCGTCGTCCAGGCGGGTCAGACCCTGGTGCTCGCCACCAACTCCCGGGCCCGGCTGGAGCACGTGATGGACCTGGAAGACCAGCTCATCGAGCACCGGGGGGAAGACGCCGATGCCCTGCTCAGGCTGGAACTGTCGCCCACGCTCATCCTCGGGCAGCTGGAAGAATCCGTGTACGCCTTCAAGGAGCAGCAGCAGCGGTACCGTAACCTGACCGCCCGTCGCCTCGACGGTTTCACTTCCGCCGAACTGACCCGTATGATCGCCCAAAGCGAAGGGGAGGTCCGGCAGCTGCGCAGCCAGGAGTCCGGCCTCGAGGATCTCGTTGCCGGCGCCCAGCTCGCCGTAGAGCGGGAGAAACAACTGGCCAGCGAAGGGCTCCAGGACGTGGCCCAGCTCGAACGGGCGCAGGACCGGCTGGACCGCGCCGAAGAGGAACTGCAAGCCCATACCGCTACCCTGCGCGCGGCTAGCTTTTCCATCGAGCTGATGCGCAATCAAATCGAATCGTACCGCAGTGGCCGGCAGGGCAGCATTAACGAGACCGCCGCCCGACTCCGGCAGACGTACGACGAGCTGCAACTGGCGGTCTCGAACTGGAAACGGGACTTCACCATTGTCTCGCCCATTAACGGACGGGTTGTTTTTCAGCCCGACGTCCAGCAGGACAACTTCCTGAGCCAGGGACGCCTCATCGCCACCGTGATACCCCTGGAGGCGGGCAACACTGTGGGCCGCATGCAACTCGACGTGACCGGCAGCGGCAAAGTCGCCGTGGGGCAGGAAGTGATCGTCCACTTCTTGCGCTGGCCCCACCTGGAGTATGGATCGGTGACCGGACAGATCACGCGGATCGGGATGGTGCCCGTCGAGCACCAGATTATGGTGGATGTTTCCTTCCCCGACGGACTGCGCACCAACTCCGGCTTCACCCTGGAGTCGACGCCCTTCATGGAGGGGGACGCCACCATCGTGGTCGAGCGGCAGCGGCTGCTCGCCCGGCTCCTGGAGGTTCTTTAGGCAAACAAGGCCTCGAACAACTCACGTACCGTAGCCACGGTATGGATGCGAATGCTGTAGCGGTCAGGATCTAATCCCTTGGTGTTGTACTTACTGACGTAGATCCCCCGGAACCCCAGGCGGTCCGCCTCCTGAATGCGTTGCTCGATGCGGGTTACGGCGCGGATTTCTCCGCTGAGTCCTACCTCTCCCGCAAAACAGAGATTGGGGGGCACCATCACGTCCTGGGCGGAGGAAAGAAGGGCCGCGATGATGGACAGGTCCATGGCCGGATCGTCTACCCGCAGGCCACCGGCAATGTTGAGAAACACGTCCTGATTGCCGATCGAAAGCCCCGCCCGCTTCTCGAGAACGGCAAGCAACATGGATAGCCGTCTCAGGTCGAAGCCGGTAGCGGACCGCTGGGCCGTGCCGTAGACGGCTGCGCTGACCAGCGCCTGCACCTCGACCAGCATAGGCCGCATGCCCTCCAGCGTAGCACAAACGGCTGAACCGGAGAGGTTCTCGTCGCGCTCACTCAACAGCAGCTCGCTGGGGTTGGATACTTCCCGGAGCCCGACCGCTTCCATCTGGTAGATGCCGAGTTCGTCGGTGGAGCCGAAGCGATTCTTGAGGGTCCGCAGGATGCGGTAGGTATAATTGCGGTCCCCTTCAAACTGCAGCACCGCATCGACGATGTGCTCCAGCAATTTCGGGCCCGCGATGCTGCCTTCCTTCGTGATGTGGCCGATCAGAAAGACGGGAATCCCACTCTCCTTGGCGAAGCGCTGGAGCTCCGCGGCACATTCCCGCACCTGGCTGACGGTACCCGCCATACTGTCTACGTGCGGGCTGCTGAGCGTCTGGATGGAGTCGGCGATCAGCAGGTCCGGCTTCAACTGGGCGGCGTGCTTGAGCAGGCGGTCGGTATTGGTTTCGGTGAGGAGGTAGCAGTGTTTGGTGCTGCCGCCCAGGCGATCGGCCCGCATCTTGATCTGCTCCTCGCTTTCTTCCCCGCTCACGTAGAGCACGCGCTTGCCCAGCCGCAGCGCTAACTGAAGCAGGAGGGTAGATTTTCCGATGCCGGGTTGCCCGCCAAACAGGACGATGCTGCCCG
>JBBSPZ010000113.1:0-6620 GCA_038258275.1 Chitinophagales bacterium | reverse complement strand
GGCCGGTCAGTACGTTCAGGTTTGGTGCCGTCTGCGTTGGCGTGGTAGTTGAGCTTGGTGGTACCGAGTACTCCGAGCACCAGTTCGGCTCCGAGACCGGGGTGGAAGTCGGTTTTTTAGCGGGTCGCATTTCCGAATCCAAAGGTGGCGAAGCCCAGTTCGCCGAAGAAGGAGAGCGGCGTGGAATCCAGGTCGAGGAAGTAGTAGCGCAGGAAGGGCTTCACCGTGAGGAAGCCATCCGATTCCTACTGGTACCGTGGGTCGGAAGATACGTTCAGGTTATCCACCCCCGGCATCCACCAACAAACGATTGGCCAGAAAGTATCCGCTGCGGAAGGACTGCGCCCGCACCCCTTTTACGTTGCCGATCCGTACTTGCTGGATCTCGATACTGGCGAATACGAACCCATCACTGACAATCGCGGCGGCTACGATGAGGCAGAAGGCATCGCTCCCGACGGTACTTTTCTCCTGATGGAAAGCGACCGGGTTCGAGGACGGGCGGTTGCTGGGGAGGTCAGTGCAGGGCCCGGCGGTACATCCTGGGCGTCTTTCCCGTGATCCGTTTGAAGGCCCGGTTGAAGTTGGACAGGTTGTTAAATCCGGAGGCGAAGCAGACTTCGGACACGCTGTGGTCACCGGAAAGCAGCAATTTACAGGCGTGACTCAGCCGCAGCTCGGTGATGAATTGGACGAGCGTCTTCTGGGTACCGTTTTTAAAGAACCGGCAGAAGGCCTTTTCAGACATGTTCGCGACCGCGGCTACCTCCGCCAGACGGATGGGCCGCAGGTAATTTTCGAGCACGAATTTGCAAACCTCGCGCAGGCGCACCGAGGAGGCATCATTCAACAGGCTCTGGCTGCCGAGCTTGCTGAGCAGGCGATAATCCGCGGAGGTGGCCAGCACATCCAGCAGTTGCAGCAGGAGCAGCATCCGGCGGGTACTGCCCGCTTCTACTTCGGCCAGCTGCCAGAGGAGGGGTACGGCGCGCTCGAGGGGCTCCGGCCCGAAGGTGATGCCCTGCTGGGCACGGTTGATCAGTTGCCGTATTCCCTGGAACTCCGACAATTCGAATCCGTCGCCCAGGAGATCGGGGACGAACTGGGTGAGGATCAGTTCCGCGTAAACCGACTCGTCGCCCCTGAAGTAATGAGGATCGCTCTGCCAGAAATGCGGCACGTTGGAACCTACCAAGACCAATTCGCCCGCAAAGAAGGGCTCGATACTGTCCCCTAAATAGCGGGTACCGTCGCCGCGAATCACGTACAGCAATTCCAGTTCGCGGTGGTAGTGCCAGCTGTTGTACAGGTGGGGTACCCGCGCGTACCGACAGATGAAAGAATGCGCGGCGCTCTTCGTGTTTTTGTGGAGGTATAGGGGACCCTTGGTGGACATGGCAGGTGGATTAAGACCGGGCACAACCAACATGTTACGATTGTACCACTTACTGCGAAGATAGCGGAAATGCCAGCTGCCGAGGAGGCATACCTTGCAAACCAAATAGTCACCGACCCCCCGGATAACTGCAAAAATTTTGTAGCGCGACCTACCGTATTGCCACATTAAGTGTGGACAACTAGCATTAGGCGACCTCGATCTCGCTCACGTACTACCCGGAGGGGACCACTATACCATCGGAATGCTGGTTTTTCTGGTACATAATTCACTACTATGCCCGTCTACTATTCCCTGTGCCTGCTGGTCATCGCATTTTCTGCTCCGTTGGTTGCCCCCTGCCTCCGGGCCCAGAGTCCTCCTCCCCCCTCCCCGCCGGAGACGGGCAACTGGCAGGAGGTCAGTATCGACCTGCCCTATACGGGCGTCCTCCAACGCGTAACTACCCACGACGTGGCCGGCTACCCGTGGAGCGTGGGCGGGGAAACCATGGACCGTGACTATACCCTCTACGACAACTGGAAGGAGTACGTCGAACCCCTGGGGATCACCCAGGTACGGCTGCAGTCTGGCTGGGCGAAAACCGAACAAACGAAGGGGCAGTACGACTTTGCTTGGTTGGACTACATCGTGCGCGACCTGGTGAAGCGGGGCGTCAAACCGTGGATCAGCCTCAGCTACGGCAACCCCAACTACACCGGGGGCGGGGGCACCCTCCTCGGCGCCCGCCTCCCCACGAGTGGAGAGGCCTATCAGGGATGGCAAAATTACGTCCGCGCCACCGTAGACCGCTATAAGGACGTGGTCGATACCTGGGAAATTTGGAACGAGCCCAATAACCGCCACTACGGAGAGTCGAACGGGCCGGAAGACTACGGCAAAATGATCGTCACCACGGCACGGATCATCAGAGCGCTACAGCCGCAAGCAACGATCATCGCCTTCGCCTCAGTAGGCCACGCCTCCGACTGGACGGGCGAGACCCTGGCCTACCTGCGTGACCAGCAGGCGCTGGACCTGGTCGACCTGGTCTCTTACCACCCCTACAGCCACAACCCCGATGCCACCCAGGCCGAAACGCAACGCCTGAGGGATACGGTGGCGGCCTACAGTCCACGCCTGCGCCTCTACCAGGGCGAGAACGGCGCCCCCTCCGAATACCGGGAAACGAAAGCCTTGAGCGGCTACCCCTGGACGGAACTCAGCCAGGCCAAGTGGTACTTGCGCCGTGCGCTCAACGACCGGGGGCAGAATATCGGTACCAGTATTTTCTCCATGGCCGACCTGCAGTACCCCGATGAGATCAACCGGAAGGGGCTTTTGCTGACCAATGAAAGTAAGGAGGTCGTGCGCCCCAAACACGCCTACTCCGCCGTACAGCACCTGGTCAGCGTGTTCGATGCCGACCTGAATCCGACGGAAGAGCTGGAGTTTACGGACGACACCTACCACGGTATTCGCGCCTATCGGTTTGCGGGAAGCCGGGGAGCGGTGGTCGCCCTGTGGTTCAGCGACAACGTTCCCTCCGACTACAACGGCACGACGCCGGTCGATTTTACCTTTTCCGGGCTCCCCTTCGAGGATCCCGTTTACGTAGACCTCCGGACCGGCGTGGTGTACGACATTCCCGGCAGCCACCGTCGGCTCACCGATGCGGGCCAGGAGTTCTACGATCTGCCGGTGTACGACTCCCCCACCCTGATCGCCGAGCGTTCCGCCCTCACCCTGCGCAGTCGTTAAATGGCGACCCTGCAAACACTGGACTACGTCGCCATCGGCATTTACATGCTCATTATGGCGGGCATGGGGCTCAGCCTCGGCTACTTCGTGAAGGATGTGGCGGAGTACTTCAAGGGGGGCAGTGCTATCCCCTGGTACGTGGGGGGCATCAGCAACTTCATGTCCTTGTTCTCCGCCTTTGTGTTCGTGGCCTACGCCGGTATCGCCTACGAGCAGGGGCTGGTCGCCGTGACGGTGATCTGGTGCGCCGTGCCGGCCACCCTCATCGGCGCGCTGGTCTTCGCCAAGATCTGGCGGCGGGCGGGCATTTCTTCCCCCGTCGAATTTCTCGAGGAGCGGTTTTCCCCGGCGGTGCGGCAGTTGTTCAGCTGGGGCGGACTGGGCTTCCGGGTGCTGGACAATATGGTGAGGCTTTACGCCATCGGGTTGTTCCTCAGTGCGGCTACCCCGCTGGGCCTGGAAACGAGTATTCTCATTGCCGGCGTGGTGGTGGTACTGTACACCGTCGTCGGCGGCCTCTGGGCGGTGGTCATGACCGACGTGGTACAGTTCGTGGTCCTCATCACGGCTACCTTCATCCTGGTCCCTCTGTCGTACCGGGCGGCCGGAGGGTGGGCAGGCATCCAGGCCGTGCAGCCGGACCACCTGGACTTCTTCAACGGGCCGCGGGGCGAGTGGGCCTTTCTCGCAGTGTACTACCTCATGTTCGTGATCAAGAACAACGGCAACTGGGCCTTCATTCAGCGCTTCTACTCCGTACGCGACGAGGCGGCGGGGCGTAAAATGGGGCTCCTCACCGCCCTCCTGTTCTTCATCTTCCCGGCCATGTGGCTGCTGCCGCCCTTGCTTGCTCCGGCGATTCTGCCCGACCTGGCCAATCCTGAAATGGCCTACGTGGCGGTAGCCCTGGAGCTGTTGCCGGCGGGCATCATGGGCATCATGCTGGCGGCCATGTTCGCGGCTACCATGTCGAGCCTGGATTCGGAGTACAACGTGATGGCCAGCGTCATCACCCGCGACATTTACCAGCGGCTGTTCCGGCCTGCGGCCGGTGGCGACGAATTAATGCGGACGGCGCGCGTTGCCACCCTGCTGGTGGGGGCCATGATCATTGTGGGGGCCCTGTTCGTTCCCCACTTCGGGGGGGCCTTCGAAGCCAGTAAACTCTTCACGGGCCTGTTCGCAATCCCCCTGGTGATCCCGGTGATCCTCGGGGTCCTAGTGCCGCGGGCTACCGCGACCGGGGCGGCGGTTTCCCTGATCGGGGGCGTGGTCACGGGCCTGATCCTAAACGCCCTGCCGGAAATCGCGTGGGAAGTAGCGACGGCCACGACCATTTTGGTGTGCACCTTCCTGTTTTTAGGGTCGGTGTGGTTCCCGGCACTCGGTTCCCGCCGGAAAGGGCAGGAGAACGCCCGGGCGGGGACGCAGGTGCAGGGCTTTTTCCGGAAGCTGCGTACGCCGGTTCCGGAATCCGAAAAACCGGACATCGAGCCGGCCTTCCAGCGGATGCTGCTGTTGCTCTTCATCGTCGCCTTACTGGCCGTCGGTATTCTCTTTGTGGGCATGAGCTTCCCTAGCTGGGGAGAGATGAGCGGAAAGATGGCCGCGGCGGGCGGGGCAAGCTGCCTGATCCTTGCCGGCCTACTGTATATTCTATACCGCCGGATGTCCGGCCCCACCAGGATACTGCTGGCCCCTGCGGAGACCCGCAAGACTGCGGAAAATACCCCCCAATTATGAGTTTCATTACCGAAGACTTCCTCCTATACAACCCGACCGGGCGGCGGCTGTACCACGAGGTAGCCCGGGAGCTGCCCATTGTAGACTACCACAATCACCTCAGTCCCGAATTGCTGGCGGAGAATAGCCCATTCGAGGATCCTACGGAACTGTTCATCCGTAGCGACCCCTACAAGCACCGGGCCATGCGTATGCACGGCGTACCCGAAGGGGAAATTACCGGTGACGTCGGGTCCCGCCAACTGTTCGACAACTGGGCCGCAACGGTGCCCGCCGTATGGGGCAATCCGCTGCACCACTGGAACGCCCTGGAGCTGCACCGCGTATTTGGGATCGAGGAGCCGCTCAGTCCCCAAACGGCCGCGCCGGTCTGGCAAACGATCCGGTCTCGCCTGCAGGAAGACGGGTTTACCCCCCAGGGCATTCTCACCGGCTTCGGCGTACAAACGCTTTGCACTTCCGACGACTTGCTGTCCGACCTCACCCACCACCGGCGAGCCACGGCACACGGCAAGTTGGAAGTTTACCCCTCGCTGCGCGGCGACACCATCACCGGCATCGATCACCACAAATTCCTGCGGTGGCTGGCCCGGCTCGTTGAAGCTGCCGGTACTAAAGTTACGGACCTCGATAGCTACCTCGCCGCCGTCAGCCATCGGCTCGAAGATTTTGCGGCTGCCGGCTGCGTACTGGCCGACCACGCCCTCAATTCCGGCTTCCGGTTTTACGACGCTCAGGAAAGCAATGCGCGGCGAACCTTTGATCGGGTCCTGCGGAGCGAGGCCAACCCTGTCCGGGACATCGAAGCGCTCAAATCGTACTTGCTCGTGGCCCTCGGCCGGTGCTATGCGAAGCGGGGCTGGGGAATGCAGTTGCACGTCGGCGCCCAGCGCCGCACGAGTGCGCGCCTGCGTACGCTGGCCGGCTCGGCCGGGGGCTACGCCAGTATCGGCTCGCCGGCCCACATGGAAAGCTTGGCCGGATTGCTGGATACCATTGAAGGGCAGGGGGGGCTCCCCGATATCGTGCTGTATACGCTCAACCCCGCGGACAACGCCGCCTTTGGCAGCCTGACCGGTAGCTTCACCGAGGACGGCCGGCCGGGGAAAGTACAGTTCGGTCCCGCCTGGTGGTACAATGACCAGCTCGGGGGCATTCGCGATCACCTCCAAACCGTAGCCAACTACGGCCTGCTGCATCACTTTATCGGCATGACCACCGACAGCCGGAGCGTGATGAGCTTTAGCCGCCACGAATACTTTCGCCGCATCCTCTGTAACCTCCTGGGCGAGTGGGTAGAGACCGGCCACCTTCCCCCCTCCGGCGACTGGCTCGACCAGGCCGTAACCAATCTTTGCCACGGCAATGCCCGCCGGTGGCTCGATACTAAACAGCGTCACCATGCCCAACTGGAATCATAAAGTCGCCGCCGTAACCGGTGCCGGCGGTACCCTCTGCTCCGAAATGGCCCGCCAACTGGCCGCGGACGGTGCGCGGGTCGTACTCATTGGCCGTACCCGCGACAAGCTGGAAGCCACCCGGAACGAAATTCAGCGCGCCGGAGGTGAAGCCACCATCGCCCTCGCGGATGTCACGGACGAAACCGCCATCAACCGAGCAGTACGGACGACCCTGGAAGCCTACGGTCGGGTAGATTTTCTGATCAACGGGGCCGGGGGCAACCAGGCGGCGGCGGTGACCACACTCAATGCCTTCGACCCCCGGGAGCTGGCGGAAGATC
>JBBSPZ010000112.1:0-6878 GCA_038258275.1 Chitinophagales bacterium | reverse complement strand
CTCTTCGTAGTTGGGGGCCGTAGCCAGGGCTACATCCGGAATGTAAAGCGGGCGCATGATGCGCGGGATACTCTGAATAATGACGGCACTGATGTCAGCCTTGGGCAGACCCGACTGCTCGTCCGTTCCCTTAAAGGCTCCGCCGATGAGTAGGTTCTTGTGGCTGAAGACCTTAAGCTCCTCGTTTTTCTCGTAGAGGATGGCCAGGCTCATCCAGCTGCCCTTCAGGTGGATATCACTCACCGCACTCTGCGGGATCGGCAGGTACTTTACGGAGCCGGTAGTGCCGCTGGTGGTCGCGATCCAGCTGGGAGGCTCGTTGGTCAGCACGGCGGCTTCGCCCCGGAGGATCCGTTGGATGTACGGCCGGTGCTCTTCGTAATTACGCACGGGTACCCGGGTGGCATAGCTGGCGGGATCGCGGAGAATGGCTTCGAATGCGTGCTCTCTTCCAAATGCGGTGTCGCGGTTCGTACGCAGAATGTCATCGAGCGTACTGGCCTGCAGCCCTAGGGGGTCGGAGTAGTGAAGGTGCAGCTCCCGCCGGTACCGGATCAGGTACGTCCGGAATAGCGAGTTGACGAGGTTGAGCATGTAGGCCGGCTTCAAAACGTTACTACGAAAGGGTCTCCAGCAGTTCGCGTTTGCTTTCGAGGGAACGTAAAATGTAAGGCAGGCGCTTCACGGTATGTTCGTAGCCCACGTCGTGAAGATCGGTCAAGCGATTCAGATTAAAGATGTGGTAATCGTTGAGGGTGTTGGGTTCCAGCACGATGTCGCAGAGGTCGGCCGAAGGTAGGGTGTTGGCCATGATGGACAGGTCGAAGCAGCGCCAGACTATCCCGATCACGGTCCTGACGTCCGCCGGCTTCAGGTTTTCGTAGGGCATGAGATTGCTGCCGATGATGAAGTCAGCGCGGCTGAGCAGCGGTTTGACGGGCATGTTCTCGATTACTCCCCCATCCACGTACTGCGCCCCGTCGATGATCACGGGGCGGAACAGGAAGGGTATCCCGCAACTGGCGGCGACCAGTTCGTGGAGCGGTCCCTGATTCCAGCATTCGAGCTGACCGGTATTGAGGTTGGTGACGCCGACGTGGAAGGAATACTTCAGGTCCTCAAAACTGTTCTTGGGGATCACGGTGGATAGCCGCTCCTTCAGGTAATCGCTGCTGGTAAGCCCGGTCAGCGGCATGCCCAGCTTATAGAAGCGAAAAATGGAGGAGTGGAGGGCGAAGGACATCATATCGTCGGGGGAAACGCCCGCCGCATACATTGCCCCGACCAGCGCTCCCGCGCTTACTCCGACTACCCGCGTAGGGACGATGCCGGCTTCCAGCAGCGCGCGCAGCGCCCCGATGTGCGCCGCACCCCGCGCCCCGCCGCCCGAAAGGGTGATGCCGATGGTTAGTTGATCCATTACACCCTACAGACAACCGGTGCAAGGCATAGGTTCAGCCCCCAACCTTTGGGAAGGGGTCACGTTGGGGTTGACATGGAAAATCTAGCAAATAAGACCGCCTACGTAACCGGCGGAAGTAAAGGAATCGGTTATGGAGTCGCCGAAAAACTCCTGGAAGCCGGCGTAAACGTGGTGATCACCAGCCGCAGCCAGGAGTCCGCCGACCAGGCCGCCGCCGCCCTCGGAAAGCTCGGTCACCCGGGAAAATGCCTCGGTGTGGCAGCGGACGTGCGCGACCTCGCCGGCCAGGAAAAGGCCATCGCCCTGGCCAGGGACAAATTTGGCGGCGTCGACATCGTCGTCGCAAACGCGGGCGTAGGCCACTTCGCCCCCATTCAGGACCTTACCCCCGAGCAGTGGCAGGAAACCCTGGATATCAACCTCACCGGTGTGTTCAATACGGTTAAATCTTCCCTCCCCGCCCTCATCAGCAGCAAGGGCTACCTGATCACGATCGCCAGCCTGGCCGGTACAAACTTCTTCGCCAAGGGTTCGGCCTACAACGCTTCCAAATTCGGCCTGGTAGGCTTCACCCAGGCCGTGATGCTCGACGTGCGGAATGAAGGCGTAAAGGTCACGACGATCATGCCCGGCTCGGTGGCCACCCATTTCGACGGCAACACCCCCGATGAAAGCGATGCCTGGAAGATCCAGATCGAAGACCTCGGTCAGCTGGTAGTAGACCTGCTGAAGATGCCCGCGCGTACGCTGCCCAGTAAGGTGGAGGTGCGGCCTTCTTTCCCGAAGTCTTAGGGTATAGCGTATAGGGTATAGCATATAGCGCGCAGGGCTGAACGCTATACGCTATATGCTACACGCTATATACTACCCCCCCTACACTAGTCATTCCCAGCCTCCCCGCTGTCTTCGCCGGTACCGATGTTCATGCTCGGATCGGCGACCTGGGTTCGGCGGACGACCTTATCGATGCGGGTGGCGAGTACCTGGTGATCGTAGGCGGAGTTGCGACCCAGCACGTTAGACATGAGGGCGACCATGTAGCGGGTGCCGTCGGGCTGCTCGACGATGGCGACGGAATTCATGTAGTTCATACGGTTGCCCATGTACTTGCCGCAGCTGGTACCTGGCTTGCACCCGTAGAGGCTGCCCGACTTGAAGTAGACGGCCGCCGAGTCGAGGACCGGGGCGTGGGCGTACCGGATGCGGCGATCGGTCATGTACATCAATCGCTTGATTTCCAGACTGGAAGGGGCATCCACTACCCTGCCCGATTCGAGGGCGGTGAGCCACGTCATGAGTCCGCGGACCGTGCCGGTGCTGCCGCCCTTGGGGGGGACAATGCCACTGGCGCCGCGGGTAAACATGGTACCCAGTCGCCAGGCATCGCCGTCAATGCCCATGTCGCGGAGGGGGCCGTTGACGATGTCCTCGCCCAGGTTGCGGAGGGTATCGCGGGGCGTTTCCTTGAAGTAGGCCATCATCTCATCGTAGGTGAGGTCGGGGTATTTCTCACCGAAGACCCGCATCAGTAGGGCTTCCCGCCAGACGATGCTGGCGGCGCCGTTGTTGCTGACGGAAAGCATGTGATCCACCCACTGGTAGAGGTTGAACTCGTCGCTGGGGTCCACCCGCTTGCGGGCGTAGCGCTCGGAGGCCGTGTCGTAGAGCGGGATGGTATGGTGGTCGTAGACGCCGAAGGGCCCGGCCTTAACCACCTTGGTGCGCATCAGCTCCCATCGTTTCTCGTAGTCATCGGGGTAGAGGTTCTGCAATTCGCAGAAGAAGGCCGTGATGACCGCAAGTTTGCCCACGCTGCCCGGTTGGTAACCCGCAGTCGGGTTGCGCTCCGCGTAGCGGTGGGGACGCCCTTCCGTCATATCGAAGACCGCCACGGAATACGAGGGGTGCAGGTTAGGGAAGATCTTTTCGATCTCTTGCTGCAGATCCGGGTCTACTTCCGGAAGTTCGAGCAGGGGATCGTCCATCAGGTTTAGACGCACGTACTCCAGGCTGTGCCGCCCTCCGTAAGGTAGGGTGCGCACGAGCGCGGTGCTGTCCATTTTGGTGAGGCGGACGAGCCGGGCGATACCGGTTTTGGCAAATCCATCAATGGGGTAGCTGCCGGCGGGATAGGAAGGGAAAACAACAGCGGCGATTACGCCGAAAAATAACACTACACGTAGGTTCCTTAGAGTCATATCGTTTGCTTAACGCAGGGCGGGGAACATCCCGCTAGTGCAAAGATACGGGACCGGAAGTCCCGGCGTCATCGGCTTGCTGTCGGCGGTACCACCGCCCAAAATCCTTGGTCGCGCAATCTCTCGCTTCAGCGCGGCATCGTGCTTAAGCATGGATTTTTACACGCTTCTTCATAGGGGGCATAAGGGGAGAAGTTAGCGTGACCTATTTTAGGGGGAGTCAATAAGGTAAAATCGAATTTCAGCACCCCTGAAGGTACCATCCCGGGCAGCTCCTCGCCGGGATATCTCCGCACCTGCGCGCCGCCGCCCCACTGAACCAAAGACCGATTCCGCTCTTTCCCTATGGTAGGCGTACCTTTGCGCCTTCCAAAATCACGAATTTTATGCCCGCAACGCAAACGAAACAGCAATTCAAAGTAAAGGACATCAGCCTGGCCGGCTGGGGACGCAAGGAAATCCGCCTCGCCGAGGCCGAGATGCCCGGCCTCATGGCCCTGCGCGAACAGTACGGCGAGAGTAAGCCGCTCAAGGGCGCCCGCATCGCCGGATGCCTGCACATGACCATCCAGACCGCCGTACTCATCGAGACGCTGGTGGACCTCGGTGCCGACGTCAGCTGGTCGAGCTGCAACATTTTCTCCACCCAGGACCACGCCGCCGCCGCTATGGCTGCCGCCGGCATTCCCGTTTACGCCTGGAAGGGCATGAACGAAGAGGAGTTCAACTGGGCGATCGAGCAGACCCTCCACGCCTTCCCCGACGGACAGCCCCTCAACATGATCCTCGACGACGGCGGTGACCTCACCAACATGGTCTTCGACGAATACCCCGAACTGGTGGGCGGCATCCGCGGCCTCTCCGAGGAGACCACCACCGGCGTACACCGCCTCTACGAGCGCATGAAAAACGGCACCCTCGTGATGCCCGCCATCAACGTGAACGACTCGGTCACCAAGTCGAAGTTCGACAACAAGTACGGCTGTAAGGAATCGGCCGTTGACGCCATCCGCCGCGCCACCGACGTCATGATGGCCGGTAAGGTCGCCATCGTAGCCGGTTACGGCGACGTAGGAAAGGGTACCGCCGCCAGCCTCCGCGGCGCCGGCTGCCGCGTGCTGGTCACCGAGATCGACCCCATCTGCGCCCTGCAGGCCGCCATGGACGGCTACGAGGTCAAGAAGATGGACAACCTCATCGAGCGCGCCGACATCATCGTCACTGCCACCGGCAACTACAACATTCTCTCCGAGCGCCACTTCCGCACGATGAAGGACAAGGTGATCGTCTGTAACATCGGCCACTTTGACAACGAGATCGACATGGCGTGGCTCAACAAGAACTACGGCCATACCAAGGACACCATCAAGGACCAGGTCGATCTCTACAACATCGACGGCAACGACGTGATCATCCTCGCCGAAGGCCGCCTGGTGAACCTCGGTTGCGGAACGGGACACCCCAGTTTCGTGATGTCCAACAGCTTCACCAACCAAGTCCTCGCCCAGCTGGAACTGTGGCAGCACGCCGACAACTACGAGAACAAGGTCTACATGCTGCCCAAGCACCTCGACGAGCAGGTCGCCCGCCTGCACCTCGAAAAGATCGGCGTCGAGCTCGAAGACCTCAGCGAAGCCCAGGCCAAGTACATCGGCGTGGAGCAAAACGGCCCCTACAAGCCGGAGCACTACCGCTACTAGCCCGCAAGTAATTGCGTACAAGGGGGCCGGTCGGATCATTCCGGCCGGCCCCTTTTCGTCGGTCAACGTCGCAACAACCCCCGCGCTGCGGAGTTAAGCTGATCAAACTCAACCACTATGGGTAACCCGACGGAGGGCGCCAGTCCCCCAACCTGGAAACTGATGCTCGTGAAGTGGCTCGGCCTCTTCCCCGCCCTGCTCGTCATCGCCTACGCCCTGCAGTGGCTGAAGGTGGAACCCCTCTGGTGGAAGCTCCTCTGCGAGACGGCGATCCTCGTGCCGCTACTCAACTACGTGATCACCCCCCTGGTTGACAGCCTCTTCGCGAGCTGGCTGTACAAGGGGATCGACGAGGGGCAGCGAGGTAAGTCCATAAATCTGGGAAGCTGAATGGGGGAGTCCTCCACTAATCCACTCCTCCCCCTCATCCCCTACTTACTCCGCTTCTCCCGCACCACCACCTGCATCCGCTCGGCCTTCGAGACGTCGATAAAGAACTGCCGGTAGTCGGCATACGCTTCTTTCGGCAGGGCTACGGGGAGCAATTTCAGGGTACGGATCCAGCGCAGGCCATTTTCTGTCGGGATGACCCGGGCCCGGTATTCGCCCGCAGGGTGTGTTAATTCCGTCAACGACTCCCCCCCGCCGCTTTCGAACTCCAGCCCGGCGGGGAGTTGCAGGTTAACGGTATCGACGAGGAAACGGGTGGTCGTGGTGACGATCGGTAACTGGCGATCCGGATCGCTTTCGGGAATAGCGCTTTCTGCGAAGTAGCCGTTGACCGGCACGAAGAGGCGCTTACCGAGCTTACGGACGTAGTTGTCTACCGTAGTCCGGTACGCCATTTCGACTTCCGGTCGATCCGCACGGGGAGTGAAGGTGTAGCCGCTGCCGGAGACGTCGGGCAGGAGGTTGCGTTCGTGAAGCCACTTGACCTGATTGTGGGGATCGGGGATCTCCGCGACGAGCATCCGGAAAAGTTCCTGGGCACCGCCGTAGTAGGTGGCGTGCAGGTCGACGTCCGTCTGACCGTCGCTGCCAACGGCTAAGTTTACGGTCCGGGTGTGGCCGTTGGCGGACGGCTCCAGGGCGGGGGTACGCCTGAGTTTGCCGCCCTCGGGGGTGATCCAGAGCACGTTGCGGTCCTGCTTGTCCTCGCCGAGGTATCCGGTCGGTGCATCGTTGCTGGTGCATTCCAGGTACATGTCCTGGGAAGGAACGTAGAGCACCATGTGGTTAAAGGCCGAGGAGGTAAAGCCCTCGCTGACGGGATAGTCGGGCTGCTCGTCCCAGTTGATGAGTACGGGATAGGAGGCGATCCCCACTTCCCGCAGCATGGCCCCCATATAATTGCTCAGGGCCTTACAGTCGCCGAAGCGGTTCTGCTCCACGTAAGCCGCTGAAAAGGGTTGCCATCCACCCAGGCCCAGCTGGATACTCACGTAGCGCATCCGGCCTTGCATAAGCCGGTAAAGTCGGTCGATCTTTTCCCGCTCGGTGGAGGCCCCCACTACGGTTTCCCGCACCTCCGCGGCCAGTTGGTCGGGCAGTTTGTCG
>JBBSPZ010000111.1:0-7099 GCA_038258275.1 Chitinophagales bacterium | reverse complement strand
GATGTTGCCACGGGTGTCATACCAGGTATCCAGCTCATT
This sequence comes from Chitinophagales bacterium, assembly GCA_038258275.1. GTDB lineage: Bacteria > Bacteroidota > Bacteroidia > Chitinophagales > Saprospiraceae > Neolewinella. The sequence continues at coordinate 7,060 of JBBSPZ010000111.1, read as the reverse complement.
CTGCTGCAACACCGGAAACTGCACTTCGTAGATCAACACCAGCTCCTCCAGGGTGAGGCCGAGGGCCATGGCGGTGAGTACGTCGATCTCGATCAGCGCCTGGCGGCGGGAGTAGGCGCTGCGCAGGGGGGTGGACCAGCTCCACTCCCCCGTCAACTCCCCGTGACCCGGCAGCCGGGCATCCTCCCGGGCCCAGGACTGCCCCCGCCACTCCTCCCGCCACTGCCCCGACCACAACTCAGCGTAGGGGCGGGTCAGGCAGTTGAGACGGAGGGTTAGTAGAGCTAAATGGGAACGATACTTTTCTTGGATGCCCAACGGGAAATTGTCAATCGTAGCATCGTATAGATTACCTCGCCCTACCGTTTTGACGTAAAAATCAAAGAGTAAGGATGCAGAAAGACCGGCAAATTCTACAACTGTATCGTTGCTATCAAATATGATGGATATTGCACCATTGGTGTGCGAAACCTTTGGAGGAATAATCGCAGGCTGCAACGTCCGCTCACCGGAAATGCTCAGCATTTTACTAAAGCACACCTTATAATAATCAATCCACCGATCCATCCGCTCCCGCCCGTTGCCGTCGCGGCTTACGACCTGCAGCCCGTCGATGCGGCCAGCGAAGGTGAGCTTGTCCTCGGCCGGGACGTAGTTGGTGCGCGGCACGTAGTCTTCCGGGATGCGGGTAAGGTCGATGACGTCGTAGTGGCTGTTGTTGGTGACCACCGAGCGTGGCGTCTTGTACAGCGGCGTACCCACAAAGAAGTGGGGACCGGAGTAAATCAACTCGTACTGCTCGAAGTCGGGGTAGCGGGTTTCGGCACGGATGATGCCCTTATCCTGGCTGTTCGTTTCGTGAAAACCTTCTGAGGTTAGCGATGAAAAATCACTCACCTTGGTCGGGAAAGTGCTTAGCTTTTCTAGTATATCAATGATTGGCTTAGCGTGCACGCTCACCAGCTTAGCCGCCGACCAATCGTCGGAGTTTTCGAAGGTCTGGGCGAAGATGCGGAGTTCTTCTTGGCCGATTTGTACTACCCTGGCATTATGAGGAGTGGTGTTCCACACAAATTTATCAGTGGAATCATCGTACATCTTATAACCTCCGACAGTCCCCGAATGATCCCCGTTTAAGCTTTGATTTATAGTCTGTGGTACAAAAAGATTACTAATCGACTGGAATTGCACTTCGCCTTTTACCCCACCGTAAACGTGTATTCCATAAAATACATGATGGTCTACTTCTGCAAACAGTTGCAGTTCATTTTTAAACTGGAAATGGTATTTCAATCGTCGGTAAATCTCTCGCCGCATTGCCTGCCCCTTAGGATCGTCGTACAACCCCTCCGGATGCAGCAATCCTAAATAGCCCTCCCTACCGATCCACTGAAAGCCGTTCTCGACGATGCACTTGTAAAGGTTGGTTTGCTGCCCCTTCAGCAGCGGATAATTCTGAAAGGCGTTCATGAAGTTGGCGCTGCTTTCCGTTTCAAGCAGTTCGGCGAAGTAGATGTCGGCCAGGGCCTCATTCTCTAGGTAGGTGCCCAGCTTCTTCCGGACGGCCGAGGAGGAGGTTTTACGCACCACCACCCGCGGGTCGGTCTCGCTGATGACGCCCTTTTCGTCAAACTGCACCTTCAGCCACGGCGGGTTCCCTACCGCCACGTCGAATCCCCCCCGCTCGCGGAAAACTTCGTAGAACTCCAGCTGGTAGTGGAAGAATTTGTAGCGGCGGGCGTAGTCGCGCACCCGTTCCAGGCGCCGGTTCTGGAAGAGGGTGGCCCGGTTGCCGTACTGCTGGATGGTGCTAATGGTCTGATTCAGTTCGGCCTGGCGGGGGTTGGCCGGATCATTTTGCTCTTCGTCGGTCAACGCGGCACCCGCGTCCCCGCCCATGTCCACCTCCAGGATGGAAGCGATGTCGCGCAGGTACTCATCGCGGTAGGGCAGCTGGTCGGCTTCGCGGGGGTCCCAGAACCAGAGGGCGCACCAGTAGTCCATGAGCAGCTTGAGGCGGCCGTAGGGGGCCTGGTCGCGCCCGCGCTGGGCCTGCAGCCGTTCCTTTTCGGCGTAGGTATTGAGGTTGAGGAGGCACTGCTCCTCCGTATCCCGGGAGCCGAAGTACCGGAGGTTGCCCTCGGTGCAGCGCTCGATCTGGGCCTGGTCGCGGTAGTGGGCCTCGAGCAGGGTATCGATGCGGGCGCTGAAGCGGAGGAGGTGGTTCCACTCGTCGGTGCTGAGGGGGGCGGTGAAGTCCTTGCGCCAGGCGCGGACGGCCGTGGTGCGCTCCCTGTAGTAACTCTTAAAGGTCTTGTTGTCGGCCGCCGGCACCATGTTGGCGTCGGGCAGGAGGAAGTGGTAGACCTCGTTCTTTTTGCGGCCCAGTCCGCGGCGGGTGGGGTCGAGGGGGCGGGGGGCCTTCTTCCACCAGTTCTTGGTGTGGGTATACACCTTGAGCCAGCAGCCGATCACGGCGTTGCCCTCGCCGAGGCGGTGGCCGAAGAAGGGAGTGTCCATCTCGCGGTGGATCACGTTGAGCCACAGGCTGAGCTTGCCCAGCTCGATGGCCGTGGCGTTGAGGTCGACCCCGTAGACGTTGTTGGCGGCGATGGCGGCCTTTACGCGCTGCCGTTCCTCCCGGAAGTCGTCGGGATTGATGCGCTGCCTCAGCTCCCGCTGGCGGTACTCCAGGTAGAGCTCGCTGAGCTGGTTGATCACCTCGTTGTGGAAGGCGGCGGCGCCCATCGCCGGCTCCAGGATCTTGAGGTCCATGAGGTCGCGGGCACTCAGCTCCCCGGCGTCGAGCCGCTTGCGGAAGGCCTCCAGGGTGTAGTACACCACCGTCTGGGTGAGCACCTCGGGGGTGTAGTAGCTCGCCGACTTCTCGCGGTCGCGGCCGTTGAGGCGGTACACGAAGGTGCCTTTTTTGTGCACCAGGGGCTCGTCGGTTTCCCGGTCCTCCTCGTCGCGGCGCTTGAGCACTTCGGTGCTGAAGTTGTACTTGTCGATACTGCTGCGGGGCGTCAGGTAGGTGCCGTCTTCGGGCTTGTTCTTGGCGTGCACCTCGATCAGCTCCTCGGTGGCGATGATCCCCCGGTAGCTGAGCAGGCTTTCGTACACGCTGCCGAGTTGGTTGATGTCGAGGTTGGCGTAGCTGATGCGGCCGCGCTTGTCCTTGCCGCGCTTGCTGAGGCTCAGCCGCTGGATGATCTCCTGCCAGGTCTGGTTGGAGATCTTTACCTGCCCCAGGTAGTGCAGTTTCTTATCGTTGAAGAGCGGACTGTCCAGCCGTTCCACCCGGAAGGCCCCGTCGTAGCCCTCGTACAGCAGCCCGAACAGCCGCTTCAGGCTGTCGTCAAAGAAGAAGCCCTCCCGTCCGTGGGCACTCTGCAGGCGCACCAGTTCCAGGTCGCGCAGCATTTCCAGGCTGTAGCCTTCCTTGTACACCTGGCTCTTGAGGGGCAGCAGCTCCAGCTCCGACCGGCTCTCCGCGTAAAACAGGAAGAGCAGGCGGTACACCAGGGTCAGGCAGTCGCTCGTTAGCTTTCCCGCATCTACTTCAGGGGAGTTTTGCGGGGCCGCGGGTGCCGTATCTTTCAGGAAGCGCAAGGCTTCATTGGCCAGTGCCTCCACGGCCAGCACGACGCCGTCCTTGAGGTCCTTGGTGACGGCCTGGGCCTTCTTGTGGCTTTCCTCGTTGAGCTGATCGACCAGCGCGATGGCGCCGTCGGGGGCCAGGCTCTGGCGGCACAGCAGGGCGTAGAAGCTGGGGTAGTCGAGCTTGTTCTGTTTGGCGCCGCCGGTCTCGAAGAGGTCCTCTAGGCTGAAGCTGAGGTAGCTGCCGCGGCTCCACTTTTCGTAGTGCAGCAGGAAGACGGTCGATCCCGCCTGCAGCAGGATGTACTCGGGGCGCGCCTGCTGGTCGAGCAGGAAGACCTGGGAGATGGCGCGGTTGACGATGCTGGGGGTGAGGGTGGCCTCCTCCGGCACGGTGAAGACCTGCCGCCAGCTGGCCTGGTGGTACTGCTGCTCGAAGAGGCCTTCGGGCTCCTCCTCGTCGTCGCGGCTCAGCAGGCTGCGCATCTCCATGAGGAAGAGCTGGGGGTGGCCGTCCGCCCCGCGGTAGACCTTGCGTACGGGCACCACGCCGTCGCCGCCGCCCACGTCGACGAAGCTGTAATCGCCGGGGCGTACGTCGTAGTCCAGCTCCTTCAGCAGCCGGTCGTGCCAGGCGTGGGTGGTGGCGATGCGGTCCTGCCGGCGGCGGTTGCCGGGGCGCTGGTACTCGGCCTTGTAGTCGTAGTAGGGCTTCCTGAGGGCCGCCAATTTCTTCCGGTGCAGGGACTGCGTCTCCTTATCGTAGCCCGACTTGTCAACTACTTCTTTAGCGAATTCCTGTTCGAAGTAGTTGGCGGCGAAGTAGTCGCCGATATTCTGAAGGTAAGTGAGCACTGGGGTATACTGGTTGCCTAAATATAGGATAATAACTTATGTGACAGGTGCCGTGGAGCCTAAGCCCCGAAAAATACCCCCAGTACCCGCAAGTAAGGGTTATTCCCCAGCCCCGTCATGTCCGCCACGAAGCGGCTTTTTTCGTCGAGGATGGATTTATCGTCGCGGTTCACGGTCAGGGAGTACTGGAGATCCAGTTCGTTCTGTCCGGCCTTGAACCAGCGGTTGAGGTCCGCTTCGTAGTCGCGCTGCTGGCGGGCCATTTCGCTGCGCAGCTCGTCCTGCTTGCCGCGCATGTACAGTTCCCGGCCAAACTCGATGGCCAGCGGCAGGTCCTGCTGCAGGCTGCGGATCTCCGCGTCGGTGATGGTGCTGGTGTACAGCTCGCCGATCAGCTGCCGCTCCTCCAGGAACTGCTCCAGCGGCTCCGGGCGGCGGGTGACGGCGCGGTCGGGCCCGATGGTCACCACGAAGAAGTCGGAGAGTACGTTGCGCCCCAGCTTGTTGGTCACTTGCCCGTGGAAAACGTAGCTGCGCTCGCCGGTGGGCAGTTGCTTTACCTTGGCGACGAGGGCCTGTCCTTTCTGAATGCGGGCCTCCAGCTTGGTCATCCAGAAGCGGGCCAGGGGGTGGAGGTCGTAGAGCAGCTGGAAGTCGGCCCAAGCATCGGTGTGCTTGCGGGCCTCGGTGATGGCGCGCTGGATGACGGCCTTGTCGGTGCTGAGCTTGAAGAGCTCTCCCTTCTTAGGTTTGGCTTCGCGGGGCATGCCTTCCAGCAGGTAGCGCATTTCCTCGTTGGTGCTGACTTCGAGGTAGTCTTCCCGGACGGTGACGTCCCGCTCCTCCACCACGCCTTCCTGTTGCAGGAATTCGAGCAGCTCGCGGTAGTAGGCGAAGTCGTCGGGGTAGAAGGAGACGTCGCGGTCGATCAGGTCTTCGGGCCGGTCGGGAAGGGCGTCGTCGGTGGCGAACAGGGCATCGAAGTCGAAGAAGTCGTTTTCCGCTTCCGCGGCGGGTTGGTCGAGAAACCGGTCGTCTCCCTGCACGAGCGCGGAAATGGTGTGGTCCTCTTCCTTCTTGCTGTCGAAGAGCTGCAGTACCGTACCCACCGTACCGAGGGTGTGCTTCACCTCTTCTTCCTTCTCGCGGATGCGTTCGAGGATGTGGAGGTCGCTGCGGAGGCCGTCCTCGCTGCTTTCGGCGAGGAGGTAGTGGATGACGGGCACTTCCGTTTGTCCGTAGCGGTCGATGCGGCCGTTGCGCTGGTCGAGGGTGATGATCGACCAGGGCAGGTCGTAGTTGAACATCCGGTGGCAGAAGTAGTGGAGGTTCACGCCCTGGGCCCCGGCGTCGCTGGTGAGGAAGAGGCGGATGGGGCTGTCTTCGGTGCCGAAGTCCTCGATGATGCGCTGCTGCTCGGTATCGCTGAGGCTGCCGTCGAAGCGCTGTACGCTGCCCGCGGGCAGCCTGAAAGCAGCGGTGAGCTCGTCCTCCAGGTACTTCAGGGTGGCGATGCGTTCGGCGAAGACGACGATGCGCTCGTCGTTGCTGCGGCCCCGCCAGTTGAGTCCCTCCAGCTTCTGCTTGAAGGCCCTGAGCTTGCTGTCGGCACCGAACTGAAGGACGGTGTTGAGCAGGCCCAGGCCGTGCTCGAGGTTATCGTACTGGCGCTCAAGGTCGGAAGGATCATCGGTGCCATCCTGGTTGAGTTGCTCCGAGAGCTTGTCCAGTTTCCGCTCCAGCGTCTCTTTGGCGGCTGCGGGACTCGACAGGTACGCCTTAAACAGGATGATGGAGAAGAAGCGGTGCAGGGCGATGCCACCGCCGGCCTGGGCTTCGATCTCGGAGGCCTTCAGGTGCTGCTGCCAGGCCATGAATTCCTCTTCAGCGGGCTGGAGGGGGGTGTAGATGGGTTCTACGCTGCGCTCCTGGAAGTTGGCCTGCACGCTTTCCTCGTCGATGTCCTTCTTAAAGCGGCGGACGAAGTACTTGTCGATGCTCTCCCGGTCGAACTGCAGGCTGCGCGGCACCGCGGTGGGCTCGAGCATGGACAGCAGGTTGGCGAAGTTCTCCCGCTTGCCGTTGTGGGGCGTTGCGGAGGTGAGGATCAGGCTGTCGCAGCGGGCACTGAGCATCTGGGCCAGCTTGCCGCGCTGGCTGCCCTCGTTGGCGACGGTGTGGCACTCGTCGATAACGATGATGTCCCAGTTGGTCTGCTCGATGTAGTGCTTGAACTGGCCGTTCTTGAGCGTATCGATGCTGATGATGGTCTTGTCGAAGTAGTCGAAGGGGTTCTTATCGGCGGGCAGCTGCGACTTGATGTTGGCCACGCCGACGCTGTCGAGTCGCACCAGCGGGATGGAGAAGCGGTTCCAGATCTCCTGCTGGAACTGGGCCAGGATGCTCTTCAGCGCCAGTACCAGGATGCGCTTGCCGCGGCCGCGCTTCATGAGCTCCGCCAGGAGAATGCCCACTTCGATAGTCTTGCCGAGTCCTACGCCGTCGGCGATCAGCAGCCGGGCGCGGGGCAGGGCCAGCGCCTTGGTCGTGGGGGTAAGTTGGTAAGCGGCGAGGTCCAGGGCCCCCTTATCGGCGATGGTGATCT
>JBBSPZ010000110.1:0-8580 GCA_038258275.1 Chitinophagales bacterium | reverse complement strand
GTAGGAAAACCGTTCGGCATCCCGCTTGACGTAAAATTCCAGGCCCTTCACGCGGCCCTCTCCGTTACCGATGACGTTGCCGGGAAAGCGGATGATGAAGTTCTCCTCCCGCTCCTCTCCCGGCCGGATGCGCGCCAGATCGTCCAGTCGTTTTCGGAACGCCTCCACCGACCACTGGAGGGAGCCGTGGAGTCCGCCGAGGCCGACGGCCACCTGGTCCGACCGTTCGGCCGGGAGCCGCTCGTCGGACAGCAAGTACAGCTCGTTGGGATATAGGGTGATCTCGGGAGTGATCTGGTGGATGTACTGGTAATGGCGGTCCAGGGAACCGTTGAGGTAGACTTCCGGCAGTACGTTGTAGGATACCCGGAGCCGCGGCTCCAGCGCGGTTGGCAGCACCCCACCTAGTCCGCTTCCCCGCAGCGCCACCATCAGGTTAAGGCGGTCCTACAGAAGGCGCAGGTCGGCGGTGGCGTATGCGGCTACCTCCAGTGTGTCCTGATCGATGCGTCGGGTGTACTCCCGGACCTCCGTGTCGAACCTATACATGTTGTGTACGTCGGCACGGAACAGGTGACGGGTCAGCTGGATGCCGGTCGTGAGGTCCAGCCTCCGGCCGATTGGCTGACTGAACTCGCTCTTGACGGAAAAATCATTCAGCTCACTACTGAGCGCTTCCTGAACAGTGGAAGTCAAGACGCCCGGGCGCTCCCGGGGATACTGGCGGGCGTCGAAGGAGTAGCGGTAACGGAGGTACTGAAGCGCGGTCGTCCACACGCCCCCGCTGCCGGTCCGATACTGGTGCGAAAGAGCAAAGGAATTATTCCCCCAGCGGTAATCGTCGCTGGTGATGCCGTTTCCGTTGTCGTTCTGTTCGTAGCCGTCATCGCCACTGATCAGTGCAGACAGGGTAAGTTTGTGGTTGCCAAACTGGTGGCCGTACTTGCCGACAAAGTCGTGCATGCCTACCGTTTGGTGATCTCCCTTTTCGTTGCGCCGGTACACCCCGCGGTTGGCCAGGTTGTAAAGAATGGTCGGGTAAGAGTAGCGCCCATTCACCAAAAAGGACCCCTTCTTCCCTATTGGACCTTCCAGTCCCGCCTGGGCCGTTCCCAGGCCGAGGGTAAAGGTTTTGGCCAGGTGATCGCGCCGTCCTTCCCGCAGGACGATGTCGACCACCCCGCTCAGCCGCCCACCGTACTGACCGGGTACACCGCCCTTGTACACCGTCACGGCCTTGGTGCCGAAGGCGGGTAAGGCAGAGAGAAAGCCGCCGACGTGGTTGATGTTGTACACCCGATTGCCGTCCACCAGCAAATCGGTTTGGTTCGGATTCCCGCCTCGGATGTTAAGGGCGGCCGTTCCCTCGGTGCCGCCGCTAATTCCGGGCAGCAGGGTAAGACTCTTAAGCAGGTCCACCTCTCCCAGTACCGCCGGGATGCGCACCAGATCCGTCACCGAGGGGGTAAGTATACCGGAGGTGGGCCCATAGGTGCTTGCCGGAAGGGTCACCTCCACGGTAGGCAGATCGGCATCCGCCACCAAGCGAATTTCATTGAGGCGTGCACGGCTGAGCCTGCTCGTAGCCATACCCTTCCGCCGGTAACCGACGTAGCTGATGTAAATGGAATCCGGCAGGGGATCGGACAGGGTGAAGTATCCATCCACATCTGCGGTAGTCAGGAGGCGCCCCGCCGACTGTACATTGGCGAAGGGAAGGCTCTCACCCGTGAGGCTGTCGCGAACGGTGACGTTGAGGTAGGCTTGGGCCGCCAACGGAGTAATGAAGGTCGCGGAGACTGCCAAAAAGAGTGCAGCTAGCAAGCGGTTACTCAAAATCATGATAAATCATGTAGTGTTCCAGGATGGTGAAATAGCCGTATCCTCCGATCATATTAGTTGGGATGGGCGTGGGGGAAGCCGCATAAATCCCGGCGATGTTATTGGTGTTTCGCTGCTTACTGATTTCGTCCCGGAAGGCCACGAATGCGGCTGGGTAGCGAACGAGGTCGATGGTAAAGTAACTGCCGGGCCCCTCTGCCTCCAGCGAGATATTGCTGAACGTTGGGTAGGTAAAAACCTGTGGGTTGCTATTTTCCACACTCAGTTCTACCTGGTCGTTGGGATCGGGAAACCAAAAGCTGATTGGTGAGGTATCGATGCGGTAGCTTCGGTAAAATTCCAGTTTTAATTCATCCTGTCGGTCGCCCAGGAAGTCATACTGTAGAGCGAGGGTGTCGACGCGTACGACGTTCAGTTCCGGGTAATTTGGATCGTTAAAGTAAAAGGTAGTGTCGCTGAAGACCGCAGCCAGCTTGACCCCGGAGAGTTGTCGCTGGGCATAAACGGGTTCGCTACTGAGATCCGGGTAGCCGGGAGCACTCACCTCCAGGTGGTAATTAGCTCCGTATTCCACTTCAACAGGGCGGTCCGTAAGGTAGCGGCTGAAGCGGAATCCGCATCCCCCGTCACAGTTATCCATGGGGGTGTAGTATAGGCTGGCCGCAAACGTGCCGTTTTTGTAAAGGGTCACTTCGGCGTTAGTCACCGCGTGGCGGAAGGTATCCGTATCGAAGGACACCGCATTACTGATGAGTACTTCCATCCGGACGCTGTCCGCCAGGGTGGCGATGACGGCTAAGCGCGGCTGGGAGTACTCCTCCGGCAGGTCAAGAGTGCGTTCTACGCAGGCCGTAAGAGAAAATACCAAAAAGACTAGGCACTGGATCAACCGTAATTGCATAGTATACAAGATTGGAATTGCCGACAGTAGCTGATTACGGCACATCGTTTCATCACAGCACTAAGACGAGCAGGATGAAGTACGAAACGATGGATTCGAGGCTGCTACGGAGGTGTCCGTAGACAAGCCTGGGCTAATTCATAAAGTTGGACTAGCTGAGGGAGATAGGGTTTAGGGTAAAATTTATACCGTCTTCACCAAGGAACATCTTAACCCAACAACTTCAATAAGTCTGGAGAGATTATCTGGCCTCAACGGAAAGATTTAATACTGCAGTAATCGAGGCCTCGGGGTTGTCATATTCTTAGAAACAATCTTGGCTAGCGAGCGAATTTACCCGGCACCCGCGCCCCGGCGCCTAGTGAACAAATCCCACCCCTTTTCCATAGAGCGTAGAAGATTTTGACCTCCTATATTGCCCTCATGCCCCTGACCGAACTAGCCAAAGACGTCCACCGCGAGTGGGACAAACTCGTAGACCGCCTCCGCTGGGGGCACGATAAGCCCATCGACGTGGCCAACTACACCGGCTTCGGGCGGCCTGACTACCTCTACCTGACCGGACGGGTACTGCGCGACCGCGGCATCGGACGCGACGAGCGCGACCAGCTCTGGCACAACCTCGTCAACAACTTCAAGCGTTTCAACAGCCGGGAGATCGACGGCGCGGAGGTGGAGATCACGTGGGGCGGGCACACCTTCACCCGCATCACCAACAGCGAGGGCTACTTCCAGGTGGAGCACCACTGCGACCCGAAGGAGGCGCCCCACTACGACGACAAGCTGTGGCAGGAGGCTACGGTGCGGGTAGTCAGCACTCCACTGAATGGAAAGGTCGATTTCGTATCTCACTCCAACGTAATCCTGCCGCGGGAGGCGGAATTCGGGATCATCAGCGACATCGACGATACCATCCTGAAGACGGACGTCACCAGCCGCTTCAGGCTCAAGACGATGATGCACACCCTCCTGAAGAATGCCGCTAACCGCCGCACTTTCGAAGGGGTAGCTGACTTTTACCTGGCCCTGGAAACGGGTCCCGACGGTGAAGGTGCCAACCCCTTTTTCTATGTGTCCAACAGCCCGTGGAACCTTTACGACCTGCTGCTCGACTTCCTTCACCTGAATAACCTGCCGCGTGGTCCGATCCTGCTGCGCGACTTCGGACTCCCCTCGGAGGACATCCCCCAAACCTACAAGACCCACAAGGCGGACATGGTCGACAAGATCCTCACCACTTATCCCGACCTGCCGTTTATCCTGCTCGGCGACAGCGGCGAGGCCGATACCGACATCTACCTCGAAGCCGCCCGGAATAACCCCGATCGCATCCTCTGCATCTATATCCGGGACGTAAAGCACGAGGAGCGCGCGCAGCGCATCGAAGATCTGATCGAGGACATCAGCGACATCAACGTGAAACTGGTGGGGTCGTACGAGGAGGCCGCGGCGCATGCGCGGGAGATGGGGTGGGTGGTTTGATGGTTGGGGTGTCGGGTAGTTGAGTTACACGGAAGCTCGCTGCGCTCGTCACGCATGCAATGCGGGCCACTCAACAACCCGACAACCCACCAATTCACCAACCCACCAGTTCCACCGCAGCTTCCACCACGTCCATCACCTGCGGTTTGCTGGCGTAGTTGCCGTCGTCGGCGTAGGCGGGCCGGTGCACGGAGGCGGTCAGCGTTTTCACGGGCGCATCCAGGTGGCGGAAGGCGTCCTGTCCCTCGATGATCTGCTGCTTGAGGTAGGCGGAGGTGCCGCCGGGGGTATCCTCATCGACGATCAGCAGGCGATTGGTGTGCTGGAGGTGACCGGCGATGCGGTGCTCCAGGTCGAAGGGGAGCAGCGTCTGTACGTCGATGACCTCCGCGGAAATGCCGTGCTCTTCGAGCATGCGGGCCGCTTCGAGGCAGACGCGGACGCAGGCGCCGTAGGTTACGATGGTCAGGTCGGTACCGGGGCGGAGTTGCTCGGGAACGCCGAGGGGAACGCGGAACTCCAGCAGGTTATCGGGCTCGTTCTCGCGGAGGCGGTAGCCATTGAGAACTTCGATCACGATCGCCGGGTCGTCGCCCTCCAGGAGGGTATTGTACATGCCGGCGGCCTGGACCATATTGCGGGGGACGCACAGGTGCATGCCCCGCAGGGATCCCACCAGCGGAGAGAGGTAAGAGCCGCTGTGCCAAATGCCCTCCAGGCGGTGGCCGCGGGTGCGAATGATCAAGGGACAGGCCTGCATGCCGTTGGTGCGCCAGCGCAGCGTGGCCACGTCGTCGGTAAGCATCGGCAGGGCGTAGAAGATGTAGTCAAGGTACTGCACCTCGGCGATGGGCCGCAGGCCACGCATGGCCATGCCCATGGCCTGACCTACGATCGACCATTCGCGGATACCCGTGTCAAAGACGCGGTGCTTTCCGAAACGGTCCTGGATACCGGCGAATCCCTGATTCACGTCGCCGATCTCTCCGACGTCCTCGCCGAAAGCAAAGAGCTCGGGGTGCTGCTCGAACTTCGCGGCGAAGTAGTGCTGCAGGATTTCGTAGCCGGGGACGGAACGGGGCTCGTCCCCGTATTCCGGGGCTACGCCGCCGAGGCGCAGGGGTGAACGGGGGGTATTGCTCAGGAGGTTACTGCCCTTAGCATGCTGCAATTCTTCCCGGGCGTCACGCAGCCAGGCGTCCAGGGGGCGGGGCAGTGCGGTATCCTTGAGGCTGTAGCGGAACTTCCGTACGGCATCGATCAGTTCCGAAAGCAGGGGAGCATCCATCCGGGTCAGTTCGGTAGAAAACTCGGTGATCGCCGGGCTGCTGTGGCCGTTGGTGGGCAGAAGTTTCAGCAGGGCGTCGCGGCGAGCCTGGCGGGGCCCGTTGAGCTTCTCCCAGGCGCTCCGGCGGGCGGCGGCGATTTCCTTTCTGGCCTTGCGTTCGAGCGCGTCCAACTCGGCGGCGTCCGCTATGCCCATGGCCAAGAGGTAGTGGCGGAATTGCGCGAGGCAGTCCCACTTCTTTTCCCACGCGAGGCGCTCCTTCGGCTTGTAGCGCTCGTGGCTGCCGCTGGTGCTGTGTCCGTTGGGCTGAGTCAGTTCGCTGACGTGAATGAGCGCGGTGTGGTGGTGCTTGCGGACCTGGCGGGCAACCCGGGGGAAGACCTCTAGGAGATCGGGGTAGTCCCAGCCCTTTACCGAGTGGATATCAATACCATTGGTGCCTTCCTCACGCTCCAGCCCGGCCAGGGCCTTGCTGATGCTGCCCTTGGTGGTCTGTAAATCGACCGGGACGGAAATGCCGTAGCCATCGTCGACGATGGTACAGATCATGGGTACGCCGTTCACCCCGGCCGCGTTCATGGTTTCCCAGAAAATGCCCTCGGAGGTGGAGGCATCGCCGATCTCGGTCCAGGCGATCTCGTTGCCGTTGGTGGAATGGAGCTCAGATGTGACGGCCGCATCGTTGCGGTAGATCTTGGAGGCGAAGGCCAGGCCGAAGCCGCGGGCCATTTGACCGGCCGTAGGGGAGGTGGCGCTGCTCAGGTTAAACTGCCGGGTGGCGTCCACCCATTCCCCCCGTTCGTCGATGGTACGGCTCGCGTAGTGACCGCCCATCTGCCGCCCGCCGCTGAAGGGGTCGTGCCTTTCATCGGAGTACAGCTGGGCCAGCAGCTGCTCGGGGGTGGCCAGGCCGAGGGTCAGCAGGAGGGTGTGGCCGCGGTAGTAATCGGCCCGCCAGTCGCCATCCTGGATGGCCCGGGCCATGGCGACCTGGTAGAGCTCCTTGCCGTCGTCGCTGACGCCGAACTTTGCGCGTCCGCTCAGGACGTCCTTCCTGATGATGTCGCTGAGTTCCCGGCTGAGCCGACAGGTGTAATAATCACGCAGGGCGCGGTGGAAGTCCGATTCCGGGATTTTCCGGAAGTCCACGGTGGTTAGCTCGGGATCATTCAGGGGCAAAGCAGGGGGGTTTAATTTTCGCGGTGGTTAGCCAGGTTAGGGTTTGGCAAGGTAACGAAATTTTAGCTCTCCCGGTTGATCGTAAGCACGGTGCGAGCGGCCTCGAGCGGGGTAGGTTCACCGGCGGCGGACCAGTGTTGTAACGTGCTTTCTCCAGGTTCCATTCGCAGGTAAGAGTAGGCAAAGAGCCATTCGCCCAGGTTGACGTAGCGCGCGCGGCCGTCCGACAGCAGGTGGTCGATCGGGAGGTGGCGGTGACCGAAAATGCAGTATGCCAGCTCCGGGTCGCGGGCCAGCCGCCGCTCGGAATAGGCAATGAGCCATTCCTGGTCCTCGCCCAGAAATTCCTCCTCGGAGGGCTGGTTGTCACGGCTCTGTCCGCTGAAGTACAGGGCCAGGCGCATGGACAGGTTGGGGTGCAGGCGGGCGTAAAGCCACTTGGCCCACGGGGCGTTCATCACCTTCTTCAGCCGTTTGTAGCCGCGGTCGCCGGGGCCGAGCCCGTCGCCGTGTCCGATCAGTACCTTCCTGCCGTAGATGGTGTGCACGACCGGCGTACGGTGCAAGGTCACGCCAATTTCCCGCGGCAGGTAGTCCTCCATCCACATGTCGTGGTTGCCGGTGAATACGTGGACGGGAATGCCCCGGTCGGCCACCTCCGCCAGCTTACCCAGGAAGCGGACATAGCCCCGCGGCACCGCTTCCCGCCACTCAAACCAGAACTCGAACAAGTCCCCCACCAGGTAGATCGCCTCCGCTTCTTCCCGCAGGCAGTAGTCCAGCCAGTCGACGACGCGCCGTTCGCGTTCGCGGCTGCTGTGGCGGGCGGCTACGCCGAGGTGAAAGTCAGATGCGAAGAAGACGGGCATGGGATTTAGGGGGTGAGGGAATTAGGGATTGAAGGAGGGAGGGATTGAAGGATTGAAGGAGTGGAGGAGTGGAGGATTGAGGGGATCAGGCGGGGGGATGGTTGCGGGATTCCAGGAGGGGAAGATAGGTCGGCGGCAGTTCCGGATCCAAGGCTTGACTGAGGAGGAAAGCCTTGCCGGTCTCGGTGATGGATTCCCGGATCGGCAGGTAGTGATTTCCGGTGGATTGCGGGTAAGCGGAGCCTTCGTAGCGGAAGCGGTCCTGCACGTTGCGGTGGATTTCGCGGGTGATCAGGGGTGTCTGGCCGGTGAGGCGGGAACGCAGGTGCTCCAGGGGCCAGAGCAGGGCGGACTGCCAGGCGGGCATCCCGTAGGCAGGTGGCGTGGCCCCGATGCTTTCGGCGACGGCGGTGAGCAATTCTTGCCAGCTCAGGTTGGCGGCGGACAGCAGGAAGCGCTCGCGGTCGAGCCGGCGGTCGACGGCGGTGAGTACCGCGGTCACGACGTCGCGGACATCGACGAAGCCGGCCGCCCCCCGGGGATAGAATTTAGCCCCGTCGGCGGCCCGCCGCCAGAACGCGGGGGTATTGGTTCCCCGCCAATCCCCGGCTCCCAGTACGACGGACGGATAAACGACGGCCACCGATAGCCCCTCGGCCTGTCCGCGCCAGACTTCCCGCTCAGCGGCGAATTTGGAGCGGGCATAGGCGGTGTTGGGTTCGGTGGAGGGCCAGCGGTCGCTGAGGCCGGTCGGGGCGCCGCCGTCGACCCGGTTGAGGGCGGCTCCGGAGCTCAGGTACACCAGCCGCGGCGTGCCGGCTTCCAGCATCATGTTCACGAGGTTGGCGGTCCCCTCCCCGTTCACCCGCAGCAGCTTTTCCTCGTCACTGGCCTGGTACGAGACCAGGGCGGCGGCGTGAATGACCGTATCCACCCCCTCCAGGGCATCGAGCAGGCTCTCCGGATCGTTGAGGTCGCCCTCGACGAGGGTGCAAAAGTCGGAGAGCTCGCGCAGGTAG
>JBBSPZ010000109.1:0-9047 GCA_038258275.1 Chitinophagales bacterium | reverse complement strand
TACCCTGGTCAGCTCGGTCTTTCGTCAGGGAATGGGATGGCTGATGAGCAAACTGGCTAAACCGGCGGCCCTATTACGACACGTAGCTAGCAGAATTGATCGAATTCATAATATCACGTGGGCCCATGTATAGCAGTGTATAGAAATCTTTACAGCCGTCCAGCCGCTTAAACCGCCTGACCGCTCTCCCCTCTACGGCACCTCTACCACGTTCAGCACCCGCTCGATAATATCTTCCTGGCGGATGTTCTCGGCTTCCGCCTCGTAGGTGAGGCCGATCCGGTGGCGCAGTACGTCCTCGCACACCGAGCGCACGTCTTCCGGCGTCACGTAGCCGCGGCGCTCGATGAAGGCCTGCGCCTTGGCGGCCAGGGCCAGGTTGATGCTGGCGCGGGGGCTGCCTCCGTAGCTGATCAGCGGTTTCAGGTCCTGGAGGCGGTAGGCCTCGGGCTCGCGGGTAGCGAAGACGATGTCGATGATGTAGCGCTCGATCTTATCGTCCATGTAAATCTTGCGCACCGATTCCCGGGCGTGGAGGATATCGGCGGGGGTAGCTACGGGCAAGATCGGGGCGAAGCCGGCACGGAGGTTGCGGCGAATGATCTCCCGCTCGTCTTCCCGGGTCGGGTAGCCGATATTGACCTTGAGCATGAAGCGGTCGGTCTGGGCCTCGGGCAGGGTGTAGGTTCCTTCCTGATCGATGGGGTTCTGGGTAGCCAGCACGAGGAAGGGCTCCTCCAGCCGGAAGGTCTCGGTACCGATGGTCACCTGCCGTTCCTGCATGGCCTCGAGGAGGGCGGACTGCACCTTCGCCGGCGCGCGGTTGATCTCGTCGGCCAGGACGAAGTTGGCGAAGACCGGCCCCTTCCGCACGCTAAAGTCGTTTAGGGTCGGGTTGTAGATCATGGTACCCACGATATCGGCGGGCAACAGGTCCGGGGTAAACTGAATGCGGCTGAACTCGGCGCTGATCGTCTGGCTCAGCGTCTTGATGGCCAGCGTCTTGGCCAGGCCCGGCAGCCCCTCGAGCAGGATATGTCCCCGGCTCAGCAATCCCAGCAGCAGGCGGTCGATCATGTTCTCCTGCCCCACGATCACCTTGGCGGTTTCCTTGCGGATGCGGTCTACTACTTCGCTGTCGGCGCGAATTTGCTGGTTGAGGGCTTCAATGTCTACACTTGCCATACGGGGTTCTCACTTTTAGGGCGGGTTCGCGGGTGCAAGGTAAATAGAAACGGCGCACTGCATTCGTGGCAGGCGCTTCGCGGGTGTCGTCCGATGTCTCCCGCACAAAGCAACCTCCTCCCCCCCGGCGGGTTCTCATCCCGAACAGCTACTTATGGAACGTACAGACGTAAACACCCTCGGCGAATTCGGCCTGATCGATCACCTGACCAAGGACTTCCCGGTCCACCATAAAACCACGGTACTCGGCGTAGGCGACGACGCCGCCATCATCGAGGGCGGCACGGAGCAGCTCGTAGTGAGCACGGATATGCTGGTGGAGGGTATTCACTTCGATTTCAGCTATACCCCCCTCAAGCACCTGGGCTACAAATCGGTGGTGGTGAACCTCTCCGACATCTGCGCCATGAATGCCCGGCCCCAGCAGATCACGGTGAGCATCGCGCTGAGCAACCGCTTTTCGGTGGAAGCCCTGGACGAATTTTACGCCGGCATCCGTGCCGCCTGCGACCGCTACGGCGTGGACCTCGTCGGGGGCGACACCACCAGTTCCACCCGCGGACTGATCATCAGCGTGACGGCCATCGGCCGCGCGCCCGCCGGCCGCATCACCCGCCGCAGCGGGGCGAAGGTGGGCGACCTGATCTGCATCACCGGTAACCTCGGCGCGGCCTACCTGGGCCTCCAGCTGCTGGAGCGGGAGAAGCAAGTGTTCCTGGAAAACCCGGATATACAACCCGACATGGGCGAATACGCCCCCTACCTGATCCAGCGCCAGCTGCGCCCGGAGGCCCGCACCGATATGGTCGACACCTTCGCGAAGGAGGGCATCGTACCCACCTCCATGATCGACATCAGCGACGGATTGGCCAGCGAAATTTTCCATATCTGTAAGGCCTCCAGCGTAGGGGCCATCATCGAGGAAAGCGGCGTCCCCATTCATAACGATGCCCAGCTTCAGGCCCTCGAATTCAACCTTGACCCCATCACCTGCGCGCTCTCCGGGGGCGAAGACTACGAATTACTCTTCACCATCGACCCCAAGGATACCGATAAGATCCGCTTCCTGCCCGATCTCTACATCGCCGGCGAGATCGTCGCGCAGGAAGACGGCGTTAAGCTCCACACCAAGGGGGGGAACATCCATGCGATCAAGGCGCAGGGGTGGAACCATTTTTAGGGGTTGCCCTCGCTTTGCTCGGGACCGTACATAGCCTACCCAAGCGAAGCGAGGGGCAGGTGCGAGAAGGGCAACCCAAAAATTTAACAACCCACCAACTACCTACGAACCACCAGCTCCTCCCGATCGGGCCCGGTAGAGACCATGGTGACGGGTACTTCCAGCTTGTTTTCCAGGAACTTCATGTAGTTCACGCAGGCCTCGGGCAGCTCGCTTTCTTCCTTGGTACCGGAGAGGTCGGAGTTCCAGCCGTCGATCTCGGTGTACTCGGCCTCGTAGTTTTCGTGGACGAGGTCGAAGGGCAGCTCGCGGCTGAGTTCGCCATCGATACGGTAGGCATCGGCGGCCTTAATGATTTCGAACTTGTTGAGGACGTCTACCTTGGTGACGACGAGCTGGGTCACCCCGCTGAGCATGATGGTGTAGCGGAGCTGTACGAGATCGATCCATCCGCAACGCCGGGGCCGGCCGGTGGTGGCACCGAATTCCGCGCCCTCCTTGCGGAGAAATGCACCGGTTTCATCGTGGAGCTCGGTGGGGAAGGGTCCGCCGCCCACGCGGGTGCAGTAGGCCTTGGTGATGCCGATGACCTCACCGATCTTCTGGGGGGCAATACCCAGGCCGGTACAGACGCCGGCGGTGATGGTGTTGGAGGAGGTGACGTAGGGGTAGGTGCCGAAGTCAATATCGAGCATGCTGCCCTGGGCCCCCTCGGCCAGTACCTTTTTGCCTGCCCTGAGGGCCTCGTTGATGTAGTACTCCCCGTCGACGAAGGGCAGGCCCTTGAGCCGTTCTACCGCCTCGAACCAGGCTTTTTCCTCCCCGGCGAGGTCGAATTCGATGTAGGGATACAGGCCCACGAGCTGTAGGTGCTTCTCCTTCAGGCGCTGGTAGCGCTCCTTAAAATCAGGGGCTTCCAGGTTCCCGACGCGGATGCCGTTGCGGCCGGTCTTGTCCATATAGGTAGGTCCGATGCCCTTGAGGGTCGACCCGATCTTGCGTTCGCCCTTGGCATTCTCCCGCGCGGCGTCGAGCAGGCGGTGGGTGGGCAGGATGAGGTGGGCCTTGCGCGCTACGAAGAGGCGGCCGGCATAGTCGATACCGGCGGCATCGAGCTCGTCCAGCTCACGGGTCAGGGTGATGGGGTCGACGACCACGCCGTTCCCGATCAGGTTGAGCTGGCTCTTCCGGAAAATGCCCGAGGGCACGGTGTGCAGCACGAACTTCTTCCCGTCGAAGATGAGGGTATGTCCGGCATTCGGTCCGCCCTGGAACCGGGCAATGATGTCATATTCGGGAGCAAGAACATCTACGATCTTTCCCTTTCCTTCGTCTCCCCACTGGAGACCGAGCAGTACGTCTACGGCCATTACAACTTGGCTTTTGGGGCGCGCACACGGTCTTGTGGGCCACCCGTTTCAAAACGTGAGCAAAGGTAAGCCTTTTATGGACGTAGACTAAGCGGCATTGCTCCACTCTTTTCCACTGACCCCGCACCTGCGTTTGCGCCCGGAAGAACCGAACATTGGACCGTCTTGGTGCACTTATTCTAATAAACAAGTCAAGTGGCCCTAAGCAATTCTACCGAAAATAAGCTGTTCATCACCGGATATACCGCAAAAGGCATTGTGTATTCCCTCATCGGAATCTTCGCGATCGCAGGGGTAATCGGGGGGGCCGGCAGTTCCGGGGGCGGCCCGAAGGCCGTGATTTCCTGGATCGGCACCAATCCCTTCGGCCAGGTCCTCCTCTTCCTGATCGGTGTCGGCCTGCTGGCGTACTGCAGCTGGCGCTGGTATACGGCCGTGCAGGACAAGAAGAACGAGGGCAAGGACAAGGAAGGCGTCGTCAAGCGGATCGCCTACGCCGTCAGCGGCACTGCCTACGGCATTCTCAGCGCACATGCCTTTAAGCTGGCATTTACCAGCGGCGGGGGCAGCAGCGGGAGCAAGCAGGACATCATCGCCCGCATCCTGTCCCAGAGCTGGGGGCCGTACGTAGTGGGAATACTGGCCGCCATCATGGCCGGGGTAGCCATTTTCCAGCTTTACCGGGCGATCAAGAACAAGCATATGGAAGGGATCCAGGGGCAGGGCCTCGACCACGAGACGCGCGAAACCTTCAAGAAGGCCGGCGAGTTGGGACTGACCGCGCGTTTCGTAGTCTACGGTATTATCTCCTTTTTCCTGTTTCGTGCCGCGTTTATGGACGACGCCAGCCAGTTCAAGGGAATGGGAGAATCCCTCAACTACATCGAAAACCAGAGTTACGGGGCCGCTATGCTGGCGATCGTAGGTCTCGGTCTGCTGGCCTACGGCATGTTCATGTTCGTGCGGGCGCGGTACGAGCGGGTCTAGAGCTACTGCCGCACGAAGCGACGCAGGTCTTCCCCGGAACGAAGCACGTAGATCCCCCGGCTGAGGCCGGAAACGTCCACCACGTAGCCGCCCTGCCCACGTACAGCGACCGTTAGCGAAGCGGTAATTTGCTGTCCGCGCAGGTCGAAGATCTCAAACGCGCGGGCCGACCGGACGTAAAGCCGGTCGGATACCGGATTAGGATATACCTCCAGGGCGAAGGCCGGCTGCTCCATCTCCACCGAAATGACGGGGGAGTTGCTGGTTTCTCCCGAGAAATCGACCTGTACCAGGCGGTAGTAATTTACCCCGGTCATGGGATCGGCGTCGCGGAAGGAGTACGCGCTGGTTTCCCGGGTGGTGCCGGCACCCTGAATCGTGGTGACGGGCATCCAGCTACGGGCGTCGTGCGACCGCTCGAGCACGAAGTAGGCATTTGACTCTTCGGATTCGGTTTCCCAGTTCAGGTTTATGCCGGTGGTCGAGACAGCGGCCCGGAAGTCAACCAGGCTGATGGGCAGTTGGAATTCCTCTCCGGACCCGGGGGCGGGGCCGACACCGCCAGACGAATTGCCGCCGGGAGGAGTGCCCGAATCATCCTGGGGAATATCCTCATAACGCTGCATCAGGACGGTCTGTTGGGGGATGCCTGGGCCACTCAGCGTAAGGTAGACCGTGTTGCACGCGAAGCGGGAGTAGTCTACCTGCTTACAGTTTTTTTCACCCGGTTGGGGGTTGGCCCATTTTTCGGGAGAAGTGATGGTGCCCGAAAGCCCGATACCCTCGGGAATACCGACTGCGCCAGGACTATCCGAAAAACAGCCGCTACCGGCAGCCAGCCACCACATGCGGGGACCGCCTTCGTCGTCGTAGCTGACGGTGTAGTCCATGTCGAGAACGTAGTTGAAGCCCCATTGACAGTTTTCACCCGGATTGGTGATCCGCATCTGCTTGTACTGCAGGGTCACGGTAATGCTCCACCCCTCGGTGGAAGTGACGGTAGCGTATTGCTGGGAATATGCCGTCATGCTACAAAGCACAAACAGGCAAAGACTAAAGGATTTGGTGAAAATCATGAGAATTATGTGAAATGTGTAAAATCAGTGTCGAATAGAGGGGTCTCTACCCCTGTAAAACCAAGGTGTCGAAAATGAAATAGCGTTGAAAACCAACCCGTTTGCAGCGACGGCCAAGTCGTGTCGCTCAGCCGCATGAAGCGGCTAAAGCTGGGTTAGTGTAAAAGTGTGCATAAGTGCACTCCCCCCTAGAACGGCCCTCCCTAAGTGTAATTGCGCCTTAAACCATTATTCTTGCCACAATTATTGTAAGTACATGTAATTGGCTAAAATTTCCCTTACCCTGGGAGGTTGGCTACCGTAAGTCCCTCTAAAGGAGTCGATCAGCCCACCAGGAGCTTTTCCATTTGCCAGTCTTCCATCAGGAAGCAGTTGCCGATGTCGGTGTCCAGTCGGCCGATCTTCCGGAACCCCAGCCGCTCGTAGAAGTCGATGGCCCGGTTCTGGTAATTGACATCGAGGCGCAGGGCGGACTGTCCGGCGCGGCGGGCGGCGGACTCCACCTTTCTGACGAGGATACGCCCGAATCCCCGGCCGTGGGCTCCGGGCAGGACGTAGAGTTTGTGGATCTTGGTCGTCCCCGGTAAGTAATCGAGCTGGTGACTCACGTAGCCCACCGGCCGATAGCGGGTCCCGGATTGCCGGGAATACTCCGCAACCGGCGCGCGGTCGGCATCCAGGAGTACGTGAAAAACGTGTCCCTCGGCTACTTGCCGGGCGATGGCCTCGGGGCGGTACATGCGATCAAGCATGTACTCGATTTGCTGGGTGGAGAGTATACCCTGGAAGGTATCCGGCCACGTCAGCCGGGCAATCCGCTCAATGGCGGCATAGTCGCCGGCGGTCGCGGGGATGATCCGGGGGGAGGGCATCAGGCAGGCAGGTGAAGTTCCGGACCGTTGTTCCGCACGTTGCCTACTTTGGCAGAGACCGGGTAGGTTTCCAGCGTTCCGTCGGGAGGAGTCTGCAGCAACGAAAGAATATCCGGAAGCTCAAGCCCAGGATCCAGCCAGGTGGCCTGCTGCGTTTCGTCCGTCAGCAGCATGGGCATCCGGTCGTGGATGGACTGCATCTCGTGATTGGGGGCTCCGGTGACGATGGAATAGGTGTAGACGACATCCCCGCCTTCCTTAGGCTGCCACTTTTCCCAGATCCCGGCCATCACGAGCAGACTCCCGTCCGCGGGCTTGATCCGGAAGGGAACCTTATCCCCGTCCTTTCGCTGCCATTCGTAGAAGCTGTCGCCGATCACCAGGCAGCGCCGCTCCCGGATGGGCTTACGGAAACTGGGTTTGTCCTCAATCCCCTCGCTACGCGCGTTGATCATGCGGGCACCGACGCTCAGGTCCTTCGCCCAGAAGGGGACGAGTCCCCAGCGAAATGCCGAAAGCTGGCCGGGTGACGCGTCGGTGATCACCAGCCCCTGTTGGGTGGGCGCCATATTGTAGTTGGCCGGAAGCCCAGCGGGCGGTACCGCCAGGTCCTTGGAGAATTGCTTTCGCAGCTTGGCCTCGTCGATGACTACGCTGTATCGTCCGCACATGGGAATAAGGATTGAGGGGTTGAGGGTCGGAAGGATTGAGGATCGTGACATCTTCAATCCTTCCATCCCTCACTCTTTCAACCCTTAGTTGGATTGCATCTTCTGCTTGATCTCGATGATCTCGTAGCCTTCGATCACGTCACCTTCCTTGATGTCGTTGAAGTTTTTGACGTTGAGGCCACATTCCATGCCGTTGCGTACTTCCTTGACGTCGTCCTTGAAGCGCTTGAGGCTGGCGAGTTCGCCCTGTTGTCCTTCTTTGAGGGGGAAGACCACGATGCCGTCGCGGATCACGCGGATCAGCGTATTGCGGGTAATCTTACCTTCCTCGACAAAACAGCCGGCGATCGTACCCACCTTGGAGATCTTGAAGACCTCCCGGACGGAGACCTGACAGGTCGTTTTCTCTTCCCGGGTAGGTTCGAGCATTCCTTCGATGGCGCTGCTGATCTCGTCGATGGCTTCGTAGATGATCGAGTAGGTCTTGATCTCCACCCCTTCGCGTTCGGCCAGCTTGCGGGCTGACGAGCTGGGGCGTACTTGGAAGCCGACGATGATGGCGTCGGAAGCGGTAGCGAGCAGGATGTCCGAGTCGATGATCTGGCCAACGGCCTTGTGGATCACGTTGACCTGAACGGTCTCCTGCGAGAGCTTGATGAGCGAATCCGCCAGGGCCTCTACGGAACCGTCCACGTCACCTTTCACGATGAGGTTAAGTTCCTTAAAGGTACCCAGGGCAAGACGACGGCCGATCTCGTCGAGCGAAACGCGCTTGGCGGCGCGGTTGGCCTGTTCGCGGCTGATCTGGGCGCGGCGGCTGGCGAGCTGGCGGGCTTCCTGTTCGCTGCCCATGACCTTGAGGATCTCTCCGGCCTGCGGGGCACCGTCCAGTCCGAGAAGCAGTACCGGCGAACCGGGGCCTACTTCCTTAACACGCTTATTGCGCTCGTTGAACATGGCCCGGACGCGTCCGCTGGCTTCTCCGGCCACCAGGATATCCTGGACGCGGAGGGTACCGTGCTGTACGAGGATCTTGGTCACGTATCCGCGGCCCTTCTCCAGCGAGGCCTCCAGTACGGTGGCGACGGCCGGGCGGTCGGGATTGGCGCTGAGCTCGAGCATTTCGGCTTCGAGCAGTACTTTTTCGAGCAGGTCTTCGATCCCTACGCCGTTGAGGGCGGAGATTTCCTGAGACTGGTACTTACCGCCCCACTCTTCGACCTGGTAGCCCATGGAGGCGAGCTCGGTCTTGATGCGGTCGGGGTTGGCCCCTGGCCGGTCGATCTTGTTAATGGCGAAGATCATCGGCACGTTGGCCGCTTCGGCGTGGCTGATGGCCTCCTTGGTCTGGGGCATCACGTTGTCGTCGGCGGCGATGATGATGATCGCGATGTCGGTCACCTTGGCACCCCGGGCACGCATGGCCGTAAAGGCTTCGTGACCCGGCGTATCCAGGAAGGTGATCTCTTTGCCATTATCGAGGGTCACCTCGTAGGCACCGATGTGCTGGGTGATACCACCGGCCTCACCCGCGATGACGTTGGAATTGCGGATACGGTCGAGCAACGAGGTCTTACCGTGGTCGACGTGGCCCATAACGGTCACGATCGGCGGACGGGGCTTGAGGTCCTCGGGGGCGTCGAAGAATACTTCTTCTTCATCATCATTATCGTCGACACTGATGAATTCCACGTCGTGGTTGAATT
>JBBSPZ010000108.1:0-9861 GCA_038258275.1 Chitinophagales bacterium | reverse complement strand
GAATGATGCATTACCCAGGCTGGCTCAACAACTCCACAGTATCGGCTTCCGTCTGCGCAGCGATTCGGGAGGGGTGGTCAGCCGGATCAAGGGCTTGATCATCGATTACGTGTACGATGACGCAGCCGTCTCCACCCAGCCGCTTTCCGAGCTCATCACTTCCGACATCGGACAAAGTTACTCTCACCTCAGCCGCTTGTTTTCCAAAGAGGAGAGTCGGACGATTGCGGATTTCTACCGCATCCAACGTATGGAAAGGGGAAAGCAATTGCTCGTAAATGGAAAAGAGCAGATCTCACAGATCGCTTACCGCCTGAACTATGGCACACTGGGTCGGTTCACCGCGGCATTCCGGGAATCGACCCAGATGAGCCCCTCCGAATTTCGCGAACGGGGTATTCACCTTCCCGTCCCATTGGATGAGCTATAGGGCATATTATAGTAAGTAATAGCAAACTTTGACCAAGCAACCCCCACTACCTTATTGTTATAAACTTCAAACAATACCGTCATGACATACAAAAAGCTCATTATTCTTCCCCTACTTCTCGTGTTCTTCGCTTCCTCTGGCGGTAATGCGCAGACCGAAAACGCAACCGAAATAGGCATCAGTACTCCCGCTGAGGTCAACCAGCAAAAGGACGAGGCGCCGGCGATTGCCGATACGGAATTCGCCGATCCGATTACCGATAAAGTGTTCCAGAACTACCTGCACCTGCGCACCGCGCTCGTCAATAGCGACGCTGCGGAAGCCAGCAAGGTCGCCGC
The DNA here is from genome assembly GCA_038258275.1 of Chitinophagales bacterium. GTDB lineage: Bacteria > Bacteroidota > Bacteroidia > Chitinophagales > Saprospiraceae > Neolewinella. The sequence goes on along the minus strand of JBBSPZ010000108.1, from coordinate 9,093 downwards.
GGCCATGACCACCTCCCTCGCTGATGAGCGCCCCGAATTGCTGGCCATTGCCCAGCGTATTGCCGACAACAATGACCTGGCCGAACAGCGCACCGCATTCGCGGAGCTCAGCGCCGCCATTGAACCCTTTTTCACCGAGGGCATCAAAGGGGGCACGTTTTACAAAATGCACTGCCCGATGGCCCTTAATGGTGCCGGTGCCGACTGGTTCAGCGAAGTCAAAGAAGTGCGTAATCCTTTTTACGGGGAGAAGATGCTTACTTGCGGCAGCGTATCGGCAGAGATTACGAACTGATGCTTGTAAAGCTTAGCGCGGTCTCCGACCGCTTTTTACTTACGCGGTCGGAGACTGCATTGTACCAGATAGTATGAATCAGTATATGAAATTTGGCCTGATGATGGCCGTATCCTTTGTCGTCATGTACATCGTGATGTTCCTTAATATCGATGTGTTTAAAGACGCGATGCTGAGCCCCACGCGTACCTACATGACCTTCCTGATGATCGCCCCGATGGTAGTGATCATGATGGGCTTTATGTGGGGGATGTACAAGAATAAGGTCTGGAACTACGCCATTATGGGGGTTGCCGTGCTCACCTTCATCCTTTGCTATGCGGGGCTGCGTCAACAGACCTTCGTCAGCGACGTGCAGTGGATGAAGGCCATGATCCCGCACCATTCGTCGGCCATCATGGTCAGCCAGAAGGCGCACCTGAAGGATCCCGAAGCCATCAAGCTGGCGGAAGAGATCATTGAGGCACAAGAAAAAGAAATTGCCGAGATGCGGAGAATGATCTACCGCCTCGAGCTGCATGAATAACCAAACCCGTTCTACCCATGAGTGCATCTATCGAAACCAAGTTTAAGAGTTGCCTGGAAGCTTGCCAGGAATGCCTGATCGACTGCAAGGTCTGCCTGGCAAAAATGGCCGGGATGAAGTCGATGAACGACTGCCCCTACTGCTGCATCCAGTGCATCGAAGTACTGGAGGCGAGCATCGGACTGATGGCCGCCGACAGCAAGTTCAGCAAGGAGCAGTGTGCCCTGTGCGCCAAGGTGTGTGACTACTGCGCTGATCAGTGCGCTGAGCACAAGGACCACGAGCACTGCCAGCGCTGCGCCGAAAGCTGCCGCAAGTGCGCCGAGGAATGCCGCAAAATGGCCGCCTAGTTTATACCCGTCGGATGGTCACAACCGTCCGACGGTCTTTTCAATGTTCAATACCCCCATCATGAAGTGTACCCACTTGTGCCTTTCGCTGCTGCTTTTGTTTTCCTTCGCGCTCCCTGGCCAGCGGCCCGCGAAGGGGAAGGAAAGCACCTACGGGATGATCCCCGGACAGTCGCTCACGACGCGTACCGGCAAGGTGGTCACCTACCACCTGACCGTGGCCGATACGGTGGTCAACTTCACGGATACCCCCACCCGCGCCCTGGCGACCAACGGCTCTATCCCCGCCCCCGTGCTCGCCTTCACGGAGGGGGATTCCGCGCGCATCTACGTGACGAATCAGACCGGAGGTACCGTTTCGTTTCACTGGCACGGATTGCTGTTGCCCAACAAGTACGACGGGGTGCCCCTGCTCAACACCGCCTTGATTAAGCCCGGAGACACCTACCTCGCCTCTTTTCCGATCATTCAGCATGGTACGTACTGGTATCATTCGCATACCGAGTTTCAGGAGCAAAAGGGCCTCTACGGCTCGATTGTCATTCAGCCGGCTACGGGAATCACTACTAAGGAAAAAGTGGTCGTACTGTCCGACTTTACGGAGCAGAAACCCCACGAGGTACTCCGCCAGATCAAGCGCCATACCGACTGGTACGCCATCAAGCGCAACGCCGTTCAGAGCTACGGCGGGGCACTGGTCAGCGGCAATCTAGGCAAACAGGCTTGGCTCGAGTGGAACCGGATGCCGAGCATGGACCTGGCGGACGTCTACTACGACGCCTTTCTCGCGAACGGTAAAATCGCCGAGGAGTACCCGGCACTCGCACCCGGGGAAAAGCTCCGCCTGCGCGTCATCAACGGCTCTGCTTCTTCCCATTTCTGGCTCCAGTTTGCCGGTGGTAAAATGACTGTTGTTTCCGCTGACGGACAAGAAGTACAACCCGTAGCCGTGGACAAACTCCTTATTGCCACCGCGGAAACCTATGACATCGAGGTTACGCTCCCCGCCGACGGCCGCTACGAGTTCCGTGCTACTTCGTGGGACCGGTACAAGCACACCAGCGTGTGGCTTGGAAAAGGCGCCGAACATCCCGCCCCCACCCTACCGCTAGTCGACTACTTCGCCCTGACCAAAGAAATGAAGGACATGATGGCAGATATGCCCGACATGCAAATGGGCAAAGCTCCCGCCGACATTCCCGAACCAACGGTTTATCCCGCCGGTCAGGCACCGACCAATGAGGATATCCTGATGCAGTCCATGATGGAGATGGGCATGAAGATGGATATGGGCACAGATGAAGGCATGGACCACGGCCAGATGGGCCACGACATGCCCGGCATGCAGCAGGATACCGTGCCCAAGGAAAAGATGCACCAGGATATGCCCGGCATGGACCACAGTAAAATGGACCACAGCAAGATGGGCCACGACATGCCCGGAATGAAGCAAGACTCCATGCCTAAGGACAAGATGGACCACGATATGCCCGGCATGGACCACAGCAAGATGAACCACGACATGCCCGGCATGAAGCCGGACTCCATGCCCGAGGGCAAGACCTACTCCGCAAAGGAAATGGACGGTAAGACCATGGATATGGGCATGAAAATGGGTGCCGACGCGCCCATGGGCGTGATGATGACGGGTTACTACGAGCTGAAAGAGGAGTACCCCGAGGAGACCATTTTCGACTACAACATGCTGCGCTCCGAAAAACCTACCGAACTCGAAGACGACCGCCCCGTGCGCGTCGTCCACCTCTACCTCGGCGGTAACATGCTGCGCTACGTCTGGATGATCAACAACCAGCCCCTCTCTGCGGCTGACAAGATCATGATCGAAAAAGGGGAGAACGTCCGCTTCGTTTTCCACAATACGACCATGATGAGCCACCCGATGCACCTGCACGGGCACTTCTTCCGGGTGATCAACAACCAGGGGCCCTACGCACCGCTGAAGCACACGGTTAACGTGGCTCCAATGGAAACGACCATCATCGAGTTTGCCGCGACCGAGGATAAGGACTGGTTCTTTCACTGCCACCTGCTGTACCACATGATGTCCGGCATGGCCCGGATTATCGGCTACGAAGGATCTTCGGATCTGCTTGTTTCCGACCGGGTGGACTACGATAAGTTCGCCATGGACGACCGGAAGTGGTTCGGCATGGCGAGCCTTTCCGCACTCAGCAACGGAGCCTGGGCCGATTTTGCCTACTTCAACATCAATAATGAAGTTAGCCTGGAGGGAGACACCGACTACGACGGTAATTTCGAGATCGAGGGCAAAGCGATGCGCTACATCGATCCCCGGCAGTTCTTCTCGGCCTACCTGGGGGTTGAGGTGGACGGCGGCAAACGAATGGACCCGGAAACCGGACGCATGCGCAACCAGACCGAAGGGCTTGCCCTGGCGGGTATCCGCTATTTCCTGCCCATGATGGTGTGGTCCGATCTTCGGGTCGATCACGAAGGCCGTATCGAGGTACAACTGGAACGGGAAGACATCCCCCTTACCAGGCGCTGGCGTGCCTCCGTGATGGGGCGGTACAATTTCATGGATAAGGACGCCGAATACACCTTCGGCACCAGCTACCAAATCGGCCAGTACTGGGGCGTCATGGCCAACTACGACAGCGACTATGGTCTGGGTGCCGGCGTCAAGCTCATCTGGTAATCCACCCGCTTGAATCGTTCACCCGATGAAACACCTCCTTTTTCTCCTGACCCTGCTGCTTCCACTCGGTTCGTTTGCCCAGCAGCTGCAGGAATCGTCGGTGGTTGATGCATCGCTTTCCGACTTTCCCAACCTCCACCCCCTGATCGTCCACGTACCGATCATGCTGCTGGTGGTGGCACTGGCTACCCAGGTCGGCTCCTTTTTCGTCTGGAAAAAGCCGCTCGACTGGGTAACGGTCCTGGCGCTGGCGGGCGGGGTCGCGGGTGCGGTGTTGGCGGGCGAGATTTTCCACCCCCACACCAGCGGTCTGCCGCCGGCCGCCCAACAGGTCCTGGAACTGCACGATACGTATGCCGGCTGGACCATCTGGCTCAGCGCGGCCGCACTCGTGCTCAAAGGGGTAAGCCACTGGTTACTCCGCGATCGGCGCTGGCTGGAAGTGCTCGCAACCCTGGTGCTGGCTGGATCCGCCGTAACCGTTTCCCTGGCGGCCCACTACGGCGGTACGCTGGTGTACATTCATGGCGTCGGTGTACAGGGCAACTACGTTGAAGGCAAATCCGATCACGAACACTAAATCCTCCCCCATGAAAGACTGCTGCCGGCCCGACGATACCCCGAAACCCAGTTGGAAAAGGGTCCTCAACAAGATTTCCACCGTAATCATCCTTGCGGTACTATTGGCGGGTGCGGTACTGACTATAGTCCACGCGCTCCGGGGATAGGCCGCACGATCGTACCGCCTACACGCCTCTGCGAACCCGCGGAATCACCCGTCGACCACGTGATCGGCACTCCGGGTAGCCCAACCCTTCACGCCGGCCAACTAAAAAAATCGATATGACCCATACTTACGCGATCACTGGAGTAGCGGACGACCTCAGCGCGGCCCGGGTGCGGGCGGCGCTGGAAACCCTCGACGGTGTAGACCGGGTGACGATCACCGGCAACCGGGCGGAGGTGACCATGTCGCACCACCTGACCGACGACCAACTCAACGCGGCCCTGCACGCAAGCGGTGGGTACCACCTCAAACAGCAGGCGCCGGAGGCCGTAGCCAATCACCTGGCGGAGCTCACCGAGCACGGGCACGAGCAGGCCATCAGCCGGGACCATCACGAGGAGGCAGAGAAAATGGATCATTCCAAAATGGATCATTCCAAAATGGGCGGAGATGCTGACGCACACGCTGGTCATCACGACCATCACCGGATGATGATTGATGACTTTAAACGTCGCTTCTGGGTGTCACTGGTGCTCACCGTTCCGGTGATTTTGTTAGCTCCGATGATTCAGGATTGGCTCGGTATCACCTGGAGTTTTCCCGGACAACTGTACTTACTGTTTGCGCTCTCGTCCGCGATTTACTTTTACGGCGGGTGGCCCTTCCTTAAGGGATTAAAGGAGGAGCTGAGCAAGGGTTTGGCCGGTATGATGACGCTGATCGCAATAGCCATTTCAGCGGCTTATCTCTACAGTTCGGCAGTGGTTTTCGGACTGGAGGGGAAGACCTTTTTCTGGGAATTGGCTACCCTGATCGACGTTATGCTCGTCGGCCACTGGATCGAAATGCGATCCGTTCTCGGTGCCAGTCGTGCCCTGGAGGCACTGGCCGAACTCATGCCGCTCGAAGCCAATCTGGTGCGCGGTGATCAGGTAGTAAAGGTGCCGATAAGCGACCTCAAATCAGGGGATCTCATCGTGATCAAACCGGGAGAAAAAGTACCGGCAGACGGCGTCATTGCGGAGGGCACCACCGACCTCAACGAAAGCATGCTCACCGGAGAAAGTAAACCGGTCACCAAAACGCAGGGAGCGGAGGTCATCGGAGGCTCGATTAACGGCAGTGGATCTATTCGGGTGGAAGTGATGGGCACCGGTGAAGACACCTATCTCTCCCGGGTAGTAAAGTTGGTAAGAGAGGCGCAGGGACAAAAATCACAGACCCAGAAGCTGGCCGACCGGGCCGCGAAGTGGCTTACCATCATCGCCCTTGTCGGTGGCTTTGGCACCCTGTTCGTTTGGTTGCTGTTGGGCCGCGAGTTGGCCTTTGCCCTGGAGCGTATGGTAACGGTGATGGTCATCTGTTGTCCGCACGCGCTGGGCCTGGCCGTCCCGCTCGTGGTGGCGATCTCAACGAGCGAATCCGCCAAGAACGGTTTATTGATTCGTAACCGGACGGCCTTTGAAAACACCCGTAAGATCACGACCATTGTCTTCGACAAAACGGGCACGCTGACCGAAGGCTCACACGAGGTTACCCGCGTCGAGCCGCTAGATCCCGCTTACGATGAGGCGGAGTTGTTGCGCTACGCCGCTGCCGTCGAGAGCCCTTCCGAGCATCACATTTCCAAAGGGCTGCAACGTCGGGCCAAAGCCGACGGCCTGACGATACCCGCGATCACCGACTTTGCCTATGAAGCCGGCGTTGGCGTAACGGGCCTGGTAAATGGAAAATCACTGCGGGCCGGTGGCTATCCGATGCTGGAGCGGGCGGGCATCGCGGCTCCGACAGAAGAGAACGAAACGGTTGAAACGAAAATATTTATCGTTATCGACAGCAAATTGGCGGGCTACGTCACCTTTGCCGACCGAATTCGAGCCACCTCTGCCGCAGCGATCAACACCCTCCAGGAAAACGGTATCAAATGCTCTCTACTTACCGGAGACAACGAACGGGTCGCCGCCGCCGTAGCGAAGGAACTCGGTATGGACGACTACATGGCGGAAGTCCTGCCCGAAGAAAAACAGGCGAAGATCAAGGAACTACAGGCCGCGGGTGAATTTGTGGCGATGACCGGAGATGGCGTAAACGACGCACCCGCCCTGGCGCAGGCCGATGTGGGCATTGCTATCGGGTCGGGTACCGACGTCGCCGCCGAAACTGCCGACGTGATTCTGGTCAACAGCGATCCTAAAGACATCGCCAGCCTGATCCTTTTCGGTAAAGCCACCCACCGCAAAATGGTACAAAATCTCTGGTGGGCTACCGGCTACAACGTGGTCGCGTTGCCTCTGGCTACGGGGTTTGTGCCCGGCCTGATGATCAGTCCGGCCATCGGTGCGGCCCTGATGAGTGCCAGCACGGTGATCTGCGCCATCAATGCTCAACTACTGAAGGGAAATTTGAAAAACTAATCGCCCATTTCAGCCCAGAAACAGCGCGCTGGAAGAGTTGGTCGGGTCCATTCCCGGCCTCCCGTACATCAAACTAATCCGCGCGCTTAGCCTAAAGAATACACCAGTGACTGCGATCACCATACCCTTATCCCTCTACTTACTCCTCTGATTAACGATTACCAGATGACTCAGCTATTTACTCTTATTCCCACGCTTCTCCTCGCTGTGTTTCTCTCCGCGTGCCAAACTGGACCTTCCAGTACTTCCACGGACGCGAACAGTACGCCGGCGCCGACGCAGGTGGACACTTCAAGCAACTCCGTCTCCCTGGAACTGCTCGCCGAGGGCTTTACCAATCCGCTCGACATGCAAGAGGACGCCCAGGGACGCTACTACGTAGTTGACCAGATCGGGGTGATCCGCATCATTGATACGGACGGTAAAGTCCTGGACCGCCCCTTTCTTGACCTGCGCGACAAGATTATGGAACTAAAGCCCGAGCACGAGGAGCGCGGTCTGCTGGGGCTGGCCCTGCATTCCGACTTCGCCGACAACGGTCGCTTTTACGTACACTACAGCGTACCCCTGCGCACTGGTGCCCCGACCGGGTGGAGCCACACCAAACACCTCTCGGAATTCACCCGGGATGCGACCGACCCCCTACGGGCCGATGCCGGCTCCGAACGGGTGCTGATGTACATCGACGAGCCCCAGGGCAACCACAACGGAGGCACCCTTGCTTTCGGCCCCGACGGTTACCTGTACCTGGGGCTGGGCGACGGGGGCGGCGCCAACGACAGCGATCCAGGACACCGCGCCGATTGGTACGACCGGAATGAGGGGGGCAACGGCCAGGAACAGGAGCAAAATCTACTGGGCAGCATCATCCGCATCGACATTAATGAAGGCGAGCCCTATGGCATACCGACGGATAATTATATGGCAGACCAGGAGGGTGTCCGGGAAATGTACGCGACGGGCCTGCGCAACCCTTACCGCTTTTCGTTTGACCGCGGGGGCAGCCACGCACTCTACGCCGCCGACTTGGGTCAGGACCTCTGGGAAGAGGTAGACATAATTAAATCCGGGGGCAACTACGGCTGGAACGTGAAAGAGGGCACGAGCTGTTTCAATGCCTCGAATGCCAAGCAGCCCCTGGCTGACTGCCCGGACCAGACCCCCGAAGGTGCTCCCCTAATCGACCCTATCCTCGTTTTACCCCACCACGATACTCTTGGCTACGACGGATACGGCATCGCCATCATAGGTGGATATGTCTACCGGGGCGCTCAGCTAAGTGGACTGGACGGGAGTTACGTCTTTGCCATGTGGAGCCAGCACCACGAAAGCCCGGCCGGCGCGATCTACACTGCGAGGGATACTGAAGGGCAATGGAACGTCTCCGAGTTAGTCATCCGAAACGCTGCCGAAGGTAAACTGGGCCGCTATATCAATGGCTTTGCGCAGGACAATACCGGCGAGCTCTACCTGCTTACTTCGGCTAAAGCAGGCCCCACCGACACTACCGGCAAAATTTACCGCATGGTCGCATCGAGCGATTATGATTATCAACCGGCGGGTAAATCCACCGGTCACGGGAATCACGACCACTAACTCCGCGCAACGGATTCCAGTCCATCTTAGCAAATTGTGGAAAAACCGGCCGGCGATCCACCGTGTTTTCCTATAAAGCACTGACGCCGAACAGTTCTTCAACTACCAACTCATGAGCACCACGCTAAGCCCGCCGCCGGAAGCTACCTCCACCCATCCCGCCTCCTTCCCCGTCACCGGAATGAGCTGCGCCAGCTGTGCCGCCAGCGTGGAAACCATTCTGGGTAAAATGCCGGGGGTGCACAGCGTCAGCGTAAACTACGCCAACACGACGGCGCAGGTTGACTTTGATCGGAGCATGATCTCGGCGGAGGAATTGCGGAACGCCGTCCAGGCGGTTGGCTACGACCTCCTCATTGATGTGGAAGATCCGGATGCGGCACAGGAGGAGCTCAAGGAAGAAGCCTACCAGACCGTCAAGCGGCGTACCATTTGGGCTTCGGTGTTCACCCTGCCCGTCTTCATCATCGGCATGTTCTACATGGAGTGGGAGGCCGGCCGCTGG
>JBBSPZ010000107.1:0-10624 GCA_038258275.1 Chitinophagales bacterium | reverse complement strand
GCTTCTTCGATGGTGCCGGGGACGCCGTTGTGCTTAGTAGTCCAGGTTTTGATGGCGGTATGGTCGGTAGTAGGCATGCTTGATCGTATGGTTAGTTCACCTGTCCAACGTATCCCCGCCCCGTCAAAGTTCGGTGGCCGCTCTACCCCAGGCGAAGCCGTCTACCGCGAGCGCAGCGAGCTCTACCCCAGCGAAGCGTCTAAGCAAGCGCAGCGAGCTTCACCGGTCGTATCCAAACCGCTTCAGCTGCCGCTCGTCGTTCCGCCAGTCCTCCCGGATCTTCACGTGCATTTCCAGAAACACCTTCTTACCGAGGAACTCCTCCATCCGCTTGCGGGCCTGGGTACCGAGCCTTTTGATGGAGCTGCCGTCCTTGCCGATCAGGATGGGTTTCTGAGTCTTGCGGCTGACGTAGATCACCGCGCTGATGCGGGCCAGTTCCTTGCCGTCGTTGGTGGCGGTTTCCTCGAAGGCCTCGATCTCGATCTCCACGCTGTAGGGGATCTCCTGGTGGTACTGCTCGAGGATCTGTTCGCGGAGGATCTCCGAGACGAAGAAGCGCTCCGAGCGGTCGGTCAGCTGGTCTTCGGGATAGTACACGGGGCCCTCCGGCAGGGCGGCTTTAATGGCTGCGAGGAGCTCGTCGACCCCCGTACCCACTTTTGCCGAGATGCCGAAGATGCGCTGGGGCTTGATCCATTGCTTAAACTGCCGTTCCAGTTCGTTGATGCGCTGCTCATCCACCAGGTCTTCCTTGTTGAACACGAGAAAAAGCGGGGTTTCCAGCCGGCCCACCTTGCTCACGAGCAGGTCACTCTCCTTGTATTCTTCCTGGGGATCGACGAGGTAAATCATCACGTCGGCGTCCTCGAAGCTCGAGTTCACGTAGCGGTTCATCATCTCCTGCATCTTGTAGCCGGCCTCCTCGATGAAGCCCGGGGTATCGCTGAAGACGATCTGATACTCTTCCTCCGTCAGGATACCGATGATACGGTGCCGCGTCGTCTGCGGCTTGGCCGTGATGATGCTCATGCGTTCGCCCACGAGGGCATTCATGAGGGTTGACTTTCCCGCGTTCGGCCGGCCGATAATGTTGACGAATCCACTGCTGTGCATGCCGCAAAGGTACGGGCGGGAACGCGGGTGCGGGGGAAACAGAAGCGGAGGGGTGGGGTGGATGGGTCGGGGAGTAGGAGACCCAATTGAACTTTTACCTCCTCTCGTATGCTCAATGGTGATTACCCTTGTACTTTATTTTCCGCTCAACCCTCCCTCATCTTCTCCACATGCGAGCAACTATTCTTACCGTTGGCGACGAAATTCTCATCGGCCAGGTCGTCGACACCAATGCGACCTACATGGCCGCGGCCCTGAGTGAGGAAGGTATCACGATCGTCGAGCACCTCAGCGTGGCCGACAGCCGCATGGGCATCATGAGCGGACTCGACCGCGCCCTACAGCAGTCCGACCTCGTCCTCATGACCGGCGGCCTCGGCCCTACGAAGGACGACATCACCAAGCTGGTCCTGGCGGATTACTTCGGCGCCGAACTGCGGCTGCACTCCCCCACCTGGACCCGGCTGCAGAAAGTCTACGCCCGCTTCGGGAGAAAAGCCACCGATTCCCACAAGGACCAGTGCCGCCTGCCCACCGGCGCCAAGGTGATGGTCAACGAGCGCGGTACGGCCCCCGGCCTCTGGCTGGAGAAGGACGACCAGGTGGTGATTTCGATGCCCGGCGTCCCCTACGAAATGATGTACCTGATGGAGCAGGAGGTGATGCGCCGCCTCAAACGCCGCCAGTTGGATGCCGACCTGCTCCGTTCCGTCACCATCCTCACGGCTGGCGAAGGGGAAAGCGTCATCGCCGAGCGGCTGCAGCAAATCGAAGACAAGCTACCCGGGCATATGGGACTGGCCTACCTACCCAACCTGGGGACCGTACGCCTCCGTCTCAGTGCCCGCGGCGATGACGAAGAGGCGCTCCGAAACGACCTCGCCACTTACCGGGTCCAGATCGAGCAGGCACTCGGAAAATTAGTGTACGGCTACGGGAAGGACGATCTCGCCTCGGTGGTCGCCCGGGCCCTGCAGCAGAAAAAGCAAACCCTGGCGACCGCCGAAAGCTGCACGGGCGGGTTCCTGGGCAGCCTCATCACCGCCCAGCCGGGGTCCAGTACCCACTACGTCGGTGGAGTGGTCGCGTATTCCAATGCCCTGAAGACCTCCCTCCTCGACGTACCGGAACCCACCCTTGCCCAGCACGGCGCAGTCAGCCAGGAGACCATTGCCGCCATGGCCGAAGGAGCCCGGACCCGGCTGGGAGCGGATTACGCCCTGGCCACCTCCGGCGTTGCCGGCCCCGGCGGAGGATCCGCAGAAAAGCCGGTCGGCACCATCTGGATCGCCCTGGCTACCCCGGCGCACACCGTCACGAAACTTCTCCGTTGCGGCAAGGATCGCCTCCGCAACATCGAGTACACTTCCCTCCAGGCACTGAACCTGCTCCGCCTGGAAATCGGTGCCAAACCCGTGCTGACCGAACCGGTCATTCCCGCAGCGCCGGAGCCGGCCCCCCAAATCAAACCGGCCAAATCACCTAAGAAGGCTAAGGCGACCAAGCGGGCCGCCCCTGCGCCCGAAACGACGGAAAAACCCACGCCAGTCGGCCGCAGGAAGCCCCTTCCGAGCAATAAACCAGCCGGGGAGCCCGCCCCGCCCACCGCGCAGGAAACGCCCCCCGCAGCCAAGCCGAAACGCTCCACCCGCGCACCGCGCAAGCCTAAAGTCCCGGCCAAACCCGCCGAAGCCAAGGCTCCGGAAGCCACTCCACCCGCCAAGCCAAAGCGTACGCCCCTCAAGAAACCCACGAAGGCCGCTGCGGAGTCCAAGGCACCCGATCCCGTATCCCCCGTCGACAAGGTTGCGAAACCCAAACGTTCGCCCCGCCGCAAACCGTAGCTACGGGTTAGCCGTCCTGCTGGAAGGCAGCAAGTCGAAGTCGCGGCTACAGCCTAAATTTGCCCGACCCTAATCGATCACCGGCCTAACCAGCCCCGCATAAAAAACCAAATCCCCGCATGGCACAAGTCGAGCTCATTATGCCCAAGATGGGCGAAAGTATCATTGAAGCCACCATCCTCAGTTGGGTAAAGCAGGTCGGAGACACCGTAGAGGTCGACGATACCGTGCTCGAGATCGCCACCGACAAGGTCGACAGCGAGGTGCCCTCCCCCGTGGCCGGCACCATCCGGGAGATCCGCTTTGCGGTAGACGATACCGTAGCGGTAGGCGAAGTGATCGCCCTAATCGAAACGGAAGCTGGCGCGCAGGTCGCCGCCTCCCCCGCTGTGGCCGAACCGCAGGGGCAGCGGGCCAGTGAAAGCAGCACCCCCGCTCCTTCGCCGACCGCCCCCGCGCCGGCGGCCCCGCAACCGGCACAAATGGAAGCGCAAGGGGGAGAAAAGTCGGAAAATGGACGGTTTTATTCGCCGCTAGTGCGTACTATTGCGGAGAAGGAGGGCATCGGCCAGGCCGAGCTCGACCAGATCCCCGGCAGTGGCAACGGCGGCCGGGTAAATAAATCAGATATACAGGCTTACCTGAAGCGGCGAGACAATCGCTTCATAACCGGTCCTGGCAAGGCTGCACCAACGGCTGGAATCCCCGCGACAACCCTTCCCCCCCGCCCCCCTGTCGCTCCAGCCGGCGGCCTTGCCTCCGGTTCTTCCGAAATCATCGAGATGAGCCGCATGCGCAAGCTCATCGCCGACCACATGGTCGATTCGAAGCGCACCAGCCCCCACGTGACCAGCTTTATCGAGGTCGACGTGACGGACATCGTCAACTGGCGGGAGGGCATCAAGAAAAATTTCCAGCAACAGCACGGCGAAAAGATCACCTATACCCCCATCTTCATCGAGGCGGTGGCCCGGGCGATCAAGGATTTCCCGATGGTCAACGTCAGCGTCGACGGCACCCGGATCATCAGGAAGGCCAACATCAACATCGGGATGGCGGCGGCCCTGCCCAGCGGCAACCTCATCGTGCCTGTGATCCGCAATGCCGACCAGCTCAACCTCCTCGGCCTCAGCCGCCAGGTCAACGACCTGGCCGCCCGCGCCCGCGCCAATAAGCTCAAACCCGAAGAGATCCAGGACGGCACCTTCACCGTGACAAACGTCGGCACCTTCGGCAACGTGATGGGTACCCCCATCATCAACCAGCCCCAGGTCGCCATTCTGGCCGTCGGCGCCATCCGCAAGAAGCCGGCCGTGGTGGAGACCGCGTACGGCGACCTCATCGCCATCCGCCAGCTGATGTTCATGAGCCTGAGCTACGATCACCGGGTGGTCGACGGCTTCCTCGGCGGTTCCTTCCTGCGTCGGATCGGTGATTACCTTGAGGCGTTCGATCCCCAGCGGACCGACGTATAATCCACCTATGAGCACTTTTTCATTCCTCCTGGAGGGCCTGCGCAACATCACCACCACCGGCACCATCACCCGCAGCGGCACGGTCCTCTGCCGGGCGGCCATCGACCGGATCGATTTTGCCTCCGCCCGCACCATCGTGGAGCTCGGGGCCGGCGACGGCGTCATCACCCGCCACATCCTCGAACGGCTGCACCCCAACGGCAAGGTCATCGCCTTTGAAGTCAGCCAGGACCTCTGCGACGACATGCGCGCCATCGGTGATCCCCGCCTCATCGTGGCCCAGGACAGCGCCGAGAATATTCGCCCCTGGCTGGACAAGATCGGTGCCGATCTCGCCGATCACCTGGTTTCCGCCATCCCCTTCGCAGCCCTGCCGCCCGCCCTCGGCCAGCGCATCGTCACCGCCGCCTACGATAACCTCCGGCCGGGCGGCTGCTACAACCAGGTGCACTACAGCCTGAAAACGAAGGCCTACTACGAACGCGCCTTCGGCAAGGTGGAGAGCCGGCGCGTCTACCTGAACCTACCGCCGGCCTGGGTGCTTTACTGCAGGAGGTGACGTTGATTCACCACCTTGGACGGCCGGGCTCCGGTCCTCCGACCTTTGCTCTCCTTCTTCCGCAGTGATTGCCTACTGACCCTATGCGTAACCTCTTCCTTCTACTGCCCCTGCTGGTAGCCTGCACGCGCGAGGGGGAAATCCGCGACTACTATTTTCCGGTCCGGCAACTGACCGACGGGCTGATCTACCAGTACGAAAACACCGGCACCCTCAGCGACGAACCCTACGAATACTGGTACTACCTCGGCATCGAACGGGATACCGCCCTCTTCCTCAGCGCCACCCGCTACGAATTGGGGGTCACTCCCGTACAGGTCAGTACCGAGCGGATACGCAACGAAGGGGTGTTTCTCCAGCAGCTCCTGCTCTACCCCGTACTCCTGACCGGCGAACGCACCCGCACCGACGCCGAAATCATCTACGACCGCGTGTTCCCCTTTTATACCGGGGACGGCCGCGCGACCGGCTACCGCATCCGCTTTCCGGACCCCGACAACACCGATGCCGAAAACTACATTTCCCTCAACCGCTACTACCGGGGCGACACCACGCTGCAGGTACTGGGCGAGCAGCGGGACGCCGTGATCTTCGAGTTGCAGGGCGAGGTGAGCCAACGCGACCCGGAACTGGGCGACATCAGCCCCACCTTCACGGGCTACGAGATCTACGCCAAAAATCTGGGCCTGGTAGAATACCAGCGGGACCTGGGCGCCGGCGGACTGCAGGCAGGAAAGCTGGTGCGAAGAATTTCTATGGCGGAGTATACCGGGCAGTCGGAAGAATAGGGACATAGCATACAAGACACCGCCCCGGGGCTGGGGACCGCTGCCGCGGGGGACACAGGACGGTGTTGGCCGGTGGGGATCAACCTGGCCGTGACCAGTTTGGCAGGCGGTGTTACGGGGATACAGGATCGGCAAATCGGTCGGCGCGCGCGTCCATCACAGCAAACCACAAGGGCGGGACGAGCGCCATCAGCATACAGGCCGGATAGCCGGTGGGAAGCTCGGGACTTTCGTCGTAGCGGCGAAGGATCTGATACTTCCGCGTACTCTTGAAGTGGTGATCGCTGTGGCGGGTAAGCTCGTAGAGCAGGATGCGGCCCAGCTCGTGGTCGCTGTTCCAGCTGTGCACGGGGAGGACCGGCTCGTAGCGCCCAGCTTCATTCTGCCGCCTCAGCAGGCCGTAGTGCTCGATGTAGTTGACGGTCTCGAGCATCAGAAAGCCGAATACAGCGGCGGCAAGCGCGAGCCAGACTGCCGCCATCCCGACGGTCAGGTAAACGAGCAGCAAGTAAGCCGCCTGCACCAACTGAAAGCGGACCATCAGCCGCGCGTCCAGCTTCCAGGCGTCGATGTAGCTGAGGACAACGCTGCGCAGCCAGAACGCGTAGACGGTCTGCCCCCGGCGGCCGGTCGCGGGATCGCGTGGTGTGGCGACGTGGCGGTGATGGCCCCGGTTGTGCTCGATGAAAAAGTGCATGTACATTCCCGGTAGCAGGAGGACCAGGGCCAGAAGTTGTTCGCCGCGGTGGGTTCGGTGACCCAGCTCGTGGGCGACGTTGATGCCGATGGAGCCGATGAGGAGGCCGACGTTGCAGACCATGCCGGCGGTCTCCCACCCGGAGAGGTCACGCGTGGCCGTTACGTAAAGAAAGTAACCAACGATACCGTAGAGCACCGGCAGGTTGAGGTAGAGCAGCCAGTCGAAGAAGGGGCGCGCACTGCGCTGCGCCCCTTCTTCCTCGCCGATATTCCCGGCCCCGGCCGGCAGGATCGCTTCCAGCACCGGCAGCAGCACAAAGGCTAGGTAAATACTACCCGGCGACCAGGCCCCACCCAGATAGATGCCCAGGAATCCCGCCAGGGGCAGGGTGTAGGCGAGGAGGTATTTATAGTCGTTCCACATGCACTAAAGATAGGAAAGCCCGCGTCGTCATTTACCGCACTCACTGACTCCCCCTAACTCAGCCAACTGCTTTCTACAGCCGGCTCCGCACCCGCGCACCCGCCCTGCTTACCGTACCCGCAACACAAGAACCCACGACACTTCCAGCGAAAATTCGCTAAATTTACCCGAAAGAAGCGATCATGAATTTCCACCTTACCGAAGAACAACTGGCCGTCCGCGAGGCCGCCAAAGATTTTGCCCAGCAAGTCTGCCTGCCCGGCGTCATCGAGCGCGACACCACCATGGCCTACCCCGCCGAACAGATCAAACGGCTCGGTGAACTCGGCTTCATGGGGATGACGGTGAGCACGGATTACGGCGGCAGCGGCCTGGATAACCTCAGCTACATCATCGCCCTGGAGGAGATCTCAAAGGTGGATAACTCGACCTCGGTCATCATGTCCGTCAACAACAGCCTGGTCTGCTATGGCCTCGAAACCTACGGTACGGAGGAGCAGAAGCAGCAGTACCTGACCAGGCTGGCCACCGGCGAGTGGATCGGCAGTTTCTGCCTCAGCGAGCCCGAAGCCGGCTCCGACGCCACCCACCAGCGCACCACCGCCGTCGACATGGGCGACCACTACCTCCTCAACGGCACCAAGAACTGGATCACCAGCGGCGGCACGAGCCAGGTACACCTCGTCATCGCCCAGAGCAGTCCGGATAAAGGCCACCACGGCATCAATGCCTTCATCGTCGAGACCAGCTGGGAAGGCGTGGAGATCGGGGCTAAGGAAGATAAGCTCGGCATCCGCAGCAGCGACACTCACACCATCATGTACAACGACGTGAAGGTGCCCAAGGAGAACCGCCTCGGCGAGGACGGCTCCGGCTTCAAGTTCGCCATGAAGACCCTCTCCGGCGGCCGCATCGGCATCGCCGCCCAGGCCCTCGGTATTGCCGGCGGAGCGTATGAGCTGGCCGTTGCCTATTCGAAGGAACGGGTCGCCTTCGGGAAGGCCATTTCCGAACATCAGGCGATCGCCTTTAAACTGGCCGACATGGCCACCGACATCGAAGCCGCTAAAATGCTCGTGTACCGCGCCGCCTGGCTCAAGGACAACGACGAAGACTACAACCAGGCCGGTGCCATGGCCAAGCTCTTCGCCAGCTCCATCGCCATGCGCCACACCGTGGAGGCCGTCCAGGTCCACGGCGGCTACGGCTTCGTCAAGGAATACCACGTCGAACGCCTGATGCGCGACGCCAAGATCACCCAGATCTACGAGGGCACGAGTGAAGTGCAGAAGATCGTGATCAGCCGGGGCTTGCTCAAGGGGGAGCTGTACGTGTAGTCGGGTAGCCGGCCCACGGCATTACCCGACTACTTACTCAGGTCCAGATCCCGAATCATCTCCAGAAAGCTCCGGCTGAATTCGGAAAGGGTATCAAAGCTTAGGTGGGACACTGCGGGGCGGAAGCGGGGAAAGGCGCGGTGGTGTTGATCTACGATGTCGTCGATGGCAGCGCGGATGGGTCGGCGGGCGGGGCGGCCATCGGGCGAGAGGAAGGCCTGGCGGTAGCCGAGCTGGCGGAAATAGGCATCTTCGGTGACGCGGTAGTAGAGGTGCAACAGCTCCCGGTCGGGTGGCGGGGCGGCGTAATTGAACAGGGAGTAACCGGCAATGTAGCCCGGAATGGCGCGGGCGACTTCGGGGTAGCCGTTGTCCTGGTACCAGTCCATATTGGGCAGCTCGTTGCGGATGAGGGTGCTGAGGCGGTCGTGGCTCACGGGCAGGGTGATGCCGAAGGTGGACCGGCCGGCGTATAACTCCTCCGAAAAGCGCTCCGGGGCACGCCGCAGCAGGTGCTGGAGTTCTCCGAGTAAGCGCACGTTCTTAAAGGTCACTGCCTGATCCGCTTCCTGGGCAAAGTACATGCGGTGCATCCGTTCGAGGGCTTCCATGGTGTGGCCCTCGGGCAGCAGCAGGTAGTCGAGGCGGTACACCAGGTCGAGCAACAAGTAGGCGACCGCGCCGGGCTGCTGCTCGGGATTGACCTTACTCGAGGACAGGTATTCCGTCACCCCTTCGATATGGTTGCGCAAAAATTCCAGTTTCAGCTGCCCTTCTTCCGTAGGTAACGCCTCCAGGTGGGTGACTTCCACCGGACTCAGTTCCTCCCGGAACTCCTCGAGCAGCAGGTCGTCTTGCTTATCCGCCCGCAGGGCCATTTCCTTGAGGGCGTGGTAGAGCTTGTCGGGGCTCGCATCGTAGGCCGGCGTATCGAAGATGATCGTGAGGCAGTCGGCCTCGTCGATGGCGAAGCGGCTGTACTTCAGCTCGTAGTTCATGCCGGTAAGCCGCTGCAGGAGATCGGCGTCCAGCCGGTCCAGGCGGGCGATGCGGGCGGTGGCGCGGAGCTGTTCGCTGTCGGCGAAGCCGGTGACCCGCTTACTCCCCTGATAAAGCTCGAAGTAGAGGGTGTCCCCCTGTTGCCGCCACTTCACGTTGTCTTCCCGCTCATCGCGCAGGTAGGTCAGAAAGGCCAGGCAGCTGGACAGAAAGTCACCGGCTTCGAAGTCATCCAGGGCCGTTTCCCAGGCCGCGTAGTTCGCCGGCGTCTTATAGGCGTCGCTGTAGCGGCCGAAGCGGTGGTCGGGTTCATCGACGGGATCGTAGCCCGGCGTCCTGCCGAAAAGGGTGTCCCAGATGCTCATCGGAGGCAAGATACTGCGTTTCCTGCGGCGGCGCGCGGGTGCTGGGACCAGCGGCAACTGATACCGGACGAACAGCGCCAGGGGATATATTATGCAATTTTCCGCAATACGGAAATCCATCCCGCGTTCCAGTCCGGTAGGCGGCTATTGCTCCGCCTGCCCTTGACTCTCCTAAAGAATAAATCCAGCTTTACCACCACCCGCGCGGGGATGTTAATTTCCGTTGCACCTGCTACCCAGCCTTACTCCCTAGTATGAAAATAAGATTTACCCCCCTCCTCCTGGCCGGCGTCGTGCTGTTTTCCAGCGGCTGCGCGAGCATCGTCAGCAAGAGCAGCTACCCCATCATGATCAACAGTTCGCCCGCCGAGGCGGGCATTTCCATTACCGACAAGAAGGGCGTGGAAGTGTACCGCGGCAATACCCCCGCAACGGTCAAGCTGCGCGCGGGCGGGGGCTTTTTCACGAAGGCCCTCTACCTGGTGAAATTCGACAAACCCGGTTACGATATCCGCGTGGTGCCCATCGAGTATAAGCTCGACGGTTGGTACTTCGGCAACATCCTTTTCGGCGGATTCATCGGCCTGCTCATCGTAGATCCCGCTACCGGAGCGATGTTTAAGCTCGATACCGAGTTCATCAACGAGACCCTGAGCAAATCCACCGCCAGCGTCCCCGGCAACGAACTGAAGGTGTACACCCTCAGTGAAATCCCCGCCGACTGGCAGGAGCACCTGGTAAAGCTGCCGGAATAGGCTCCCTGGAGTGTAGACTAGCAAAATGGATTGGACGAAAGCCTTACCGCTCCCACCTAGCCGTCGGGAAGGCCTTACCTTTTCCGGCAGCGATCCACACTTCCACTTCCCCAGTAAAATACCCGTTCATGACGTTCCAGGAAGCCCAGCAGGATATGCGCCACGCCTACTTCGCCGGCGGACCGGGCGTCTTTGCGTCGGGACTGATCTGGATACTCGGGGGGGCCACCGCCCTGCTCGGCACCCGGCAACTTAGCGTGCTG
>JBBSPZ010000106.1:0-10818 GCA_038258275.1 Chitinophagales bacterium | reverse complement strand
GAGGTGGAGGACCGTCCGTCCGGCTTCCACTTCACTGACCGGGCTCGGTTCGAACGTCGCGGGATCGACCTTTGGGGAAGCGAAGCGGGCAGTTCCGCGGCGGTTATTGGGCGTAACGCCGGTGACCCGGGCCCGGTGCTCCCGCTGCCGGGCTACCTTGTCGAATTCAAAGTCGTTGCTGCGGCGCCCGCCGCCGGTGGTGTTCTCCACTGCCTCCGCCGGGACTTCGGCCAGGAAGCGGCTCGGCTCGTTCATTACCATCTTGCCGTAGCGGTACCGGGTGTTGGCGTAGCTCAGCGTCAGGTAGAGTTCCGCCCGGGTGATGGCCACGTAAAAGAGGCGGCGTTCCTCATCCAGGCCATCCATGCTGTCCATACTCATCCAGCTGGGGAAAAGCTTTTCCTCCAGTCCGACGACAAAGATGGATTTGTATTCCAGCCCCTTGGCCGCGTGTACCGACATCAGGGTTACCACGTCGGTGCTCTGTTCTTCGCTGCTGTCGAAATCGGTCAGCAGCGCGATGTTCTGCAGGTAGGTGGCCAGAGACTTGTCGGGCAGGGTATCGGTGTCGATCACCGTATCCTCCTCTACGAATGACTTAATTCCGTCCAGCAGCGCCTCGTGGTTCTCCAATCGGCCCATGCCCTCGATCGACTTGTCGTTGCGCAACATGTCGGTCAGCCCGGAGCCCTTGGCGATCAGATCGGCCAGTTCGTACGCATTAGCCGTATCCGCCTTAGCCATCGCCTTTTCGATGATGTGGATGTACCCGTCGGCGGAGTGGCGGGTGCGCTTGGGTAAGGCGGTGTGTTTCAGTGCCTCGAACAGGGTCAGGTTCTGCTGTCGCGCGAGCGTGATGACCTTGTCGAGGCTGGTACCGCCGATGCCGCGCTTGGGGTGATTGATTGAGCGGCGGAAGGCCTCCTCGTCGCTGGGGTTGACGACCATGCGCAAGTACGCGATCAGGTCCTTCACCTCCTTACGCTGGTAAAAACTCAGGCCCCCGTACACCCGGTAGAGGATGTTAAACCTGCGCAGGTATTCCTCGAAGATGCGCGACTGGCTATTGGTCCGGTAGAGGATGGCGATATCGCTGTTCTGGAGGTGATAGCGGTTCTTTTGCTCCAGGATGGTATCGGCCACCCGGCGGCCCTCCTCGTTGTCGTCGACGGCCTTGATGATGCGGATCTTGTCCCCAACCCCCTTGTCGCTCCAGATGCTCTTCTGGATCTGTCGCTTGTTGTAGCTGATGACGGCATTGGCCGTGTTGACGATGTTCTCCGTGCTCCGGTAGTTCTGCTCCAACTTAAAGGTCTGGATGCCGAACTTTCCGAAGTCCTGCTCGAAGTCGAGGATGTTCTGGATGGTCGCGCCGCGGAAGGCGTAGATCGACTGCGCATCGTCGCCCACCACGCAAATGTTGCGCGGACTGTTGGGGTACTGCACCAGCCGCTTAATGATGGCGTACTGCAGGGTATTGGTATCCTGAAACTCGTCGACGAGCACGTACTTGAACTTCTCGCGGTACTTCTGTACCACCTCGGGATGGTTCTGGAGTAACTCGTAAAGCCGGAAGAGGAGGTCGTCGAAGTCCATCGCACCGGCCTGCTTACAGCGGGCGACGTAGGCGGCGTAAATTTTGTAGACCAGCGGCATATTGGCCTGCTTATCCTGGGCGAGCAGCTCTTCGTTGCGCTCGTAGAGCTTAGGGGTGATCAGGTTGCTCTTGGCCGAGCTGATCCGGTTCTTAATGGCGTTGGCCTGGTAGACAGTCTTGTCTAGGTTCATCTCCCGGATGATGGAGCCGATGAGGCTCTTGGTATCGTCCGTATCGTAAATCGTAAAGTTGCTCGGGTAGCCGATATGCTGGGCCTCCACCCGCAGGATGCGCGCAAAGAGGCTGTGAAAGGTACCCGCCCAGATGTAGCTCGCCCGCTTCCCGACGACCTGCGCGATTCGCTCCTTCATCTCCCGGGCGGCCTTATTCGTAAAGGTCAGCGCCAGGATCTCCCAGGGCGCCGTGCCCTGCTCGATGATGTAGGCAATGCGGAAGGTGAGTACCCGCGTCTTCCCGGAACCGGGGCCGGCAACGACCAGTACGGGTCCGTTGATCGTGGTCACCGCCTGCTTCTGCACGTCGTTGAGGGAGTCGAGGTAACTGCTGGTCTGGTGGTCGGGCATCGAATAGTGGGTTGAGCGGGCCGCCAAGATAAGCAACAATTTGTTGGGCGGAAGCGTGGAAGCTTTCGGGAGCCTTCCTTATCTTGGTCCAAAGCAATGTGCCATGGCAATCACTGCCCTAAAGAAACTACCGATCGATCAGTACCTGTCCTTCGAACAGGAAAGCGAAGTCCGCTACGAATACCACTTCGGAGGGGTTTATGCGATGGCGGGAGGAACTATTCGGCACAGCATCCTCTGCTCCAACATAGCTGGGTTACTTCGAAGCAAAGTCCTGGAAAGCGGCAAAAATTGCATCGCGTTCAATTCAGAGATTAAACTCGAAATCGAGCGGGCCAACCGCTACGTATATCCCGATGCGGCGGTGATCTGTGGCAAAATTAACGAGTCCCCCACCATCAGCGGGGCTGTCCGTAATCCACGTGTAATCGTCGAGGTTATCTCGGAGTCGTCGGCAGATTACGACCGCGGCGCTAAGATGCGGTACTACCTAAGCCTGCCTACCGTGAAGGAGTACCTCCTGATCGACCAGGACCAGGTCCACGTCACCCTCTACCGCAAGCAGGAAGAAAGCAACCTCGGGAGTTTTCACTACGCCGACGGCCTGGACTCCAGCATCGAACTGAAAAGTATTGGCGTCACCCTCTCCCTGGCGCAGTTGTACCAGAACGTAGGGCCCAGCGATGCCACACCGGCCGATCGCTAGAAGTCGCTGCGCGGTACCAGCTCCCCGGCCCCCGGCATCCATTTGCCGTGCAGGCGGAGGGTCCGCTCGATCACGTCCCGCGCTGCACCCGCGCCCCCGCCCCGGTGGCTGACGTACTTGGCAATGGAGAGAATTTCGGCACACGCATCCTGCGGACAGGCCGGTAAACCCACCAACCGCATCACCTCATAGTCCGGCACGTCGTCGCCCATAAAGAGCACGTTCGCATCGTCCAGTTCGTATAAGTCCATGAACTCCCGGTAGGTTTCCACCTTATCGCTGACGCCGTAGTAGATATCCACTACCCCCAGGCCCCGCAGCCGCTCCACCACGCCCATGCTCTTGCCCCCCGTGATCACGCACACCTGAAAGCCCACCTCAATGGCCCGCTTAATGGCATACCCGTCCCGCACATTCATCATCCGCAACAGGCTCCCGTCTTCCTGTACCAGCAGCTGTGAATTGGTCAGTACCCCATCCACGTCGAAGATGAAGGTGGTGATTTCCGCGAAGCGCTCTAGTTCGTTCATTGTTAGGGTATGGCTTATAGCGTGTAGCTTATAGCGTGTAGCTTATAGCGTGTAGCTTATAGCGTGTAGTATGCGTTAGTACTACACGCTATATGCTATA
Organism: Chitinophagales bacterium; assembly: GCA_038258275.1. GTDB lineage: Bacteria > Bacteroidota > Bacteroidia > Chitinophagales > Saprospiraceae > Neolewinella. The sequence goes on along the minus strand of JBBSPZ010000106.1, from coordinate 7,301 downwards.
TGCTATATACTATATACTACCCCCCCCCTACTGATTCTCCCGCCACTCGTACACCCACTTAGCCTGAACCTGCTCGAGGTGCTCTTCGGTAGATTGCTCGCGGGTGCCGGTGAATTGGGGGATTTCCAGGATCCACTCCAGCAGGTCGGTGAAGCGGAGGCGGTAGATTTTGTCCTGTCCGAAATCGTCGCCGAAGCGGTCGTAGAGGGCAATGGCGATATCCTCGTGGTCGACCCAGCCGAAGGGGAAATCGTTGAAGTCTTTGAAACTCATAAAGATTTACAATTTACAATTTACCATATACAATGTACAATTTGCGGGGATGCTCGCTTCGCTCGTGGAGCCCGCGTTTCAGGGACGCCCAATGGTAACTGGTTCATCCGTAAATTGTAATTGGTAAATTCTAGTGTTCGTGGCCGATGATGCGCTTCTGGTCCGGGATTTCCACCTCGATGACGGCGCCCTCCTTCAGGATGACGGCTTGACAGCCGAGGCGGCTTTCGATGCGGGGATTGATGGCCCGGTCGATGAAGTCCTCCTCCTTGTCGCTGATCTCTTCCAGGGTGTCGCCGCCGCTGTTTACGTACACGTGGCAGGTGGAGCAGGCGCAGACCTCGCCACAGTTGTGATTGAGGTGAATGCCGTTCTCCTCCGTGACCTCCAGGATGCTCATATCGGTCGGAACGTTCTCCACGGTTTTTGGGGAGATGCTCTTGTCCTCAAAGGTAAATTTCACGGTAGCCATCAGGTGGGGTAATTTTCGGGGGGCGAAGCTAAGATATAGTTAACCACCACGCGGCACAGCAGTTCTAAGTCGGCTTCAGTTATCACGTAGGGCGGCATCAGGTACACCAGGCGACCGAAGGGCCTGATCCACACTCCCCGCTCCACGAAGTAAGCCTGAATGGCCGCCTGATCGACCGCTTCGTGCAGTTCCACCACTCCGATCGCCCCCAGCACCCGTACTTCCTTCACCAACGGACTTTCTGCGGCGGCGCGCAGGTGCAGGGTCATCAGTTCCGAAATCCCCGCCACCCGGGCCTGCCAGGGACCAGCCAACAGGAGATCGATGCTCGCTACCGCTACGGCACACGCCAGGGGATTGCCCATGAAGGTGGGGCCGTGCATCATCACACCCGCGCTTCCCCGCCCGATGATTTGTGCTACAGCTTCCGTACAGAGGGTGGCCGCCAGCGTAAGGTAGCCACCGGTCAGGGCCTTACCCACGGTCAGGATGTCGGGCACAGCGGTGGGCCGGGCACCGACGAACAACTCCCCCGTGCGCCCGAATCCGGTAGCAATCTCGTCGTAAATCAGCAGCAAGCCGTACTCATCGCAGAGTCGACGAAACACGTCCAGGTACGCCGGATCATAAAAGTGCATGCCGCCCGCTCCCTGCACCAGGGGCTCGATGATGAATGCCGCCGCGCGATCGGCGTGGGCAGCAAAAAAATCTTCGAGTCCGGAGACGTATGCCTCCTCCACGGGCACCCCTATCCCACCCGGCGGGCGGTCGTAAAATTGGTGCTGCGGCAGAAAGCCCGCAAAGAGCTGGTGCATCCCGGTCACCGGATCACACACCGACATCGGGCCGGTGGTATCGCCGTGGTAGCCGCCCCGGAGGGTCAGAAAGGTAGTTCGGTTCGGGTGGCCAAGGGCGTGCTGGTACTGCACGGCCATTTTCATAGCGACCTCGACGCTGACCGATCCGCTGTCGGCCAGGAATACGCGATCCAATCCCGCGGGAGTGATCTCGACCAGCCGCTTCCCCAGTTCGATCGCCGGTGCATGGGTAAGTCCCCCAAACATGACGTGAGACATTTTTCCCAGCTGCTCGGTCGCCGCCTGGTTCAGTTCGGGCACGTTGTACCCGTGAATGGCACACCACCAACTGGCCATGCCGTCGACCAGTTCCCGGCCATCCGCCAGCGTCAGTCGGCACCCCGCCGCGGAGGCCACCGCATAGGCAGGCAGCGGATCCGTCAGGCTCGTATACGGATGCCAGAGGTGATCGCGGTCAAAAGCTAAGTCGGAAGAAGTTACCATTTACAAATTACGGATGTACCAGTAACCATTGGGCGTCCCTGAAGCGCGGACTCAACGAGCGAAGCGAGCATCCCCGCAAATTGTACATGGTACATGGTACATGGTACATGGTAAATTGTAAATTCTAACCCCTAGCCCATTTCCTGCACCACCTCCTTCACCTGCGGCATCATCCGCTTTAGCATCTGTTCGATGCCGGACTTCAGGGTAACGGTCGAACTGGGACAGCCGGAGCAGGCGCCCTGCATGATGACGGTCACTACGCCATCCTGAAAGGACTTGAATTCGATGTTGCCACCGTCCATTTCGACGGCGGGCTTGACGTAGGTGTCGATGAGCTCCTTGATCTGGGTGACCGTCTCGGCCTCGTCTTCGGTGTATTCGTAGCTGATGCCGCGCTCGGCCTCGATCTCGGCTACGGCCTCGGCGAAACCGTCGTTGATGATTGGCTTGTTTGCTTCCAGATAACCCTTGACGTACTCCTTCAGCTTGAGCATGATGTCGTCCCAGCTGTAGTTGAATTCCTTGGTGATCGTCACGTAATTGTTGGCGATGTACACCTTCTTCACGTAGGGGAAGTCATACAGTTCGGCGGCCAGGGGCGACCACTCGCGGGCAAATTCCTCTTCGCGAAACTCCGCCGTGCCGTTGTACAGCATCCGGTTAGTGACGAACTTGAGGGTCTCCGGGTTGGGGGTCTGCTCGGTGTAAAGAAGGACGGGGCGTTTGGTGGCGGTGGTGGTGCTCATGCAAGGTTCTTTAGGTAATTAACGCCTGGTGTTGGAATGGGTTGAATGTCCCGCTACACTTGAACCTCTCCTGACATTTCCCAAACATAAAAGGGGAGAAACAGTATTTACCGTTCCTCCCCTCTCGCTAGTTTAGTCGCTGATCAGTGATTAGTCTACGTCCCACCAAACGCGGCCGTCGAGGATGTCCTCGGTACCACCGAATTGCCGCTGAAGGGCATCCAGGTAATTGACTTTGTTCAGGCTGAACTCGTTATCGGGGTACCCCCGGCGGGTGGGGATGGTCTTGATCACGATGGCGGCCGGTGCGGGTGAGAGCTCGGGGTAACCGAGACGTCGCCACTCCGACCAAGCCTCCAGACCCTGGAAGTACAGGCTGGCCCACTTCTGCTCGCCGATCGACTTTTCGAAATTGGCGGCATTGTAAGCAATCGTAGGCTGCGCCAGGTACGCATCGATGGCGGCCTGATCGGTGATGCCATGCTGGTTCATGCTCGCGGTGATGGCCTGGTTGTAGAGTGCAGCGGCATCGCCACTAACCCAACCACGTGCGGCTGCTTCGGCCCGGTTGAAGAGGACTTCGCTGTAGGAAAGCATAACGGCGGGGGCGCCGATACCGACAAAGGCTAGGCCCGGGAAGGAGATGTTGGCAACCGGAATCTTACCCGCATCGCCCTCGGGGATGCCGTACGGCATGCCGATGTACTCCGTCTTTCCGGCATCGACGCTAGCCTTGGTAGGCTGAGCGTACACCGAGATCCGGGGATCGTTGCGCTCCTTGAGGAAGGCGGCCAGCGGCTCGGAGAGGGCATAATCAGTACGGGTCAGGGCATCGGTGTAAAAGGTATTGTTGGCAAACTCGCCACCGGTGATGTACTCGAGCTGAGCGTTGTCGGCATTGCTCTCCAGCACGCCGCGGCTGATGCCCAGGTTAGCCCATTCGTTGCCCAATTGCGGGGCGGCATCCGATACCCGGATACCCGCGCGTAGGATAAGGCTGTTGGCAAACTTGCGCCAGAGCTCCATATCACCGGAGTAGATGATGTCACCCTCCACGGGACCCGGCACGATCAGGTCACCGGCCTCGACCAGCGTCGCGACAACGCCGCGGTAGATCATTTCCTGCTCGTCATAACGGGGGTTGAGGTTGTCGAGGCCCTGCAGCGCTTCGCTGTAGGGAATATCTCCCCAGAAGTCGGTCATCGACAGAAAGGCCCAGCTCTGCATGATCTTCGCCAGGGCGATCTGATTAGCATTCGGGCCGGAGGCGGAAACGACATCTTTGGTTTCCTCCTGGGTATTCAGTAGAACGACGTTCTCCAGATCCTCCAGTCCACCGGTGTAGAACCCGTAGAAAGAGGACCGCACGTCGTCGTAGCGGGTAACGTCCGTATACTGCGTCTGGGACAGGTGCTGGATGTAGTGCGACCCATAGGTACCGATGCCGGCGAAGCCCTCACCGAGGACCAGATCGACCAGGCCACGCTCGGCTTGGGTGATCAGGTAGCTGGTGGGCACCGTGACCGGGTTATTAGGGTTGGTGTTGATCTCCTCGAAATTATCCGTACAGGCGGTTAACCCGATCATGAGGAGACACGCAAGAATAATGCGGTTCATAATCTATTTAATTTTTAGTTGAGTTAAGCGCCGGCGGATCGTGGAGTACCGTGGTATCCTGATCCGCCGGCGGTTTAATTGGGGCGTCGATTAGAAGCCGAGTCGCAGACTGGCACCGATGCTGCGAACGCTTGGGTTTTGACCATTTTCGAAGCCCTGGACATTTCCGTTAGTGACGGCAGTTTCGGGATCGATGTTTGGCGTGTTCTTGTGGAGGATGGCTACGTTGCGGGCAAAAACCTTGATTGTTGCACTACCCACAAAGTTGTTGGCGAACCAATCTCCGGGAAGATCGTAGCCAAGGCTGATCTCGCGCAGCTTGATGAAACTGGCATCGTAGGTGAACTCCTCGCGGAAGTTCCGCAGGCCACCGAAGTACCCCTGGGCATCGATGTAAGTGGTATTGGGTTGACCATCTTCGGTAACGCCGTCCACGAGCACACCACCACCATCGGCAAGGGGATCACGCACGGGATTACCCTTGGCGTTGTTTCCTACCGTGCTTTCGAGCAGACCGGAATTAGTGCCCCAACGGTTGGATACGGAGTATACTACGCCACCCTTCCGGAAGTCAATCACGCTCCCCAGCCGGAATTTGTAAATCTCGAAATCATTGATGATACCACCAGTGTAATCGGGGAATACGCTACCAAAGTTGAGGTTAGAGGCAAGTAGGGGGAAGCCGTCCTCGTCCACGATCTTCTGTCCGGCGTCGTTACGCTCATAACCAAGCCCGATGAGCGTACCGTAAGGCTCGCCTTTTTGGGCGACAAACTGGGTGCCGTAGCTGTCCAGCGAGAGAATGTCCTGATCTTCCGCCAGTTCAACTACCTCGTTTTTGTTCTGGGCGAAGTTGATGCGGGCGTTCCAGGTGAAGTTTTCCGTCTGTACAGGTGTACCGTAGAGCTGGACCTCCACTCCTTTGTTCGTCAGCAGACCGGCATTGGTCGTGACGTTGCTGAATCCGGAGGTGCCGCTCACGCCTAGATCTATGATGAGGTCCTTCGATTCGATATCGTAATAGGTCACGTCAAAACCAAGGCGGTCGTTGAAGAAGCGCATGTCAATGCCTGCTTCCCAAGTGGTGATGGATTCGGCAACCAGGCCGAATTTCGCCTGGGTGTTCGGCACGGCAAAGGTCGGATTGGAACCGTAGGGATTGCTGGCACCGTAGGTCTGACGGGTTTGGTAAGGGAACGGGTCGTTACCAACCGTCGCAAAGCCACCCCGTAGCTTACCAAAGCTGATAAAGTCACCGTCGATCAGTTCGCTGAAAACAAAGCTGGAGGAAACCGAAGGATAGAAGTAGCTGTTGTTACCGGCTTCCAGGGCGGAAGACCAGTCGTTACGGGCGGTTACGTCTACGTAGAGCAACGAGCGCCAGCCCAGACCGACGCGGCCGTAAGCGGATTGCACCTCCTTCTGACTCTGGAAGTCGTTGCGCTCGGGGCGGTCAATCGAGGTTTCTACCGTATAGACACCAGGGACACTGAGGCCACCACTGCTCTTCGAGCGTACGGAGCTGTAATCATCCTGGCGGAGGTTACCGCCCAACTGGACGCTCAGCGAGAAATCGCTGCTAAAGGTGGTATTGTAATCAGCCAGCAGCTCGAAGTTATTCTCGCGGTTGGTGACATTGAACTTTTCGGCGTAGGCGATATTGGCTGCCGAGCGGGCACCCAGGCGATCGTTCACCTCGAAGTTATAGTAATCGGTACGTGCGCTACCCGTAACGGACAGGCCGGGCATGACCTGGTACTTAAGACTCATGTTCCCGTAAAGCCGGTCGCGGTTGTCGTTGCCCCGGTCTTCGTAGACCACCCAGTAGGGGCTTTCCCAAAAGAGTGAGTTCAAATTGGTCGGTCCGTTGATATTCCAACTTCTGGGGCTGCCGTCGGGCTGCTTGTAGTCGCGCAGCCGGTCTATATCGAGCTGGCGCTGGAACCATTCGTTAAAGTTGGCCTGTACGTTGACCGCGTCGCCAAACCCACCGTACCCGATGGCAGGGCGTCCTTCTCCCTGCGTGTTTACGTAGGTACCATTGACCGTAGCCTCCAACTTAGCTCCCAGTTTTTGGGTAGCGTTCACGTTCAGCGTGTTTCGGTTCAGGGTCGAAGCAGGGTACACCCCTTTATTGGTCGAATTCGTATAGGACAGGCGGAACAGAGTCTGATCGTTTCCGCCGGATATGGCCACGTTATTATCGTAGCTAACGCCCTGATCGTAGAAATCCTTGACGTTGTCGGGGTTGGGCGACCAGGGGCGCAGTTCACCGAAGTTTGCTCCGGGAAACCAACTATCGTAGTGGCGCACCATCTGGCCATTCATCTCAGGGCCCCAGCTCTCGTCGGCATAGTACTCGGGAATGGACTGCCCGTCGAAGGATGCCCATTCAGCCGGGTGCACTTCAGGGTCGAATTCGAATTGTGAAAATTCCTGGCTGTAGCCGCCACCGTACTGGTTCTGGTAGTCAGGAAGAACGGCAACGTTATTGAACGTAACCCCGGAATTGACCGTGATGCCGATGCCTTTCCGTGCGCTTCCGCTCTTGGTCGTGATCAGGATGACTCCGTTGGAGGCACGCGAACCGTATAGGGCCGCGGCGGCACCTCCCTTGAGTACGGAAATAGAGGCAATATCGGCGGGGTTGATGTCCTGGGCGGTAGTTCCGTAATCACGGCCGCTGGAAGCTACGGCGGCACCGGTGCCGTTGTTGTTGTCGTTGGCAATGGGCACCCCGTCTACTACGAAAAGTGGCTTGTTACTTCCAGTTACCGAAGTAGCCCCCCGGAGAATGATGTTCGCCGAACCACCCAGTCCACTGTTAGAGTTATTGATCTGTGCACCGGCGATCCGGCCACTCAGGGCGCTGACTACGCTGTTTTCCTG
>JBBSPZ010000105.1:0-11558 GCA_038258275.1 Chitinophagales bacterium | reverse complement strand
CGCGAGGTGATCATCAGCGCCGAGCTGGCCGGCATGCTGCGGCTGCACCTGGGTGATCGCCAGTCCGGAGCGCTGTTCCGCAGCCGGCAGGGGAAGGCCTACTCCGATCGGCGCATCCAGCAGCTGGTCGACCAGGTGGCCACCGCGGCCGGGATTGAAAAACGAGTGACGCCGCACACCCTCCGCCACACCCGGGCGACGCTGCTCACGGAGGCGGGGATGACGCGGGAGGAATTGGGGCCACTACTCGGCCACGAGCAGTCGAACACGACGGACATCTACGTGCGCACGGCGCAGGTGCTGACGGTGGAGGCCTTCGACCGGGCCCACGGGAGGGTAGGGGAGCGCTAACCATCACCGTAGGAGGTTTGCTTTCGGATGAACTACTTGCCCTGTGAATGGCGTATTGGATTTTAGTAAGGCAGCATGCTCGGTTCCCAATTCTTATCGTAATTTTGCGATAAACCGATCAATAGCTTATGGGTGCCGTAAAGCACGAGTTATTTACCGACCGGCAGAACGAGATCGCCCGTTTTGCCAAAGCATTCGCCCATCCAGCGCGGGTGGCGATCCTTCAGTACCTGTTCCGGATGGACGCCTGCGTCTGCGGGGACATCGTGAGTGAGGTAGGGCTGGCCCAACCCACCATCTCCCAACACCTGAAGGAACTCCGCCAGCTGGGCCTGATCAAGGGTACGGTCGAGGGCACCAGCATTTGCTACTGCATCGACGCCAACAACTGGGGGGAAATGAAATCCGTGATGACCGAATTCCTGGACCAGGACCTTGCGCCAACCAACTGCTGCTAAAAAATTTGCGTAAATCAATCGTAATATTGCAATAATATAATAATAAGTTTCCGTGAAAATCATCCTGTTCAGCGACGTCCACGCTAACCTTCCGGCTCTGCAGGCCTTCTTCGCCGACGCCGATACCCACCACGCCGACGCGATCTACTGCCTCGGCGACCTGGTCGGCTACAACATCTGGCCCAACGAGGTCATCGAGGAGATCCGCCGCCGTCGCATTCCAACCATCGCCGGCAACTACGACTTCGGCGTCGGCCGCCGTAGCGATGACTGTGGCTGCGCCTACAAAACCGAGGCGGAGCGGGCCAACGGCACCGTCTCCATTGCCCTCACCAACGAGCTGATTACCGACGACAACCGGGCGTACCTCCGCACGCTACCTGCCCACCTGCGCCTGGATTTTCAGCTGAACGACGACGCAATTAGTCTGCTGTTGGTGCACGGAAGCCCCCGCCGGATCAATGAGTACCTCTTCGAGGACCGGCCCGAAAAAAGCCTACTCCGCATCGTCGAGGCGGCCGACGCCGACATCCTCTGCTTCGGGCACACCCACCAGCCCTTCCACCGCGTCTTGAGCTCCGGCGACGACGCCGCGCCCCACTTCCGCCACGCCATCAACATCGGCTCGGTGGGCAAGCCGAAGGACCGCGACAACCGGGGTACCTACGCCATCCTGGAAATCAAAGAATCCTCCTCCGTATTCGAAAAAGACAGCCTCTCGGTCACCTTCGTCAAGTTCGATTACGACATCGAAACCGCCGCCCGTGCCGTCGAGGACAGCCGGTTGCCGAATGCGTACGCAGAAAACCTCAGAAACGGCTACTAAATAACCTGTCATGGCCCCATCCCCAATCCTTTACTTTTCCCCCGAGCACACCTGGATTTGCCTGGACGGCGACTCCGCTACCGTCGGCATTTCCGCATTTGCCCAGGACGAGCTCGGCGAGATCGTCTACGTCGAACTGCCGAGGGTGGGCGAAACCTTCCGGCGGGACGAAGTATTCGGCTCGCTGGAATCACTCAAATCCGTCAGCGATCTCTTCCTGCCCCTCTCCGGCGAGGTGATCGAAGTCAACGAGCGACTGGCCGACGAGCCGACGCTCGTCAACAAGCAGGCCTTCACGGAGGGCTGGCTGATCAGGATCCGCCCCGACAAGCCCACAGAACGGCACGAATTACTCACCGCCGCGGCCTATAAACGGCTCACCAAAGATTAGGTAGACGAATGCAGACGACACCCACTAAACGGCTCACCTTCTTGGATAGCTACCTCACCCTGTGGATCTTCCTGGCTATGCTCGTAGGCGTGTGCCTGGGCTACGCCTTTCCGGCGATCCCCGCCGGAATCGAATCCTTCAGCCACGGCACGACCAACGTGCCCATCGCCATCGGCCTCATCCTGATGATGTACGCGCCGTTGGCCAAGGTCAACTACGCCCTGCTGCCGCGGGTCTTCCGCAACGTCCGTATCCTGTCGATCTCCCTGCTGCTTAACTGGGTCATCGGTCCGGTGCTCATGTTCGTGCTGGCGATCACCTTCCTGCGCGACTACCCGGAGTACATGGTGGGCCTCATCCTCATCGGCCTGGCGCGCTGCATCGCCATGGTGCTCGTCTGGAACGACCTGGCCGAGGGCAGCAGCGAATACGGTGCCGGACTGGTGGCGCTCAACAGCATCTTTCAGGTCTTCGCCTACAGTCTTTACGCCTGGCTGTTCATCACTGTGCTGCCCCCCTACTTCGGCTTCGTGGGCGGCATCGTGGATATCTCCGTGGCCACCATCGCCGAAAGCGTGGCCATCTACTTGGGCATCCCCTTCCTCCTGGGCATCCTGAGCCGGCTGATCCTCGTCCGGCTGAGGGGCGAGAATTGGTACCGCGATACCTTCCTCCCTGCCATTTCCCCGCTCACCCTCATCGCCCTGCTGTTCACCATCGTGGTGATGTTCTCCCTTAAGGGGGAGGTGATTGTAGGCATCCCCCTGGACGTCCTCGTCATCGCCGTCCCCCTGCTGGTCTACTTCACGCTGATGTTTATCATCGGTTTCTTCGTCACCCGGGCCGTCGGGGCGCGGTACGACGAGACGGCCGCCGTTGCCTTTACCGCCGCCGGCAACAACTTCGAGCTGGCCATTGCGGTGGCCATCGCAGTCTTCGGGCTCGATTCCGGGCAGGCCTTCGCGGGGGTGGTGGGCCCCCTCGTGGAGGTGCCGGCGCTGATCCTGCTGGTAAGGGTTTCGTTTTGGCTAAGGGAACGGGTGTTCGGTAATGTGCATGGTTAGGGCTTACCAAAAGAAACGGGTATTGGTGAAGCCCAAAGGTTCCGCTGGCCGCCAGCGAGAGGGTGAAGCCTCGCAGATTTAGGTTACACTTTGTGTAAAAGTGTAACCTAGGTGGTCGTCGCATCACGGCCATCTACGTGCGGACGGCGCAGGTGCTGACGGTGGAGGCAGTGCCCCGGAGGGTAGGGGAGCCGGTGTGAAGTCTCGGGAGGCTGGTAGTTGACTGTTCCGAACGTTGGGTCCACTTCGCACACCACGCTGCCTACCTTTCAACTAACTAACTTGGCCCTGTGGTCTGAAAACCCGCGGTATTAAACCCGAGGCATGGTAGTTGTTGGACAAAAGCGCACGTTTCGCTAGAACGAAGTCTCAAAACTAACCTCGATGTCCGTTTCCCCACCCGCCGGAGTAGGATTACCAATCGTGATGCCCGCCGCCCCCTTATCGGGTTCGTGACGCAGGATGATGGTCAGGCTGCCCGTGGAGGAATTTCCGGTGGCTACCGTCGTGAGGATGCCGAGGGGGTTTCCCTCCTCATCCGTGTCGGCGTAGTTGAAAGTAAGGTCGAGCCCTCCACCCACTTGGTAAAAGAACTGGTGCTCCGTGTTCTCCTCCGCGACCTCGAGCGTGATATCCTCCACGTCCGAGGGGTCGGAAGCGTTGAGCAATTGAATTACTCCGGAGTAAGTGGTGTTCGCCATTAGGTCGCCGGTAACGGTGATTTGCGGGTCCTGACCGCCGTCTCCATCGGGATCCTTGAAGGAGAAAACAACCGTTTCACTGCCTCCGCCGGCGGGAATGAGGGTATAGATCAGATCGGTAATCACCTCCTCTTCGTTGGGAATTACCGGGTCATCATCATCATCGCCGCAGCCACATATTAACAGGCTGAGTACAAGTAGAAGTAGGAAAAGGGGGGTGGATCTAGTCATTATTGGCTGATTTATCTGGGCGTAAAGGTACAACAAGTTTTAGTTAATGCGACACAGTTGCAATTAAACTGTATGACTTGCCAACCCACGAAAGTCGAAACAATCATCCTGAGTCTGCTGCAACGGGATCAGCAGGCCTTTAGTCGCGTCACGGTCACCACCGAGCAGGATGGTCGGGTCGATCGCGTAACCGCGTATCCTCGAATCGCATTGTCGAAGACGATCTAGCCCGCCGCATCGTGGCCGATGAAATTCTTTGCCCACCTTGGTTTTTTGGAGGAGAGTCCGTTACATTTGCACTATTCTTATTTAGACCAAATGTGAATAGATGCGACTCCACTACGTTTTACTCCTTGCGCAGGTACTTTGCACCAGCGCTCGCGCCCAAACCGGAAACCTGCGCGGCCACGTAGCCCTAGATGATGGTCAACCCGCCGCTTATGCCACGGTAGGGGTGGTCGGAGCTGCTGCCGGAACCAGTACGGATGCAGCAGGAGATTTCTTGTTGGAAACCCTTCCTGTGGGAACCATCCAGCTAGCCGTCAACCTACTGGGTTACCAAAGCCGTGAGATCACGGCCGAGGTGCTGGCGGGCCAGACGACGGAAGTGTCCCCGATTGAATTAGTGGAAAATATCACCGAACTACAAACGGTGGAGATCACCGGCCGCCGGGAAACCGGCTACCGCAACCGGGTATCGTACAGCGGCACCAAGTCCGCCACCCCGCTCAAGGATATTCCCCAGAGCATCGGCTACGTGACCAAAGAATTGGCCCTTGATCAGGCGGCCTTCCGGCTCAACGACGTGGTGAAAAACATCAGTGGAGTAAACCAGTATTCCTTTTACAACGACATTACCATCCGGGGTTTCCGGGTGTCCGGACAGGAAAATTCGGGTAACCTCACCAACGGTATGCGCTCATTCACCAGCTTCTGGAAGCAGCAGCTCATTCCCCACATCGAGCGAGTCGAGGTCATCAAAGGTCCGGCCTCCGCCCTGTTCGGCAACGCCAGCCCCGGGGGGACCATCAACCGGGTAACCAAAAAGCCTCTGGCCGAAACCCGTCGCAGCGTCAGTACTACCGTCGGTAGTTTTAGCACCCTACGGACCCTGGCGGATTTTACCGGAAAAGCTAGTCAGGACGGTAGCCTACTGTACCGGCTTAACTTGGGCTACGAGAACAGCGGCAGCTTTCGAGACCTTCAATACGATAAGAATTTAGTAGTAGCTCCCTCCTTTTCCTTCCTGCCCAACGAGAAAACCCGCCTGAATGTAGACTTGGTCTACCAGGGCTCCGAGGGGCGACTAGATCGCGGTCAGGCCGTGTTTGGCAACGGCGACCTATACTCCGTACCCATCACCAAATCCCTCAATGCGGCAAACGACTTCCTGCGCGAGGAGAGCGTGAACGCTACGATCTCGCTCAACCATCAGCTGGCGAAGGGATTAAGCTTTAGCAGCACCTTTCTGCACTCGACCTACGATGAGGACCTGCAGGAACACCGGACCTCCAATACCTTTGCCGCACTGGCCGACGGCAGCCGAGACCCCGAGTTGGTGGAGATGCGCGTCTTCATCCGCCAGCGTAACTGGACAAACGACAATTTTAACAACTACCTGAACTACGAGGTGGTTACCGGTCCCCTCGAGCACCGCATCCTAGTGGGTCACGACTACTTTCAGCAAAAACTCACCCCTGGCGGTTCGCAGTTACAGGCCCGGGGGTACCTCTCAGCGGATCGGCAATCGGCCATCAACACCTTTAACGCCGACCAGGTGGACCGGTATGCGCTGGACGCCGGGGGTAATCCCATTCCTAACGTTCCTCATTTCGACCTTACCGATCCGGCGGCTAACCAGATCCGCGACCTGAGCCGCTACTTTTACAAGACCGACGTTTACCCTCAGAGCAAGCAGAGCTCCCACGGCATCTACTTTCAGGACCAAGTTGCCTACAAACAGTGGCAATTACTGCTAGCCCTGCGCCGGGAATACTTCACGGATGTACTTAACTTCGGTGCCGGAGGGGAAACGAAGGTTACCCAATCCGTCTGGCTGCCCCGGGTCGGCCTGGTTTACACCCTGAGTGACCACATCAACCTGTACGGAACCTACGTCCGGGGTTACCAGCCCCAGACGGCCAGCGTAGTCAATGATCCGAACGCCGGCGGCCCCTTCGACGCACTGGAGAGTCGTCTGCTCGAAGTCGGCGCGAAGTCGGAATGGATCGACGGCCGGCTCGGCGTAACCTTAGCAGTATATACCCTTAATCAGGCCGGAGGGCTGTATCCCGCCAACGACCCCGGTCGGCCGGACCTGTTGCGGCAGATCGGGGAGGAGCGCAGCCGGGGGGCGGAACTCGACGTCTCCGGGCGCATTACGTCCAACTGGAGTATCGTGGCCAGCTACGCCTACACCGATGCGGAGATCACCGCAAGTGACGACGAGACCGAGATTGGCCGCCAGAAGCCTAACGCCCCAACGCACGCAGGTAACCTGTGGACGAAGTACGTCATCAGTCGCGGCAGTCTGAGCGGGCTGGGCCTCGGGGCGGGCATCAATTTCGTTTCCGAGCGGCTCGGCTCGCTTTTCCCGGCTAACGCTCAGCCACCGATCTTTCCCGGGTATGAATTGGCTAATTTGGCGGTGTACTACCGGGTCAATAAGTTTCGGTTTCAGATCAACCTCAACAACGTGTTCGACCAGACCCACTGGGTCGGTGGCTATGACTACATACGGGCTTTTCCGGGCAGTCCGCGGGCGGTGCTGACTACCGTCTCCTACACTTTCTGACATGTGGGTACCCAGTAAACGAACGTTATTTAGGATCCACGGCTGGATCGGCGTCAGGCTCGGCGTGCTGTTCTTTATCGTCTGCTTTTCCGGCACCCTGGCCACACTGAGCAGCGAAATGGACTGGCTGGTTAACTCAGCTATTCGTGCTACCCCCCAAACCACCCTAGCCAGCAAGAACACCATCGTTGCCAACCTCCAGCAGGCGCTTCCCGGCTCCACACCGGAGTTTTGGCTGAGCGCCCGCGAGCCCTACCTGTGCGACATCATTTATGTTGTCCTACCGAACGGCAACCGCACGTATGCCTTCGCCAATCCCTATACCGGAATCATCCAGGGAACGGCCAACCTCACCATTCAGCGCTACCTGCGGGATCTACATTATTACCTCTTCGTACCCTTTCAAATCGGTCATTTTGCGGTACTCACCTTTTCCTTCCTCCTATTCTTTTCCCTGCTTACGGCCCTCCTGTTTTACAAAAAGTGGTACCGTAAGCTCTTCGAACTGAAGGGAGGAAAGGGCAAACTGGTGCTTTTCCGTAGCCTGCACCGGGTCGCCGGTCTGTGGACGATTCCTTTCTTGCTACTATTTTCCATCACGGGTATCTGGTACTTCCTGGAGCGGACGGACACGGCAGCCATTTCTACTACCGCCAATCCACCGTCCCCCACCTTAGCTCAACCACTGCTCGATTCGGTTGACCTCATCAACCTCCCCTGGAGGTTAGACTATGATCGGGCTGCGGATTCCGCCCGCGCCCACATTCCGGGGTTGGCAATCAGGGAAATCTCGTTTCCCGACCGCAGCGATGCACCGCTTTACTTGACTGGACAGAGTGACGTGCCCCTGGTACGCAACCGAGCCAACCGCGTTTACCTTCATCCACAGACCTACGCGGTGATCGGTCTGCAACGTGCCGACGACCTGCCACTGGTAACCTGGCTCAACGACATCGCCGATCCGCTACACTTCGGCAACTTCGGCGGTTTACCCACCAAAATAGTGTGGTTTCTGGCCGGTCTAGCCATTTGCGGCCTGATTCTTACCGGGCTCTACATCTTTACCAAACGTAACCTGACCAGGAAACCTGACAAATCTACGAATAGTTGGATGTACCTAAACGGCCTGGTCGTAGTGGTACTGCTGGGGTTCATGTTCTACACCTTGGTAGAACGCTACCGGGCTCCCTGGCCAGTGCTGCTATTCATTGGCGGCGCTTGGTCAGTGATTGCCCTAATGGGCTGGTACGTGTTCGTATACAGGATGAAGCGTAGATTACCTTGCGTCGGCTCCAACCGCCTCCAAAAAGCGTCTCGCGCGTAGCCTAATAAATTGAACACCTGGGGTCTACCTACCGCGAGGTTCAGCTAGCTGAAGCCGCCCCCTCTGCGGCAGAACCGTAGCGCAGCTTCAAGTGCACGGTTTGCCAGGACGTGGCAGACCAGTCTACACCAATTGGCCGTAGATCAGCAGCAAACCACTGATCACCATCAGTGCGATCACCAACCGGCGAAAGGTCGTGCTCTTCATCCCCGCCAGGAAGCGTTTGCCAATGAGGTTCCCGGCCGTTGCCCCGATACCCAGGGCGATGCCGTAGGTCCAAAGTTCGCCGGTAAGCAGGCCGAAGAAGGTGTAACTGCCGATCTGCGCCAGCCCCATGAGAAAGGAATTGGCCGTCTTGGTGGCGATCAGGTCCTCCTTATCCAGGCCCAGATTGAGGTAAAAGGGGTTGAGCACCGGCCCGAGGGCGCCGATGACGGTGCCGAGGACGGAGACGGTGAGCCCGATGGGAATGAAGTACCAGAGCTCGACGTGGAACGACTTGGCCTTCTTCCCGAAGCGGTACTGAAAGGCGGTACTAACCAGGAAAACACCGACCACGAGCTGTAACCACTCTACCCGAAAGTTGCTGAATAACCACGCCCCCAGCCAGGCCCCCACGATGGCGGCCGGAGCGTAGTACCGGCACACCCGCCACTGAATGTGACGCCAGAATATGATCAGTCGCGCCGGCCGGCCCAGAAAGGTACCCAGGTTGAGTACGGGGGCGGTACTGCCGACGCCCAGCAGCCAGTTGAGCACGGGCACGAGCACGAGCGACCCACCCCCGCCGGATACCGTAGAGAGGATGAACGCCGCCACCCCCAGCCCCACCAGTAGGCCGGCCAGCGACCAGTCGGTTTGCAGCAGTAGTTGCGGTAGCTGATCCATGAGCGCGGAAGGGGACGGGCGCTAAAACTCCTGATCGCCGAACTCACTCTTCGGCCCCGTCACCTCCTGCTTCAGCTTAGTGAAAAGGTAGCCGACCCCGAGCCGGAGGATATCCGTTTCGTAGAGGTAGTTGGTGGTGGTGAAGAAGTTGTCGTTAAGCGTGGTAATGCGCTGCTGGTTGTTCTCCCACAGGCCCAGGCCGATGTTCTGCCACTGGAAGGTGAGGCTCAGCCGTTGCTTGGGAAATTCGCGGCGTAGATTTAGGTAAGGGTTGAAGAAACGCCCGTCGCGCCCCTGGGCCGTGACCTGCTCGGAGAGATAATTGACGCCGACTTGCAAGTCCGCAATGTCAAGCAAATTAACGTCGGTGACCGCGCTGATGCTGTAGACCCAGTTGCCGGTTTCCACCTCGTCGCCGAACACCCGTCCGGAGATACTATAGTTGTAGACGTTGCCCCCCAGGTAGACGCGCCAGTCGTCGACCGGGAAGACGGTCAGGCCGAGTTCCAGCCCCACGGCGTCCGCGTTGCCGACGTTGGTGTAGATGCGGTTGAGCACGGTGTCGTTGTAAATGGTGTTGACGCGGTTGATCACGTCGCGGGTATGGCGGTAGTAGACCGTAGCGAAGGCGGTGTTGTCGCCGAAATTGCCCACCAGTCCCAATTCGAACAGGTCGGTGAGCTCGGGCAGCAGCTCGGCGTCGCCCTGCTCCAGGGTCTCGTTGTGCTCCCGCTCGGGGAAGGGGGTCATCTTGAAGGTGGTCGTCCGGTCGATGCGCCGGCTGTAGCCCGCCTTGGCACTCAGGCTTTCACCGAGCTGGTATTTAAGGTTGGCCGACGGATAAAGACTAAACCGGTCGAGTCGGTAGGTGGTATCCGGGCGGTCGAGGCCCACCGAGCGGTCGAAGTATTCCAGCCGCAGGCCGGCCGAATACTCCAGCCGCTCACCGGCGGCCCCCGTGACCTGGGAGTAGAGGGAGTGAACGTCGCGGCGCAGCAGAATGCCGTTGGTAAACTCGGGGTTCACGACGAAGCGATCGGCCTCCAGGTCGCGGTCCAGGTACAGAAAGTCACCGGGGTGCCTAAGGTAGCGGAACTGGTAGCCGCTTTCCCAGGTGGCCTCCCCGATCTTACCCGTGTAGTCGAGGTTGAAGCGGTAACCATCCAGGGGGTTATCGTTGGTGTTGAACTGGTACTGTATCGTGTCGGTCAGGGCCGGGTAGTCGAGGATCACGTTATCGGTGGGGCCGCCCAGCAGGGTGCGTTCGTAGAGGCCGGATACCGCTAGCTTGCGCTCCCGGCCGAGGTCGACTTCGTAGTCGAGGGTGGCGATAAAAAAGTCGCCCCGCCGCACCCGCAGGTTCTCGTTGAAAAAGGTACGCCGGTCGATCTCTTCCCCCGCCCCGCTAACGTCCCCGGTGGCCAGGAAGCGGTCGTAAAACTCTTCCAGGTTTGGGACGGTGGCGGGGTCGATGAGGGCGCGGCGTTGGTTGCGGTAGAGGATATCGGCGGTGCGGTACACCGTCCGCTTACCCGCCAGCAGCCCGGCGCGCAGGGACTGCCTACGGTCGGGGGTATAGGCTACCGAAAGGCGGCCGGAATAGTTCTCGCGGTCGTGGCTGCGCTCGCCCAGACTCGGAAATTCGGTCAGCTGGTTGCCGATCAGGGTATTGACGTAGCCATCGCGCAGTCCCCCGTCGTCGTCGCGCCGGTAGTCGGCCCCCAGGCCGATATCCCAGCGACCGCTGCGGTAGTTGGCAGTGCCGTCGATGGCGTATCGTCGCTGAGGGTCGGCATTGTCGAAGTCCCGTACGGCGGGTAGCCCTACGTTCACGTTGGCCGCCGCGCTCCATCCGTCGAGGCTGCCGCCCGTGGTCGTGATGTTGATGATGCCGGCCTGCCCGTCGGGGTCGAACTTTGCCCCGGGAGTGGTGATGAGTTCGATTTTGGCAATCGCGTTGGCCGGCAACTGCGCAAGCATCGTGGCGGGGTCGGTCTGCACGGGTTGGCCGTCGATGAGGAGTAAGAAGCCGGTGGCTCCGCGTACGCTGATCTCCCCCTGGGCGTCCACGCTTACGGCCGGCAGGTTACGGATCACGTCGGTGGCCGTGCCGCCCCGGGCGTTGGTGAACTGGCCGGCGTCGAACTCCTGGCGGTCGAGCCGGTGGATTTCGGTCAGCTTCTTTCCCGTTACCTCGATCTCTTCGAGGAGTTGCGCCATCGAGCGCAGCCGCAGGAGAAAGGGTGGCGTGCTGCGCTCGGCTAGGGTAGGGCCGGAATAGGCACTTTCGTATCCCATGAAGCTGGCCTGCACGATAACTGACCGTCCGGCGGGCACGTTGCTGATTTCCCAGACTCCGCCGGCACCCGCGACCCCGCCCGTAATCAGACTGGAATCGGCCGCGCTCAGTACGCTCACCGTGGCGAACTCGACGGCTTGTTCCGATTCGTCGATTACCGTGCCGGTCAGGGTCACGCCCGTCTGCGCCAGGCAGCAAACGGGTAAAAACAGGGATAGGAACAAAAGGCTG
>JBBSPZ010000104.1:0-11735 GCA_038258275.1 Chitinophagales bacterium | reverse complement strand
TTGTATTTGGGGTTACGCACCCCGTTGTAGCCATTTTTGACGATCTGGTCGGAACCACATTTGCGACAACAAAGCGATTGGGTTACCATGAAAAGGAATTTAGAGGGAGAACACTGAATCACTCAGGAAGTTACACTACCCTTTTTATATAAAATACCCCAGGTTTTCAAACCACCCAGCGAAGCTGATAGGGTGAAAACTAGTCAGCGTGGAGTACGGGGGGAATGCGCCCGGTCAAATGCCTCCCGGCTCAACAACATCGGCAAGCCGAACGAGTCCAGCCCGCATCTACCCGAACGGGGACACCTTGAACAGTAGGGAAGGACCGGGAAGGTGTCCAGCACTACCTCCAACCAAACCATCAAAACACCTACCCATCCCCACCGCAAACCCATACCTTAGCCACCAAAATAGTCCCCTACCCTCCGCGCACTATGGCAAGCATTATCACTACTCCCTGGGGAGAAGGCCCCCAGGGGGCCGTACACCTATTCACCCTCACCAATGCCGCCGGCAATACGGTCAGCATCCTCGACCTCGGGGGCATCGTGCAGTCGATCCGGATCGGCGGGACCGAGCTGGTGATCGGCTACGACGACCTGGCCGGCTACCAGCGGAAGAACCCCTACTTCGGGGCCATCATCGGGCGCTACGGCAACCGGATCGCCGGGGCCCGCTTCACCATCGACGGGACCACCTACCAGCTCGACGCCAACGAGGTCGGCAACCAGCTCCACGGCGGTAGCTCGGGCTTTAACGATAAGCTGTGGAAGGCCGAGCCCTCCACGACCGACACCTCGGCCGTGCTGCGGCTCTCCCGCCTTAGTCCGGACGGGGAGATGGGCTTCCCCGGCAACCTGCGGGTCAGTTGTACCTATACGTGGACCGACGCGAATGCCCTGCGCATTCACTACGAAGCGACCACGGATCAGGATACCATGGTCAACCTGACCAACCACACCTACTTTAACATCAGCGGGGGCGGCACCATCCTGGAGGAAACCCTGCAGCTGGCCGCCGACCGCTACACCCCGGTAGACGGTGCGGGTATTCCCCTCGGGAAGCTGGAGGAGGTAGCCGGTACCCCCTTCGATTTTCGCCAGGCCAAGCCGGTGGGCCGCGACATTCATTCGGACCACCCCCAGATCGCGTCCGCCCACGGCTACGACCACAATTTCGCGGTCAGCGACTACGACGGCAGCCTGCGGGAAGTGGCCCTGCTCACCGATCCCGCCTCCGGCAAGAGGCTGCGGACCTTCACCACCGAGCCCGGCGTGCAGGTATTCACCGCTAATTTCTACGGGGAGGTCTATTACGGCCGCGACAATGCACCACTCGAACCCCACCGTGGCATCTGCCTGGAAACCCAGCACTTCCCCGATTCCCCGAATCAGGAAAATTTCCGGACCCCCCTGCTGAAAGTCGGCGACACCTACAACACAACGACGGTGTATCGCTTTGAGTAGCTAACCAATCCCAACCATGACCCGCGACCACCAGCACGCCATCGTCTACGGAGCCTTCGGCCTGTTGCTCGGAGCCAAGATCGTGGAAGTGTTGCTGAGCCGCTCGGACACCGGATTTATCGATTGGTGGCTCCTGCTCATCGGGGTCGGAGCGGCCATTGTCCACTACCTGCCCGTAACCGAAAAAAGCGCCCCCGCAGATGACTCCCGCAACACCGCCGCCCCAAGCGAAGATGCCGGCGACGACGACACCCTGGTGCTCCGTGATCATCCCTACCCTGAACGAGGCCGGACACCTGGAGGCGACCCTGCAGCGGCTGACGGCGACCGCCCCGACCCGTTCCTGTGAGGTCATCGTAGTGGATGGCGGCAGCACCGACGGCACCCCCGAAATTGCGTGCCGCGGTGGCGCCCGCGTGATCCCCGGCACCCGCGGCCGCGCCCGGCAAATGAATGCGGGAGCAGCGGCGGCTACGGGAACCTACCTGTATTTTTTACACGCCGATACGCTCGTGCCGGTTGACTGGTCGCAGCAGGTGGGGGCGGAGGAAGACCTGCCCGCCTGCTTCCGGCTTCGCTTCGCGGGACAGGAACGCATGCCCTGGTTGCGCCTCTACGCCTGGTTCACCCGCTTCGACGTCGATGCCTTTCGCTTCGGCGATCAATCGCTGTGGGTGAGCCGGGAGGATTTCCGGGCAGTGGGTGGCTTTCCCGACTGGCCCCTGCTGGAAGACAACGGCATCGTGCGCAGGCTGCGGAAGTACCGGGGTAGATTCAGGATCCTGGCGGGCAGCGTCACGACCTCGCCGCGGAAGTACCTCCGCAACGGATTCGTTTATACCCAGCTGGTGTACGTGCTGTTGTACACCCTGCACCGGCTGGGCGCGAGTCCCGCCCGCTTGCTCCGCATTTATACCCGTCTGTTGCCCTAATTGTGGTCGTCGAGCAGCTCCAGCAGGCCGCGCAGGGGGATGCTGGCTTGCTGGGGTCGGTAATTAAGGTCGTAGCGGAGCTCCTGGAGGGCTTTTTCGATCCGGAAGGTATCGAGCAACACTTCCAGGTCACCCTCGTCGGCGGGCAGCAGGCGGGTGCCGGTGGTCGCCTTGCGGTAGGCCGTCAGGTACTCCGCCGAGAGGTAGCGGTTGGCGGTGTTGAGCCAGTTGCCCAGTTCTACCTTCGTGCTGCGCTTGAGGCCCCCCATATCTTCGTTGTAGACCATTCCGGCGGCGTAGCTGAAGCTGCGCATCATGTTGGCGATGTCCTTGGCCGGGCTGCGGCGCAGGCGGCGCTGGCTGTAACTGCGGTCGGGGTCCCCGTCGAAGTTCTGGATGAGGAACTTGTCGTCGCTCATGATGAGCTGCTCCAGGGTAAAGTCACCGTGGATCCGGATTTTGTCCGCTTCGATCTTGTGGGCGTAGATCCGCTTCAGTTTCTCGTGCAGTTCCGCTTCCCGATCGATGAGTTGTTGGGCGAGTTCGGCGTTTTCGCCTTCCAGGTCCCCGTTCACCTTGTTGATGAGGTCGATGGTCGCGCGCACGTCGCCCTTTAGGCCGGCGTAGACGCTGCGCTGGTAGTGTATCGAGAGCGCTTCGTGGCTGAAGCCGCTTTCCTCCACGTCCGCTAATACGGTGTGGTAAGCGGCCGTGGCGCGGCCGAGTTCGGCTACCTTGATAACGAAGCTGGGGCCCAGTATGTCCTGGATCAGCCGCGGCATATCCTTGTAGACGATGGTGTCCGTGACGTGGATCTCCTCCGGATGGGCGCTTTCGCTCTTGTCGTTCTGCAGGCGGTTGATGATGTCCTCCGCAAACCGGCGCAGGTTATTGAGTACGTACTCCCAGGCATTGCCCTCGTTGTCGCGCCGCTCCTCAAAGATCGCCAGGGTGGCGTTCAGCCGCTGGGTGGGGGTAAAGTGGAGGGTGCCGAGTACGGCCGGGGCGGATTTGTACCCGCGCCGGTTGAGCAGGTGCTTGACCTCCAGGTCGGGCACGTCGTGGGAATCCACGCGGCGGTAGTACTTGATGTTGTAGTCGCGGCTCTGCAGGGTCATGTATTCGGTGCCGGAGTGCAGGAGGTTGGCATCCTGAGCCACCGAGGTGGTCATCGTTTCGCGGGTGAAGAAGCGAAATCCTTTGAGTTCCCCGTATTCCCGCAGGCCCTGGTTGAGGCCGCGGCGGTAATCCTCGTCGTAGAGGGCATCCAGTAGGACCACCTTCCGGTCGCCGTTGTCGACAATGCCGAGCACTTCCTCGCGGGTGGAGTAGTCCACGTTTTCGCGGAAGTTGTGGAAAGCCAGGGGCAGTTGCAGCAGTTCGGGGAGCCCTTCCAGGTAGGTCACCTCGATCAGCAGCCAGCCGAAGTGGCGTTCGCCGTTGGCCTGCATCCGGAAATCGTAGATCGTGGCCTGATCCAACTGGGGGGCACGGATGCCCATCCAGGAGACGGCACGCAGGTAATTGGGCAGTACCGTCTGCTCCAGGGCCCGCAAATTCGATTTGCTGAAGAAATCCTTCAGTTCCGCGATGCGCAGGGTGGGCCTCCCGAGTTCGCGGTTGTCGACCATAGGACCGGTGGCGGCCTCCACTTCCAGCCAGTAGTACCCGTGGCCGGAGAGGGTGACCTGGTACAGGTCGCGGGTGATGTCGTTAAAGTAGGTCCGGCCGAAGGCTTCCCGGACCTTGCTGCCACTGAACTCACTGAGGTCCAGGGTGACGGCCTGGGGGTGGCGGCTGAGGTTCACGACCACGACCACCCGCTCGTTCTCGAATTCGCGGACGAAGGCCAGGATACGGCCGTTGTCGGGCTTGAGCCACTTGATCTTACCCCGCCCGAAGACCCGGAACGACTTCCGCTTCGCCAGCAGTTTCTTGGTCCAGTTGAGCAGGCTGTTGGGGTTCTGCTGCTGCCGGCGCACGTTCACCCAGCGGTAGCTGTACTCGGTATCGCGGATGACGGGCAGGTAGAGGCTGTGAGGATTGGCCTCCGAGAAGCCGGCGTTTTCGTTGTTGTTCCACTGCATGGGGGTGCGCACGCCGTCCCGATCGCCGAGGTAATAGTTGTCGCCCATACCGATCTCGTCGCCGTAGTAGAGCACGGGGGTGCCGGGCAGGCTCATGAGCAGCACGTTGAGCAGCTCGATCTTGCCCCGGTCGTTGTCCATAAGGGGGGCCAGGCGGCGGCGGATGCCCAGGTTGATGCGGGCGGTGCGGTCGCTGGCGTACACGTTGTACATGAAGTCGCGCTCCTCGTCGGTGACCATCTCCAGGGTCAGCTCGTCGTGGTTGCGCAGGAAGGTGGCCCACTGGCAGTTCTCGGGGATTTCGGGGGTCTGGTCGAAGATGTCGGTGATTGGGTGGCGGTCCTCCATCTTGATGCTCATGTACATGCGGGGCATGAGCGGAAAGTGGTAGTTCATGTGGCACTCGTCGCCGTCGCCGAAGTAGCTGGCGCTCTCCTCCGGCCACATATTGGCCTCGGCCAGGAAGAGTACGTTGTCGTAGTTGGTATCGACGTGGGTGCGCAGCTTTTTCAGGAAGACGTGGGTCTCGGGCAAGTTCTCGCCGTTGGTGCCCTCCCGCTCGAAGAGGTAGGGAATGGCGTCGAGGCGGAAGCCGTCGATGCCCATGCTCATCCAGTAGTCCAGCACCTTGAAGATTTCCTCCTGCACGAGGGGGTTGTCGTAGTTGAGGTCGGGCTGGTGGTGGAAGAAGCGGTGCCAGTAGTACTGCTTGGCGATGGGGTCCCACGTCCAGTTGCTCGTCTCCGTATCCGTAAAGATAATGCGGACGTCGGGCCATTTCTCGTCGGTGTCGCTCCAGACGTAGTAGTCGCGCTCGGGGCTTCCCTGGGGGGCCCGGCGGGCGCGCTGGAACCATTCGTGCTGGTCGGAGGTGTGGTTGATGACCAGCTCCGTGATCACCTGCAGGCCGCGGGCGTGGGCGGCGTCGAGAAAGCGCTTGAAGTCTTCCAGGTTGCCGTAGGGCGGACTGACGTTGTAGTAGTCCGAAATATCGTATCCGTCGTCGCGCAGCGGGCTCGGGTAAAAGGGCAGCGTCCAGATGGCGGTGACGCCCAGTTCCTCCAGGTAGTCCAGCTTTTGTTCCAGGCCGGCAAAGTCGCCGATACCGTCTCCGTTCGCGTCAAAGAAGCCCTTGATGTTCAATTCGTAAATAATGGCATCTTTATACCAGAGGGGTTCGCGGCGGTAAGTGGTAGTCATAAAGGGTAGTATAGCGGTTACTGGGTACGGGTAAGAGAACGGAAGGTAGTCCGATTTGTGCATGGCGCTCCGGGTTTCCCCGCAAGCGGCACCAAAATTTGCTCCGGGGGCGGAGCCGCGGGTGCGGGGTCATTCCCTTCCCCACTCCCTGTCGGGATCCTTTCCTACCCTCAGTCGCAGGTTTCCACCGGCCGCCACCCGCGCAAAGGGCAACCGCACCGAATTCCACGGGTTACCGTCCAGCTCCGCGGATTGTATGTAGAGCTCCGCTTCCGGATCGCCGGTTACCGCAATGGTGAAGCGGCCCCCGCTGTAGTACTCCGGGTTCAGGTGGAACACGACCTCCCCGAAGACCGGCGTAGTGATCTCGTAGGCCGGCTCGGCCGCCGCGCTGCCGTCTACGCTAAACAAACCGGTGGCCATGAGCACCCCCAGGGCACCCATCTGCCCCTGGTCCTCGTCGCCGTGGTAGCCGCCGTAGGGGGTCGTCTCGCCGTAGGTGTCCTTAATGGCGCGCACCCACTGCTGGCTCAGCCAGGGAGAACCGGTGACGTTGAAGAGGTGGGCCATGGCCGTACCCGGCTGATTGCCGTAATCGACCCAGTTGGCGGCGTGGACCTTGTCGGCGGATTTCAGCCAGTCCCCCTGTGCACGTTCGAAGGAAGCATTCAGGAACTCGCGGTAGGCGGCTTCGCCCCCGACGAGCTCCACCAGGCCGGCCATGTCGTGGGGCACGTAGTGGGTGTAGATGGCGGAGTTGGCCTCGCAGAATCCCCGGGCGTTGAAGCTGTCGACCACCGGGGCGAAGTCCTGCATCCAGCTGCCGTCCATTTCCCGGGGTACCATGAAGCCGCGTTCCGGGTTCCAGATCTTCCGGTAATTTTGGGAGCGCTCCATGAAGAAGGCGTAGTCGTCTTCCTTGCCGAGGCGGCGGGCGATCTGGGCCAGGCACCAATCCTGGTAGGCGTATTCCAGGGTCATGGAGGCCCCGTCCTTGTGCCCGCCCGGCCCCGGGATACCCTCCGGCACGTAGCCGCGCTCCTCGTAGTACTGCATGCCGCCCCCGTAGGCCGGGGTGCGGTGCTCGTAGCCGGCGTGGTCGCGGATGCCTCCCACGAAGGCGTTCTTGCGCAGGCCGGCGTAGGCCGCGGCTACGTCGTAGTCGTCGATCCCCTTGTTCAGGGCCGCCGCGAAAAAGGATACGGCCGGGTCGCCGATCATCACGTAGGTGTAGTTTCCGCCGGAAGGCCCGCGGGGGATGAGTCCGCCATTTTTGTACAGGTCGACCATGGTGTTACAGAACCCGTCCATGATCTCCGGATAGACCAGCGACCACAGGATATTCAGCGACCAGTGGCTGCCCCACCACGCGTCGAAGTTGTAGTGGGGATACCGCGGGGTGCCGTCGGCCGCGAGGCTTACCCGCCGGACCACCGTCGTATCGCCCGTATTATCCGGATACGCGCCGTTGGTATCGCTGATGATCCGGCGGCCCAGGAGGGCGTGCCACAGGTCGGTGTAGAGTTTGACGGTCCGTTGCTCGGTGCCGCCGCTCACCTCGACGCGGCTCAGTTGGGTGTTCCACTCCTCCCGGGACGCACGGCGGACGCGCTCGAAGTCCCAGTGCGGCAGCTCCGCCGCCAGGTTGGCGCGGGCGTTGGCGAGGGAGGTATAGGAAAGGGCCACCTTCAGCTGAAGCTGCTGCAGGGTATCGCCGAAACTGAGGTAGGCCCCGACGTCCTTGCCCTCGATGGCGTCGGTGACCGCTTCCCGTTGCCCCCTTCGCCAGCCGCCGAAGGCCACGGCCGGGGCATCCGTTTGCGCTACGAAGTACAACGTTACCGGTTTAGGCCGTCGTTGGGTGGGGCCCATCACCACGTAGCCCTCGAGCTCCGTCGGGGAAACCTGATGGACGCGGGAGTAGTCCGTTGAGTCGTGCGCCAGGAAGGCCCCGGTGTCGAAGAGCAGGTGCCGCTCCCGGTCGTCCCCAAAACGGTAGCGGTGCAGGCCGACGCGGGTCGTGGAGGTCAGTTCGACGTCGATGCCGTACCGGTCGAGGTACAGCCGGTGGTAACCGGGCGCGGCACTTTCCGTGGCGTGGGAGAATGAACTCCGGGTCGCATCCATGCCCTCGTGCCCCCGCATCGCGCCGGTCGTGGGCATCACCGGTACGCCCGAGAGCTGCCAGGCGTGTACGTGGCTGAAACAGCGGACCGTCGTGCTGTCGTACAGGTAGCCGGACTCCCAGCTGCCCTTCACGTTGGTGTCCGGACTCAGGTTCACCATCCCGAAGGGGCGGCTCGCGGAGGAAAAGTAAAACCACCGCGACTGGTGGCTGTCGATGAAGGGGTCCACGTAGTCCACGGGCGCGCGCACCTGGGCGGGCAGGACGGTGACCATCACCCACGCCGTGAGCAGAAGCAGGACGAATCGCGCGGTCATTTCTTCGGATTTTTTCATTCCGGGGGAAGATAACTAGCGGAGACCGGTCCGCCTCCCCCTGCAAAAGGGAGGAACGGGTACTCCTAAAACGAGCGAACCGACCCGCAAGCACTCAGGCTCACGCGTCGGTTCGCCGGGGCTTTCGTAACCCCGGTGTTGCGGTTCTACCCGACTTACTTTCCGGCCAGTTTCTGGGCGCCTGCATCCAGGGCGGAGGCGAGGGTGTTAAGTCCGGCATTTCCCTGCCCTACTTCCCGGGTCTGGGTGGCCAGGGTGGAAAGAAGGTTGGAAACTTTGGAGCCGTCAATGTTTCCGGCGGTCAGTTCGGATTTCAGCATTTGCAGGTTGTCGACGATTCCGCTGGTGCCGTCCATGCTCTGCAGCTTGGAGATCCAGGAATCGATGTTCGTCACGGCGGCGTCCGGGGGAAGCGCCGTGATGTCACCGCCGGTGCTCTGTACGGCGTCGATCGTGGGCTGAAGCGGGCTATCCTGGCCAGCCGGCATGGGCATTTCCTGATCGTTCATGGGCGTTTCCTGATCGTTCATGGGGGTCATGTCGGTGGTCTCGTTGGTGTTGGGCTGGCTGTTGCAGGAAAGCAGGAGCAGGGCAAAGGCGAAGAAAGAAAAGTATTTCATTGGTGTTGGTTTGGTTTGTGAATACCTACGTGAAACTGGAAATCAGAAAAAAGGTTTTGAAACCCCATTAGACGTACCCGGACTCGCCCATTCCCCTCCCGTCGCCAAAAAACGTGGAGCGGCAGGCCTGCGGAATGGTTGGCCGTGCCGCTCTCCTCGGGTGCCTGCGCCACCCGAAACTCACCGGGGTCCTGCTGGCCGACTTTACCGACATCTCCTCCGCGCGGGAGCAACTGCGCGGCTACGACGCCTGCTTTTTCTGCGCCGGGGTATCTTCCGTCGGCATGAACGAGGAGGAATACACCCGCCTGACCTACACCCTCGCACCCTCGTGACCTCCTTCACCTGGGCGTTAGGGACGTTTACATGTTCCGGCTGGGCGTGATGCTGCCCGACGCTGAGGGGGAGGCCAATCCCGGAGGATCAATACCATGTATTGGGTACTGCGGCCACTGTTCACGGTACTTAAACGCTTCAGCCGGTCCACCCCCGGCCCGAATAGGTGGTCTCGAACCGCGACATCAACCGGTTGGCGAAGCTCGCACAATCCGTAGTTTAGTCGCAAGTTGGTGCTGATCGAAGTATACTTCCTCCTTCTGAAGCAAAAATTGCCGCTGCCGGTGCTGCAGCAAAAATGGGACCACCGGCAGGCCGAGCTGCGGGCGGAGCGGTAGCTCCGCTGCCATGGGGCTATCCGGTCTGTAGGCACTGCATTAGACAAACTTCGCACATTATTCGCCGTACGGTAAATTGGTCTCAAGTGGACCACCCCCCTATCGCACCACGATCAGCGACGCGGCACGCCTGGCCCCTGAAGCGTAGTGAACGACCGTTACGTAACGCCCGGGGACCAGCTGTTCCAACGGGAGTGTGTAGCGCTCCGCAAGCGTTTGCGCATCGCGGAGTAGCCGTCCGCTACCGTCGTATAACTGCACGCGAACCAGTTTCTCCCCCGGCTCGGCCCGTACGGTAGTGGCTCCGGTGGCGGGATTGGGGTACAGTTCCAATTTTCCGGAGGGAATTGCCACCAAATCCACTGGGGAGAGAATGCGCGGCTGGAGGCGGAACAGTTGGTGGGCCTTCCCGGCTGCGGGGCTCGCGACTACGTATACGCCCGAACTGGTCTCGATAATCCGTACGGGATAGGATCCACCCGGCCCGGGATTGATATCGGAGATCAGGCCTACCTCTCCGGTTTCCAAATTCATCCCGTAAACTTCCGCTCCTGCCTCCGCCGTAGCGCTGAAGTAGAGGAGGCTGTCGCCCGGGTAAAAATTAGTGGGCTGGCTGGTCGCGGTTCCGGGATTAATGTCTGCTACGAGGTAGGTCCCCGCCGGTGTACCGTCGGTACGCCAGAGTTCCGTTCCGTGCACGCCGTCGTTGGCGGCAAAGTAGAGCCGGTCTCCGATCCGGATGCGGCTGGTGGGCTTGCTGCCGTTGGGGCCTGGATTGATGTCGCGCACCAATCCAATTTTCCCCGTTGCGGGATCGGCTACGTAAAATTCCTGGTCTGGGGTGCGGTTGTGGGGCAGAAAAAGCAGCCGTTCCCCGAGGAGAATGGGATCTGTAGCGGGATCGGGCGTGACCCCGGCTGGATAGGTGAAGGAAACCGAGGACGTGCCGTCAGCAGCGTAGTACTCCAGTTTGGGCTCGGCACCCGGTGGGTAATCCAGTAGGTAGTAGCCCATGGTGTCGAGTGCGAGGATCATTTTTTCATACGCCTGGGTAAACGTATACGCCAGGGTACCATCTGGCTTGATGATCGTGACTTCCAGCTTGTCGCCGACTTCCCGCGTCAGCCGGAGCAGGTCGTTGGTGGTGTGGGAGACCCGATTGTAGTACCCCGGCAGCGTAAGTAGGGTTTCGCGGCTTGCACGGTCTCCATCAAATCGGTAGCGGTAAATCTCCGCCCTGTTGATTTGGTTGTCCACCATGACGCTATTCATCAACCCGAAACCGTAATCGACCGTAAGGGGTTCTCCGGTGGCCTGGTCGATAACGACCTTTAGCGAATCGCCGCTCAGGACATAGAGCCGGAAGCCCTGGTCACCGTAGCTGTACAGCGAAAATACCTCCGTGCCGCCCATGGTATTCAGGTAGCTAAGCGGACTTCCGCCCTGTGAAGGCGGCACGTGGGTCAACCTCCGGATGGAATCGCTCGCCGGGTCGAGAAGGTACTGTTGAAACCCCTGACCGCTGTCAAAGCCTCCGAAAAGTATATCCGCGGTACCGGTTTCTGTGTTGGCCACCGCCACCCCCAGGGGAGTAGCGGGCAGCATCCCGACAATGGCGCGGGGGGCCTCGGAATCCCGCTCCAGCAGGTAGGGCTCTCTCTCGGCGATTTCGAAAATACCGACCGCCGTGTATCCGATGTACACCAAGCTGTTTTTATACAGGCGAGCAGCGGAGCCGTGGGGGTAAAAATTCCCAAAAACGTTCAATTTCTCCCGCGAGGGGCGGTACCGAAGCACGCTCCGATCACCTGCCTGACTGACCGCGTAGATCACGTCTTCACCAACGTAGAGATCGGCCTGCAGGGCATTTTCCGGCCGGGAAAACAGAGCCCGGAGGCGGCCGGAGGAGGGAACATACCGCATCACGGCGTGGGCAGCCGCAGCCGTGGATCCGCCGAAGTAAAGCGTATCCTCCTTAACCGTGAGGCCCACTTCTGCCGCCGAAGTAACCGAGGAAGCGACTTCCCGAAAGGATTCCGGAGCGTCGGCGGAAGCCGCGTGCAGGCGGTATCCCTGGTATAGGGCAGCTACGTGGAGGTACAGGCTGTCACCTACGATTGCATAGGTAACGTCTTCCCCGAGGCTCTGGTTATTTCCCGCACTCAGCAAGCCGGGAATCACCCGCAACTCCGCGGTGGCTACATCGATGCGGAAGACCTGGTAATTTTCGTGCTCCTCCGCTTGTCCCTCTCCGGCCAGGTAAAACCCACCGGAAAAAAAAGAGATCCTGGGATTG
>JBBSPZ010000103.1:0-11754 GCA_038258275.1 Chitinophagales bacterium | reverse complement strand
GACGCTGCGCGACCATGAACGGCCCGGAATCGAGGAGCTGGAGCAGGCCGTACTCAGCACCCTGGCGTTGGGACTGCGGGAACGGCTCGCCCTCATCCACGATTCATTGACGGTAGGCACCACGGTAGGTTTCGTACCGCCCGGGGTAACTACGGTGCCCCTCTTAGAGGACCTGCGGTCGGAAGTAAAGAGCACCCGCCTGAGCAAACTCTGGGAAACTGCCGGCGAGCACTACCTGAAGGCCACCAAATCTGACCCCCGCGGGGGCATCGACCTGCGGCAACCCAACGACCTGCGTAAGAGCCACCTGCTGCACCGCCTCAACCTGCTCGGCATCCGGTGGGGCAAGCTGCAGCCGGGTGGTCCCGATAGTCTGAGCAGCTTCCGGGAGATCTGGCTGCTGCAGTGGCAACCGGAGTTCAGTCTCCTCGTCATCGAGCGGGGCAGTTACGGCAACACGGTAGCGACGGCCGCGGCCGCCTACGCCCGCGAGCAGGCCACTGCCCTGACTACCGTCCGCCCCCTGGCCGAGCTTACCCTCCACTGCCTGCGGGCCGCCCTGCCCGAGGTCGTGCCCCGCATGATGGACCTGCTGCGGGCCCGGGCCGCCGAAACTACCGACGTGGCCGCCCTGCTGGCGGCCTTGCCGGCCCTCGTGCAGACCAGCCGCTACGGAGATAGCCGCAAGACCGACACCACCGCTCTCCTCCTGGTGATCGACGAGCTGCTGCCCCGCCTCATTGCCGGCCTGCCCGCCGCCGCGACCAACCTCGACGCCGAGCGGGGGGAGGAGCTGGTGGACCTCCTCTCGGCCGCCGCTTACGCGCTGGCGCAGCTCGACCGGCCGGAACTCGAGCAGCTCTGGCTCGACGGACTGCTCCATACTGCCGACGCCGGGGTGCACCCGGCGGTAGAAGGGCTCTGCCTGCGCCTGCTCTTCGACCGCAACCGCATCGACGGGGCCGAGGCCGGCAGCCGCTTTTCCCGGGCCCTCTCCCGCGCGCGGGGCGCTACGGCGGTGGCGGGGTGGGTCCAGGGGTTTTTGCACGGCAGCGGACAGTTGCTGCTCCACTATCCCCCACTGTTCACGCTGGTGGATGCGTGGATCGCCGGACTCGACTGGGAAGACTTCGAAGAGGTCGTGGCCCTGCTGCGCCGCACCTTTTCCACCTTTTCCCGCTACGACCGCCAACGGCTGATGGAGATGACCACCCGCCCCGAACCTACGGATTCACCGGAGGAAGCACGCCTGCCGACGGGTAGCCCTCCCGACCCGCTGCTCGGCGAACTGCTGCAGTGGATGCGGTGAAACTCCGGCGGAAAATATAGCTGGTCCGTTAGTGTGACCAAAAACATGTAGGTACGTCAAATTGCGGAGTTTAGGCTACATGACAAGAAAACGAAGGGGCTTTCCCCAGAGAGACCGTTGAACAACCCAGGTTACGTTTAATTTTTGAGCTGTTTTATTTGAGACGTTTATTAATCACACGCACTTGAATGCGTACCAGCGCCCCTTCACCTAGATTGGGCGCTTTTTTGTTTGCAGGGCCCGCCGACAGCCCGGGGGGAGGCCGGGCCCTTTCCATGCCGTTGCGGTGAATGTGCCCGGGAGCACGGACCCCGTAGCGTCCTTTACCTATCTCCCGGGCAGGTGGGCTTGTGCGTAGGCTGGGAAGGGGATGAGCGAGCGGGTAAGCACAGATCCCCGGCACCTGCGTCCCCGTCCCCACCGCTATATTTGCGGCATGGCGACCCCGACGGAAGAAAATTACCTTAAGGCACTGCTGGCCCTGGCTGACGACGAGGGGCGGGCGACGATATCCCAACTCGGGCAGGCCCTGCGCGTGAGCACCCCTTCGGTTAATAGCATGGTCCGAAAACTCAGCGACCGCGGGCTGGTCGAGTACCAGAAGTACCAGCCGCTGTGCCTGACGGCCGCCGGGCGGAAGGCCGCGGCGCTGGTGGTCCGCAAGCACCGGCTCACGGAAATGTTCCTGGTCGAGGTGATGGGCTTTGGCTGGGAGGAGGTACACGCCATCGCCGAGCAGATCGAGCACGTGGATAGTCCTGACTTTTTCAACCGAATGGATAAGCTGATGGGCCACCCGAAGGTCGATCCCCACGGCTCTCCGATCCCCGATGCGGAGGGGGAGATCCACGCCACCGAGCAGCGGCGACTGGACGAGTGCGCGGCCGGAGAAACCGTCACCGTGACCGGACTGGAGAACAGCTCGGACGACTTCCTGCATTTTCTCAATGCCCGGGGCATGAGCCTGCATACGGTGTTGGAAATCCATACGAAGGAAGCCTACGACGGCTCGCTGACGGTATCTTACGCCGGCCACCCCCGCGAGGTGCTCAGCAAGGTGGTCGCCAGTAAACTGCTGGTGGCGAACTGATTAAACGGCAAAAAACGCCCGGTCAAGAAAAAGTTAAAAAACGTATTGAAAAGGGGTGACCGATTCGGCGGGGTACGTCTTAACGATGCATTTCCGCCTCAGGGACTGCCGCTATGGACACACCACGCACCCCGACACGGACAGGCGAGACCAGTACCATTTCATAAGACTCAAGATTTTACGAATAACATCATACTTTGACTTGAAGCCCCGCCGGAAACGGCGGGGCTTTTTTTGTGGGATATTGGGAGAGTCCGCCGGAGTAGCATAATTTTCGGAATGTCCCTGCCCCGCCTCTTCGTTTCCCTGCTCCTGTTTCCCGCCCTTTACCTGCCGGCCCAGTCCCGCCCCCGCGAGCTGGGCGTACCCTTCGGGGTCATGGCCCCCGGGCCACTGAACGCCATTACCGACGTCACTGGGGTAAGGGTGGGGCACGCAACGCTGATCGGGGGCGACAGCATTCGCACCGGCGTCACCGCCATCCTGCCCCACGGCGCTGACCTGTACCGCGAAAAGGTGCCCGCCGCGATTTACCTGGGCAACGGATATGGAAAGCTGACCGGCTACAGCCAGGTGAGCGAACTGGGGGAACTGGAGACGCCCATCGTGCTCACCAACACCCTTTCGGTCGCCGCCGGTATCCAGGGCCTCGTCACCGACTGCCTGAGGAAGAATCCGGACGTCCAGAGCGTCAATTCCGTGGTCGGGGAGACCAACGACGGCTACCTCAACGACATCCGCGGCCGCCACGTCACGGAAGCCCACGTGCTCGCCGCCCTGGAGGGAGCTGCCGGAGGACCGGTACCGGAAGGCAACGTCGGAGCCGGCACCGGCACCAGCTGCTTTGGCTGGAAGGGGGGCATCGGCACCTCCAGCCGCTTGCTGCCGCAAGGCCTGGGGGGCTATACCGTGGGCGTACTCGTGCAGACCAACTTCGGCGGAGTACTCCAGATCGCCGGCAAGCAGATCGGCCAGCTCCTGGGCGAATATTACTTCCGCGACGAACTGGAAAGCCACGCCGACGGCTCCTGTATGATCGTCGTGGCCACGGATGCCCCCCTCGGCCCCCGCAACCTGGAGCGCCTGGCCAAGCGCGCCATGCTCGGACTGGCCCGGACCGGCGGGATTGCCAGCAATGGCAGTGGCGATTACGTGATCGCCTTCTCTACCGCCACCGGGAACCGGATCCGTGTTGACGGCGACCGGATACGCACCGTTCGCGAACTGGATAACTCCGCCGTCTCCCCACTGTTTCTCGCCACTATCGAGGCCACCGAGGAGGCCATCGTCAACTCCCTCTTCGCCGCTGGGGACATGACCGGCCGCGACGGCCACTCCCGCAAGGCCCTGCCGGTGGAGAAGGTGCTGGAGCTGATTAAGGACTAGAGGCGCCAGGCCACGCCCACCCGCGGCGTCACGCCCAGCGTACTGAAGCCCGTCACCTCCACGAAATCGGTATTCGTCAGGTTGCGTACCTCGCCGAATACGGTCAGCTGCTTTGCCTTGCCGAGCTGGTATTCGCCGTAGAGGTTTAAGAGAATATAGGGATCCAGATTGGTTTCAAAGCGGTTGAAGGAGTCGTCGAAGTATACGTCGGGCCGCTCCCCGCTGTAGATGGCGGAGAGGCGCACGAGCAACGGATCGAGGGGGCGGTAGGTCAGGCCTATGGTACCCGAAAGCCGGGGCCGGCGGAAGAACTCCTCCTTCTCCGTGCCGTCGGTCTCAGTGAGGCGTCCCTTCACGAAGGTGACGTTTCCGGCCAGGGTCAGGCGGTCGTTCAGGCTGCCGCTGCCCTCAAATTCCACGCCGCGGTCGCGGAGCTCGTCCCGGTTCTGGTAGCCGGTAGCGTCGTAGATGATGATGTCGCGGATGTTGCGCTGGAAGACGCTCAGGCTCAGGCGGTAGTGGCCGCGGGGATCGGTCAGTTCCGTGCCGACCTCCACCGAGGTGGAGACCTGGGGCTGGAGGTCCGGATTCGCGCCGAAGGGCCCGCCGAGCTGGTCGAGGGTCGGACTCTGGAAGGCGCTGGCTACCGAGATCCGTCCCCGAAAAAGGTCCGTCGCCTGCACGCCAAAGGCTAGGGAGTAGTTGCTCTGTCCGCCGAAGTTGGAGTGGTGGTTGTAGCGGTAGCCGGCCTCCACGAGGTAGCGCTCGGCGGCCCGCCAGTTGAGCTGGAGGTAGGGACTGACGTTGGTGGCGGAGAGGGTGTCGGCCGTGGCGTCGCCGGTTTGCAGGTGTTCGCGCCGCAGTTGCGTCCCTGCCGTCAGGGTCAGGGTGGGGGAGGAGCGGTAGGTGCCGTACACGTCTCCCTGCTGCGCCCGCCCGCGGTAGGGGGAGGGACCGAAGGCCGCGTCGTCAAAGATCCGGTCGGTGGCCGCGTAGTTGTAGCGCCCGCCGAGGGAGTAGGCCTCCTTGACGAAATCGACGGCCAGGCTCGGCAGCCACAGTTCGTTGGTATAGGTATTGTCGGCGTCCTGGAAGGAACCCGCGTCGTAGTCGCCGTCGAATTCCGCGCGCCGCAGGGAGGGGCGGATGGACCACTCCGCGCTCGGGCGGTAGGTGAGTCCGGCGGTGTAGGTGCGGCGGCTGGCCCCGTCCTTGCCGAATTCCACGGGGCTTCCTTCCGGTGCTGCGGCCTCACTCAGTCCGTCAGTAGTAAAGTAGTCGTAGCCCACACGGTAGTCGAACTTCTCGGTCGTACCGGAGACCGTCGCATTCCCCTCGAAGGTCCCGTAGCGCTGGGCGGCGGCGCGCAGGTGCACACGGCGACGGGGCGAGGGGGCCCCGGTGGTAGTCGGGTCGGGTGCGGGATCCTTGGTGGTGATGAGGTTGATCACGCCGGCCACCGCGTCCGAGCCGTAGAGCAGGGAGCGGGCGCCGCGCAGGATCTCGATGCGCTCGATGCCCTGGAGGGAGAGCAGCCGCAGGTCCACCGCGCCGCCGAGGGAGGACGGGTCGATGAGGGGCTGTCCGTCGATGAGGATCAGCGTATACTGGTTGGCGCCGTTGCGGAGGAAGAGGCTCTTGTCCTTGCCGGGATTGGAGTAGGCGCCGTTGACCACGATTCCGGCCTGCTCGCTCAGCAGCTGGCTCAGGTCGGTGGCCCGGGCGATCTGCGCCGAGTCGATCACCGTCACGTGCTCCGGGCTTTCCGCGGCGGGACGAGCGTAACGGGCACCGGTAACGATGACCTCCTCGCCGGTAGTGGAGAGGGGAGGAGATTCCTGGCTGAAACCAAGGGTAGGGAGCAAAAGGAGTAAATAAACGGGTAGTCGCTGTAGCATCTGGAGTGCGGGGTTGCCAGCGAGGGTTGGGGGTAGGGGGGTGTAGCTTGTAGCGTATAGCAAATAGCTTATAGCGTGTAGCATATAGGGGATAGCCATTAGCCGTTGGGGCTGTACGCTCTGTGCTATACGCTATTCACAAAAAACACCCACCTTCCCGCCTTTTCTCACCGAAAGACTGAGGAATATGACGCAACCGGGGAGGTCTTCTGGCTCACCCCACCTGGCCGTCGCCTTCCCGGATTTCTCCAGTGGCGTAGTGACGGCAGGCGTGCGGGGCTTACAGCTGCGGGGACAGCTCCGGATTTTCACCGGATTCCCTTATCCCGATTGCGCGGCGAAGGTAACCTTCGGCGGACAGAATCCAGGTGAAAGATCGACTGACTGATCCAGGGACCTCGCCGGCACCATTTTTCTGCTGTGGGGGTGGATCTTGGTGGGGGGCACGCGGAGGAAGGGCGTTGTGGCCCGCTTTTTCCTCGGATTTTTCGGGCGCTGCTAGCCGGCGTGATGGCGGTCTTCTTTGGCGTGCTGCTGTAGTTCGAGGCGCTTCTACCTCATGCGCCGGATGCTGGAACTGCTGATTCCCGCGATCGTACTGGCCGGCCTGGTCTGCGGGCGCTGGTACCTGAAGGCGAACCTTTCGCACCTGCGCTCCGCCGCCCTGAAGTACGGCCTGCTGGTCCTCCTGATCGGGGTGTCGGGGTCGCTGCCGCTGGAGAAGTTCCGGCTTTACGGCACCGATTCCCGCTAGCGGGAGTGTGATAGCCGGCGGACGGTTTTAAATATGTCAGATGGCTGACGATTTACCGGGCTATATTTAGCCTCCGTGAAACTTTCCATAATCAGCTTTTGCCTGCTGCTGGGTGCGGCGGCCCTCCACTCCCAGTCCCTGACCTTCGACCCCACGACCGCCAACCAGGCACCAACGGCCACCGCCGTGCGCATGAGCGAGGGGATTACCCTCGACGGTAAACTGGACGAACTCGAGTGGCAGAACGGGGAGCCGGCCAGGGATTTCTGGGAAACCTTTCCGGCGGATACCAGCCGCTCCGCCTTCCCGACCGAGATATACTTCGGCTACGACGACGCGAACCTGTACGTGGCCGCCATCTGCCGTACGCCGGGAAAAAACTTCATCATTCCCAGCCTACGCCGCGACTACCGGGCCGGGGGCAGTGATAACATCACCTTTGTATTCAATCCCTTCCGCGACAAGACCAACGCCATCGTCTTCGGGATGAATCCCTACGGCGTGAGCCGCGAGGCCCTCATCTACAACGGGGGAGAAAACACCGAGGACTTCCGGGAGGAGTGGGATAACAAGTGGCGGGGCGAGAGCTACATCGGCGAGGACTACTGGTCGTGCGAGATGGTCATTCCCTTCTCCAGCCTGCGGTTTCCCGACGGGGCGGCCGAGTGGTTTTTCAACTCCTACCGGATGGACACGCAGAGCAACACCCGCAGCACCTGGCACCGAATTCCCCAGAACCAGACCATCATGAGCCTAGCCTACATGGGCTCCCTACACTTCGAGGGCGGCGCGCCCCACGCCCAGGGCAAGAACCTGGCCTTTATTCCCTACGCCGGGGGCAGCTTCCGCCGCGACTACGAGGCCGGTACCCCTTCGGAGTTCGACGCAGACATCGGTGGCGACGCCAAGATCGGTATTGGCAGCGGGCTAAACCTGGACCTGACGGTTAACCCCGACTTCAGTCAGGTGGAAGTCGATGAGCAGGTGATCAACACCACCCGCTTCGAGGTCTTCTTCCCCGAGCGGCGCCAGTTTTTCCTGGAGAACGCCGACCTCTTTGGTTCCTTCGGCTTCGAGCGGGCCAACCCTTTCTTCAGCCGCCGCATCGGCGTGACCCGTGATACGACCACGGGGGAGGGCCTGCAGAACCCCATCTACTTCGGGGCCCGCCTCAGCGGCAAGCTCAACGACGACTGGCGGGTGGGTTTCCTGTCCATGCAGGCCGCGCGCAACCTCGACCAGGGACTGCCCAGCTTCAACTACACGGTGGCCACCACCCAGCGGCGGGTGGGCGCGCGCAGCAACGTGGGCGGCATCTTCGTCAACAAGCAAAACTTCAGCAATTTCAGCGACACCACCGAAAACAACGCCGAATTCAACCGCGTGGCGGGCTTCGACTACAACCTGGCTACGAAGGACAACGCCTGGAACGGCAAGACCTTCGTGCACCGCAGCTTCTCGTCGGGCGAGGGGGGCAACGACTACTCCCACGGCCTCAACCTCGAATTCCGTCACCGCCACTGGAACGTGCAGTACGACCACATCTACGTGGGCGAGGACTTCAACGCCGAGGTCGGATTCGTACCGCGCCGCGGCTACTTCTCCAGCGGGGTAGAGGCGGCGCGCATTGATTACCCGAGGAATCCGAGGGTGGTGGAAAAGGGGCCGCTGACCGAGCTGCGCGTCTTCTTCCAGCCGGGCGACGGCCTCACCGACCGCAGCTTTTCGGCCGGCTACCAGTGGCGCTTCGCCAACACCAGCCGCTTCAACGCGGGCGGCGGCTACGAGTACATTTTCCTCTTTCGCGACTTCGACCCCTCGCGTACCGGGGCCAATCCGCTTCCCGGAAACCTGGGCTACGGATTCTGGCGGGGCGGTGCCGAATACATCAGCGATACCCGCAAGAGACTGAGCACCGGACTGGAGACCGAGGTCGGTCAGTTCTTCAACGGCTACGGCTACAGCCTCTCGGGTAACCTGCTCTACCGCTACCAGCCTTTCGGCAGCATCGACCTCCGCTTCAGCTACCAGTACATCGACCTGCCGGAGCCCTACGCCCGCACGGCGCTTTTTTTGATCGGCCCGCGCATTGACTTTACCTTCAGCAAATCGGTCTTCCTGACCACCTTTTTGCAGTACAACGACCAGATCGACAACATCAACGTCAATGCCCGGCTCCAGTGGCGTTTCGCACCCGTCAGCGACTTTTTTCTCGTATATACCGACAACTACGACAGCCTCGACTTCGGCGTCAAGAACCGTGCCCTCGTCGCCAAGGTCACTTACTGGCTCAACATCTGACCGGCGGCGGGTGGCAGGTGAACCACAAAGGGGGGAAAAGCTTTCGTAGGGCATACGCAGGTATCGATCACGCGCGTTACTGACACCATTACCCTTTGCATGCGGCCAACTATCACCGTTCTTTTTACCCTCTTGTTCCTGCTACTCTCCGCGCCCGCCCGGGCCCAGTTTGAGATGCGCGGACTGGAGATCGGACCCTGGGCCGGCACCTCCTTTTACCTGGGAGACCTCAACACCGAGTTTCGCTTCAACCGCCCCAAGCTTGCCGCCGGCTTCGCGGCGCGCTACAACTTCAACCACCGTCTGGCGGCCCGGGGGAGCTTCAACTACGGCCGGGTGGAAGCCTTTGACAGCGACAGCGAGAACACCTTCGAGCGCAACCGCAACCTGAATTTCTGGTCGACGATCTTCGATCTGACCGGGCAGTTTGAATTTAACTTCCTGCCGTATTACCACGGTAGCCCGGAGTACTTCTTCACTCCCTACGCCTTCGTTGGCGTGTCCGTGTTCCGCTTTTCTCCCAAGACCATCAACAACGAAGGCATTGCCGTGAACCTCCGTAATTTCGGCACCGAGGGGCAGGCCGTCGGGGATGAATACAGCCAAATCAGCACAGCGCTGGCCTACGGCGTGGGCATTCGCTGGGACCTCTCCTACGCCTGGAGCATGGATGCTCACCTCAGCATCCGCAATACCCGCACGGATTACCTCGACGACGTCAGCACCTTTTACCCGGATTTTAGCGAGTTGAACAGGCGCCGGGGCGGCCGGGCTGTTGCCCTCAGCGATCGGGCCACCTACCAGAGCGGCCAGGATCGCTACGTGCGCGAGGGTACCCAGCGGGGAGACGCCAGTCTCAACGACCACTACCTCTTCGTGGGCCTAGGCCTCAATTACTACTTTGGCGATATCCGTTGCCCAACCATCGAGAAAAGCAGGCGGGGAAAACGGATGCAGAAACAGCGGCGGCGGGCGGCCAAGCGGCGGCAGTAGGGGCGGAAAAAACTAAAGCCCATGCTTAATATCCCGGACCAAGCCCGGCCCGGCGTACACCATCCCACTGTACACCTGCACCAGCTTAGCGCCCGCAGCAAACTTCTCCTGGGCCGAGCCCAAATCTTCAATGCCTCCGACGCCGATGATATCGAGCGTCCGGCCGCTGCCCGCGTAGAGGTAACGGATGACTTCGGTGGAACGCTGGCGGAGTGGGGCACCGCTAAGCCCGCCGTTGCCTATTCCCGCTACCCTGGCCGCCGGGGTGGTGAGGGGTGCGCGGGCAATGGTCGTGTTCGTAGCGATGATGCCCGCGATACCGGTATCGGTCACGATCTCGAGAATGTCGTCGAGTTGCCCGTCGGTGAGGTCGGGGGCGATCTTCAGCAGAATGGGTTTTTGTTGCCAGAGCTCGCCGGGCGTACCCAGTTCCGTACCCGGTCGATCGACGGAGCGGGCGAGCTTCACGTTGAGGTCCTGGAGGGTTGAGAGGAGGGCGGTGAGGGGCGCGCGGTCCTGTAATTCGCGGAGGTTCGGCGTGTTGGGGGAGCTGACGTTGACCACAAAGTAGTCGACCAGCGGGAACAGCCGCTCGAAACAGGTGACGTAATCGGAAGTCGCCTCCGCGTTGGGCGTGGACTTATTCTTGCCGATGTTGCCGCCCAGGACGGTCTTTCCCGGGCGTCCGTCCCGCAGCAAGCGGCGGGCGAGGGCCTCGACGCCCTCGTTGTTGAAGCCCATGCGGTTGATCAGCGCCCGGTCGGCGGGTAGGCGAAACAGGCGGGGCCGGGGGTTGCCTTCCTGGGGGCGCGGCGTCACGGTCCCGAGTTCCAGGAAACCGAAGCCGAGGCTGGCCATGTCGCGGTAGTACTTCCCGTCCTTATCGAAACCCGCGGCCAGGCCGACCGGATTCTGGAAAGGGATGCCGAAAACGGTTTTTTCCAGCCGGGGATCTTCGTAGCGGTAGGTCTGACGGAACACCTCGCTCACCCCGGGCAGGGAAAGGGTGGCCGCCAGCCCCTGTACGGTGAGGGCGTGGGCCCCTTCCGGCGGTAGACGAAACAGGAGGGGTTTCAGGAGTCGGTACATGATACGAAGGTAGCGGGTAAGGCTACTTATCCTGCAACACCAGCAGGGGGACCGAGCTGTTAAATACTACCTTGCTCACCGTGCTCTCGTTGAACAGCCGGCCGAAGAACCCGTGGTCGTGGTAGATCATGCACAGCAAATCGGCATTGGTGGCCTTTACCGCCTGCTGGATGCCGCTGAGTACGGAGTCGCTCTCGCCACTGCGTACCTCGAAGCGGTGGGTGATGTCCGAAAGGTAGGTGGGCAGCTGGGGGTCGTAACCCTTGCCGTCGCCGTCCTTGTCGCCGTGATAGACGATGAGCTCGGCGCCGTAGGCGCGCAGGAGGTCCACCAGGGGCTGCAGGACTTCGGGTCCGGCGAGGGGCCGTTCATCGATGGAGAGGATGACGCGGTTGATGTCCGTAAACTCCACGCCCTTGGGTACGGCGAGGACGGGCAGTTTTGAATTCTTGATCACCGAGTTGGCCACGCTGCCGGTAAACATCTCCCGCGCTGCGCTGGAGCCCTTCGTGCCCATCACGATCAGGTCGTAGTCTTTGGCCTTAGCGACCCGGGTAATGGTAGGACCGGGATCTCCGTCGACGGTGTGGGTGTCGATGGTGGCGCCGTTGGTCAGCTGCCCGATCACCTGTTCTTTCACCTTGCCCATGGTTTCCATGGCCTCCTCGCGGATGTGGTCCTTGATGTCGACCAGGACGCCCGCGGCGGCGGAGTAGGGTTCCTCCACGGCGGAGACGAGGGTAAGCAGGCTGCCGAAGTGATTGGCCAGGGATACGCCGTACTGCACGGCATTGCCGGCGCTTTCGGAATAGTCGGTGGCGACCATGATCTTTTTCATAATTGTAAGTCTTAGCGTGTACTGGGTAAACGAGCGACCGCGTCAACCGGGGCCGTTGCGGCAATATACGGTACGCCCTTCGTACCTTTGCCCTTC
>JBBSPZ010000102.1:0-11810 GCA_038258275.1 Chitinophagales bacterium | reverse complement strand
GCCCATGGCGGGGTTGCAGCTCATCTGGGCGATGGTCTGCATATTCATGGTGGCCAGGAGCACGCGGGCTCCCAGGTTGGCGGCGGCAACGGCCGCCTCACAGCCTGCGTGGCCGGCACCGACTACAATCACGTCGTACGTAGGAAACATAAGCTCTTCTTTCTTCGGGACCTAACAAACACCCGGCGATCCTGCAAAGTTACGGAACGGGAGACGGGCCGGCGGGGACGCGGGTGCAAGGAATTCCGTCAATATGGATTAAATCTAAATAAGGCCATATACTTAACTACCTAAAGCGCGGGTGGCTTAGATGTTGCCCGTGTCGTAACTTTGCCGCAATTCCTAAAAGACAGGTATTTCCCCCGTCTTTTCTCCATTTTCGGCCACTGCAGGCCGAGTCAACTGTATTAACGCACGCCCCCGCGTATGAGAATCTTCACGAGATCGGCCGGCCCCTCCCTCTTGCTGCTGGCCGCACTTTTGCTGCAATCGCAAGCTTCGGTTGGCGGCAGCAACCTGGTGTTCTACGGCATCGCTGCCCTGGCCCTCATCCTTTTCTTTGCCATCGTAGTGAGTGTCGCCGATAACTTTATGGTGATCGAGTCCAAGTCCATCGGAATACAGGACGAGCAAACCGCCGGTCTGTTTCCGGCCTTCCGGCAGATCTTTGCCAGCCGGACGCCGGACTACCTGAAAAAGGGCCACC
Organism: Chitinophagales bacterium; assembly: GCA_038258275.1. GTDB lineage: Bacteria > Bacteroidota > Bacteroidia > Chitinophagales > Saprospiraceae > Neolewinella. Next base: position 11,104 of record JBBSPZ010000102.1, on the reverse strand, counting down.
TCTATACCCTTACCAAGGGATACGATATCCCGATGGAGGGAAAACCGCAAGACATCATCCGCGACCCCAAGGTGACCCGCTTCGCGATCACTCCCCCCGACTTTTTCGGCCTGATGCCCATCCCCAAGGTGGTGGTGGAAGTAGGCGACGTGGTGAAGGCCGGCGATCCGGTCTTCTTCGACAAGAAAATGGCGCGCATCAAATTTGCCGCTCCCGTGAGCGGGGAGGTCATCGCCGTCAACCGCGGCCTCAAGCGTTCCATCGCCGAGATCGTGATCCTGGCCGACAAGAAGCAGGTCAGCCGCACCTACACCCTGCCCTCCGCCGCCGCGCCCCGGGAGGAGTTGGTCGAATTCCTGTTGGAGAGCGGTGCCTGGCCCGTCCTCCGTCAGCGCCCCTACAACGTGGTGGCCGACCCCGACGTCATTCCCCGCGACATATTCGTCTCTACCTTCGACACCTCTCCCGTCGGACCGGACCTGAGCCTGACCGTACGCGGTCGCATGGACGTATTTCAGTCGGGTGTCGAAGTGCTGCAGCGGCTGACCGACGGCCTGGTGTACCTGGGCCTGGACGGTCGTGGGGAAACCGATTCTCCGTTCGCCGCTGTGTCCGGTGCCGAAAAGCGTTACTTCCGGGGTGCCCACCCCGCGGGCAACGTGGGCGTACAGATTCACCACATTCATCCCTGCGGAGTCGGGGAGAATACGGTCTGGACACTTGGAGTAGAGGACGTACTCCTCCTGGGGGAAATCTTCCGCAACGGGCGCTACGACACGACCCGCCTGGTGGCCCTCACCGGGGGTTCCTTCAGCGATCCCTGCTACGTGCGTACCCAGACCGGTGCCAATATCGGCGAATTGCTCGCCGGGGAGGCGGTAGCGGAAAATTCCCGCCTGATCAGTGGAGACGTGCTCTCCGGCACCCAGAAGACGAACGAGGGCTTCGTGAACTTCTTCGACAACCAGCTCACCGCCATCCCGGAGGGGAACGAGGCGGAAATCTTCGGCTGGTTGCTCCCGCTCAAGCCCCGGGCTTCCATTTCCCCCACTATTCCCGTCCTGAGCGACCACATCGAGATCACGACCAACACCCACGGAGAGAAGCGCGCCTTTGTCGTCAACAACGACTACGAGCAGGTGATGCCGATGGACATCTACCTTACCCAACTGATGAAATCCATCATCGTCAATGACCTGGAAAGCATGGAAGGGCTTGGCATCTACGAGCTGGTCCCCGAAGACGTAGCCCTGGCGGAATTCGCCTGCGTCTCCAAGCAGCCCCTACAGCAGCTACTGCGTCAGGGACACGACACCATGATCTCTCAGGGTTAACTATAGTACACCCGGACTGTTATATTTTATCAATCAGTCCGTATCAAAGCTTGACATGAAAGCACTTCACGATTTTGTCACCAAGTTCGAGCCGGAGCACGGAAAGTCTCCTTTCCTGCACACGACTTACGACGCTTTCTATACCTTCCTCTTTCAGCCTCCCACCGTTACGACCGGGGGGGTACACGTGCGTGACGGTATGGATCTCAAGCGCCTCATGGTGCAGGTGGTGCTTGCCCTCCAGGTGCTGTACATCTTCGGCACCTGGAACATCGGCCACCAGCACTTTACCGCCCTCGGGCAGTACACCGGCCTGCTGGAAGGCATTCACCTCAAGCTGGTCTACGGCCTGATCCAGATCATCCCGATTTTTGTGGTGACCCACGTGGTGGGTCTCGGCATCGAATTCCTGTACGCGACCAAGAAGGGCCACGCGGTGGAGGAAGGCTTCCTCGTATCGGGTGCGCTGATCCCCCTGATCATGCCTCCGGACCTCCCCCTGTGGATCCTGGCCGTCGCCGTCGCCTTTGCCGTAGTACTCGGTAAAGAAGCCTTCGGCGGTACGGGCATGAACATCTGGAACATCGCCCTGCTGTCGCGGGTCTTCATCTTCTTTGCCTATCCGACCACCATTTCCGGTGACGAAGTTTGGGTAAGCGGCATCGAGAAGGTGGACGCTGGTGTCTACGCCAGCGAGGCGTACAATTTCGTTCACCATGGCTTCGACTGGATCTTCTCCGGCTTAGGCTGGGCTACTTTCGGAGTGGGCGGCAACCTGGTGGTTGATGGCTGGACGGGCGCTACGCCCCTCGGCATCGCCGCCAAGGAAGGCTGGGAAGGCGTTTCGGCCGTGTACGATCAGTCATCGATCTTCTGGGGTACGATCCCCGGTTCCATTGGTGAATCGAGCGTTCCCCTGATCATCCTGGGCATGTTCTACCTCATGTTTACCCGCATTGCCGATTACCGCGTGATCGTGGGTGGCCTGATCGGCTTCCTCGTCGGTGGCTTTATGCTGAATGCGATTGCCCCCAGCGTACTTACCGACGACACGCCCGGCATCTTCAAGTTCATGGCCATCCACCCGCTGCGGCAGATGATCATGGGCAGCTTCCTGTTTGCGATCACCTTTATGGCCACCGACCCCGTCAGCAGCGCCGACACCCCCACCGGCAAGTGGATCTACGGCTTCCTGATCGCCTTCATCGGCCTGATCATCCGGGTCCTCAACCCGGCCTACCCCGAGGGCTGGATGCTGTCCATCCTGCTGCTCAATACCTTTGCCCCCCTCATCGACCACTACGTTTACCAGGCCAACATCAAGCGTCGCGCCAAGCGGACCGCCAAGATGGCCATCGAGCGTCACGAACTGATCACCAAGCGCGGTGATATTGAAATCCTGACTCCCCAAACGGCCAATTATCGCGACGTAGGCAGTACCGGAGTACGCTAAGCGCGGTTCTACACAACCCCCCTCTACCATGAGCACGAAATACATCTATACCTTCGGCACCATCATGACGGTCCTCGTGGCCCTGATGCTGGCCGGTTTCCGCACCCTGACCGCCGAAGCCGCCGCCAAGAACGAAGACGTCTTCAACAAGCGGGAGATCCTGGCGACCGTCTCCGACCCGCTGGCCGAAGCCGGCAAGCCGATCGGTACCCTGACCGACACGGACGTCCTGGAACTCTTCAGGAATGGCGTAGAGCAGGTAGTGGTGAACTCCGCCGGCGAGGTGGTTTCCGACCGCAACTTCGCCTCCATAGACCTGGCGGCCGAATACAAAATTCCGGAGGAGCAGCGCGTCTACCCGATCAATATCTTCACCATCGGCGACAAAAAAGACAAGTACTACGTCTTTAGTGTACGCGGCAACGGGCTGTGGGACGCCATCTGGGGCAATATCGCCCTGGCTGCCGACCTGAACACCGTAACCGGTGCCAGTTTCGACCACGCGGGAGAGACCCCGGGCCTCGGTGCGGAGATCAAGGACAATGACGGCTGGAAATCCCAGTTCAAAGGAAAGAAGATCTACGAAGGCGATAAGTTTGTCAGCATACTTGTCCGCAAGGGCGGTGCCATAAACCAGGAGCACGAAGTCGACGGACTGAGCGGAGCGACCATCACCGCCGACGGAGTGACCAAGATGCTCTACAAAGGCCTGAAGGCCTACCAGCCGTACATCGAAGAACAGCGGGCCGAGTCCGGTGTCACCAGCATGAACCTTAAGTAAATATCCTTCCGTTGCCCTCCCGGGCTTCGGATACCTATACCGTATTCCACCATGGCAGAATCAACTGAACTGAAGACCGGAGTCGTCACGGACGCCCCCGGAGAAAAGGATCCCATTTTTGGTAAGAAGGAGAAGATCCTGCTTACCGACCCCCTGCTGGACAACAACCCGATTACCATCCAGGTACTGGGGGTCTGTTCGGCCCTGGCGGTGACTTCCCTGGTTTATCCGTCGCTGGTGATGGCCGTGGCCGTGACCATCGTGACTGCCTTTTCCAGCCTGGCCACTTCGCTGATGCGGAACATTATCCCGAAGGCCGTTCGTCTGATCGTGCAGCTCGTGATCATTGCCACCCTGGTGACCCTGGTCAACGAAGCGCTGAAAGTGCTGGCCTTCCCGGTCTATAAGCAGCTTTCGGTCTACATCGGTTTGATCATCACCAACTGCATCGTGATGGGACGTCTGGAGGCATTCGCCATGGCCAACAAGCCTTGGCGGGCCTTCCTCGACGGTATCGGTAACGGAGCCGGCTACGGACTGATCCTGATTGCGGTCGGCGTCGTGCGCGAGGTGTTCGGTAAGGGCAGCCTCTTTGCTGGCTCGGGCATCGCGATGTACATCATCGGCCCCAGCAACGGCACCACCAATTACTGGATCAACACGGCGGCCGACAGCGGCGTCGGCAGCTTCTTTGGCTGGTACGCCAACAACAACCTAATGGTTCTGCCCGCCGCCGCGATGTTCGTCATTGCCGTGTTCATCTGGGTCCAGCGCAGCTACAACACCAAGCTGGTCGACGTATCGTAGGTCCTTTCCTGCCTGCCCCCCCGTCCCTTCTATCCCTCGATCCTTCAATTTTCACACTACCATGGGAGACTTCCTGAATATCTTCATCAAATCGGCCTTCATCGAGAACATGGTCCTGGCCTACTTTCTCGGTATGTGTTCCTTTCTGGCCGTATCCAAGACCCTCTCCACGGCTGTCGGCCTGGGAATGGCGGTCATTTTCGTACTCGGTATCACGATGCCCATCAACTGGATCATCAACGAGTACATCCTGATTCCCGCCGAGCTGGAGTTCCTGCGCTTCATCCTCTTCATCGCGGTGATCGCCTCTACGGTGCAGCTGGTGGAGATGGTGGTGGAGAAGTTCAGTCCGGGGCTCTACGCCGCCCTGGGTATCTTCCTCCCCCTCATCACGGTCAACTGTGCCATCCTCGGAGGTAGCCTCTTTATGGTGAGCCGGGAGTACAACCTCACGGAGTCGGTGGCCTTCGGCTTGGGTGGCGGCTTCGGCTGGTTCCTGGCCATCATCGCCCTGGCGGCGATCCGGGAGCGCATCCGGTACAGCAACGTCCCGCCCGCCCTGCGCGGACTGGGTATGGCCTTCCTCATTACCGGCCTCATGGGCATTGCTTTCCTGAGCCTGACCGGCATCGACCCGGCCGTTTTCGCCGGCTGGAGCGGCGTGGCCGAGTAAGATTTAGCCCCAAAACTTAAACCGCCGGAGGTGATTCCGGCTTACCTATAAAACACCACGTCATGATTACCATCGGAGCAGCGGTTGTTGTATTTACGCTCATCGTGCTTGCGCTTATCACCATGCTGCTGGTGGCGCGCCGCAAGCTCGTCCCCCAGGGCGAGGTCAAGATCATCGTCAACGGTGACAGCGCGAATCCTCTCTTGGTCCAGCCGGGAAGCTCCCTGCTTTCCGCCCTGTCCGACAAGAGCGTTTTCCTTCCCTCCGCCTGTGGCGGTGGCGGTACCTGCGCCATGTGCGAATGTGAGATCACGAAGGGCGGCGGCGACGTCCTTCCAACGGAGCTGAACCACCTTACCCGCCGGGAAGTCGCCGAGCACAAACGCCTGGCCTGTCAGGTGAAGGTCCGCGAGGACATGGAGATCCACATCCCCGAAGAGATCTTCGGCATCAAGAAGTGGGAATGCACCGTCGACCGGAACTACAACGTAGCCACCTTCATTAAAGAATTCGTCGTACGGCTGCCCGAGGGCGAGAGCCTGGACTTCGAGTCCGGCGGCTACATCCAGGTAGACGTGCCCAAGATCGAAGTGGACTTCAAGAACTTCGACATTACGCCCCACCCCATCTTCCACAAGGGAGCCCCGGCCGACAAATTCAAGCCCGACTGGGACAAGTTCGGCATGTGGGACTTTAAGATGAAGAACGATGAGGAGCAGTTCCGTGCCTACTCCATGGCCAACCACCCCGGAGAAGGGGACATTATCATGCTCAACATCCGGATCGCCCCCCCGCCCTTCGACCGGCAGAAAGGCGCCTATATGGACGTAAACCCCGGCGTGTGCTCGAGCTATGTGTTCAACCAGAAGCCCGGCGACAAAGTCGTCATCTCCGGTCCCTACGGTGAGTTCTTCATCAAGCCCACCGACAAGGAGATGATCTACATCGGTGGTGGTGCCGGCATGGCCCCCCTCCGCAGTCACATCTTCCACCTCTTCCACACCATGAAGACGGACCGGAAAGTGAGCTACTGGTACGGTGGCCGCTCCAAAGCGGAGCTTTTCTACACCGAAGAGTTTGAGGCCATCGAAAAGGACTTCCCCAACTTCAAGTACCACATCGCCCTCAGCGATGCCCTTCCCGAAGACAACTGGAACGGCCTGACCGGATTTATTCACCAGGCGGTCCTCGATAATTACCTGAAGGACCATCCGGAGCCGGAGGAGATCGAATACTACCTCTGTGGCCCCCCCCTGATGCTGCAGGCCGTCCAGAATATGCTGGACGAGCTGGGTGTCCCCGAACAGAACATCGCCTTTGACGACTTCGGAAGTTAATCCTCCGACCTCCCTTACAAAGCCCCAGCCTACTCGGTTAGGTTGGGGCTTTGTAGATTTACAGACGGCCTGCTTTGCTGCTGCCATTCCCCCCTTGCACCCGCGGCCCCGCCCAAGTGTACGTGAATGACGAACTTAGCGGCCGCAAACCCCAATCCTGAACGATGAATATAGTTATCGCCGGTGCCGGTGACGTGGGATTCCACCTCGCGGAGTTATTGGTTACCGAAAACCAAAACATCGTTCTGATCGACAACGACCAGGATGTGCTTGACTACGCGGGCTCCCATCTGGACGTACTTACCGTAAAGGGAGACGCCACGAGCCTGGCTACCCTGCAAAATGCCCGGGTCGGCGAGGCCGACCTCATGCTGGCCGTGACCACCAGCGAACAGACCAACATGATGTCGGCCATTCTCTCCAAGAAGATGGGCGCCGCCAAGGTGATCGCCCGGGTAGACAACGAGGAATACCTCAATTGCGAAGGGGAATCAACCATTTGCTCACTGGGCATCGACCAGCTCATCAGCCCCCGCCAGCTGGCCGCCGTGGAAATCGAACGGCTGATTAAGAAGTGTTCCTTTACGGACATCTACGAATTCGAGGACGGGAAGCTGTCGCTGGTCGGGATTACCCTGGCCTCCGACTCCCCGCTGATCGGCAAACAGCTGATCGAGATTGAGGGGCTGAACCTGAGGAAGGAGCTCCAGCTGATCGCCATCCTGCGCGGGCACCAGACCATCATCCCGCGGGGGCACACCGAACTGCGACGCAACGACCACATCTACTTCATCACCCGGCCGGAACATACCCGGATGGTGGAAGAATTCGTGGGCAAGAAAACCCGGAAGGTGACCAACGCGATGATCATGGGCGGTACCGACCTGGCCATCGCCACCGCCCGCCGCCTGCAGAACGACTACAGCGTGACGATCGTCGAGAACGACAAGCGCCGCTGCCAGTACATCAACGAGGTACTCAACAACGTGCTGGTGGTCAAGGGCGACTATACCAACTTCGACCTGCTGGAGGAGGAAGGGCTTTCCAAGATGGATGCCTTCATGGCCCTGACCGAGAACAGCGAGACCAACATCATTGCCTGTCTGACGGCCCACAACCACGGGGTGTACAAGACGATCGCCCAGGTCGAAAACAAGGAGTATATCCACATCAGCCAAAACATCGGGGTGGACACCCTGATCAACAAGAAGCTGCTGGCGGCCAATGACATCTTCCGCTACGTGCGCAAGGGGAACGTAGAGGCCATCACCAGCCTGCAGGGCGTTGATGCGGAAGTGATCGAGTACGTCATCACGAAGTCCAACCAACTCACCAAGAAACCACTTAAGGACCTGCACTTCCCCGACACCGCCATCATCGGCGGCATTATCCGGGGGGAAGAGACCGTAATTCCCAACGGCTCCTCCCAGCTCCAGCAGGGGGACCGGGTCATCGTATTTGCCAAGCCGCAGGCCATCCGTCGCCTAGAAGAACTCTTTCGCTAGGTTATGGCCAAGCTGATTAATTTTCGCCCCATCGCGCGGGTGGTAAGCGTACTGTTGCTCATTATTGGTCTGATGATGTGGACGGGCATCCCCTTCAGTGCCTACTACGGGGAGAGTACCCTGCCCCTGCTCTACGCCGGCCTGACTACGATCGTGGCCGCGGGATTGCTCTGGCTGATCCCCCGTCGCCGGAAAGACGATACCCTGCCGAAGGCGGGGGACATTGCGATCCGCAAGCGGGAGGGCTACCTCATCGTGGCCCTGAGCTGGACGGCCATGGTGTCCTTCGGGATGCTGCCCTACCTGTACAGCGGGATGCTGCCCTTCGTCCCGGATGCCCTCTTCGAGACGGTATCCGGCATGACGACCACCGGGGCATCCGTGCTCACCGATATCGAGATCCAGCCCCGGGGCCTGCTTTACTGGCGTAGCCTTACCCAGTGGATCGGGGGCATGGGCATTATCGTGCTCACGGTGGCCATCTTTCCCCTGCTCGGCATCGGTGGCATCGAGCTGTTCGCCGCCGAGGCACCCGGCCCGACCTCCGACAAGCTCCACCCGCGCATCAGTGAAACCGCCAAGCGGCTGTGGTTGATTTACGTCGGACTGACGGTCATCGAGGGAGTGCTGCTCTTTTTAGCCGGCATGACGCCCTACGAGTCCATCAACCATGCCCTGACCACGATGGCTACGGGCGGGTTCAGTACGCGGAACGCTAGTGCCGCGGCCTTTTCCCCCCTCATCCAGTACGTCCTCATCGTATTCATGTTTCTGGCCGGCGTGAACTACACCGTTCTTTACCTGAGCCTGAAGCGACGGTGGTCGAAAGTATGGCAGAGCGACGAGCTCAAGGCCTACATCAGCCTCGTGCTCGGGGTTTCCCTCTTCTTCACTGCCCGCGTCTGGTACCTGACCGATAATACCGTGGAGCAGAGCTTTCGCGACAGCATCTTCCAGGTCATCAGCCTGGTGACGACGACGGGATACGTTTCGGCGGATTACACCAGTTGGGCACCCAGCCTGACGATGATCTGCTTCATCCTCCTGTTCGTGGGCGCGTGCGCGGGTTCCACGGCGGGGGGGATCAAGATCATCCGCAACCTGGTATTCTTTAAGAACAGCTACCTCGAATTCAAGCGGATCGTCCATCCGCAGGCGATCATCCCCCTGCGGCTCAATAACCAGATCGTGCCGGGGCGGATCATCACCCACATCTTCAACTTTTTGCTGCTCTACCTGATCATCTTCGTATTTGGCTCCGTCGTGCTCAGCGTCCTGGGGCTGGACTTCCTCACGGCCATCGGGGCGGTTGCCACCAGTCTGGGCAACGTAGGTCCGGGGATCGGCGGGGTCGGGCCGGTAGATAATTTCGCCTGGCTGTCCGGACCCGTCAAGGTGTTCCTGAGCTTTCTGATGATCGTGGGGCGTCTCGAGATCTTTACGGTGCTGGTGCTCTTTACGCCTTACTTCTGGCGCCTCAATTGACGGAAGCCAGCCACGCCCGGCGCAGCATGTCGAGTGGGCCGCCCACGGTACTGGTGCCGCTGCCGTCGCCGTGTACCCGGAGGTACCAGCCATCGTTGCCCCGCAATTCGGCGTAATCGAGGGGGGAGGTACGCGGCTGAGCGATGGGCTGGCCGCAGGCAGAGCTGAGCAGGAGCAGGAGAGCGGCAGTGAACCGGAGGGCCGTAGTCATAGCAACTATACCGATGCGCGGGGGTTTCCCTTTGGCGTATGATCAAGTTTGAAAGCTACACTTTAGAGAACGGCCTGGCCGTATTGCTGCACCACGACCCGCAGCGCACCGTGGCCACCGTCAATGTCCTGTACAAAGTCGGCAGCCGCAACGATCCGCCCCACCGGACTGGCTTTGCCCACCTCTTCGAGCACCTGATGTTTGCCGGTTCCGAGCACGTGCCCAACTTCGACGATGCCCTGCAACTGGCCGGCGGGGAGAACAATGCCGTCACCAGCAGCGACTATACCCTCTACTACGACACCCTGCCCGCCGAGAATCTCGAGACCGCCCTGTGGCTCGAGAGCGACCGCATGCGCAAGCTCCGGTTCAGTGTCCGCTCCCTGGAAAAAGAAAAGAAGGTCGTGGTGGAGGAATTCAAGGAAACCTGCATCGATCAGCCCTACGGCGACCTCTACCACCACTTCAACGCCCTCATCTACCGCGAGCACCCCTACCGCTGGCCCGTCATCGGTCAGGAGATCCGCCACATCCAGGAAGCGACGCTGGAGGAAGTGAAGGAGTTCTACTACCGCTACTACCGCCCCGACAACGCCATCCTCTGCATTGCCGGTAATTTCGATCCCGCTACCATCCGCGACCGCGTTGCCCACTGGTTCGGCAACATCCCCGCCTCGGACGCCCGCCTGCCCCGGCCGGTGATCGCGCCGGAGCCGGATCAGCTGGAATTCCGGCACCAACGGGTAGCGGGGGAGGTGCCCAGTCCGGTGATCTACCTGCATTTCCGTACCGTGGACCGGGTGCATCCCGATTTCCCGGCCACCGACGTGCTCAGCTTCCTGCTGGGCGGCGGCCGGTCTTCCCTCTTGTACCGCCGGCTCGTGCGCGATTCGGAGCTCTTCGCCGAGGTCAGTGCCGGCATCAACGACAACCTGGAGGCCGGGGGCATCATCGTGGAGGCCCGGCCGAGTGAGGACATCGATTACGCCACCGCGCGCGACGCCTTGTACGCGGCCGTTGCGGAAATGGTCGAGGAGGGCATCACCCAGGAGGAACTCGATAAGGTCATCAATCAGCTCGAGCAGCGCAATCACTACCGGGAAGCCAATATCAGTAACCGGGCCAACGAACTCGTCTTTTACGCCTTGCTGGGCGAGCCCGACCTCATCAATACCGAGATCGAGCAGTACCTGGCGCTTACGGTCGGGGAAATCAACCGGGTCGCGCGGAAATACCTCGGTACCGCTACCCTGGCCGAGCTGGAATACCTTATTTCGACACCAGCGTAACCGAGCCGGTCTTACTGCGGAGGTCACCGTTGAACATCCTTACCTCGGCCACCCAGACGTAGGTGCCCGGATTAGCCGGTCGTGCGCCCCGCCCGCCCGGCCCCCCCCCCCCGGGGGGGGGGGGGGGGGCGGGGGCCGGCCGGCCCGCCCCGCCCCCGCCGCCCCGGGGGCCGCCGCCCGGGGGGCGGTGCGGGAGAACCGCCCCCGGGTCGCCGCCGAGATTGGGGTG
>JBBSPZ010000101.1:0-12577 GCA_038258275.1 Chitinophagales bacterium | reverse complement strand
GGGGGCCGGCTGCCTGGGGGAAGCCACCGCCCTGCCGCTCGTCGAGTACCTCACCAACCTGCGCCTTCCCGATCCCGCAAAGCTCCTCGACGGCAGCGCGGAACTGACGGTCAGGGAGCTGGATGACGCGGAGCTGTTTGTCGTCTTCTACGGCCTCAACGCCTACCTGCAGCGCGAACTGGACGGGGACCACCTGGTCGGCTACTCCCGCGTCTACCTCCGCTTGGCGCAACAGGTTTTCGAGGACGAAAGGCGGGACGTGATTTTCGTTCCCCTCAAGGAACTCGCCCGGGCCGGGTGGCTCAGCAAATTGACGGCGGCCGCGCGGGGGGAAAGCCCGCAGGCCACGGCGGAGGTGATGGGCCTCATCACGGAAGTCTTCAGCGACGCGGCCTTCACCGAATTCGTGGATGTCCTCGCCTGATTTCACCGAGGTCACCGATCGCATCCGCTTCGCCCGGGCGTACGCGGCCGATCAGCTGCCGTGGTTCGCGCCGGCCCTGTACCGCTGTCGCATCCTCGTCACGCCCCAGGTCGACGTAGCTTCCATTGATCTGCACTATAACGTGTACTGGAATCCGGCGGTAGTCTCGGATATCTGGGCAGCCCACCCGCGCCGGGAAGCCCTCAGCGAACTGGCCTTTTTGTGGGTGCACGAGATCAGTCACCGCCTGCGGCGCCACGGCGAACGGGCCAGGGAATTGGGCATTCGCGAAGCGGCGGCGGCGCGCAGGTGGAACGTCGCCTGTGACTTCGAGATCAACGATTCTCCCTGGGCCGGCCTGCGCATGCCCACCGCCTATCCGGGTATGCTGCCGCAGGACTTCGGCTACCCCACCGGCCAGCTCGCGGAATCTTACCTCCACCGCATGGATGCCGGGGGTCAGGCCTTAACCTTTCCCATCGATGAAGGGAGCGGCATCCACGGACAGGCCCGCCCCTGGGAAACCGGCGACCGCCAGCAACTTTCTACCGTCGATGACGAGATCATCCGCCGGGAGGTTGCCCGCCGTACCCGCGAGGCCGAGTTGGGCAAGGTTTCCGAGGGCTGGCGGCAGTGGGCCGGCGAGGTGCTCGGCAGCCACGTCAACTGGCGGCAATGCCTCGGCCACCGGATGAGCGTGAGTATACAACGGGGGATCGGCAGCCGTACCGACTACAGTTTTTTACGGCCTAGCCGGCGACAGTCGGTCTATCATCCCATCCTGCCGCCCAGCCTCAGCGGTGACCGCACGGCCCGCATCGCCATCGTCGTGGACACTTCCGGTTCCATGGAGGCCGCCGAGCTCCAGCGCGCGCTGACGGAAGTGGCCGCCGTGGTGCGGCAGTTCGACTATCCGGTCACCATCATCCCCTGCGACCAGCAAGCGTACGATCCGGTGACGGTCGTATCGGTTCAGCAGGCCTTCACCCTCGACTACCTGCCCGGTGGCGGGGGGACCGATATGGCCGCGGGCATCCGGGCGGCCCTGCACCTGCGGCCCCGCCCGGATTCCGTGCTGGTGGTTACGGACGGGCACACGGCGTATCCCGCTGCCCACTTTGCCGTGCCGGTGATCTTCGGGATTTTGCAACGGGAGGGAGAGTCCAGTCCCCTGCCGCCTGATCCGCCGTACCACAGGGATCAGGTCGTATTAATCCAGGCAGCGGCGAATAGTGTTGATTCCTGACTATGCGTCCCTACTTTCACCAACTTACCCTACCCACCCCATATGGAGAGGCCACGTTCGGAACTCAAATCTACCCAACCGGAAATGTCACGGTCGTTTCGCTTCCGCTCGGGGGACTGCCTCCCAGCGTGTTTAAACTCACCTACGGGAATGAGTGGGAAGCGGCAGGGAAGTACTTCCGTGACCTCGCCGCTACCCTGCCGTTCCGGATTAGGGCCTCCCTCGCCGCCAGAGCAAACCCGCCCGAATTGTCCGGGCTCATTGCCGGCTACCAAGCGGCGTTCCCGGAATCGACACTCGGGTCCGACTACGCCAGGTTCTGGGCAGGCCACGCGGAGTGGACCAAGCTCTTCAGTTTTGACGAAGAAGATCTGCACGCCGCCCTGGATCGCTTTCGCCAGCGCGGGGTGCACCACGACCTGTCCTGCTTCAGCCCCTTTCTGCTTCCCTATCTCCTGACGCTCTTCCCTACCGCCAGCCACCGGACCGCCGTTCTCCTCTACGCCACGATCGGTACCCTGGGTACGGTGTCTGCACGAGATTACCTACTCAAAGAACTGGAATCCGAAGGCCGTCACCCCTTTACGTCCAAGATCTTACGCGCCCTGACCAATTTTCGTGACGAACAGACCGCCCGTCGCCTTTTTGCGGTGTATGCCGCGGATAAGTTTGACGGCGACGGCCTGGAAACCCACCTGCTGACGGTCAGCCGCTTCAGTCCCGACCTTGCCGGGCAACACGTAGAAAGCGTACTGCCTGACCATCCGGAGCAGGTAGATCACTTCGTCGTAGCCCTGCGGGAGATGGACTACGCTCCGGCCCGGATCGCCCGCTTACTGCGGGAGGCCTTCGAGCAGCCCCGGGAATATCCCGACCTGGACCGGCTGTTGCTGGCCACCAACGGCCTGGACCTCCAAGACGCCCGGATCGATCTGGCGGCCATGAACGCGCGGGTCGACGACCCCGATTACCTGGACCTGCCCCCGGTGAACTGGCCCCAGCAGCTCGAAGTCGGCTGGACGCAACTGGTCCTGACAACCCCACCCCCCGAAGCGTTAGCAGTGATCGGGGCCTACCTACTGCGCCCGGAGCCGCGCCTGCAGCGCAACGCCCTACTGCAACTCAAGGTCCTGCTGCAGGAGCACCCCGTATCCGAGCCGCTGCCGCTCGCCCTGGAGGAACGCCTCCGCCAACTCGTCGCCTCCCGTTTCGATAAGGTGTACGTAGAGGCCCTCAACGTGCTGAGCCGCCGCGATCTGCGGCTGCACGACCGCGCCTCGACCCTCGACGCGGTACTGGCCGTGAGCATCGGTTCGCGCTACCGCTTCGTGGTCCTGACCGCCCTCCGGCGCATCGGCAATAGTCGGGAGCTGAAGGAACGGGCGCGGAAGTACCTGGCGGAGCAAATTGACGGGTCAACAACTGACCATCGCCTCGAACAGATCGCCGGGCTGCTGCCTTTCGTGGAAAAGTACCTGGGCGATGTCACGTTGCTGCGCAAGCAACTGTCCGAACGAATGCCATCTTCCTACTAATCAGCCCGTATGAGCAAACGCGTCATCATCATCGGCAGCGGCATCAACAGCCTCTGCGCCGCCGTCCTCCTGGCCCGGGGCGGCCACCACGTCACGGTTTTTGAGAAGAACGAGTGGCTGGGCGGGAATATCCTCACCAAGGAACTGTCCGTCGCGGGCTTCCGCCACGAGGTATTCAGTGGGTTCCATCCCCTGTTCACTTCCGGTCCGTTCTACGGCGAACTGAAGGAAGCTCTGGAGGAGCAGGGACTCAAGTACCTGAATGTGGCTCGACAATACCTTTCGGAGTGAAGTGGTCAAAGCGGCGATCGCCCCCTGGACGCTTCACACCGGACTCGGCCCCGACGATGGGGCGGGCAGCCTCATGCTCCGCGTCATCCTGGCGTCCTTCGAACGGGTCGGCATGCCCGTGCCCGAGGGCGGCGGCTCCCGCCTGTCCGAGGCCCTGGTGCGTATCATTGAGGCCCACGCCGGGGAGTGCCGCACCGATGCCCTGGTCGAGAAGATCCACGTAGAGGACGGTAAGGCAACGGGCGTGAGCGTTGCTGGCGAAGCGTTCCCGGCGGACATCGTGCTGGCCAACGTCAGTCCCACCGCCCTGTACACCCACCTGCTGCCACCGGAAGCGGTGCCCGAGGAAACGAAGCGGGAAACCCGTGACTACCGCTACGGCCGCGGCGACATGCAGATTCTCCTGGCCCTGGACCATCCTCCCCGCTGGCCCGATCCGTTGCTTACCCGGACGGGGATGGTCCACGTCACGCCCGGCCTAAACGGCGTGAGCCGGGCGGTCAACGAGGCCGTCCGTGGACTCCTGCCCACTGAACCCACCATCGTAGTGGGGCAACACACGGCCATCGACCCCGGCCGTGCCCCGGAGGGAAAGTGGACCATCTGGATCCAGCTGCAGGAACTGCCGGCCTACCCCGAAGGAGACAGCAAGGGAGAGATCGAATGCGGGGGAGAATGGACGGAAACCATTGCCGAGGCCTACGCCGATCGCGTCATCGATATCCTGGCCAAGCAATTGCCGGGCTTCCGGGAGGACATTCTCGAGCGCCACGTGCTCTCGCCCGCCGACCTGGCCCGCATCAACCCGAACCTGGTGGGCGGCGACCCCTACTGCGGCGCGGCCAGCCTGGACCAATTCCTGTTCTGGCGCCCCCTGCCGGATCTGCGCGGCCACGATACGCCCGTTAAAAACCTCTACCACATCGGGGCCGCCACCCACCCCGGCCCCGGGCTCAACGGCACCTCGGGCTACCTGGTCGCCAAGCAGTTACTGTAAGGAGCGGGCGGCAAAGTCCGTACTCCCTTCCAGTTCCGTAAATTCGACCGGCAATACGCCCGATCCTCCCTGTTCGGTGGTATAGACGCCGTAAATGCTGTCGACGGACTCCATCGTGAGCTTGTTGTGGGTGACGATGATGAACTGGCTGTCCTTGCTGAATTTCTTGATGATCCGGTTGAACTTGGAAATGTTGGCATCGTCGAGGGGCGCATCCACCTCGTCGAAGATGCAGAAAGGGGCCGGTTTGAGGAGGTAGAGGGCAAAGAGCAGGGCGATGGCCGTCAGGGTCTTTTCGCCTCCCGACAATTGGCTGATGGTCTGCGGCCGCTTGCCCTTGGGCTTGGCCACGATCTCGATACCGGATTCCAAGGGATCTTCCGGATGGAGCAGGATCAAGTCGCAGTTGTCGTCCTCGGTAAACAGGCTGCGGAATACGTCGATAAAATATACCCGCACCCGATCGAAGGCGTCAAGAAACTGTACGGTCGCGGTCTCTTCGATCTCCTTGATCGTCTTGACGAGGGTTTCCTTCGCATCGATGATGTCGTCGCGCTGGGCGGTGATGGTCTCGTGGCGCTCCTTCATCTCGTCGTAGGCTTCCACGGCCATCGGATTGATCTCCCCGTAGTTCCCCATCTGGCTGCGCAGGCGCTCTACCTTCATTTCCAGCTCGGCGATGGAGCCGGTCCACTCCTCCACCTCCACTTCGGCAAGTTGCGCGAGGTCGAGGTTAAACTCGATGCGCAGCCGTTCCTCCACGGAATTGATGCGGAACTTGACGTCGGTGAATTTCTCCTTCCACTGATTGACCTTCACCTGGGTATCCTGCCGCAGGCGGTTCTCCCGGCGCAGGTCGTCCTCGAATCCGTTGATGGTGGTGCGGGCGTCGAAGTAGGCCTGCTCGGCGGCATTAAGCGTCGCCTGGTACGCCTGTTTGTCGGCGTACATCGTCTCCAGGTTCCGTTGTAGGTTGACCTCCTGCGCGTCGAACTGTCGGGCTTCCCGATCCAGTTCCCTGAGCTGGTCGCGGTTGGAGGTCTCCTGCTTGCCGAGCTCTTCCCGGCGGGTCTGGCGGAAGGCGAGTTCGCGCTCCAATGATTGCACCCGGTTCTGCTGCTGAATGTGGAGGATATTCTCCTGGTTAAACTGCGCGCTGGCGACTGACAGCTCCTCGCTCAGGCGGCGGTATGCTTCATCGGTCCCCGCCACGTTTACCCGGAGCGTATCGATACCGGCGCGTAGCGATTCCAGCTGGCCTTCGATCTCCCGGTTAAGGGTGAAGATCCCCTCAATGTCGGTCTCCAACTTGCGGTTCTTGGTTTCGGTATCGGTGAAGTAGGTCAGGAATCCATCGACCCGCGCCCGCAGGCCGGCCCGCTTCTGCTGCAGGCGATTGAGTTCCCGCTGCTTTTCCTGAATCTCGCGGTCAACCCGTTGCTGCCGCAGGGCGGTAAGTTTGCCGCGTTCTTCCCCCAGGGCCCTTTCCAGCGCGCTGGACTGGGTTTCTGCTTCCCGGATGGTTTTTTCCAGTACCTCCAGGTTCTTCTTACGGCCGATCTTCTTGCCTTCGAAGAGTCCCTGTGAGCCCCCGCTGACTGAGAAGGCACGCCGGATATAGCGCCCACCGGCCGAAAGCAAGGTGATGCCCTCGGCGGGTTGTCCGGGCAGGGCTTCATCGTCCGTCACGAAAACGCCGCGCAGCAACCGATCGGTCAGCGGCCGGTAACGCGCGTCCACGGTCAGGACGTCACTGGCCGGACGGGCACCGGGCGGGGTCGCGGGTGCGGTGTCTTCCGGTGAAGCGATGCCTTCGAGCAAAAAGAAATTGGCCTTGCCCTTCTGCTTATCGGCAAGCAGGCGGATGGCGGCGCGGGCCTCTTCTACCGACTCGACCACGTAGTAGTTGAGGTAGGTTTCCAGATAATTCTCGATGGCGGCGCGGTAATTCGGTTCCACGAACAGGAGGTCGGAAAGTAGTTGGGGGTCTGCGGTCCACTGCTTGTTCTTACTGAGGAACCGGATGGATTCGGGGAAGCCTTCCAGGCTGTCGATCATGCTCTTGGTGAGCTTGAATTCGTTGCGGCGGGCGTCGAGGCCCCGGTTAATCTGGCTAAGCTCCGTCTGCAGGTGCTCGACGTTTACTTCGGCCTTTTCGAGGGCCTCGCGGCGATCGCCTTCGCGCCGTTCCAGCACCTCGACTCCGGCGACCTTCGTGGCCTCCTCGGTCTCCAGCTCCTGCAGGGCTTCCCGGAGGCTGTCGCGTTCGCCGCGGCGGCCGTCCATCTCCCCGGCGTTGCGTTCGACCTGGTACTTGAAGTTCTCGACCTGGTTGCCGTTGATGGCGCGTCGCTTTTCGAGTTCGAAGATGCGGCGCTCCTCTTCCTGCTGTTGACGCAGACCGCTGTCGAGGCGGGTTTTGATGCCGGCGTGGCCTTCCTTCACCCTGGCCAGCGCGACCTCGGCGGCGTCGCGGGAGGCCTGCCGGTCATTCAGCTGGGCACTTTCCGCCCCCACCTGCTTCTGCATCTGCAGGATTTGCTCGTTGTAGCCGGCTAGTTGGCTACCGGCTTCGAGCAGGTCGTCGTTGAGCTGCCTGGTCTGGCGGACCACAAAGCTGCGCCGCTGCTGCAGCAGCTGCTTTTCGTTCTCCAGCCCGCGGAGTTCGCCCACGAGGGCGTTGAGCTTCCGCTGCCGCTCGCCGAGCAGTTTTTCCTTGTCGATGTGCTTGCGACGCTCCTCCTCCAGGCGGGCCTCCAGCGCCGTGATGCGGGTGTCGACGGCGCGGTAGGCGTCCTCTGCCTCCGTGATCTCGTGCTTGACTTTGGCGTAGTCGAGGTGGAGTTGTTCTACCCGGATACCGGTGAGCAGGAGGCTGAGGTCGCGGTACTGCCCCTTGAGATCGCGGTACTTGCGCGCGCGCCTGGCCTGCTTTTCGAGCGAGGTGAGCTGGTTGTTGATCTCGTGGAGCACGTCTTCGATCCGGTCAAGGTCGTCTTCGGTATTTTTAAGTTTCCGCAGGCTTTCCTTCTTGCGGTTCTTGTACTTGCTTACCCCGGCGGCCTGCTCGAACATGCGCCGTCGGCTGTTGTCCTTGTCGGCCAGAATATCGTCCACCATGCCCAGGGCGATGATGGCGTAGGAGTTGGAGCCGATGCCGGTATCGAGAAATAGATCACGGATATCCTTCAGCCGGCACTGCACCCCGTTGAGGCGGTATTCGGAGTCGCCGCTGCGGTAGAGCATGCGGGTGATGGTCACCATGCTGTACTCCGTAGGCAGTACGGCCTTGTCGTTTTCAAAGGTGAGGCTGACCGAAGCCAGGTTCCCCGCTTTCTTTTTCCGGGTGCCGTTGAAGATGACGGAGGCCATCTTATCCAGTCGCAGTTCGGAACCCTTCTGCTCACCGAGTACCCAGCGGATGGCGTCGACGATATTGCTTTTCCCCGAGCCGTTGGGACCGACGATGCCGATCACGTCCGCATCGAAGTTCACCACCGTCTGGCTGGCGAAGCTCTTGAATCCCTTTATCTCCAGTTGCTTCAACCGCATCGCCGCGAAGGTAATTACTGAGGCGCCAAGTACCGAGTACGCACGTAGAACTCCTGGTCCCGGACGCCGAAGGCCTTGACCAGCAGGGGACTGACGACCACGATGACCCTACTGTCGTACACCTGCTCGGGGATGCGGGCGACCACCTTAGCGTAGACGGTCTTCCGACTGCGGGGATCCTCGATCTCGATGATGCTGCCGATTGGTGCGGTGCGGTGCAGTACCATCCACTTGCTGCGGTCGCCGCGGTTGGTCCAGGCGGCTTTGCCGGTGGTGTAGCGCAGGGTCTTGCCGGCCGTGCTTCCCTCCCAAAGTTCGCGCATCCCGCGGTTACGCAGCACGTAGGGATCTTCGACCTCGACCTGGGCGGCTGGATTAATGCCGTCGAGCCGCAGGTAGCCGATCTTCAGTACCTGACCGGGTGAGAGCTGCTGGGGGTCAACCCCCGGATTCAACTGACGGATGAGCTGATCGTCGGGCAGTCCGAGCGTACGACGCGTCAGACCGTAGACGGTTTCCCCGGGCGTAAGTCGGTACCGCACGGGAACGAACCAAGCCGCGCTATCCGGGGAAAACGAAGGCTGGATCACCTCCCGCGGTATAGCGACCGTAACTTTGGTGCCCGCCGTATAGCCCGTGCGGAGTTCGGGATTGAGGCGGTAGACGTCGTCGAGGGAGAGGCCGTAGAAACGGGCGGCTCCGTAGAGGGTCTGCCGGGGGGCCAGGTAGTGGTCGAAGAGCAGGTGACCGGAAGCGGGATCGGTCCGCAGGACGACGGTATCGGAGGGGAGCAGGAAGTAAAGACTGTCTCCCGTAGCACCCAGGGGCTGCGCCAGCAAGACTACGGCAAAGAGCAGGGTGAGGAGGTACTGTTTCAAGTTCAGGGACGTTGGTAGAAGAAATGCGAAGGTACATTCCTAACCGCACGCCGGCCACGGGGCACCTCCGCTGCCGCTGAGACCAACCATATGAGGCTTAGGTTGTTTCCAGTAGGTACATCCGGTCATCGGCCGAATAATGTTGACGCAGCCCGGCGATTTGTCAGGTTTTTTTGGCAGTCTACGCCAGCTGGCACAGTTCTTCCACTTAGGCGTTAACTTTAGGGCACGACCCTGGCGCATCTCACTGGTTTGGCGCTGCACCTGCGGTCCCGCCCCGGTTTATTTTTACCTCCAAAGTTTATCGAATGAATCCTCCACAACGGGAATTTAACCCCGAAATAAAACAGGCAATGGCCCGTGGCAAGCAGGAGGCCGAGAAGATGGGTCACACCTACGTGGGCCCGGAGCACCTGCTCCTCGGCGTCCTGAGCATGGGCACCAGCCTGGCTACGCGGGTGTTGCGCAACCTCGCCGTAGATATCGATGCGCTTACGGATACGCTCCGTGAGAACGTACAGCGCAACGGCGGACAGGCAAGCAGTCACTCCATCGCCAAGCTGCCCCTGAACGATAAAGCCGACCGGGTGCTCAAGGTAACCTTCCTCGAGGCCAAAGCCCTGAAGACTTCCCAGGTGAGTCCTGAGCACCTGATCCTCTCCATTCTTCGTAATAAAGAACTGCCCGCGACCAAGATCCTGCGGCAGTTTGAGGTGGAATACGAAATTTACAAAGCAGAACTTGACTACGTGAAAGACGAAAAAGATTTTACCGAAGACGAATCCCTACCCATGAACCAGGCGCCCGGTTCTGGGGAAGAAAATTTTGAGGACGACGATCAGGGCCGCGGAGGTCAGGGCCGCGGTGGCCGCGGACAGGGCAACTCCAAGTCCCGCACCCCCGTACTCGATAATTTTGGCCGCGACATTTCCGCCCTGGCGGAAGACGATCGACTGGATCCCATCATCGGACGGGAGATCGAGATCGAGCGGGTGTCCCAGATTTTGAGCCGCCGTAAAAAGAATAACCCGATCCTGATCGGTGAACCCGGGGTGGGTAAGACCGCCATTGTGGAAGGACTGGCCCTCCGTATCCGCGACCGTAAGGTAAGCCGGACGCTCTTCGACAAACGCATCGTGATGCTGGACCTCGCCGCCCTCGTGGCCGGTACCAAGTACCGCGGACAATTTGAAGAGCGGATGAAGGCGATTATGACCGAGCTCGAAAAAAGCCGCGACGTGATCCTGTTCATCGACGAGATTCACACCATCGTGGGGGCCGGCGGAGCTACCGGCTCGCTGGATGCCAGTAACATCTTCAAGCCCGCCCTCGCCCGCGGGGAGCTTCAGTGCATCGGTGCCTCCACCCTGGATGAATACCGCCAGCACATCGAAAAGGACGGCGCCCTTGACCGGCGCTTCCAGAAGGTGCTCGTCAATCCGCCCAGCGCCGAAGAGGCCGTGCACATCCTCAACAACATTAAGCCCAAGTACGAGGACTTCCACAACGTCAACTACTCGGACGATGCCATCGAAGCCTGCGTGAAGCTGAGCGACCGCTACATCACCGACCGCTTCCTTCCCGACAAGGCGATCGACGTGCTGGACGAGGTAGGTGCCCGCACCCACCTGAAGAACATCACGGTTCCCGCCCACATCGAAGAGGTGGAGGGCAAGATCGAAGAGGTGAAGGAACAGAAGAACGCGGCCGTCAAAAACCAGCAGTACGAACGTGCCGCCGACCTGCGCGACCAGGAGAGCAAGCTGCAGCGCAGCCTCGAGGACGCCAAGAAGCAGTGGGAAGAGGAGGCCAAGACCAAGCGCTACCCCGTGAACGAGGAGGACATTGCTGAGGTCGTCAGCATGATGACCGGTATCCCCGTCCGCCGCGTAGCCCAGAACGAAAGTAAGAAGCTCGTGGGCATGGAGGGAGACCTCCAGGCCGTGATCATCGGCCAGGACAATGCCATCACCAAGGTGACCAAGGCCATCCAGCGCAACCGCGTCGGGCTCAAAGATCCCAGTAAGCCCATCGGCACCTTCATCTTCCTCGGCCCCACGGGGGTCGGTAAGACGGAGCTGGCCAAGGCCCTGGCCAAGTACATCTTCGACAGCGAGGAAAGCCTGATCCGCATTGACATGTCGGAGTATATGGAGAAATTCAGCGTCAGCCGCCTCATCGGTGCGCCTCCGGGTTACGTAGGGTACGAGGAAGGCGGGCAGCTGACCGAGAAAGTGCGCCGCAAGCCCTACAGCGTGATCCTGCTCGACGAGATCGAGAAGGCCCACCCCGATGTGTATAACATCCTGCTGCAGGTGCTGGACGACGGACAGCTTACGGACGGTATGGGACGCAAGGTGGACTTCAAGAACACCATGATCATCATGACCTCCAACATCGGAGTACGCCAGCTGAAAGACTTCGGTCAGGGGGTAGGCTTCGCCACCAAGTCCCGTACCGAAAACGCCGAAGAGAACAGCAAGTCGGTCATCAACACCGCCCTGAAGCGGACCTTCTCTCCTGAGTTCCTGAACCGGATCGACGACGTGGTCATCTTCAACAGCCTGGGACAGGAGGAGATTTTTAAGATCATCGACATTGCGCTGGCTGATTTGTACAAACGGCTCATCGGGCTGGATTTCAGCCTTGCATTGGATGAGGCCGCGAAGAAGTTTGTGGCCGAGAAGGGCTTCGACCCTCAATTTGGTGCCCGTCCGTTGCACCGCGCCATCCAGAAGTACATCGAGGATCCGCTTGCGGAATTCATCCTCAACAACAACCCCGAAAGTGGCTCCTCCCTGCTCGCGAAACTGAACGAAGCCGGCGACGGTCTCGAAATCGCGCAGAAGGAGGTAGTGGCTTCCGAGGAGTAACCACCAAAGAGGAAGGGTTGCGGCGGGCCGGTGCCGGCGGTAGCCCTTTCTCTTTACTTTCTTACGACGCCAGATTAAACTTCTGGCTTAGTTTTACTTTTACTTTTTATAACATAACACCGATATATTGGCTAAGAGAAGAGGCGGCGGCCGCAATCGATACGTACGCAGAGAAGAACCAACCCCCCAATTTCGCATCAACGACATGATTCGCGTACCCGAGGTACGCCTGGTCGGCGACAACCTCGAGCAGATCTCGCAGGAACTCGGTACCGAGGTGGAAAGCGGAGTATTCGACATTCGCAAGCTGAAGCAATGGGGTCGTGACCTCGGCCTCGACCTCGTGGAGATCAGTCCCAACGCAAGCCCTCCGGTAGTTCGCCTGACCGACTACAAGAAATTCCTGTACGAAAAGAAACGGAAGGAAAAAGAGATCCGCAGCAAAGCGGTGAAAACCGTGATCAAGGAAGTGCGCTTCGGCCCCAACACGGACGATCACGATTTTGATTTTAAGGTGCGCCATGCGCGCGGCTTCCTGGAGGACGGAGCCAAGGTGAAAGCATACGTACACTTCCGGGGCCGTTCCATCGTCTTCAAAGACCGGGGCGAGCTACTGCTGCTCCGCTTTATGAAAGACCTGGAGGACCTCGGCGCCGCCGAGGCCATGCCTAAGATGGAAGGACGGCGTATGAACGTCATCATCAGTCCCAAGAAGGTACAGAAGAAGCCAAAGCAAAAATCGAGTTCCGAAGAGGAAACGGTAGACTAATCGCTTCCCTTC
>JBBSPZ010000100.1:0-12892 GCA_038258275.1 Chitinophagales bacterium | reverse complement strand
TAGAGCATGAGGACTTCACCTTCGAAGCGGAGTTCGAGAGCCTGTTTCTTCGGGTCGGTAAAATGAACGGCTTAAAGATCAATTACTCACGCGAAGGCAAATCAGGGTTCTCGGCAACCTGTCGGCCCTTACATACTCCCATAAGAGCAAATTTTTGGCACACCTCCCTACGGTGGTTTAATGAGGAAGGTGACATCTATCCGCAAGAAGGCCGCTGGAGAAGACGGCTGCTTACCACAGCCCGGAGCCAACTGATTGAGTTTGGTCAACCGGAAATAGATCGGGTAAAGCCTATCGAAGTCGCTCTGTATACTAAATGAGTGGGTGGGTGGTATTTCAGGACCATCTCACACGATGAAATACCTACTGGTACGCTCGCTTCCCACCCGTGCAAAGCGGCCCAGTTCTACCCCCCTGGCGAGACCCCGCGTGGCCGTTGCGGTCGAAATGCCCCGGAATACGAAAGCAAGACTACAGCAAGCGGAAGAAAATTGGGTGAAGAGCGGAATCGCGGGTTTTGGACTAGGCTTTTTGGAAAGAAAAAATAGCTTCATCCACCCACCCACAAAACCCATCAAAATACCCACACCGCTCCCGCATCCTTCCCACCCCGATCTTCCCCGCAAGCCCAATCCCGTCGGTTACTTTCCCGTAACCCGGAAACAGTTTTCCTAATCGCTTTGAAGGGGCTGTATCGCGATGATTGTTGATCTGTTCAGGATTCCCCTCTGCCTCTTCCAGGATGGCCTATAACAAACCGAGGCTTTCCGGGGAATTAAAGTGTTCAGCGATAGTTTCCGGTCCGGCAAAAAGCAGGCTTTCAAATTCGTGGACCTGCAGGTAAAATCGAAACTTGGGCTCATCAATTTCCGCTTCAAACCTGTGTCGGATGGCCCCGATTCGATCCGGGAGCGCTAACTTCTGGGTCGATAAGTGATCGGTAAATGTTGGGTGTAGTCCGTAGTAATCGTAAACCAGAACGATTAGATCAGCATGGGAAGCCTGACGAATAAACCGTTTGACCTGCTTCACTGATAATTCATAGGAAACGACCCCCCCCTTGTGCATTCTGCTGGTAGTGTTCCGTAAACTGGGCATCTGGACAACCTCGAAGTAGCAGCGGTAATTACCACTGCCATCGACGTAGTATTGCTGAAGGGTCTTCCCGTAAAAGTTTTCTTCGGTCGCTCCCTCCACGATCATAAATACGGTAGCCATACTTCGATCCTAAGGTCGTCCCCCCAATAAATTCCGTTCCCACAACTGCCCGAGGCTATAATCCTCCAACCATTCCTCCAGGCCCTGGTCCTCTAACCGGCGGAAAGTGGAAGCTCCCTGCGCGTCTCGTTCTACTACGATCATATCGTGTGGTTGACAGAAATTGACCAGGTTAGCGCTTTGTGTAGCGACGACCACTTGTTTGGATTGGGTGGCCTTGTACAGTAGATCGGCCAGTACTTCGATTGCAAATGGGTGCAAGCCAAGTTCAGGTTCATCCAGTACGATCGTGCTGGGCACGAAGCTAGTGTCCGGGGGTTGGGTAAGGAGGGTAGCCAGACAGACGAAGCGCAGGGTGCCGTCTGACATCTGGTTAGCGGAGAAGACCTGCCCGCTGGCCGATTCACGCCACCGCAGTAACACCTTCCCTTTGGCGTAGGGACTTTCTTCCAGTACAAAATCCTGAAACAGGGGATAGATGAGCCGTACCGTTTCCACAATTCGGAAGTACTCCTGAGGGTGGTGGTTCCGAAAGTAAAGCAGGAAGGGCGCCAGGTTGTCCCCCTCCGACTTGAAGTGATACACGTCGTCTATCGGCTGAGGTACTTTGGACCTGGCGTTATCGCTGGTGTCGTGAAAATGGAACAGGCGCAGGTCGGTAAGGTATCGATAAACGTAGCCAGCCACTCTACCGTGCTTACCGGTAGCAGCAGCCTGTTTCAGGTTGGCCTCGCTGGTGTCGGAGTGGCCGATCTCCTGCTGCCAGGGATTTGAATAGTCGTCTTTCTTCCAGAAACCGACTGACTCCTCGACGAAGCGAAATTGCTCTCCGTTGCTTTCGATTCTGAAGCGGTAGAGGTTACTCTCCTGGGTATTTTTCGGTAGCGGAAACTCGAGTGCGATCGCAATTTCTTGGCTCGTTTCAAAGCCATTGTACAGGTAGTCCTCTATGCCCCCATTTTGAAACACGAATGACTGCAAATCCTGTTCGCTGAGTTGCTCCAAAAAACGAAAGAGGCTGATGAAATTACTCTTGCCCGCGCCGTTCTGCCCGATCAGTACGTTGAGCGCCCGCAGCTCGATGGTCTGCTGTTGAATGCTTTTGAAGTTGGCAATCTTTACGGTCGAGATCATCAGTCGATAAGAATGGGTGAGGGTAAGGTAAGGAAGTTCGGTTGACCGCTACCGCTCACTATCTATCCAGACGGACAATTCAAGGGTCTGGAGAGTGAAGGAGTAGCGTACAATCTTGTATAACAGTTTGGGATAGCGTTGGGGTTAGCGTAAGGGAGTAAGGTACAAGATCACCCCCGACAAGAGTAGTAAACACCAAGCCGGCCGTTCCCATAAAACGGCAATTATTCCTACCTTCCCGTTTCCCGCCTGCCCTTCATGCTCCCCCTACACCAATCCAAAGAACTCCGCGCCTCCCTCCAATCCTATTTTCAGGCGGCGTACACCTTCCGGGAGCGTGCCGTAGGCGAAGCCTTCCACGGCTTTCTGGCCGATCCGGAGCGGGGCATCTTCAAGGGGCCGTACCTGTCCGTCAAGCTCCCCTTCGCGAAGGCGGGCAGCCAGGCGGAGGTACCCCTGGAGATCAAAGACAAGTACGTCCCCTACGACCACCAGCTGCGGGCGTTTCAGCGCCTGACAACCCGGAATGGCCACGTTCCGGAGGGGACCATCATGACGACGGGGACGGGTTCCGGTAAGACAGAGTCGTTTCTGTATCCCCTGCTGGACTACTGCTACGCCGAACGCCAGCGACCCGGTATTAAAGCCATTGTGCTTTACCCCATGAACGCCCTGGCGACGGACCAGGCGGCCCGCTTCGCCAAAGCCGTGCACAGCGACCCGAAGCTGCGGGAAGCCGGCACCACGGTAGGCTTACTCATCGGGGCCGGTAAAACCGGCGGCGACCAGGAGCGGCCCAGCTCCATGGGCCGGGACCACGTAATCGAAAACCGGGACGCCATCCTGAAGAGCCCGCCCGATATCCTCCTGACCAACTTCAAGATGCTGGACTACGCCCTCATGCGCGCCCGCTACCAGCAGTTGTGGTCCCTGAACCTCCACGATCCGGAGTTGCTGCGCTTTCTCGTTCTGGACGAACTGCACACCTACGACGGGGCCCAGGGCTCGGACGTAGCCAACCTGATCCGGCGCCTTAAGCTGAAGTTCGGCTTTTCGCGGGGTCACCTCTGTCCGGTCGGCACGAGCGCCACCGTCGGCGACGGCGAGGAGGGCAAGCAGCAACTGAGCGAGTACGCCGGACGGGTATTCGGGGAGACCTTCTCCGACGGTGCCATCATCGGGGAGAAACGCCTGTCACCGGATGAGTTTTTTGCGGATAGGAACGAGGGCCTGTTGCCCGATCGCCTGATCCTCGAAGAGCTACAGTTTCGGCGGGAAGACCGCTACCGGAGTTACGTGGACCGCCAGAAGGCCATCTGGGGGATACCCGCCGACTTCTCCCCCCGCGAGCTGGCGGGCTGGATCCGGGGTTCTGCGCTCTTCCGGCAGCTCATTGCATCCTGCGGCCCCGCCCCCAGGGCCCTGAGCGACGTGCTGCGGGAAATGGCGCGGCGGGAAGAACGGTTTGCCGCGCTGGATGCCGAACTGCAGGAAGCCATCGTCGCGAGCCTGCTTAGCGTGGCCGATCAGGCCAGGAACGCGGAGGGGGGAGCGCTCCTTTCCATTCAGGTGCAGCAGTGGATACGCGAGCTCAGCGGGGTAGTGCGGAAGGTCGCGTCGGAGCCCGCCTTCAGCTGGCGGGAGCCGGGGCAGACCAAGGACGGCGATCCCACGCTCAGCCTGCCCCTCTGGCAGTGCCGCGAGTGCGGGGGCAGCGGGTGGCTGGCGCGCAAGCCCGACAACAAGGACCAACTCGTCGCCGACCACGCGCGCATCTTCGAGGGCTTCTTCGCCAAGGACAAGAATATCTGGTTTTTTAATACCGACAAGGAGGAGCACCAGCCCATCCCGGAGTATCAGGCAAGTGAGGTGAAGCGCGGATACCTCGATCCCGTATCGCTGAACTTCCAAAACAAGCGGGCGGAAGGACTGGTCCCCGTGATCGCCTGCCGCAAGTACACCGAACACCGGAGCGACCACTCCTGCCCCCTCTGCAACAATCCGGGCAACAGCATCAGCATCGTAGGCGGTCGCGCGGCCACCATCGCCAGCGTAGTGACCGGCCAGATCCTGGCCACCGAGCTGGACGAAACGCCCGACCACGACCGCAAGGTGCTCGCCTTCACGAATTCGGTACAGGACGCGGCCCACCAGGCCGGCTTCATGCGGGCCCGCAACTACCGCTTCACCTTCCGCACCGCCCTGCAGCGCGTTATCCGCGAAGCGAACCGGGACCTTACCCTGGAGCAGCTCCTGGAGCGCTTCGTCATCGTCTGGGAGTCCGTCTTCAACGACAGCTACCCGAACCGGGGGACGGACGCCTACGTCCACCAGTTCTTCCCCGCCAAGAAGATCGGCAAGGTCGACCCGGAGGATTACCGGAGCCCGAACGGCAAGTACAGCCGCAAATTTCTGGAAGAGCTTGCCCTCGCGGTCAGGTGGGAAGCCGTGGCCGAGTTCGGCTACAATTCCACCATCGGGCGTACGCTCGAGAAGACCCGTACCTGTGCCGTGGCCGTCGACGCCGATCGCGTGGCGGGGGTCTATCCGAAACTGCGGTCCTGGCTCCAGGAAAACGTGATGGAAAACATTAAGCCGGAGGACCTGGGCCGGTTCGTCACGGGCTTGCTCCTGCGGCAGCGGCAGCGGGGCGCCGTCAGCCATCCCTATCTGGAAAAATACCGCACCGAAGGCGCCAAACAGTGGAACCTTAACTACACCCGCGATAAGCGCCACTTTTTGAATCCGGGTTACGGGAGTCGCAGTCGCTTTCCGCGCCCCCTGGTCACCACGCCCATTAACCGGGAATTGCCCCTCGATACTACCTATGGGCAGAAGGAAAACTGGTACCACAGCTACTTCAAAGCCAACTTCGCCTTCGTAGCCGACGAGGCGCAGGCCATCAACGACTTTTACCAGCAGTTGCTCCCATTGTTAGTTACTGAGCAGCTACTGGACGTACGCAGCGGACCGGAGGGCGAGAACTACTGCCTGCGTCCGGATGCCCTGGTGGTGGGCGGGGCCGCGGGTGCGGTGCAATGCCCGGTTTGCAACGTGCAGCAGACCGTACTGGAGGGCGACGATTCCCTGGTGGACCTTCCGTGCATTACCTACCGGTGTGCGGGACGCTACGCGTCCGTAATCACGGAAGACAACTACTACCAGTCGGTCTATAACCGGCGGCGGGCCCCGCGCATCTACGCCACCGATCACACCGGCCTGCTCGACCGCGCCGACCGGGAGCGAAAGGAAGTCGATTTCCGGGAGCGCCCGCACACCAACTCACTCAATACGCTGGTGGCCACCTCCACCCTGGAGATGGGTATCGACATCGGCGACCTGAACGTGACGATGAATACCGCCGTGCCGCCCCTCCCCTCCAACTTCCTGCAGCGCGTGGGTCGTGCCGGACGGAAGAGCGGCTCCGCCCTGATCGTCAACCTGGTAAAATCGAGTCAGAGCCACGACCTCTTCTACTACGAAGAACCCCTGGAGATGATGGCGGGTAAGGTGCACACCCCCGGTTGCTTCCTCTCAGCCCGGGAGATCCTGAAGCGACACTTTCTCGCCTACCTGGTGGACAGCTGGACGGCCCTGGACCCGGTGCTGCATAAGCTTCCGGGACGGCTGGGCCTCCTGAAACTTCGCCCCGTCAACATCACCGATCCGGAGTGGCTACCCAATCAGCTGCTCGACTACATCGAAAACAGCGCGGTTGATTTACTGGCGAGCTTCCGCGTAGGCTACCTGGCGGACGGGATAGATGCCGAGACCTTCGAGGCGCTGGAAACCTTCGTCCACCAGGGCTACCTGAAGCGGCGGGTGGAGCGGGCGTTCCACTACGTCGTCGACGAGATCGAAACCCTGCGCAAGCAGGGGGCCTACCTGCAGGAGGAGCTGGAGAGCGGGAAATACGGAAAGCAAGACCCGACCTACAAAATCTACGAGCAACAACTCCGCGGACTGAAGGCGGCCAGAAAAAAGGTCCAGGACCGGCAGACGCTGGAGCACCTCACCAACTTTGGGCTCCTGCCCAATTACGCCTTCCCGGAAACCGGCGTTACGATGACCGCCCAGATCATCACCCCCCGGCAACGGGAGGACGGAACGACGGATTACCAACCCCTGGCGGTCGAGGCCACCCGCTCGGCCCGCAGCGCCATCCGCGAGCTGGTGCCGGGCAGTCTGTTCTACACCCAGGGCTGGCAGCTGCCCGTCACCGGCATCAACCTGGTGGACTACGAGGAAACCACCGCCGAATGGCAGTACTGCGGGAACTGCGATCACCTGCAGCGGGCAACGGTCTACGTCCCCGGTCCCTGCCCCAAGTGCGGCGACCAGAGCTTCGCCACCCCCGACCACCGGCACCTCATCAGTGAACTCCGCGAAGTAAAGGCCACGGCCAAACGGGACGACGCTACCATCCGCGACAACAAGGAAGAACGGGAACGGGGCCAACAACTGCTCACCCGACACTTCGACTTCACGGCAAGTGAGAGCCAGGGCGCCTTTGCGTTGGTGGACATTCCCTTCGGCGTAGAGTACTGCCGGCAGGTCGTGCTGCGCGAGGTGAACGCCGGCCACCAGCAGCACCGGGAGACGGGCCGATCCGTCACCATCGCCAACAAGCAGGTCAACGCGGCCGGCTATATTACCTGTCGCCACTGCGGAAAATCCACGACCCACCAGCGGAAGGACGACAGGCCAAGTCAACGTAAGGAGGCCGCCGATTACCATTACCCCTACTGCAAGCACAAGGAGCACGCGTACACGGGCGAAGGGGACGACGTACTGAAGGAACTGTTCCTGCTGCGCGAGATGCAGTCCGAAGTGCTCAAAATCTTGCTGCCCATCCAGGAATTCGAGCGGGAGGAGCACATCACCATGTTCATGGCGGGGCTCAACCTGGGACTAAAGCATTTCTACGGCGGTAATCCGCAGCACATCACCCTCTACGGATATCCGGAGTTTAATTCCCGGACGAACCGCTTCGATGTCTACCTGGTGATGTTGGACGTCATTCCCGGCGGCACGGGCTACCTGGGCAAGCTCTTTACTACCGACAACATTACGAAGTTGCTACGGCTGGCCTACGACCAGATCCGTACGTGCAGCTGTCAGGACCGGGGAAAGGATGGCTGTTACCACTGCATTTTCTCCTATTCCACCCAGCACTACCACCACGCGCTCAGCCGCCTGGCGACCGAGCAGCTGTTCCGCCGCATCCTGGAAAAATGCGGGGACTGGGTGAGCATCCCCAATGGCCTAAGCTCAGTGACCAATACGAGCTACATCGAGGAGAGTGAGCTGGAAAGCCGGTTCGTCCGGCTGTTCCGTACGCTGGCCGCCCGGACCGACAGCAACTGGACGTTTACCGAGGACAACGTGGACGGGACCATCGAATACAAAATAGCCTGTAAGAGTAAGCAGGGTCACTACCGCTATGTCCTGCAACCCCAGGTCATGCTGGGGCCCTCCCAGGGCGTGCGGTTTGCCACGCGGGCGGACTTTGTCCTGCGCTTAGTGGGGGGAGAGGAGAATGGAAAAGGTATCAGCGGAGAGACGGTTAGTGCTCGCCCGAAAATCCCCGTGTACACGGACGGTTGGCAATTCCACGCCTCCCGGGAACACCCCCGCTTTGCTACCGACGTAGGACAGCGACAGGCCATCCTCGATAGCGGCCAGTACGTAAGCTGGACCCTGACCTACGACGACGTAGTGTCTGCCGAACGCCTCCTCGGCGTGGACGATAAACGCAATGAGGGAAAGGGCTGGGACGAACTGGCAGGGGCTTACACCAAAAAAGCGCATGATAAGGTAGCCAAGAAGATCATGGATGTGCCGGGTAAGGTAGACTCGAAGGAGTTCGGCGCCCTGGAGCACAGCGTTCATCGGCTAATGTGGTGGATGGAGCATGGGCTCGACCGTTCGCAGATGGAGCGTGCCTGCCACAGTTTCCTCTCCGCCTTCCAATCCGACTTAGCTTCCGAAAATTATGGTCCTCAGGCGGTGGGTGCCGTGGTAGCGGGTAAGGCGCGGTTATCCGCCTTTGATCCGCAGCTGCAGCCGACCAGAGAGACCCTGGCCCTGTTGGACGGCCTGCCGCCCCTCCGCGATGTCTGCTTCGACTTCTTAGCCTTTGCGGCCCTCTACGGCTCCGACCTATATTATCGAATAAGCGTAAAGGAACCACCGATAAGCGCTGCGGAGGGCTACGACAAGGAAACCTGGTACTATTTCTGGCGGCTCTTCAACGTACTGCAGCTGGCTTCCCCCGCCACCCCGGAATACCGGCAAGTCGGCGAAGGGAATGCTGCCTCCTTCACGCTTTCGGTCGCTCCCGCAGAAAAGGATTCAACCAGCAGCAGTGCCTATACTCCCGCCGTGGTGGAAAGTGACGAATACCTTGAATACTATGACCAACCCTACCACGCCATTTTGCGGGGGGCCGTAGCAGCATCGGTCCTGGTACCCGAAGCCCTGGAGGGCAGTTTCATTCTTACCGAAGACGGCGTGACGGTCGCGGAGGCGGTGATCGGTAATACGGAGAAAATGATTGTATCCGGCCCACTCGGCGAGCGCGACGCCCGCCTATTCACCGAACGGGGCTACGCTATCGTGGAGGCCGCCGATCTGAAATTAGAGCACCTATGAATCAAATTGCCCTCTACGACAAAGCCTGGGATAGCATCCTGAAGTTGCCGCGCAACATTCAGAAGCGCGTACCCGAGTTTTTAGAGAAATTCCGGACCAACAGCAAGGACCCCAGTCTGCACCTCGAGCCCATCAGCACCTTCGCCGATCAGCAACTGCGTACCGCGCGGGTCAATAAGCAGTACCGGGCCATCATCCACGTTCCGACCTCCGGTAACCTGTACCATCTCCTCTACATCGACAACCACGACGAGGCCATGGCCTGGGCGGAACGGAAGCTGTTTGAATGGAACGATTTTACGCATTCCTACCAGGTATTTACGAAGCCCGCGGAGGAGTTACTGGAGTTGCCGGTAGCCCAGCCGGTAGCTTCCGTGTCCGAAGCCAGGGAGGAGAAAGCATACGACGCCCTAGCCGACGACCAGCTTTTAGCAATCGGGGTCCCATCGATACTCCTGCCCTCCGTACGTGAAATACAAACGCTGGAGCAACTCGAGCAGCTCTACGATTACCTCCCCATTGAAGCCCTCGAAAACTTATCCATGCTGCTGGAGGGCTCCCCTTACGATACCATTATCCGCGAAGTGGAGGAAGGTAAGGTCCCCTCTGCCGACCGGGCTGCCCAGGAAGCCAGTCCGAATAACCAGCGCAGCTTTTTCGAGCTCACCGACGACGACCTGCTGAACCGCATGCTGGAGGGAGAAGTAGCCAAGTGGCGCATCTTCCTGCACCCCAGCCAACTGCGCCTGGTGGAGGGCAGCTTTAAGGGGCCGACCAAGGTCACGGGCGGAGCCGGCACGGGCAAGACCGTCGCGGCCCTGCACCGTGCCAAGGTGCTGCAACACCGGGGAGCGGCCAGCCGGGAGCAGCCCATCTTCTTTACGACCTACACCCGCAGCCTGAAAAATAACCTGAGGGAAGAGTTGGACAGTCTCGGCGTGGACCCCTCCCTTGTCGTGCTCGATAACCTCGACCATTACGTGGTCAATACGGCGAAGGAGCTGGATCTACTACCCGCAGGCGTCAAGATCCTGAATATGCCGGGTAGCAAAAATTCCACGGAACTGTGGGAAGATGTCATCGGCTTCAAGCTGACGGCCTACGATCCGGGCTTCCTGGACAGCGAATACCAGGAGGTAATCCTTTTTCAGGGAATCCAAACCAAGGAGGAATACTACCACGCCTCCCGGCGGGGCCGACAAAAAGCCATTAGCCGCAAGGATAAGGTGGGTATTTGGAAACTGGTGGAAGAATACCAGGCGATCAAGAACAAGCAAGGATATCTCGACCTCTTTGAGGTGTACAACCTATTAGCTAATCACTACGATCAGCAGGACGTAAAGCCCTTCCGGCACGTGATCGCCGATGAATTGCAGGACTTTTCAAATGTGCACCTTCGCTTACTGAGGTCACTCGTAGCGGAGCAGTCGGACGATATGTTCCTCGTAGGAGATCCCCTGCAGCAGATTTACGGTCGCCGGATCATCTTCAGCGAAGCCGGCATCAACGTGCGGGGACGCAGGAGCCGGCGGCTGAAGATCAATTACCGCACTACGGAGCAGATCAAGCAGGCCGCGGTCGGGGTGATCAGTGACGTAGACTTCAGTGACTTTGAGGAAGGGAAGGAAGAGAAATCGGGCTACGTAAGCTTACGCGTCGGAAAGGCTCCTACCTATATGGTCCACAAAACTCAGTCCGGTGAACTGCAGCAGCTGCTGAAGGAACTACAGGCTTACCTGCATCCCACCGATGGCAGTGATCCGGTGCTGTCCTGCGATATCTGCATCGCTACGCGTACCCGTAACGCCGCCAAGGCTTACCGATCCGCCCTACACCGGGCGGGTATCCCCTATTACGACCACACGGAGCGCAGTACGCCTACGGGCGATCCCAAGGGCGTCTGGATCTCTACCTTTCATAACCTCAAGGGCTTGGAATTCAAGGTGGTCTTTCTGGTGGATGTCAGTCATGGCACCTTCCCCTTCCTGCCCCAGGCCTACGCCCACCTCCCGTCCAGCGAGCGCCGGGAGCACGAGGATCGGGAGAAGGCGCTGATGTATGTGGCTATAACACGGGCGATATCTAGGGTGCACATTAGTGGGATAGGGGTGGGGAGCAAACCATTCTCCGGCATGGCAAATAAAGTATGAGCGATTCCAGTGGTATCGCTGGTATCTGTCATGAAGTGTTCGTATATGGTGAAGAGAGTGAGGCGGTCTTTGTCGGTGAATGTCATTAAGGCACGTTTGGGACGGGGAATACTAAGCCCAAGCGGGGCGGCAGTGCGGATGGCTTAGCGCGTAGGGTCCACCTCCCTCAAATGACGTGACTTTAGCATACGAAGGGGAGTATTTCTCCTATCGGATAACTTGCTTTCTCATGGTTTCTGCCCTAACGCCCGACGCACTGCTGCCCCGACTGCGCAGGTATTTTGCGCAGCAGGATAAGATCGAGTGCGTACATCTCTTTGGCTCCGCAGCCACCGGGACTGCGGGGCCCGATAGCAACATCGACCTGCTGATCCGATTTCGGGAAGGGGCTTTGCCTACGCTGTTCGATCTGATCACCACGAAGCAGGAGCTCGAAGACCTCACCGGGAACCGGGTGGACCTGGTGCAGGAAGGCACTGCCTACGGGCACGTGGTGCGCAGTATGGAGGAGACCAAACTTCTGGTGTATGGCTAAGTTTCAAAAGCCTATTCGGATACAGCGCCTGAGGCACATGCGGGAAGCCGCGACCATTACCGCGTGGCTCCGGAAGTCCTCTGAGCGGAAAAACCTGTCATTCCTGGAGTATAATCCCGAAATAACCTGTCAATACTGGATTACGATCCAGCGATGCGCCAAAACACTTACCGCACCCACTCCCGGTAATTTGCCGCATGGATCACCCTGAACTCCGCGTCGGGGTAGTTAGTGGTCCACGCTCCGGGGGCCTTCACCTCCTTGCGTGGATTGTATTTGAATTCATAGCCGTACAGTTGTCCGCCGCGGTCCTCCACCCAGTCGATTTCCTGCTGGTCGTAGGTGCGCCAGAAGTAGTTGTTGACGATAAGTTCCTCGTAGTGCTGGTACTTCAGCCGTTCGCTGATGCTATAGTTCTCCCAGAGCTTACCGGTATCCTGCCGCTGGTCGATGGGGTTCAGGTTGGCCACGAGTAGGTTGCGTACCCCGTTGTCGTAGAAGTACCACTTATCACTTTTGGTGATCTCCTTGCGGAGGTTACGACTGAAGCCGGTAAGCCGGTGGATGATGAAGACCTTGGAAAGTAAATCCAGGTAACGGTCAACGGTATTCCGGGCAAGCCCCAGTTGCTTGCCCAGTTCATTCACGGAGACGATATCCCCCCCCCTGAAAGGCCAGTAATCGCAGCAGGTCCAGCATCTTGTTGGAGTTGCGGATGCCCTCGAAGGTCAGGATGTCCTTCAGCAGGTAAGCATTGACCAGCTCCCGGAGGTAGCGGCGCTGGGCGACGGGAGTAGCGTGCTGGAGCAGTTCGGGATAGTTCCCAAAGACCAGGCGACGACGCAGGCCGTCTACCCGGTCGATAGGGGCTTCGACCTGGTCGTATTCCCGCTCCGATAAAGGAAAGAGGTGAAGGGTCGTCTTGCGTCCGGTGAGGGGTTCCCCCGGGTTGTTTTGGACATCGAAAGCGGAAGAGCCGGTGATGAGGACCCGCAGTCCGGGGATCTCGTCCACCATCAGTTTGAGGGCCTCGCCGATCCCCGTGATCTTCTGGGCTTCATCAATGATAAGCAGGAGCTTTCCGTCGAGCAAATCACGCAAATTGGCTACACTTCGCCGCTCGAACAGCTCCTGGACGGCAAAGTCTTCCCCGTTGAGCACGGTGGCCAGCTCCTGAATTCTATGCCGGACTTGATTGATC
>JBBSPZ010000099.1:0-13143 GCA_038258275.1 Chitinophagales bacterium | reverse complement strand
GGCATTGGCCGTCCGGGTGAAGGTATAATCGTATTCCCGCCCCTCGGGCCCGGTCACGACCACCGTCGCTTCCGGCTCGTTCACCAGTTCGTAGCTGCTGTTGTAGAGTTCGGCGTCCAGCTGGACGGACTTGTTTTCGTCAAAAATATTTTCCGCAACGCTGACGCGGAAGCGCCGCTTGTCCTCCTGCACCGTCAGGTACTGGGCGAGCTGGCTGATGAGCTCATCGAAGCGGGCGTGGTCGCCGTACTCCAGGTAATCGAAGAGCCGCCACTGCCAGAGGCCGGAGCCCAGCCAGACGCCCGTCCGGGCACCCCGGCTCTCGCCTACCGCCAGCAGGGGGAACTCCGTGTCCACCCGGCCGATCCGTTGCCGGAGCACGACGGTCGCGCCGGGGCCGGCGGCAAAGTTGCCGAAGGGAACGCTCAGCGGGGGGAAGAGCGGCAGGGCCCGCCTGAGGTCCTCACTGATGGTGAAGGAATTGAAGGTCGGTACCAGGCGCGCCGCGGCCTCGTTGCCCTGCACCTGCGGTCCCCCGCCCTGTACGGCGACGATATCCTGGGCGGCATTCAACAGCGGAGCGGGTAAGGAAGGCCCCGTGATGTAGAGGGCCGGCACGGCGCCCCGTTGCAGGGCTTCCAGCGGACCGTCCAGGCGCTGGGTAGCGGAGGGCAGTTCATGGAGGACCACCAGGTCGTAGTCGGCCAGCTTGCCGGTGAAGCGGTCCGCGTAGGCAATCTCCACCTCGTTGTTCTGGCCCGTGCGAAGCGACTGGCGCAGGGCGGACAGGTCTGGGTGGGGAGCGGCCGCCAGCAACAAGATCTTCTGGCGGGCGTCGAGGACGTCGACGAAGATGTCGCGTTGGTTGTTGGCCGTGCTGACCTCCTTGCCGATCCCGGAGACGGCGATGCGGTAGCGTTGCACCCCGGGCCGGTCGGCGTCGAGCACGATGTCCCGGGTGGTGAAAAAATCATCCCCCGCAATGGTGAGCGACTCAGTATGCAAGACCGTATTCCCTTGCTCCCCCACCCGGCTGACGGTCAGGGTGATGGCCTCCCCGGCGGCGTTGCGGGCGCTGAGGTCCACCTGGATGGAAAACTGGTCGTTGAGGTAGGCGATGCGGTTGTGAAACACGCGGCTGACGAGGAGGTCCCGCCGCCGGGTGGTATCGCCGAGGCCCACCGTATATACCGGTGCCCGCAGGCCGTATTCGCGGTAGGCCGGATTGGTGCCCGCGTTGTAGATGCCATCGGTGGCCAGCACGACCGCGCCGAGGTTCTGGTTGCCGTAGAGGTCGGCGATCTCGGTGAGGACGGCGTCCAGGTTCGTTTGCTTATCGGTAAAGCTCAGTTCTCCGGCTTCCCGGACTTCGCTGCCGAAGGTATAGTCGACGACCCGGTAGCGCCGGGCCAGTTCATCCCGTAGGCGTTGCCAGTCGGCGGCGTAGGCCGTGGTATCGGTTTCGAGGGCGACGGATTCACTGACGTCCTGGGCCAGGACCACGATCGGTTCCTGCTGGTCGGTAGCGACAAAGCGCAGCAGGGGGGACAGCAGCAGGGCGGCCAGCAGGCTGTAGCCCAGGAAACGCAGCACGGCCATGGCCCATACCACCGGACGGGGGGCGGGATTGGGGGCCCGGAAGTAGAGCAGGAGGGACACGCCCAGGCCGGCCAGCGCGCAGAGGGCGAGGTACCAGACGGGATATGCGAACGAAAGATCTTGCATGCGGGGGCGGGGTCGCAGGTGCGGGGTTTTACTCTACAAACTTATACCCAACGCCGCGGACGCTGAGGAAGTGTGCGGGATTTTTGGGATCCTGCTCAAAGTACTTCCGGAAAGACAGAATAAAGTTATCGATGGTGCGGGTACTGGGATAGACGTCGTAGCCCCACACCGACTGCAGGATCTGCTGGCGGCTGACCACTTCGCCCCGGCGCTCGGTGAGCAGCTTGAGGAGCATGGCCTCCTTCTTGGTGAGGGTAAAGGTGCCCTGGTTGCCCGTGGCTTCGTAGGTAGCGAAGTTCACCTGGTTGCTGCCGAACTTAAAGAGGTTGGGCTGGACTTCGGGCGACTTGCTGGTGCGCTCGATGAGGCGGTTGACCCGCAGGAGCAGTTCCTCAAAGACGAAGGGCTTGGTGAGGTAATCGTCGGCTCCTTTTTTCAGTCCCTGGATGCGGTCCTGGGCTTGGTCCTTGGCGGTGAGGAAAATGATGGGGGTATCCCGGTTCGTCAGTCGCACCTGCTCGACTACCTGGAACCCGTTGACCTCCGGCAGCATCACGTCCACGATCATGATGTCGAAGTGCTGCTCGCCGGCGTGCTTGAGCGCCTTGCGGCCGTTTTCGGCGGTGACCACTTCGAAGTTTTCCATTTCGAAGTTGAGCTTGACGGTGTCGCGAATGTTCTCTTCGTCTTCGACCAGGAGGATGCGGAGCATGATGGGGGGCTTTGGTGTTGGGTACAATAGTTGATCGCGAATGGTTGTGGCCGGCAGCATACAGGGGCGGTGCCCTTGCCGCGCGCATAACTAATTATTGCCGTTCTTTGTCCCACCTACGACTACCCCTTTCTATGAATAACTGGACCTTCTTCCGGGAAGCCGTAAAGAACTTTCGCTCCACGGGGGCCATTGCCCGGGCTTCCCCCGCGCTCGTGAAGCGGCTCATCGAAGCCATCCCGGGATCCGTCCCTCTGACAGTCGTGGAACTGGGCCCCGGGGAAGGCTGCATCACCCGCGCCCTGCTGGAGAAACTGAGCGGAGCGAGCACCCTGACCGCCTTCGAAATAAATCCCGCCTTCGTCCACCGCCTGGGCAGCATTCAGGACACGCGGTTGCGGGTACTCTCCGTAGGGGCGGAGCGACTGACCGATCACTTTGCCCCGGGAAGCGTAGACTTCGTCGTCTCCAGCCTGCCGCTGAGCATGATCGACCAGCCGGTCAAGGAAACCATCATTCGGCAGGCGCAGGACATCCTCAAGCCGGAGGGGCAGTTTCTGCAGTACCAGTACGCCCTCCAGGATTACGGCCTGCTGAAGGACAACTTCAACAACGTATCGGTGGGCTTCACCCTGGCGAACCTGCCGCCGGCCTTTATTTACAGCTGCTCGCTGCACCTGTTGTGATCACTTGATGGTCACCCGCTCGATCACCACGTCTTCGAGGGGGCGGTTGGCCGTACCCGCATCCCGTTCGGCGATCGCTTCCACCACGTCCATGCCGCGCACGACCTCCCCGAACACGGTATAGTCCTGATCGAGGTCCGGGCGTCCGCCCTGCTCCTTATAGGCCTGCCGCTGGGCATCGCTGTACTTGATGTCCTTTATCCGTTCGATCTGGTCGAGGGAATTGTCCGTCTGCAGTTCCCCGGTCACGATGTAGAACTGGGAGCCGCTGCTGCGTTTTTCGGGATTCGGGGTGCGGGCGGCGGCGAGTGCGCCCCTGAGGTGGGGGGCGCCGATCTCCTCTTCGATCTCGTAGCCCGGTCCGCCCATGCCCAGCATCGCCCCGGGCTGGGCGCCCTTACTGGTGGGGTCTCCCCCCTGGATCATGAAACCGGGCACCACGCGGTGGAAAAGGGTGCCGGTGTAGAAGCCGTCGTCGGCGAGCTGGATGAAGTTTTGGGTGTGGCGCTCCGTTTCGCGGTAGAGCTGGACTTCGATCTCGCCCAGGTTGGTGACGATGAGGGCGCGGGTGGGAGCATTGTTACAGGCCCCGAGACTGAGCACGAGGAAGAAAAGGAGGAGTAGGCGCATGGCGTGAAGTTACGGTACGCCCGGGAAGCTCAGGCGGCATCGATCCGCCCCTCCGTGGTTTCCAGGTCCTCAAAGTACCCGATGATCTTCTCCTTCAACAGCTGCTCCTGCCCCCCTAAATCGGTAGGCGGGATCTTGCTGGTCAGCTCGTAGTGGGGCCAGCCGTCGTCGTCGCGGCCGACGAAGCGGTAGTGGCCGTCCTCGGCCAGGAGGCGGCAGACGGCGACGTGCATGAGGTCCCGCTTCTCTTCCTTGGAGAAGTCGGCCTGCCAGCGGCCCAGTTCCTGTATGCCGATCAGGAACAGCAGGGCGTTCAGGTCGGGCAGGGCCGGGCGGCGGAAGCGCGTCTGCACGAGGTGGCGGACGCGTTGGTAGGCGAAGTCTTGTTCCCAGTCTGGTTGTTTCAAAGGAGTGAAGGATTGAGGGATTGAGGGATGTCTCCTCACGGATGAACGGGGATGATTACCTTGCGCGCCAGCCGGCCCGCTGCCCGTTAACACGATCAGCTGCGGCATCGGTCGAATCTTTATCAGACGTTTTACTCGCTATACATGCCATTTACCGCCACGTCCATTGAAGGACTACTACTTTTTGAGCCACGGATCTTCAATGATTCCAGGGGATATTTTTTTGAAACCTATAACGCCGAAACCTTTAAGGAGGCGGGTATCGCAGCCACCTTCGTACAGGACAATCAGGCAGCCAGCACCCACGGCGTATTGCGGGGCCTGCACTTACAGGCCGATGACGCCGCACAGGCAAAGCTCGTACGGGTCATTAGCGGAGAAGTCTACGATGTTGCCGTGGATCTGCGGCCCGGGTCCCCTACCCTCCACCAGTGGTACGGAGTCTACCTCAGTGGAGAGAATAACCTACAGTTATACGTGCCGCGAGGTTTCGCCCACGGCTACCTGGTCACCTCCCCCGAGGCCGTCTTCGCCTACAAGTGCGACAACTTCTACGACCCCGGGGCGGAACGGGGTTACCGCTACGACGACCCGGCCTTCGGCATCGAGTGGCCGGACATCGAGGAGGGCTACACCGTGGCCGAGCGCGACCTCAGCTACCCCTGGCTAACCTGAGGGAGAAAATCGGTGTTACCCTGACATGGACACCTCCCACCCCATTCTCTTCTTCGACGGCTTATGCAAGCTGTGCATCGGCTCGGTCCGCTTCATCCTCCGCAACGACCGGAACGAAGTGCTCCGCTTCGCCACCCTCCAGTCCGACGCCGCGGCGGAACTGCTGAAGCCCCTCGGGATCGACCCGCAGGCGCTGGACTCCGTCGTCCTGTACGACAACGGGAAGCTGTACACCCACAGCGACAGCGTCCTGCGCACCTTTCAGCTGATGGGAGCCCCGTGGGCCTACCTGGCTTCCTTAGACGTCGTACCGCGTTCCTTCCGGGACCTGGTGTACCACTTCATCAGCCGCAACCGCTACCAGTGGTTCGGGGAGCGGGAGAGCCGCATGGTGCCGCCGCCGGAGTACGCCGCGCGATTCCTGGCCGTATAGCCTGGCGTTCTGCCGCTTGCCCGGCACCCGCGTTCGCGCCCGGATCGAGCTTGGGTGCGTCGTTCTGGGTCCACCGCTTACCTTTAGCCACATGACGCTACAATTCTGCGGCGCCGACCGCGAAGTCACCGGATCGGCCCACCTGCTTACCCTGGACGATGGTTACCGCATCCTGCTGGACTGCGGCCTCTACCAGGGAAGGAACCAGGAAATGGAAGACTTTAACCAGCACTTCCCCTTCGACCCGGCCGATATCGACGCCCTCGTGCTCTCCCACGCCCACATCGACCACAGCGGGCGGGTGCCGAAGCTCGTGCGCGACGGCTTCCGCGGCAACATCTACGCCACCCACGCTACCCGGAGCCTCTGCGCGATCCTGCTGCTCGACTCGGCCTTCATCCAGGAAAAGGACGCCGAGTACTTTAACCGCAAGAACGACGAGCACCGCGACCCCCTGTACGTGCGGGCCGACGTGAAGCCCACCATGGAACGGTTCGTAGGCCACCCCTACAACCAGTGGCTCGAACTCCACCCGGGCGTGGAGCTGCAGTTTCGCGACGCCGGCCACATCCTCGGGAGTGCCAGCGTGACGCTGCGGGTGAAACGGGAGGACGGATCGACCACCACCGTCGGCTTTACCGGCGACGTCGGCCGCCCGAATCGCCCCATCCTGCGCGACCCCCAGCGGATGCCGGACTGCGACTACCTCATCTCCGAATCGACCTACGGCGACCGCGAGCACGAACTGCCGCCCAACGAAATGAGCCGCTTCCTGAAGATTATCCAGGATACCTGCGTGACCAAGCGGGGAAAACTACTCATCCCCGCCTTCAGCGTGGGCCGCACCCAGGAGATCGTCTATATGCTGGACCAGCTGGAAAGCAGCGGAAAGCTGCCGCGGATCCCGGTATTTGTGGACAGTCCGCTGGCGGTCAACGCCACCACCGTCTTCGGTGCCCACCCCGAGTGCTACGACCTCGACCTGCAGACCTACATGCTGACCGACGCGGACCCCTTCGGCTTCAACAACCTTACCTACACCCAGAGCGTGGAGGAGAGCAAGGCCCTCAACTACCTCGACGGGCCGGCCATCATCATCAGCGCCAGCGGCATGATGAACGCGGGCCGCAGCAAGCACCACCTGGCCAACACGATGAGCGACCCGAAGAACACCATCTTCATCGTCGGCTACTGCGCCCCGGGCACCCCCGGCGGGAAGCTGATCGACGGCGTCGACGGCATGAAACTCTACGGGCAGTATCACGCGCTGCGGGCCGAGGTCGTGACCATGGATTCCTTCAGCGCCCACGCCGACCGCTCCGAGCTCATCACCTTCCTCAACGGGCAGCAGGACACCTGCCGGAAGATCTTCCTCGTGCACGGCACCCTCGACCGGATGCAGCCCTTCGGGGAGAGCCTGGACCGGGCGGGCTTCCGGGAGGTGGTGATCCCGCAGCTGGGGGACATGGTGGCGCTTGCCTGATGCGGTGCTGGCTGTTGGTGCTCCTCTTCGCTCTGGTTAGCTGCCGGAAAGAAACGCCGCCCCCCGCCACTGCCTTCTACCACTGGGAAACCCGGCTCGATCCCCACCCGGAACTGCTTTCCAAATACCCCGCCGATCGCCTCTACATAAAGGCCTTCGACGTGAGCTGGAACGACGGGCGGGCGGAACCCTCGGCGCTCCTGCAGGTCGACGATTCGCTTATGGTAGCGGCCGTGCCGGTCATTTTCCTCACCAATGAGGTATTCACCCACCCTACTGCGGGGCTTGCGCAGTCGGTGACCGGGCTGCTCGACGAAGTATTTCCGTTTTCCTACCGGGAGCTGCAGATCGACTGCGACTGGACGGCCGGTACACGGGAAGCCTACTTCCGTTTCCTGGAAGAGATCGGGTCCCTGTTACCCGCTAAGCAAATCAGCTGCACCGTGCGCCTGCACCAGTACCGCGACCGGGAGCTGCAGGGCATCCCGCCCGTCGACCGGGGCGTGCTGATGGCCTACAACACCGGCGACCTGGGCCGGTGGGAGACCGAAAACTCCATCGTGGATACCCTGGCCATCGCCCGCTACGTGGACGGGCAGCCCCCCGACCCCATCCCCCTCGACCTGGCGGTGGCCGTCTACGACTGGGCGGCCGTGTACCGCCGCGATGCCCTGGCTTACCTGATCAGTGAGCCCGACCTGGGCGAATTGGCGGATACCAGCCGCTTTACCCCCCTCGGTCCGCTGCGGTACCGGGTGGCCCGCTCCACCTACTACGGGGGGCTGTACCTCTACGCGGGCGACCTGATCCGGCGCGAGATCGCCGACCGGGCCGGGGCCTTCCGACTGGCGAAAACCCTGTGGCCGCGGGTCGCCGGTCCGGAAAGCCGCCACCTTATCTACTACCGCATCGGCAGCCGGCAGTGGGACGCGCCCGACTAAGCTTAGCTACCGCCTCCGGATCCGCCGGGCAATCGCGTGTTTGCGCAGGCGCGTCGCCTCCGCGCCCAGGTAGAGGTAGCGGTCATCATAAACAGCCACCGCCTCGTGCTGGGTGGGCAGGGCCCAGGCAATGTTGCGGCGGCGGACCTTCCCGCTGAGGAACCGGTCGCCGGGGTAGTCCGTGATGGCGATCAGGGAAGCCGAGCCGGTCGGCAGCTTGTTGAGGAGCATCCGAAAGTTGTAGGCGACCAGGTAGAGGGTGCCGGATTCCCGGTCGAGGGCTGCGCCGGTCACGACGCGACGGGGCAGGTAGAGGCTGTCCACGAGTTCTGCTACGTAATTGCCCGGTGTACTCGGAAGCCGGAAGTGCTTTACGTAAAAGGCCCGTTCACCGAACAGCATATCCTTGGTGAACAGGTGCAGCATCCCGCCACCGGCCACCAGGGCCTCGCAGTCGTAATTGTTGTTCGCTTGTCGCCCGCTGCCGTCTTCGCCGGGGTAGGTATAGACGATCGAATCGGTCCGTCCACGCTCCCGGTCGTAGCGGTAAATGGTCTGACGGGTGCGTTTTCCCAGGTTGTTCCCGAAGTCGCCGACGTAGAGGAGGCCGTGCTCATCGGCGCAGAGGTCTTCGTAGTCGACGGCCCGGGCGTCGAGGGTATCGGTGCGCAGGAGTTCGCCGCGCAGGTCGGTGGTGTAGAGGTAGGGGCCGTCGCCGCTGTCGTTGTGC
The DNA here is from genome assembly GCA_038258275.1 of Chitinophagales bacterium. Lineage (GTDB taxonomy): Bacteria > Bacteroidota > Bacteroidia > Chitinophagales > Saprospiraceae > Neolewinella. Next base: position 4,721 of record JBBSPZ010000099.1, on the reverse strand, counting down.
CAGATCATCTCGTCGCCCTCGATCACCAGGCCGGAAGCCTCGTTTAGTACCGCCGGGAGCGCAAACTTGCGGGGCGGGGCAGTGGTCCGGCAAGACGCCAGCAGCAGCAGGGCGGGGACGCAGGTGCAGAGCAGGAAGGTAAAGGAGCGGTGAACCATGCTGCGAAAGTAAGCCCTGCCTTGCTGCAGCCGGGGGGGGTGCCGTCACCCGGGAGGAGTACGCGCCCCGAAACGGCAGTACCGTCGCGACGATTACCTTACCGGTAAAACCCGATCATGCAACGACTTTTTTCCCTTTCCCTGACGCTGCTGCTATGCTCGGCAGCTTCCGCCCAGACGCTGGCCGAACAACTGGGCTACGGCGCGGACGAAAAGCTGCTCATCGTACACGCCGACGACCTGGGGGTGACGCACGCCACCAACCAGGCGAGTTTTGCGGGACTGGACGGGCAGCGGCTGAGCAGTGCCAGCATCATGGCGAACTGCCCGTGGTTGCCGGAGGTCGCCCGCTACGCCGCAGCCAAGCCGGGGGCCGATCTCGGCATGCACCTGGTCCTGACCAGCGAATGGCGCGACCTCCGGTGGGGAAGCGTGGCCAGCGCCGACCGGGTCGGCAGCCTGCTCGACTCCACCGGCTACCTCCGGCCCGGCTGCGCGGAAATGGCGGCGGTCGCCGATCCGGAGGAGGTCCGCATCGAACTGCGGGCGCAGATCGACAAGGCCCGGGCCCTCGGCATCGCGCCTACGCACCTGGACACCCACATGGGCTGCCTGGCCGCCACTCCGGAACTGTTCCGGGTGTACCTGGAGACCGGCCGGGAATACGGGCTTCCGACCCTGGTGAGTCAGAACCATCTCGATCAACTGGGGCCGGCCTACCGCCAGGCGCTGACGGACCAGGATATGGTCGTCGACCACCTCTTCACGGCCGAACCGTCCGACTACGCGGGCGGCATGGACACCTACTACCGCGACCTGCTGACCGGGCTGCCGGCCGGGGTCAGCGTACTCCTGATCCACACCGCCCTGGACGGGGCCGAAAGTGCCGGCATGGCCGGGGGCGTGGCCGGCTGGGGCAACCGCTGGCGACAGCTCGATTATAATTTTTTCCTGAGCGACGCCTTCACCGACATCCTGGAGGAACAGGGCATCCGGCTGATCACCTGGCGGGAGCTTTCCACGCGCCGGAAGCAGGGCCGGTAACTACCTTTGCGGCCTTACCCAAACTTCCATGCCCCAGCGTACCCTCAAGCTGATCACCACCACCGAAGACGACCGGCCCGTCTACCTCGCGGGCACCTTCAACCACTGGGCGGCCCGCGACGAGGCCTACCGCATGGAGCCCGACGGCCGGCCGGGCACCTACCGGCGCACCTTTCACTTCGACCACGACAACCTCCCGGTGGAGTATAAGTACACCCGCGGCGGCTGGGAAGGGGTGGAACTGGGGAGCTACGGCGAAAACGCCAGCAACCGCGTCCGCTACCCCCACGATCACTGGCTCGCGGCCGACCGGGTGGAAAACTGGGCCAGCCCGGGGCTGCAATTCCGTGAGGAGCTGCTGCCCCTCATCGAGGTCATCCACGAGCACTTCGTAATCCCCGAGCTGATCCGCACGCGGCGGGTGGCGGCCCTGCTGCCCCACGATTATTATACTTCCGACAAGCGCTACCCGGTGCTCTACCTCCAGGACGGGCAGAACCTCTTCGACGACTACGCGCCCTACGGCAGCTGGGGGGTGGACAAGCGGCTGGCCGGCCTGGCCGAACGCGGCATGGGTGACCTCATCGTCATCGCGATCGACCATGCGGATTCCGAACGGATGAGCGAGTTCACCCCCTCCTTTCGCACCAAGCTCGGCCGGGGCGACGGAAGAAAGTATGTCCGCTTCCTGGCCGAAGGATTAAAACCGTTTATCGACGCCCACTTCCGGACGCTGCCCGGTCCCGAGTTTACCGGCATCGGGGGCAGCTCGCTGGGCGGCCTCATCAGCATTTACGCGGGCATCCTGTATCCGCAGGTGTACGACCGGCTGATGGTCTTCAGCCCGAGCCTGTGGGTCACTCCCGAGATCCCCTTCAACCTCATGCGGCTCACCCACAAGTACCGGGGCCGGCTCTACCTCTACGGGGGGGAGGCCGAAAGCCGCACGATGGTGCCCAACCTGGAGCGGTTCAGCCGGCAACTGCTGGAGCAGACGGGCAGCCACCGCCTCCAGATCCAGCTGGCCACCGATCCGCTCGGCCAGCACAACGAGGCGAGGTGGGGCAAGGAGTTCCCCAAGGCCATCGAGTGGCTGTTTTTTCAGTAACTTTTGTCTGTCGCATAAATTATTACCTTTAGCCAGATCGCTATTCCACTACCACATTCGTTTAACTTGGCTGCTTACTACCGACTGATTATTCTGTTTCTCCTGTGCCTGCCCCAGGGGCTGGGTGCGGTATCTGCCGCGGCCGCCGAGGCCCAGGCCCGGCAGATCATGGACCTGAGCCGCGAAGACGTGGAACAGCGCCTTTCGGCCTTTGACCATTCCTTACTCGACTACCAGGTGGACGACGCCGTGTACCGCCGCATCGTCAACTACCTGCAGCACTGGCCCATTTCTAGCGGCCGGATGCTGGCGCGCTCCGCCCGCTTTTTCCCCATCTTCGAGGAACAGCTGGCGGCGGCGGACATGCCCCTGGAACTCAAGCACCTCAGCATCGTGGAGAGCGCCCTGCGGTCGTGGGCGATCAGTCCCGTCGGAGCCGGCGGCCTCTGGCAACTCATGCCCGGAACGGCCCGCGAACTCGGGCTGCGGATCACTGGCGAGGTAGACGAGCGCCTCGACCCCACCCTGGGCTGCGCCGCCGGCCTGGATTACCTCAAGATGCAGTACGCGCGCTACGGCGACTGGGCCCTGGCCCTGGCGGCCTACAACTCGGGGCCCGGCAACGTCAACCGCGCCAAGCGGCGGTCGGGCAGCAACGACTACTGGAAACTGCGCCGCTTCCTGCCCCGGGAGACGCGCGACTACGTGCCCAACTTCATTGCGGCGATCTTCCTCATGAGTTACCACCACCACTACGGACTGCCGGCTACCCAGATCTCCCTGGACGGCCAGCTTACGGAACGCGTCCTGGTGTACCGCAAACTGAGCCTCCACCGGGTGGCGCAGGTGACGGGGCTGCGGCCGGAGGTGGTCATCGAGCTCAATCCCCAGTACCTGCGGGGGTACCTGCCGGGCCTCCGCGGCGGCCACTACCTCCAATTACCGAAACGGGTGATGCCGGCCATGATGGAATACCTGCAGCAGTACCCCCGCGACACCCGGGAGGAGGAGGTGGTGCTCCCCTGGGCAACGCCCCTGCTCAACGACGGGGAGCTGAATGCCGACCGCTACTACCTGCGCTACGAAATCTCGGCCGAGGCCGGGGATACCACGGCCCGGCAGATCGCCGGGCGTTACGACCTGCCGGTAGACCGCCTGCTCATCTGGAGCGAGCGAGGAGAGGTCGACAGCGTGAGCCTGGGCGACGCGTTTTTCTACTACGACGTAGACCAGTACCAGCCCCTGGACCGCCGCCAGCGCGAGCTGCCCGACGCCGCCCCCCAGCTGCTGGCTTCGGCCCCGCCCCCCCTGCGAAAATCGGTGCACCGGTACTTTGAGTCCCTGCCCGACCCCAAGGCCGCGCCGGAGGAAGTGCCCCTAAGAAAATGGTGGCAGCTGTTCCGGAAGTAGGATTCTCCGCACCTGCGGCCCCGCCCTGCAGTTGGTTAGCAAGTTAGTTGACAGGGAAATGATGGGGCGTGAACACTATCGCCGGAACATTATTGTTATTTTACCGCCCCCCTAATGGGGGCATCATAAAATCGATCATATGAAATTCAATTCTCAGGGTGACGCGGAAGTTACCTACGACGCTATTGTTGTCGGCACCGGCATCAGTGGAGGCTGGGCCGCCAAAGAACTGTGCGAGAAGGGCCTGAAGACGCTCGTCCTGGAAAAGGGCCGGATGGTCAAGCACGGGGATTACCCCACCGCCAACCTCGATACCTGGGACATGGAGCTGAACAACAACCTGCCCGCCGAGGAGATCCAGGAGCACTACATGAAGCAAAACCGGACGGGATACACAGCGAAGCCCCAGAGCCAGCACTGGTTCGTCAAGGACGACGAGCATCCCTACGGAGAAAAGGAGCGCTTCGACTGGATGCGCGGCTACCACGTGGGCGGCCGTTCCATTATGTGGGGCCGTCACAGCTACCGCTGGAGCGACCTCGATTTCCAGGCGAACGCGAAAGACGGTATCGCCACGGCCTGGCCGGTAGGCTATGCGGACATCGAGCCCTGGTACGACTACGTGGAAAGCTTTGCGGGCATCAGCGGCGAACTGCTGGGCCTGTCTCAGCTGCCCGACGGCAAGTTTCTGCCCATGATGCCGCTTAACTGCGTGGAGGACAAGTTCCGCCAGGGCGTCGCCGAGAACATGGGGGGCCGCGTCGTCACCGCCGGCCGGGTCGCTCACCTGACCGCCTACGATCCCTCCGTACACAAAGGCACCCGCGGGGCCTGTCAATTCCGCAACCGCTGCATCCGGGGCTGTCCTTACGGCGGCTACTTCTGCAGCCTCTCCTCCACCATCCCGGTGGCCCAGGAGACCGGCAATATGACGCTGCGGCCCAACAGCTCCGTCTACTCCCTGATCTACGACAAGGAAAACAAGCGCGCCACGGGCGTCC
>JBBSPZ010000098.1:0-13310 GCA_038258275.1 Chitinophagales bacterium | reverse complement strand
GGAGTTGATGCTGCAGCAGTTTACCGACAAGGCCGGTGACTTCGTCCGCCAGGTCAACACCTTCCTTTCCGGCGACCTGCAGGAGTTCCAGGAGGAGGTGAAGGCGGCGAATCTTAGCCTGTTCGGTGATTTGGAACCTGTCGAAAAGGAATAAAGGATTGAGGGAGTGAAGGATTGAGGGGCACCGACCCGTGGGCTCCCTTCCATCCTTCACTCCTTCTTTCCCTCAATCCCTATCATGAATCCCCGCTACCTCGGCTTCGGCTTCCTCCACTGGTTCTTTAGCTCGGTGGGCCAGACCTTCTTCATCAGCCTCTTCGTGGCGCAGATGACCGTGCAGCTGGGCTGGGCCGACAACACCTTCGCGGCCATCTACTCCAGCGTTACCCTCCTGGCGGCCTTCGTGCTACCGGTCATCGGCAAGCAGATCGATACCATCAAGGTGCGCTACGTGAGCACGGCCGCGGCGCTCTTCATCGTGGTGGGAACGCTGGTGCTGGCCTTCTCGCAGGTGCTGACGCTCGTGGTGGTGGGCCTGTTCATCGTCCGCCTCGGGGGGCAGGGCGTGCTGCCGCTGATCGGCTCCACCACCATCGGCCGCTTCTTCGAGGCACGGCGGGGGCGGGCGCTGTCGCTGTCCATCATCGGTATATCGGTGGCGGAGGTGATCCTGCCGCCGCTGGCGACCTTCGCGATCCTGCGCTACGGCTACTCCTCCGTCTGGGCCATGGCGGGGGGCGTGGTGCTGCTGGTGTTTTTACCGGCCATCTGGCTGCTCGTGCGCCGCTACGACGATTTTCAGCGGGCGGATACCGTGGCTAAAGCTCAACTAAAAAATAACCCTACCGGGGCCGACGTAACCTCCTGGACGCGGTCGCAGGTGCTGAGGGACCGCCGTTTCCAGCTCGTGCTGCCGATCGTCCTCTTCATTCCCTTCGTATTTACGGGGCTGGTCTTCAACCAGTCGGTCATCGCCGAGCAGCGCGGCTACACCGCCGAGACCATGGCCTACGGGCTCAGCACCTACGGCCTGGTGCGGGTTGTCTTCCTGCTGTTCGGCGGCGACCTGATCGACCGCCTCGGTCCGGGTAGGCTACTGCGCTTCGTGCTGCTGCCGGCGGTGGCGGGGTTATTGGTCCTGCTTTTCGTCGAGGCCAGCTGGTCGGTGCCCGTCTTCTTCGGCCTTATGGCGGTGAGCGGCGGCATGGACTCCGTCAACACCCCCGCCCTCTGGGCCGACCGCTACGGCCCCCGCTTCCTGGGCAGCATCAAGAGTACGGTGCGGCTGTTCGTGGTGGTGAGCTCGGCGGCGGCGCCGATTCTGTTCAGCTACGGGCTGGGGCTCGGGGTGGAGACTTGGCTCGCGGTACTGGTGGGGTACGGGGTGCTGTGTCTGGTGCTGGCGTTGGTGGAGCGTCGGGTAGCCTAAGCTGGCCGGTAGCGACCTAGGACTCAGCCGAACCGAAAGGGAGGAGGTAATGGGTGCTGCGTCCCTTTCCATGCTGGATTAATGCGCCGATTTCAGTTAAGCGTTGCAATGTACGGGTAGCGGTCGCACGGGATACCCGATTAATACTCATGTATTTTTTGGCACTCATACCGCCCCGGAAGCCCTCCGGACCGGGCTCAAACATCTTGCCGACAGCCTTGGCTTCTTCCTCTGTCAGTGCTTCACTGAATTGCTGGTAGTACCGGTGTTTTTGGATCGTGAATTCAATGATGGTATTTGCATAATCGACCGCTTGCAGTAAAGAGTTACTATAGTATACCATCCACGCTGAAATGTCCAGGGTAGTTTGGGAATCCTGGAGTGCGGCATAGTAGTTTTTACGATTCGCTTCGATTGCGTGCGATATACTGAACGGAATGAATGTCCGGAGCCCCTGAGACAACAGTTTTTCCAGTAGCGCGCGACCAATTCTTCCGTTCCCGTCCTCAAACGGGTGGATGCTCTCGAACCAAAAATGAGCTACTCCCGCCCTTTCAATGTACTCGATCGACGTTGTAGCCGGCTGGTTGCAGTAATCGATGAGGGACCGCATTTCAGTCTTAACCGTAGCGGATGGGGGTGCCTCAAAGTGAATGGTCTGATTGTGCGAGGGGCCACTGATGATTTGCATCGGAGAAGCACCCGCCCGGTAGTCTCCGACAACCCGTATGCTTTTATCAACCCCTAACAACAGTTCATGCCAGTATTTTAGGGATGTCGCGGTGACCGGTTCAGCCCAGGTTTGGCGGTTAGCATCAATCTGCCTGGTTATGCCGGAAGCCCGCATATCCCGAACCTCGTGGCGTTGCTGCCCGACTGCCAGGTTATTGAGCAGCGAGGACATCAACTGCTCCCGGCTGATGTGTTCCCCCTCAATACGGGAGGTGGTAGCTGCTTCTTCAACCATCCGTTCGAGCATAAAGGCTCGGCCGTCGGTTTCCGGCAATTCAGAAATTTTTACTTGCAACCGCCCTACTTCCCCCTGATACGCGCGGAAGAGTGGTTCTACCGTTGAGCGATCAAACCAAAATTTGGGCCAATCGGCAAGTTGCCAGTTATACATTTGAGGCGATTAAATCCGGTAAACGCCTCAAATCTACGTAGTTTTGAGGCAATCAGCGCTAATAATTGCATCAGCTGGGAAAGTAGCCCTCCCTCCGTAGCCGCACCTTCCCCCTCCTTTGTTAATCGAAAACCCCTGCACCCACCTCCGGACCCTGATGACCAATATATTGGCCCACTACCCAAGTACTTCTCAGCAATCGGCCGGTAATAATCCAGCACATCCTCCAAGTCGTAGATTCTCTGGCCCTTGGTGTACAGCTTGTACTTGTTGAAATCCTTGGTGATCTCGAGGTATTCCGCGTCCTTTTCGCTCAGCAATTCTTTGTAGGCGTCACTGGAGCGTCGTGGACTCCGTCAACCCCCCCGCCTTCTGGGCCGACCGTTACGGGCCCCGCTTCCTGGGCAGCATCAAGAGTACGGTGCGGTATGGGGTGCTTTCTTCCCGGTAGAAGAGGGGTTACCCGGATGCCGGTCTGCCCATCAGGGGGAAGCCCCCCCCTTTTTTGAGGTCGGTGGATAGCACGCCAAAAAAGACGAGCTTATCCTCACTTCCCTTCGGGTATATCCTGACCCGTTACCCGCTGAAAACAATAATCATTCGGCCTGCCGGACAAAGAATCGGTTGCAACATCCCGCAGTTGTTATAGCGAGGGCCGTTTCGGCTACCACCAACTAATTGCTTAAAATAACCTGCTTAATGAACACCATTTCTGGAGTTTGAAAGCGGCATAGGTAATACCCAGGAGGGATACCGGAAAGGTCTACTACTCCACCCTTGAGTGCTCCGTTACTCATTAGAGCTCCATCCAGACTGTAAATCGTAAATAGTATATTTTCTTCAGAACCCGTTGATAGCTCGACATGTAGCAAGCCACTCGTGGGAGTGGGGTAAATACTCAAAGTAGGGCTGCCTTCAATACAGGGTGTAGCAAAAATGAGTTCGCTCCAGGAAAACTGTCCGTCAGAATCAGTTTGTTTCAATCGAAAATAATCACCGGTATGCCGATCATAAGGGACGGTATACTGGTAGGTAAGTGCTGTTGTTGACCTGCCCTGGCCCTCAATTTCTGCAAGTTCCATCCAGTCCGTGCCATTATCACTGGTCTCAACGGTAAAATAATCATTATCCACTTCGGTGGCGGTAGCCCACTCTATGATGCGGCTACCGTTGATGCAATGGTCATCAAACCGCAACAGGCCAATCGGTAATGCCGTGGCTGAACTACCGATGGTAAATGGGCTGAAATTATTGATCGTTCCACTAGAGGTTACACTACCGCTTTCTGAGGTGCCCGTTGAACCCCCGTTGCCGTGGTCTTTCCATCGATTACCGTCCCATCGAACCACCTTAGTATATACGGGGTCTTCGACAGTACAACTGCGGCTATCCCAGTTCAACGTAACGTCAACCGCTGCAGTACCGACGGTGCGCGCCACAACCCAATACTCACAGGATGAAATACTAGTGATACTAGCATCTTTGCTGGTGACATCGTACAAAGCATTCGGATTGTCGTTAAAATACTCACAGGTAAATGCGTCAGTTGCGCTGGAGGGTGCCCCAATAGAAACCGGAGCATACAGACCTGCTTTACCTACCGGAAAGCTAAATGCATCGTTACCAATCTTAGTCATGGGCCCATTTACATGACTGGACGCACCTCCACCGATTAAAACTGCCTGGTTTTTTAACACCAATAAAGCGGCATCAGAAGTGTGGATCACTCCCCTGGAAAGTGTTAATGTGCCGGAAACCTGCAGCTCTTGGTTTAAAATGACCCCTTCGGTGCTGGTATTATTCACCGTTAGGTTGATCACTTCCGTAACAGACCCTCCCAAAATGGTCTGTGGCCCATCCCCTGCCCAAACAAACTCGGCAGACGAGTCGATTAAGGTGCCGTTGTTGTATATATCCCCGAATACGCCAATCCTGCTTCCCGGGGCCAGCTTCATAGTACCCATGATACTAAGCTGCTGCGCAATGAGCGGTTGAGACACCAGTGCCAACGATACCAAAAATAATATATTTATGCAGCTGAATAACTTCATCTACGGTTATATTTAGTCTCTGACTCTAAATTGCAAGTCGGAAATGGTTACTGACGAGGTGCCGGAAGTGGTTCTGATGACAGCTTCTATGTAATCATTCGTCTTCATTGAAACCTCCGTGTCCAACACCAAAACAAACGACTGATTGTTTGACATGTCACTAATGTTATGGCTAGGGTTGGGAATAACTGTACCGTTCTTGGATAGAGCCAGTTCAAAACCGGAACTGTTGGCGGGGGCTTTGCCTGAAGCAACTATAAAAACATTCGCAATAATGTCATCCTTTCCTTTATATGTGAGACGGTTATTGGCACCGGATTCAAATTTCAGGAGTTTTGCAGGAATGGTGGTTGCATTGATCTTCACGTAGGTGTTATTAGGTGAAGTAGCAGTGGTCGTGATATTCCCGTTCCTATATAGATAGCCAAAAGCACGGGTTTCCGGGATATTTGTATTTTGTGTCATCCTCCAGCCGATATCGTAGGGTGTCACTCCATTCAATGGAGTGCCTACCCCTCTGAACATATTTGTGGTGATGCGTCCACGGTCAACTTGTGCTCCCGGGTTGAGTTTCACTCCTGTTTGTCCGCTATAAATAAAATAGTTGTTGGCAAGGTCAATGTCATTCACTACCAGATTACCCAAAAATTCAATACCTGTGCCTGAAGTAACGTTGGTAATAAAGGTGTAGCTACAGGTGAATTTACCTATGGTGCCGGCTACTTTTAACCCATCAGCACAATTCCAGTAATTTTTGTCGATCGTGGCGGCATTAAAGCCGCTGATCTGACCAACCCCTAAGCTGGGGATACCAACTTCAACCACTGAGTTGCCCGAAAAAAGATTACAAAACTTCGTTCCGGAGGCATCTTTGAAATCGTAAGCCTTGGTACCGGCGCTTAATGGAATGGCAACCACGTCTTGCATAAACACCGATACGCCCGTGCTTCTGAGGATGGCGCCGCTAACGGATGACGATACCCCGTCGCGGGCAGGATCAATGCCCCGCAAACTGGCCCCATTTAAATCCAGGTAGTAAGGCGAAATGTTAACAACACCTCTGAAAACGTACGTGGAGTTGGCATCCAGCATTATGGCACTACCGGAAGGAGCAGGAAGATCCGCCAGCGAATAAACATAGACCAGACGTTCATCACGCGTAGTGTATGAAGTGGACTCCCAGTGATCGTTACGGTAGACGTCCATGGTGCCGTTGGTGGTATTGTACAATTGCAACCCGTTGGGAGGTGATGAAATGGAATCACGCTGGGTGGTGGTCATTCGTGGTACCAAAACACCCCGGGTTGTATCTTCCATCTCTAAAATCGAAGCCGGATTGATGGTATTTGGATTATCACCCAACTTTACCTGTGCATGCGCGCATACAACGGTAAAAAGCAAGGCGAAGACTAATAAGGGCTTCATAATAATGTAGTTTAGGTTTTAGGTAAGTGTTTACTATTCATTAGACCTTATACGCTAGGATTGCGTATAAGTTAGTGCGTGCGCACGTGCGCAAAATGTTTGCGCATACAGCCCAATGTGTTTCAATTAGTTATTGGTGATGTTAGGCTTTATTTACGGACTTTACGTCGACAATCGAAATTGTACTTTAAGTCCTGTTTTTGGTCTTAGGTCAGACCGCTATTTTTCTGAGAGTGAAAAAGCCATCAATGTATTGACGGGTAATTATGAAGAAAAAATGGCCACCATCCTGGCGTTGAGTAACGCAGGAGTAAGAAGCTTAGTATAAGGTAAGTATAACAAACGTAGCAATTTTCGCTTTTGCGCTGCTCTAGACTGAAAGTGGCGTATTTGTCACCCTTCTTGCATTAAAAATACTTCCTCCCGGCAACCATTTGACTTCGACACCCTGTACAGCGAGCTAGTTTTGCCTTTCGTCCTAAAGCAGAAGCGGAGATGAGTGGCCTGCACTCGGTCTACGGAATCGGCAACCTGCCCTCGGATAACAGCCTGCGTAAGATGATCGATGGCAATGCTGATGGCCTTTTACCGGCACGACGTGCCCACGGGAAGAATGGGGAGCCCGGCTATCGCCGGCGCTCCCTTACCTTACCGCTCGCTAAAACTTACACCTGATGTCTGACAATGATAAGAAGCCACCGGCTGCCCGACCTGCTCCCGTGAATAAACCTAAGCCCCGCAACTCCCCTCCGGGGAGGCCTAATAACCCACCGCCCCCCAGGCCGCAACGGCCAGCCGGACCAAAGCGCTAAGGAGAAAGCTCCCACAAACCCGCTGCCCTACTTCCCAGAGCTTTACTGCGCGGTAGGCACGGGTGTCCTGTCGTGACCTTTCTGCGCCAGCGCCAATCCACCCCTTGTCGGCCGGGCTAGTGCTGGTGTCCACCGATCACCACCCGGCGTACGGCCGCCTTACCCTTCCCTACCTCGACTAGGCGGAGAAGGTAGATGCCGTCGGGAAGCCCGCTTACCGGAATAGTCGTTTCGTTGCGGAAGGTAGCCGTGTACACTTCCCGCCCAGCAACGTCGGTTAGCCTGGCGGCGATCAGATCGTTGCCGCTGTAGCGTACCGTTAACCGGGAAGCGGCGGGATTCGGGAAAATGGATAGTTCCCCCACCAAGGGATCGGACAGGGAGGTAAGGCGGTCGAGGCCATCGCAGTTTTCGTCGATGCCGTTTCCGGGTACCTCTTTCGCCCCCGGGTACCTAGCGGCATTCGCATCGTCGCAATCGAAGTAAAACGGGGAACCGTCGCCATCGCCGTCCAGGGTTTCTACGAAGGTCGACCGCACGGTATTGGTGATCACCGGCCGGTTGAGGTCGAAATAGATTGACGCAGTATTATCAAGGGTAGTCCCCTGCCCGAGTCCGGGGCGTGGCATGATTTCAAAGGAAACGTAGCCCTGACTTCCCGTCGCGTCCGAGGCGCTGTCCGGCAGCATAATGTCCTCGAACAGGAAGGTTAACTGTCCGCCCTCCGCGTACCGGATCGTATACGGATGACTTGCCGCGAGGGGGCGGAAGGTGCTCAGGTCGAAGTCGGCGGAGAGCGCGTCCTCGATGCGTACCCGGTAGGCCGTGGCATTGCCCGTATTCTGGAAGCGAATGGTGTACCGGAGCACTTCGTCGAACTCGGTATAGTTGCTGGAGGATGGCTCTTGCCGGCTGGGATACACCACTTTATCGTTCGGATCGACGGCGCACCGCAGCACCACGGATGATCCGGTCGTGTCCCGTACTGCTTCACCCTGAGCGGGGAGGTCTGTCTCCGCGGTTCCAACGAATGACAGTTCCTGCCCCGCAGAATCCTCGTTGGGCATGCGCAGCTGCACCAGCGCCTGGTAGGGTTGTCCCGCTGCTAGTGCCGCGAAGGTGAAGTGGAGCACGCCCTCCTCCTCCGAGGTATTCGCAGGAGCGGGAGCAGCGGAAAGGTAGACCACCCCCTGCGCCAATTTGAGGGTAGCCGTACCCGCAACCGGCGCACATCCCTCGTTAATGACGGTCACCCACACGTTCGCCTCCTCATTGCAACGCAGGGGGCCCGGGGTGACCAGCATCCGGATAGCCGGGCTACCCTCCTGCGCCTCCAATCCGAAATAGGCCCCGTTTTCTGCCCCCTCCCCCGCCGTAAAGCGGTAGGCCCCTGGGGTGGTCAGCGAATAACAATCCTGCGGAGCGGCGGTCACGGTATACGTAGCACCCGGACTGACCGGAAAACTAAACCGGCCCATTGCATCGGTGTACGTACGAAACGACTCCGGGCCCGCTACGTCAACCGCCAGACGGGCCACCGGCCCTTCGTCCGCATCGGACTGCCCGTTGCCATTCGTGTCCAGGAAGGCCTGCCCCGTGAAGGGTAATTGATCCACCAAAGTGAGTACGTGAAGCTCTTCGCCGTAGATCGGGTGGATCGCGGAGAAGAAAATGCGCTCGCCAGCCTGGACCACCGAGGGCTCCGGCTGGTTCTGGGGAAAGCGGAGCGGCACGTTGGTAAGGGCGCCGGTAGCTATGTCCAGTAGGAAAAGACCGGATTCCACTTCCTTCCAGATCAGTACTTCGCCCATGGCAAGCAGGTCGGAGGGATAGGAGCCTCCCGGATGAGTAGGCGGGATAAAAAATGGCGCCGTACCGGCCGGGGTCCCGTCCGTGCGCCACAACGCCCATTCCCCCGTTTCGGTTCGGTTGAAGAACACTGCCAGGCTTGCGTTTACCCGCACCAGATTATCAATGTAAGCGAGGCCGCCGTCGCCGTTCGCCAGTAGGGTGGTATTCCCACTGGCCGGATCGAAGCGGTAGAGTTCCGAGAACCCGACCTGTACGACCAACCCTCCCGTCAGGCTGACGCCCCGATAGGCACTCTGCTTGATTTCCCCGTAATCGCTCCGGGCTTGCGGATGGAGGAATCGAACCGTTACGCCCCCGGACCTATCGATGTAGCTTAGGGTGGGCATCTCGCCGATCAACCGGTAACCCTCCAGCCGTTGTGCCGGCACTTTACCGAGCGGACGCAGTTGCCCGGAAACCGGGTCGTAGGACGCCGGACCGAATCCATCCTCCTGGGGCACCGTAAAGTAGAGAACGGTACCGTCGGTGATCAGTTGGGTATCGAAACGATCAAGGTTTATGGTGGAGGTGTGCGTAGCCAGGACGGTAAGGTTTTCCGTCACCGGGTCAAACCGCAGGAGCTGTTGCTGGAAGGATTGTACGTTGCCGGACTGCGTCTGGCGCAGAAAATAGAGCTGATCCCCCAACAGCACGATGTTGCCGTTGTAGCCGGTACCGGGGGCTTCGATCGCCTGGATGAAATTACGGGTGGTGCCGGTGCGCAGGTTGAGCTCCACCAAAGCATCTTCCATGCCGTAAAACCAGGGGGTAAAGTAAAAGCGGTCACCGCTCCGGCCCAGCAATTGTTTGTCCTGGTACACCTGCCACGCTACCGGCAACTGCCGAATACTCGAACGGCTCCCCGCCGAGAGGTACGTTTGCGCACCCTCCCCGATGCCTTTGCTGTTTTGCCAGAGGACCTGGTCGCCGACGGCGTAAAGGGCCTTCAGCTCCAGTCCGGCGTTGTTTTCGTACAGATCGGTGACAAAGGTAGCCGAACGGGCTCCCGGCTCCAGTGCGAAGATCGATTCCCCGTAGGTGGGGTGGTAGACATGCGCGTAAGCCTTGTCTCCGGCCCGGAAGATCCTGGCGTAGCTGTCACTGCCCGAGCTGTTTTGCTCGACGGGGATGAGTGCCTTCAGCTCCGAAATTCCGTCCGAGCCGTAAATAAAAAATTCTTCTTCGTCGGTAGTTCCCAAGAAGTACAGGCCGTCTTGCTCCTGCCCTAGATACTGGCCGCTCTCGAGTCGGCCAAGTACCTTTTTGTCGTTTGCCCGTGTACCGAACGTATAAACATTCCCGCTGAGGTAGCGAGGGTCGGCGGGCAGCACGAGCCGGTTGTTGATCGTCCCGACTTCTCCATGGTAGAGTACCCTATCCTGGAAAATATCGACCAGGGTAGCGGGGGCACCGTGTACGGAAGGGTCCAGACTATAGATGTATACCGGTCCGGATTCCGCCTGTGCCGTAAACATGAGTTGCCCGTTCTCCAGCGCAAAAGGCTGGAGTCCGTAGCCGGTTTGCGTGGCGGATGCAGGCAGGGTAAGGAACGGGTGGGTACCCTCCGCGCTGCCGTCGCTGATCCAGAATTCCGGGCTTTTTTCTGTGGGCCCTCTGCGAAATACCAGGTAGCCGGGAAGCTCGATGATCCCTTGATCGTAGAGACTGCCGACGCCGTACTCCGCGCCGGGCGACAGCTGGGGGAGCGCAAGCGTTCCGGACCGGGTGCCGTCCGAAAGGTAAAGTTCGCGCCCCCCGTTTTCGGTCTGGGCGACAAAAAGCAAGCCGTTTTTCGTAGCAACCACCCCATAGGCATCCAGGAGAGGATCGGTAAATTGGGGCAAGTCTTCCGTTAGACTTACGGTTTGCCGGGTCAGGGTATCGTAGGCGGTGATTTCGCCCCTCGCCTCGTGGATGATCAGCCCCCGGTAGCCGAGCAACTTGCCGTCGGTGGAAGCGAATTCCCGCGTGCCGGCCGGGGTGCCGTCAGTAATGACGTACGAGAACTGGTTGTTGTACACCAGGTAGCTGCCGTAGCGGAAATACCGATCGGTGGTACCGCAGTTGCAGTTGCTGTAGCTGTCGCGCAGGATGGTTTCGGTGCCGTCGGCCGTATAGGCGATCACCCCATTCGGATAGCTGAACAGGATCAAGCGGTCGCCCAGCAGGTAGCTTTCCGGCAGGGGGGCCGGGCGGGAGCTCAGGGTGTCCACCGAACTCCCGTCCGCCGGGATGAAGAGGAGATGGCGATCGAAGGGTTCATCCGGTATTCCCACCAGCGCAAATATTCCTTCCGAGGTGCTGGCCACCAACTGGAGGGGATCTTCGGTAGCAAACACTGCATTCACCTGCTGCCCGTCGAAGAACGAGAGGGTGCTGGAGGACAGATTCATGCCGTAAGTGTGATGGAGGTAGGCCCCGTTCGGAGCCGAGACCACCGCTTGCAAGTATTTACTTTGTACCGGGTCGGTACGCAGGTCCAGGACGTCGAGGGTAAACGGGATCTCCTGGGACATTCCGGCAATTGGCAGGACCAGGCAAAGAATTAAACCGCGCAGGTAGTTCATGTAGGGGTTTAGGATAAGGGAGTCGCGTTCCGTTTCGGCTTTACGTGACGACGCGGTGGTGGCTGGGGAGAGGTTGATCAGAAAGCAAGTATGAAAGTAAGGGGAAGTTTGGCTCGCGTAGTATCCGTTAAATATTATTTAATTCAACTTCCAACTGCCGGGATAAGGGCGATCGGGCGATCGGGGACCCCGAGGCAGTTTCGCACCAGCGTGTTGCCCATTGGGTCCGTTATCCGCAGCGACAGCTTTCTTTACTCGAGGCCCAGTGGCTGTTCGCCTCATGCACCTCACACAGAGGCCCAAACTTCCAATTGCGGGGACGCAGGTGCCATATCCCCCGAACCTGCACGCGGACGCCGGACGTACGTGCTTCAGGGAGCGTACCGGCGGCGTAGCTCGTACAGCGCGGAATTCAACAGCTCCTCCAGCGCTTGGTCCAGCATGTACGCGGTGCTGGGGGGAAAACTACTGCTGCCCGAGCAGGCAAAAGGTGGCAGGGCGTCGCTGTCGCCGCTGCAGGTGGAGTATTCATTCTTCCAATCCCCGGATCCATTCAGGGGCAGGGGACGCGTGCGCTGGCCCTGCATCAAATCGAAGACGCTCAGTTCTCCGCTAGCGCTTAGACTGTATTGCTGCTGTACTTCCGTGACGGTGGCCGTGATCGTTTTAAAGTGCTCGATCTCGCGGACCTTCGTAACAACCGTCGAATCGTTGATCCGCTCTTCATACTCCTGCTTTTCCACGTAGTCGAGCACCTCCTTGCTGTAGGTGGTGCAGGAGGAAGACTCCGTTGGGCCCCAACTGGAATAATCGGTCAGTTGTACTTCGGCCTCCAGATCGGCTCTCTGGCCGGTGTCGCGAAAATCTACCGCGTACCATGCTTCCCGCACCGGTCCCCGGTAGCTGTTGAGCTCCCCGGCCGCGGCTTGCATGGTGATATCCCCGCTTAGAATGACCCGGATGCGGACGGTCCCGCGGTCCCGCATTTCGTCGCTTACGGGGGTCAGGGCGGGGCGGCGTTCCGGCAGGTAGAAACCCACCCTATCCAGGTCGTAGTAGGCCTCGCGGGCCGCTGATTTACTGCCCGCCCTGGCGGCCCGGATTCCGGCACTGGCCAGGTCGAGGTAGTAATCTCCCGCGCCCAGTCGGGCGGTTTCCGTACGGGCAGCGAGTTCGTCCAGGGCATAGCCGCCCCGGTAATTACTGGGGGCGCCGAGGGGCAGGTAGGACTGGATCGCGGACAGGCGGTCGTACATACTTCCGTACAGGGTATGCAATTCCGGCCACTTCGCCTCCTCCGCGAGGGTATCCAGCTGCCGGGCCCGTCGGTAATCGATTGCCTGCACTTCATCGAAGGCCTGCAGTAATTCAGTTACCCTCCCTTTGGGTGGCAACTCCCGATTTTCCACCCGCTTTAGGGCGAGGATAAAATCGCGCTCCAGCGGGTTGGTGGTTGTCCGGCAGCTGAAGCACAGGAAAACTAGTAAAAAGAGTAATCCTCGCCCCATCCCTTTTTGCCGCAAACTACCGGTGAGTAGGGGGAAACCTTATTAAGGTTGATCTAAGGTGGTGTTGTCGCGTGGTTAAGGCTGTACTGTTCTCCGGGTACGACACTGCATCCCGCAGTCCTGACTTCCGTAACCCTCCTCCGTCACCCTTCCCCTAAGAACCAGCACGGTAAGCCAGGTAAGGTTTTGCGGGTACGCGGGTGCCGGGTAACCGCACGAGGCCTCGCATACTGATGTATCCCCAATAATTTAGACCAGTGAAAGAGACATCGTTATAATCGCTATATGAATTATGAAGCGTCGCAAGTTCACGTCTGAGTTCAAGTTCAAGGTCGCCGTAGCGGCCATTTCGGTGCAGTTCAGCTTACCGGAACTGGCCAAAAAACACCAGCTGGCTCCGGCCCAGATCAGTACCTGGAAAAGAGAGTTACTCACCAATGGCTCCCAGGTTTTCGAAAAGCCCGGTAAGCCTGCCGGCCCGGATCCACAGACGCGGGAGGACGAGCTCCTGCGCATCATCGGCCAACTGCAGGTAGAGAATAGC
>JBBSPZ010000097.1:0-13477 GCA_038258275.1 Chitinophagales bacterium | reverse complement strand
GCTATCCGGTAACCGATAACCCGGCGGGGCCCCGGCCAAACGGCGCCGGGCCACCGCTTTTTTTGTCAAGGAGCTATCCTGCTGTTTATATGTGTTGCCCGCCGGCCCGACGTACGTCGGGCCGGCTTATTTGGCCTGCCCGTTCACGGTGAGGGTGACGGACTTGAGGTCTTCGTCGCGGCTGCTGTTGCCTACCATGATGCGGAAGGTGCCGGGCTCGACCACCGCCTTCATGGCCTCGTTGAGGTAGTTGAGCTGGTCGAAGCCGAGCTCAAAGGTTACGGTTTCGGTCGCTCCCGCGGCGAGGTAGATTTTTTCGAAGCCTTTGAGCTCCTTGACCGGACGGGTAAGCGTACTGTAATCGTCCCGGATGTACAACTGCACCACCTCCTGTCCGGCCCGGTCGCCCGTATTCGTGACGTCGACGCTCACCGTGGTATTGCCGGTATCCGTGATCTGGGCGGCCCTGAGTCGGGGCGCGCTGAATTCGAAGGTGGTGTAGCTGAGTCCGTACCCGAAGGGGTAGAGCGCTTTGGTTTCCTCGAGAAGGTACCCGCGGCGTGCGGTAGGCTTGTAGTTGTAGAAGGCAGGAATATGGCCGGCGGAGCGGGGGATGCTGATGGGTAGTTTGCCACTGGGCACGGCCTTGCCGTACAGCACATCGGTAACGCTGTATCCGGTTTCCTGTCCCAGGTAGAAGCACTGAAACACGGCATTGGCCTTATCGGCCAGGTTGGCGATGTTGAGGGGGCGGCCGCCGAAAACGAGTCCGACCATCGGCTTCTCCAACTTGGCCAGGGCGTCGATGAGTTCGTTCTGGGTACCCATGAGTTCCAGGCTGGGCCGGTCGCCGAGGTGGCCTTCTGCCCAGGCTTCCCGGCTGGTGAGTTCGTTGCCGCCCACGGCCAGGATGATGAGGTCGACCTGGGCCAGCTCCTTCATGGCCTGGGCGATGCGCTTGCGGTCGTCGTCTTCGCTGACCGGGAGGACGGGGTCCCTGTACCAACTTCCGGCTTCGGTGACGCGGGTGCCTTCGGAATAAACCAGCTTACCGCCGTTTTCTGCTACGTAGGCTTCCAGTGCCGCGCGCAGGGTGATGAAGTGCTGCGGGTGGTCGCTGTAGCCGCCGAGGAGTACTTTGTCGGCGTTGGGCCCGACCAGTCCGATCGTCAGTTCACCAGAAAGGGGAAGCACCCCGTCATTCTTCAGCAAAATCATGGATTCCGTTCCGGCCTCCCGTACCAGGGCGTCGTCTTCGGGAGTATTGGAAAGCACCTTGTCCGGATCGGTGAAGGGGTTTTCAAAGAGGCCGCGGTCGAATTTTTGCCGCAGGATACGTCCGACCGCGGTATCGAGGATCGCTTCGCTCAGCTTACCGGTGTTGACGGCATCGACGAGGTAGGGGAAGGCCTCCCGGTCGGGCAGCTCGATGTCTACTCCGCTGCTGATGGCCCGGATCGCGGCTTCCTCCAGGCTGGCGGCCACGGCGTGGCGGGTGTGCAGTTCCTTTACGGCGAAGTAGTCCGACACTACGGCTCCTTTATACCCCCATTCTCCCCGCAGGACATCGTTCAGCATCCAGCCGTTGGCGTGGCTGGGGAGGCCGTTTACCTCGTTGTAGCTGGCCATAATATTGCGGACGTTCCCGTTGGCGACGATGTACTTGAAGGGGTAAAGGAAGACTTCCCGCAGGGTGTGCTCGCTGATGTTGGCGGGGGCCGTGTTGTTGCCGCCCTCTGGCTCGCCGTGTCCGGCCATGTGCTTGAGGGTAGCGAAGACTTCGCCCTCGTCCCACCGATCGTCGTCGCCCTGAAAGCCGAGCACCGCCTGAAGTCCGATCTCACCGGCCAGGTAGGGGTCCTCTCCCAACGTTTCTTCCACCCGTCCCCAGCGGGGATCACGGGCCACGTCCACTACCGGTGTCAGGACTACGTGGGCACCCCGGCTAGCCGCCTGGCGACCAGCAACCGCGTAGAGCCGGCGGGTCAGCTTGCGGTTGAAGGTCGCGGCGACGGAAATGGGTTGTCCCCAGCTGGTGGCATCCTTTGCGGCCAGTCCGTGGAGGCTCTCCTCGTGCATGAGGGCGGGGATGCCCAAGCGTGTCCTTTCCACTAGCCACTGCTGGATAGCGTTGACGTAGACGACCTCCTCGGCTCCGCTGCGACCGGGCTCCCCATTGCCCGACAACTCGCTGGGGCGCGTAACGTGTCCGATGCCGTGGGGAATAACGTCCGCGGCCTTTACGGGGTCGAACGCAAAATCATCCGTTTCCATCTTATGCTTGTCCGCCCATACCGCCGTTACCTGAGCTACCTTTTCCTCCGTGGTCATGCGGCCGATCAGGTCGGCAATGCGATCCTCGACCGACTGGGAGGGGTCCTTATAGATGGCCAGCTCCGTATTCTCCCGCGGGCTATCTACCGCGGCAAGGGGAACCGGGGTGGCCGCCGGTCCACTGGTATCCTCACAACCCCAAAAGATCAGCAGGGCAAGCAGGGGCAGGAGGCGGACAAGCATAGGGTCGGGTATGGCGGAAGAGTTAGGTAATGTAAGCAATTTAGACCGGGAAGGGTTTAACCCACCGCCCTACAGTCCATCGAGTAAAGCGAAGAGTTCGCCGTTGTCGATGAGGGCGCCCTCTTCCATGCGCAGGAAGATATCCTGGTCACGGCCGATCGGCAGGTAAGCGCGTTCGGCGGAGTAGATTTTTGGGGTAGCGCCGTCGGCCTTCAACTGCTCGAAAATCTCCCGGGGAGAGCGGCTCGTATCCGTCAGGTCTACGTTGGACGTGCCGGAGATGAGGAGTCCCCGCATTTCAATTTTGTCCGGACCGGTGCGGTAAGTACGTAGATCGTACGGCTTGCGCTGGACCAGGTGGGTGACCTTTTCGATCACCCCGGCGAAGACGATCTGGCTAAACTGCAGGATGTATCCATCGGCACGGATGGGTGTCTCCTCCTTCATCTTTACCCAGGTAGTGGCGTCAATACCGTTGAGGCTGAGAAATTTCACAAACTGCCCCCGTACCTCTTCCAACTCGTCGCGCCGCAGCCGGCGGAACTTTGTTTCCTTCATAGTGAGCCCAAACAAATGCCAGGTGGTGTAGTTTTGCGAAGGCGGAGAAATCACCCCCCGTTCTCATTCCTAATCCTATGTTCGAAATTCCTGACTTTGGCAGCGGGGCCGTCTGGCTTTCCCTTCTTACCCTCACGTTCCTGGAGATCGTGCTGGGTATCGACAACATCATCTTCATCTCGATCGCTTCGGGCAAACTCAGGTCCGAAGAGGATCGGAAAAAGGCCACCAATATCGGTCTTATCCTGGCCATGGGGTTGCGCATCGCCCTGCTCTTCGGCGTATCGTGGCTGGTGTCGCTGGAAGAGCCCTTCGTCAGTTTCGATTGGGGATGGGCCAGTGCAGGATTCAGCGGGCAAAGCCTGATCCTCATCGCCGGCGGCGTTTTCCTGCTCTACAAGTCCACCTCCGAGATTCACCACAAGCTAGAGGGCGACGAGCACACCGAAGGCGATCCGGGCACCCCGGCCGTGGGTGCATCCCTCAAATCTGTCATTATTCAGATCACAATCATCAATATCGTCTTCAGTTTCGACTCCATCCTTACCGCCGTGGGCATGACCAACGGCCTCATCGGGGCCCTGTGGATCATGATCATTGCCGTAGTCATCTCGGTGGTGATCATGATGCTCTTCGCCGTACCGGTCGGCAACTTCGTCAACCGCAACCCTACCGTACAGATGCTGGGGCTGGCCTTTCTCATCCTGATCGGGTTCATGCTGATCATCGAAGGGGCTCACCTGGGTGACCTCACCTTCTTTGACAACCAAATCGGTGCCGTACCGAAGGGCTATCTCTACTTCGCCATTGCGTTCTCCCTGCTCGTGGAGTTTCTCAATATGCGCATTCGGCCGAAGGGCAAGGGCCACCAGGTCAAGCTCAATACCTACGCCCAGGAGGCGGCCGATAAGGCCTAGTAAATCCACATTCTACAGGAGCGGAGTCACCCCCAAAAAACAATGCCCCGGCGCGGATCCTGATGGTACAGGTCTGCGTCGGGGCATTTTCGTTAATGACTCCTGGCCGAAGCCGAAGTGCTTACTTATCGTAGAAGGTAATGGCTTCGCCACCCTTGCCGGCGCGGCCGGTACGGCCTACGCGGTGAATGTAGGTATCGTAGTCGGTCGGGGCCTCGAAGTTGATGACGTGGGTGATGTCTTCAATGTCAAGTCCGCGGGCGGCAACATCGGTGGCACAGAGGGCCTTGATCTTGCCGGCCTTAAAGTTGTTCAGGGCTTTCTGACGGTAGTTCTGGCTCTTATTGCCGTGGATCTCGTCGGCGGAAATACCGGCCTCATTCAGCTTTTTGGTTACCTTCTTGACCCGGTGCTTGGTTTCGGCGAAGATCAGCACCCGCTTCAGTTCGGGTTCCTTCAGCAACTCGATCAGTGCGTCGAATTTGTTGTCGGGCTCCACGAAACGGACCGTCTGGTTGATGTGCTCGGCGGAAACCTGACCGCTGCTGACGGCTACGGTGACGTAGTCGGTCAGGAAGTGGTCGATCAGCTTTTGCTGGCTTTTGTCGAGGGTAGCGGAGAAGAGCAGGGTCTGGTCGCGCTCGCCCATCTTGTCGGTGAGGTACATGACGTCCTTCTGGAAGCCCATGTCGAGCATGCGGTCGAACTCATCTAGGACGAGTACGGAAGCCTCCTGCAGGTCGATCTTGCCCTGCTGGTAGAGGTCCTTCAGGCGACCCGGCGTGGCCACCACCAGGTGGTAGCTGCGCTTCTTCAGGTTGACGATGTCGGTATTGATATTCCGGCCACCGATCAGGGTGATCGCGTTGTACTTCATGCCGAGCGTCAGGGCACGAAACTCGTCTTCGATCTGCAGGGCCAGCTCCCGGGTGGGGGCGAGGACCAGCGTCTGGAACGGCTGCTCGCTTTCCAGCAGCGCGTCGATGATGGGGATGAGGAAGGCACCCGTCTTACCGGTACCGGTAGTCGCGATGCCCATCACGTCCTTGAGGGCGCTGATGTGCTCGAAGGTTTTCTCCTGAATCTCGGTCGGGTACACCCAGCCGGTTGCCTTGATGGCACTCTTGAGTTTGGTGTTGATCTTCCAGTCGGGAAACTTGGTGTCGGCCTTGTACTCCACCGACTTGAGGGTCACGCCTTCGTGCACCATCATATCGGCGGGCAGGGGGACGTAGTTGTGGTTGGAGCGGCCACCACCGCTGCCGCGGCGATCTCGGTTACCGCCGCCGCCGCCGCCACTGCGTCGGTTGCCGCCACTGCTGCGATTGGAAGTAGGTTTGCTGCGGCCATTGCCGGAGCGGGAGGGACGTTTAGTGTCCATATAGTAAATGGGGTTGAATAGCCCGGCATACGCAGGGCGAAGCGTGGCTCAGCAGCGTCGCTGAGGAACGTGAATGCGGCTCCGGTCCGAATGAGTAATCTGCCTTCCTGTCACTGTAGCAGGACCGCATAGAAGCGGCGCGAGGCGTGGATCGGTTTGGAGTGAAAGGTCCCGGCTCGCGGCGCAAAGGTAGGGAAAATTTTACAATTTACCATTTACCATGTACAATTTACAATTTGTGGGGATGCTCGCTTGGCTCGTGCCCGTAGATTCTGCTCGCTATGCTCGTGCCCGCGGGTCCTGCTCGCTTGGCTCGTAGCTGGGGGAAGCAAGGGGAAAGTGTTAACCGGGAAATGCAACAACCCCAACCATAACCTACCCGCCGGCGTTTACCCAGTCCACACGGGCTTCAAAAATTGGTTGACCCTACAATTTATTTAAATTGGGAAGTGACTTCGGCTTGTCTAGGGCGGGCCTCACACCCTTCGACTTGTCAGGGTTCCGATTCCGCTTCGGCGGGGGAGGACAAGGGGATTACCGAACCAGGCCAGCTATCCCAACCATGTTTTCAGCAGGAGTCAAACCACCTGGGAGCACGTGTGGACTTAAACGGAAAACGCCCGGTCGAACAGTGCTCGATCGGGCGTTTCCAGTAGTATCGGTAGGGTGAAGAGATTATTCCTCTTCGCGACCGCCGTTCAGCTTGTCCTGCAGGGCTTCCAGTCCGTCCCAGTTGCCGTCGGCAGCCAGTTGGGCTTGCTGGGGCCAGGTCTGGGGATCGTGGGATTTATACTGCGAACCGGCGTCGGCCAGCACGCCGCTGAGGAAGTCGACATCGGCGCCGGCGAGGGCTTCCCAGCTGTTGATGCCGGAAGCGGTAAGCACGCCGGCGATGGCCGGTCCTATGCCTTCGATGACCGTGAGGTCGTTCAGCGTCACCTTGCGGCCGCTGGGCATCACTACGTTCTCGAGCATGTCGCTACCGGTTACCTCGGCGGTGTTCAGGGCACCGCCCTGATCGGCCTTAGCTACGGCGAGCTCGGCTACGTCGGTGATGCCGGGAGCTACGGAAGGCATCTCGGGAGCATCCTCCAGGTGGACGGGACCGTCGTTCTGGGCAACCGAAGCGCGTGACTTGGCGGGTTGGCCGGCGTTGGACGGCTGGGTAGCTGCAGTGCTGCCGCTACCATTCGCGCTGCCGTTGGTTGCCGGGGTCGTCTCGTCAAAGGGTTCGATGCTGACGAACATGCGGTTCAGCCGGCTCTTGCGGAAAGAAACCTTGCCGTCCACTTTGGCGTGGATGGAGAAGTCCTTGCTGAGGTATACGTTGTCTCCGGCGTGGTACTTGGTACCGCGCTGACGGATAATGATGTTGCCTGCCGTAGCAGTCTCCCCGCCGAACAACTTGACGCCGAGACGTTTGGAGTGACTGTCGCGGCCGTTATCGGTACTACCTACACCTTTTTTGTGTGCCATGGTATATAAAATTTAGGCTCCCCGTAGGGAAAGTTAGGAATGGGGCCGTGACTAGCCCGCGATGGAGTCGATCTTCAGTTTAGTGAACTGCTGACGGTGGCCGTTCTTTTTACGGTAGCCCTTGCGGCGCTTCTTCTTAAAGACGACGACCTTATCCCCCTTGACGAGGGGGTCAACGACAGTGGCGCCAATGGAGGCGCCGCTGAGCATCGGCGTGCCGACGGTCACGTCATCGCCGTCGGCGAGGAGGTGCACCGCGTCGAAACTGACGGAGTCGCCAGCTTTGGCTTCTAGCCGGTGGACGAAGATCTCCTGACCTTCCTCAACTTTGTATTGCTGACCGGCTATGGTTACGATTGCAAACATCTAGTATGGATGTTAGTGAAAAAAAATGATTTCGGGCCGCAAAGGTAGGGAAAAGAATTAGGAGTTGCTACCCCGGGCCGCACATTTACTCCGCCAGCTCCCGGGCAAAGCCGGTATACGCCGGCTTCTCTTCCAGCTGCTCATCGAAGCGGGTAGGCCAGTCCTTGAGGTCGAAGAAGCCGTTGATCCAGGTGTCGCGGTCGGTGAAGCTCCAGCAGGTGATCCCGTAACGTTGCTCCGCCGGTACGTTTCCCCGGTATAAGCGCGCCACGGCCTCCTATTTTTTACCCTGGGCCTCCAGTAATGCAGGGGCAATTTCGTCCACGATCTGCTCCCCACCGCCCTGGGTGTCGTCGTGGCGGTTGAAGATGATGTCCACTTCCGAGAGGTGAATCAGCAAGCCGGTTGCCGCCGCTCGCGCCAGCGACTCTCTAATGATTCGCTCGTCCGTATCCATCCGGATGTGCAGCTGGAAGCCAATGCCGTCGACCCCGCCCCGGTAGCGGGTGACCACGGTGTCGATGTCGTTTTTTTTAATTGTCCTCCGTCTCCTCGCTACCCAGGTGCTCCGGAGATCCGTAGTGCCAAACCAGCGTATGCCCGAACAGCCGCTTTCCATTGGCCTCGGCAAAGTCCACGAATGCATCCGGTTTAGTGAAATCCAGGGGCCCGTCCGCCCGCACGATCGAGTACATTTTCATATCGTTGGACGCGGTAAGGCTGTTGAATTCCCGTTGCACGATGCCCAGCAACTTGGGGTCATTGGCCACCTTGTCGGCGTTGATCGCCCCGCCGACGGGGAGTCTTCCGCAGGGGCCGGGGTACAGGCTGCGCTGAGTACCAATAAAACCAGGGGGAGAAGGGCAGTTGAAGTAGACATGCCCTGAAGGTCGAAACTGGGCGCAATTGCGGGGGCGGGGGCGCAGGTGCCGGGTAAGTAAAGTCGATTAATTTGCTACGGCCGTCGATGCGCGCGTGGCTGCCTGGTTGCCGCGGGCGATCTTACGGGAAATTCTAACCGATGAACACCATGCTCGATGATATTCTGGATGGCGCCCGCAAGGCGGTGAGCGGCTTTGCCAGCACCGTAGGGGAAGGCACCCGCGAAAAAACCAACAAGCTGATCGAGGACTGGCTGCAGATTTTTCCTATCCTCGCTTCCTACGGACTGCAGATCACCAGCTTTTCCATGGCGCTGGCCCTCAGTCCTTCCCTCAACGTGGAACTGCTGGGCAAACACGCCGACTGGCACGAAGACCGAATCAAAGAGCTGCTGGCCATCCACCGGGGAGATACGGCCATTATTATGGTCCTGACCGCCATCCGTACGGCCTACCGGCTCCAGCGGCAAACCAAGGCGCCCCTGCAGGATCCGCTGATTCTAAAGGTCATCGTCCGCATCACTCCGGAGGTGCGGGTCGTTCTGGGCCAGCCGATTCTGGAGGATTAGGTCACTGAGGTCCCGGTACAGTTTTCGGTAGTCCGGGCTGGTGAGCAGCGATAAGTGGCGGTCCATCGTCGCCGTATCTCCCCGGGCGGCAGCTCCGGTCTGTCGACTCGCGGGGGAAGTGCCGTCTTCCCGGCCCGCCGTGTTGCGGATGATCGGCAGCAGCAGCTCGAAGGGTATTCCGTGCTCGGCACACAATTGGTGGGCCACTTCGTAGAGGGCGGACACGAAGTTGTTGGAAAAAACCGCCGCCAGGTGAAGCTGTGACCGCTGCTCATCGTCGAGCCACTCAACGGTATCGCTGAGGTGGTGGCCGAGTTCGCGTAAGTGAGCAGCCGAGACCGGGTCGCTCCCATAGATGACGAGGGGAAGATCCCGCCAGTCGGTCACCACTTCGCCCTTCCGCAGCGACCGGATGGGCCAGAGGGCTCCGCGATGCGTGAAAAAGTCATTTATCCTCCCCACCGGCGTAGCCCCACTGGTGTGGAACACGAAGGTATCCGCGGGGAGTAGTCCCGCCAGCCGCAGACTGATCACTTCGATCTGGTTATCCGGCACGGCCAGGAAGACGACCCCCGGCTGCATGGCCCGCAGGGCGTCAAAACCAATCAGGGGCACGGGCCATGCTTCGGTCTCCGGTAGTATTCTACGGGCGATCACGGCGACTTCTCCCGGCAACACCGCGGCGAGGTGCCAGGCCAGGTTGCCGGTTCCGATAATGGCGGTGGATGAGCGGCTCAAGGTGGGGTAGGGTAGGGTCTCTTGGGGGCTAATCCCGCAGAGCGACAAGGAAGGCCTGGAGTGCCGCGACATCCTTCACGCCGGGTTCCGTTTCGAAGCAACTGTTGAGGTCCACCCCCCGTAATTGGGGATGGTCCAGCTTCTTGAGGGAAGCGGCGTCGCCGGGTCCGATGCCGCCGCTGAGCAGGAAGGGCACGGGGCCGGTGTAGCGGTCCAGTAAATTCCAGTCCCATTGCTTGCCCGTGCCGCCGGCCTGCTTCTGGCCGCCCGTATCGAAGACGAAGAGGGGGCAGCTGCTTACGTACTCGTTGGTTTCCCGGAAGCTGAAGTCATCCGTGACCGAAAACGCCTTGCAAATGCTGGCCTTGCGGAGCGTATTGACGCTCCAGAGCAGCTTCAGCTCCTGACAGTAACCCGCGCTTTCGTTGCCGTGGAGTTGTACCCAGTCGAGGTGAAAGTCGTGGACGGTATTGAGGACGTAATCAATTTCGGCATTGACGAATACGCCGACGAGTTGAACGTTGTGGAGCAGGGACTTATTTTTTCCGATCCATTCCCCCAGGGCCGCGGTATCCGCGTAGCGGGGCGAGCCAGGGTGAAAAATGAGTCCGATGTAGTCAATTCCCAGCTTGCAGACCGCCGCGATATTTCCGGGATCGCGCATCCCGCAAACTTTCACTTTCATGCGATGGCGTCCTTATAAATATCTTCGATTTCGTGGGTTTTGCGGATGAACTCCGCGCAGGCCCGCCCCGGATCGGGCTGTCGCATGAAGTAGGTGCCGATCAGGAAGCCCCGGAAGCGGGAGCGCCGCAGCTTCACGATCGTCTGTGGATCTTCGATACCACTCTCGCTGATGCGCAGGATGCCCGGGGGCAGCATGGTCTGCAGTTCGAGGCTGGTGGAAATATCGACCTTAAAGGTGTTGAGGTTGCGGTTGTTGATGCCGATGATGTCGACGCTGGGACTGATTTTGGCCACTTCTTCCTCATTGTGGACCTCGCAGACTACCTGCAGGCCGAGGTCATTGGCCTCTTCGGCCAGCTCGTCGAGTTGCTGAGCGGTAAGGCAGCTGGCAATGAGTAAGATCGCATCGGCGCCCATGGCCTTGGCTTCGTGGATCTGGTAGGGATCGATGAGGAAGTCTTTGCGAATGATGGGGAGGTTTACGGCGGCGCGGACGTGATCGATGTCATCGGGTCGGGCACCGAAAAAGTGGGCGTCGGTCAGGCAGGAGATGGCGGCAGCCCCGGCTTCGGCGTAGCCGCGGGCCACTGCGGCGGCATCGGCGTGGAGGTTAATGTCCTGCTGACTGGGAGATTTACGCTTGAATTCGGCGATGATGCCGAAGTGCTCGCTGTTCTCGATGGCCTTACACAGGCTGCGACGCTCCCGGTGGTAGCCGTCGGTGTCCTTGAGGCGACTAAGGGGGTGCTGACTGCGCCGGCGCTCGATTTCGAGCTTTTTGTGTTCGACGATGCGGTCGAGGATATTAGCCATATAGTAAGTGCTTATAGACAAGATAAGGCGTAACCGGTGTTCACTGTTCTCTCAGCCCAGTAGTTTACGGAGTACGTCAAGTGCCCGGCCACTCGCAATACTTTCCCGGGCTTCGGCGACGCAATCGGGCAGGCTCCGTTCGGGATGGATGACCCGGATGGCCAGCGCGGCGTTGGCCAGCACTACGGCGAGCTGGGCCTGGGTAGCCTTTCCTTCGAGCACGTTCAGAAACACTGCGCTTCCTTCCTCCGGCGTCTCCCCGCCGTAAAGCGAAGCCGGCGACAGGGCCGGTAAGCCGAAATCATCGGGGAACAGGATGGCCTGGGACCTGCGGCCCCGCACGCTGGCTCCTCCCGTCAGGCTGACTTCGTCGTAGCCGTCGAGGGCATGGACGATGAGGTATTCCCGTTGCTCTTCTCCCTGTAGGATGTAGTCGTAGATGCGGCTCACTTCGCGGTCGTAGGTGCCAAAGACCTGAAACTTTGGCCGCGCCGGATTGATGAGGGGGCCGAGCAAATTGAAGAAGGTGCGTACGCGCAGGGCCTTACGGACGGGGACGACATTCTTCATGGCCGGGTGAAAGAGGGGCGCATGTAGAAAGCAGATGCCCGTCCGGTCGAGATCCGCCAGGAGCCTGTCGCGGTCGTTGGAAAACGTATAGCCCAGGGCCAGGAGGACGTCACTGCTGCCCACGTTGCTGCTGACGCCGTAGCTGCCGTGCTTGGTGACGGGGTAGCCCGCTCCGGCCACCACCACGCACGAAAGGGTACTGATGTTGAAGGTGTTCTTGCCGTCTCCTCCCGTGCCGACGATGTCGACCGTTTCCCGGCCTTCGAGATCGAGGGGGACCGCCAGGTCGAGCATCGCGTCGCGGAAGCCCTGTATTTCGGACAGGTGAGCGGGTCGCATGTTTATGGCGGAGACTACCGCGGCAATTTCCGGTCCGGCCGCCTCCCCATTGGCGATGCGCTGGAGGGTTTCGTAGGCGGTATCCCGACTGAGGGGCTGGCGGCCGTAGAGCTGGTTCAGTAGCGATTTCATCCCTAGAATCTGAAGCCGATGCTGGCCTGGATGAGGCGGTTGTAATCCTTATCGGTGGTGTTGTATTCCCGCTCGGTGACGCCCTCGGTGACCGTCAGGCGCTGGTCGTTGCCCCCGTTCGTGGCGTCGGTGAGCCCGAACTGGTAGCGGGCACCGAGGTACAGGCCGTTGTTGAGGAAGAAAGCTACACCCCCGACGAGGCCGAAGTCGAGGCGGCGGTAGAGGGGATCGTTGCTCGATGAGTTGTAGTACGCGTCGATGACGGAGGGGGGGTATCTTAAGTTAATCGGATTTGATGGGTCTAGAGGTTCTGTCGAGAATTCTACTACGGCGGTCCGGCCAATTGGATCGCCGTAGTAGTTATAGTCGTAATTGAAACTCAAGGGACGTAGAGGCTGGCCTTCGGCAGAAAAGGTAGTGGTGTACTCTGCCGAGCCGGTAGCCCGGCTGTTGACGAGGAAGCCGGCGGTGACGCCGCCTTCGATCTCGAAGGGGCCGATGCGGTAGTAGGCGACCAGGGGAATATCGAGGTAGCTGTTGAGGACGTCGCGTTGGCTCTGGAGGTTGCCGGTGAGGCGATCGCCCCGGGGGGCGGCGGCGTCGGCGTAGAGGTAATAAAAGGAAGGACCTTCGTAGCGTACCTCCGCGCCTTTCTGGCTGTACATGAGGTCGGCCTTGAAGCCGAAGAGATCGGTGATCTCGTAGGCGAAGGTGGCGCCCACGTGGAATCCGGTAGTGCGCTTGAAGTCCTCGAGCGTCATGCCGTCCGCGCCTACCTCCTGGTCGCCGTCAAAGGTGGCGAAGTTGAGGCCGGCCCGAAAACCACCGCTGAACTCCTGGGCGGAGAGCGGGTAGAGCGGCAGCAGGAGCAGGAGCAGCAGGGGGAAGCGGGAGGGGTTCATAGCCGGTGTTTTCTGAGGGTCAAAGATGGTGCGAAAAAATGGGATGACGGATTCGTCCAGGGTCTTAGAGCATACCGATTTTGGAAATGGTTGCCTGGGCAAATATGTTTTTTTGTAGCTTTGGCTTGTTGTACAAAGCGTCGGTCGTGTACACCGGCATCGATAATTTGGAATCTCCAGTATTTTCCCTCCATTCGTACACTTCGCTTAAGTCAGATCAAAAAAAATTCCGGGCGGTGACTCCCGCACGGACTTGTGTATTCCTTCAATCAACAAACCAAATTTCCATGCAGAGATTTTTAACGATCCTTGCCCTGGTCTTCGGCCTGACCAGCGTTGTGCTGGCCCAGCGTTCGATCACCGGATCAATCACGGACAGCGCAGGTGAAGGCCTCATCGGCGCGTCCATTTTAGTCCAGGGTACCAGTACGGGTACCGTTACTGACTTTGACGGCAACTTTTCCCTCTCGGTACCCGAGGGAGGGAAAAACCTCCTCATCAGCTACACGGGTTTTTCTACCCAGACGGTTCCCGTGACCGCGGCCTCTACCTACGACATCGTCCTCAGCGAGGGCGTCCAGTTGTCCGACGTAGTGGTGACCGCCCTCGGGATCAGCCGCGACGAGAAGTC
>JBBSPZ010000096.1:0-13545 GCA_038258275.1 Chitinophagales bacterium | reverse complement strand
TCGGAGGAGCGAGGCGGCGAAGAGCGGTGTCGAAGACGCCGCGCGTAGTCCCTCGCGGTGTTGTTCGGTTCATCCTGGCGGGTAGCAAAGCTAGCTAGGCTTTTCTGCAGCGATAGTGTTTCCCACGCTCGGGCCGGAGGCCACTCGACCCATCTAAGGAAGCGCGCACCTAGCGGCCGCATTTTGCTCTCGCCCCGATAGCTATCGGGGGAGACCGCCTTTTACGGGAGGGGCAGGATGACGGCCTGGTAGGGGGCCAGCTCCATACTTCCGGCTTCGCGGTCGAGGGTCGGGTAATTGTTGATGAGCGGATCGTTCCCGGTGGTGATCAGGTCGGAGGACACGCTCGCCGGCCGGTCCGAGAAATTCAGCGCGACCAACATTCGCTCCCCTTCCCATTCCCGCAGGTAAGCGTAGACCTGCGGATCATCCTTCAGCAGCAGGGTGTAGCTGCCGTAGACCAGTAAGGGACGGTCGTGCCGCAGCTTGGCCATTTTCCGGAAGTGATGGAGGACGGAGTTGGGGTCCCCGTCTTCCGCGGCCACGTTCACCGTTTCCGCATTTTCGATGGGCAGCCAGGGCGTGCCGGTGGTGAAGCCGGCCCGGGGACCGGCCGTCCACTGCATGGGCGTGCGGCCGTTGTCGCGGGAGAGGAAGTTCAGCTCCTTCATGAACTGCACCATATCCTGGCCCCGGGATTGCGCCTTTTTGTACCCGTTAATGGCCGCGATATCCCGGTAATCCTCGATGCCGCCGAAGTCGGTGTTAGTCATGCCGAGCTCGTCGCCGTAGTAGATATAGGGCGTGCCGCGCATGCTGAGCAGGAAAGTGGTGAGGAGCTTGGCGGAGGGTGAGCGGAATGCCTCGCTGTCGTTGCCGTAGCGGCTCACAAGGCGGGCCTGATCGTGGTTGGACAGGAAGATGGAGAGCCAGCCCTCCTCGGCGAAGGCGGAGTCCCAGCGGGTGAAGGTGCTCTTGAGCTTGCCCAGCTCGTAGCCGCCGTACTTGCCGACGTCCACGCCGTCGAACGCGTAGGCCATGTTGAGTTCCTTGCGGTCGGCATCAACGAGGTGGTGGGCATCTTCGAAGTTGCGCCCGGCACCCTCGGCCACGCTCATCACGCCGTACTTGCTGAAGACCTCTTCGTTCATTTCCTTCAGGTAATCGTGGAGGCCGTCCTGCATCGCGTAGAAGTTGACAAAGTTGTCACTGGCCAGTTCCGGGAACTCCGGGTAAGTCGTATCCTTGGCGGCAAACTGGAACGCATCGAGGCGGAAGCCGTCGACGCCCTTTTCGGCCCAGAACTTCATGATGTCGTAGACTTCCTGTCGCAGCTTGGGGTTGGACCAATTGAGGTCGGGCTGCTTCTCGGAGAAGTAGTGGAGGTAGTAGGCGTCGGTGGTGGAGTCGTACTTCCATGCATTGCAGGCGGGGTCGAAGAGGCTGTAGCGGTAGGGCGGGTCCCCCTTCTCTGCCGGCCACCAGTGGTAATAGTCGCGGTAAGGATTATCGCGGGAGCTTTTGGCCTGCACGAACCAAGGATGCTCATCGCTGCTGTGGTTGACGACCACGTCCATGATCAGCTTGAGGTCCCGTTCGTGCATGCCGGCGAGCATGCGGTCGAAGTCTTCCATCGTCCCGAAGTCGGTCATGATCCCCCGGTAATCGCTGATATCGTAGCCGTTGTCGTCGTTGGGGGAGCCGTAAATGGGATTGAGCCAGACGGCATCGACACCCAGGCTCTGCACGTAATCCAGGCGCTCGATGATGCCCTTCAGGTCGCCGACGCCGTCGCCGTCCGTATCCTGAAAGCTCCGGGGGTAAATCTGGTAGACGATGGCTTCTTTCCACCACTCCCGGTTGTCCGTCGCGCGGGCAGCGTCCTGGGTGGTGGCTGGCGCGCAGCCGGCAAGCAAACAAAGAGCGAAAAGGAGGGGAGAGAGTCGGTGCAAGGTCATGATCGTTGTAGCCCCAAAGTTAGGAATCGGGCGCGTAGCAACGGCTTCACCCCCACGGTTGGGGCAGTTCGCCCCAAACTGAGGCTAAGGGCGGGGGGGTAGCGCGGGGTCGCGGGTGCAGGGCAAATGCGTATACTAGCGGAATAAACCCGTTATGACACGTCTCCGATCTCTCCTCCCGCTCCTCCTAATTCTGGCCACCTCCCCCGCATTCGCGCAACCGCGTACCGTGGTGACCACCGACGGCGAGATCGACGACGTGGACTCCTTCATCCGCCTGCTGCTCTTCGCGAACGAATTTCAGCTGGAAGGCCTCGTCTACAGCAGCTCGATGTGGCACTATAAGGGCGACGGCAAGGGAACCACGATGACCTCCGAGATGGACATGACCCGGCAACTTTACGGGGAGCGCAGCGCGTTGCGCTGGCCCGGTACGAAATGGATGCAGAGCCTGATCGACAACTATGCGGAAGTGTACCCGATGCTCTCGGAAAACGCCGAAGGTTACCCCACGCCCGACCGTCTGCGCAGCCTCGTGAAGGTGGGCAACATCACCTTCGAAGGGGATATGGCACACCCCACGGACGGTTCCGAATTGATCCGGGGACTACTGCTGGACGATAACCCCGCACCCCTCTACCTGCAGGCGTGGGGAGGCACGAATACGATCGCCCGCGCCCTCCAGTCCATCGAAGAGGCCTACGCAGGTACCCCCGCCTGGCCGGAGGTATACCAGCAGGTCGTCGACAAAGCCGTGATCTATATGATTACGGACCAGGACGCCACCTACCGAGACTACATCGCCAGGCAGTGGGCGGACATCCCGGTGCTCCACAACTCCTCGCAATTCTGGGTCCTGGCCTACAACTGGAAGCGCGCCGTGCCCCAGCCGTTGCAGTACTGGCTGAAGGGTGACTTTATGGAGGAACACCTCATCAATAACCACGGTCCGCTGCTCGCCGCCTACTACAGCTACGGCGACGGGCAGCAGCAGGCCGGAGACCCCGAGCACGTGCACGGCGACTCCACCAGGCTCGACAGCGCGCAGTGGGGGAACTTTCAACCGTACGACTTCATTTCGGAAGGGGATTCGCCGGCCTTCCTCCACCTGGTCGACGTAGGGCTCGAAAGCCTGGACCACCCGGAATGGGGCGGCTGGGGCGGACGCCTGGTACGCGCCGATAGCACGGCCACGCGCTGGGAAGACGGAGCCGGTGCCACGGACTATAACCCTTATACCGCAACGCTGGACAGCACCTACGCCCAGGTTCGCTGGCTGCCCGCCCTGCAGCGAGAGTTTGCCGCCCGGGCGGACTGGTGCGTCTACCCCTTCGCCAAGGCCAATCACCCGCCGGAGGTACGGGTCGAAGGGGAAGTCCGCCGCACGGTCAAGGGCGGCGACCGGGTGGTCCTCCGGGTCACGGCCACCGATCCGGACGCAGACGAGCTCTTCTATCACTGGTGGCAATACAGCGAGGTGGATACCTACCCCCGGGAGGCGATGGTCATCCTCAATAAGGCCGAGGTTGCCGTGACCGTACCGCGGGACATCAAGGCGGGACAGACCCTGCACCTCATCGTGGAAGTGACCGACGGCGGCAGTCCGTCGCTGACGCGCTACGCGCGGATTATCCTGACGGCGAAATAAACCGGGTCCGCCGCCGGCCGGATCGTCGAGGCAGTGCCCCGTCCGGTAGATTGTCCCCACGCCATATCGCTTATTTTCCGAGCTTAGGCGGTCACCAGTTCGTTTCATCATGTACCCCTTCCCCCATTTTGTCCGGTGCGTTCTTGCGCTTTCGCTCCTACTGCTTTGCACCAGCGTATACGCCCAGGAGATGACGCTGAGCGGGAGGCTAGTGGAGCGGAGTACGGAAGCCCCCGTGGAATTTGCTACCGTGAAGGTCGTGGACCCGGACAATGGCGAGATGGTCGCCGGCACCACGACGGATTCGGAGGGGAATTTCACGCTGACCGTTTCCCAACCCGGCTTGAACCTGGAAATCACGTTTCTGGGCTTTGCGCTGACGGTAGTGCGGGACGTGCGGGCGGCGGATCTGGGTACGATCCTGCTCCAGGCAGACGGAGAGACCCTCGACGAGGTGCTGGTCACCGGGGAGCGGTCGACCACCGAGTTCAGGCTCGACAAGCGCGTCTTCAACGTGGGCAAGGACCTGAGCAGCAGCGGCGCCAGTGCGCTGGAAGTACTGAATAACGTACCCTCGGTCACCGTCAGCATCGAGGGGCGCATCAACCTGCGCGGCAGCGGCGGGGTGCAGCTCATGATCGACGGCAAGCCCTCGGTCCTGACCAGCGACAACGGCAATGCCCTGGGAACCATCACCGCAGATATGATCGAAAGCATCGAGGTGATCACCAACCCATCGGCCAAGTACGAGGCGGAAGGCACCGCCGGCATCATCAACATCGTGCTGAAGAAGGAGGAGCAGCGGGGACTCAACGGCTCCGTGACCCTCAATACCGGCACCCCCAACAACCACAGCCTTGGCCTCAGCCTCAACCGCCGGACCGACCACTTCAACCTCTTCGCCCAGGCCGGGGTAGGGTACCGCACCTTTCCCGAGGAAAACCGGGGCATCAACCGCGATCGGACCACGGGCACCAGCATCCTCAGCGACGGGGTGGCCGACAAGAACGAACAGTTTTACAACCTCATTCTCGGCACCGACTACCACATCAACGACCGCAACGTGCTTTCCCTCACCGGTCACCTCGGCTACGAGATCGAAACCGAACACGCGACCACCGACTTTCAGGTCGTCAACGGATCGGGTACCCGCACCGACGCCTGGCGCCGCAGCGAACTGACCGAGGCGATCAATCCCAAGTGGCAGTATGAACTGAATTACAAGCGGGAATTCGACGCGGAAGACAAAGACCACGTGCTCATCGTCAGTGCCCTCGGCAACTCCTTCACGAAGGACCAGTCCTCCGAATTCACCACCAACACCAGTGAGGGGGAGGCGCTATTCGGCGACCAGCGGACGAGCACGGATTTCGGGGAGACCGAGTACACCTTCAAGGCCGACTACACCCGTCCCGTAAGCGAGGCCGTCACCCTGGAAACGGGCATGCAGTACGTGCTCAACGACGTCGCCAACGACTTTTCCGTCAGCAACCTCGTCGGAGACCTATTCGAGCTGGTGCCCGAGCAGACCAACCGCTTCGATTACCTGCAGGGCGTGCTGGGGGTCTACGTGACTTCCGCCTACGAGGGGGAACGCTGGGGCGTCAAGGGCGGCCTGCGGGTCGAAAATACCGACCTGAACACCCTGCTAGTGAACACGGACGAAGCCAATGAGCAGCACTACCTCAACCTGTTTCCCACCCTCCATACCTCCTACAAGCTCAGTGCGGCAGCCTCCGTACAGGCCGGCTACTCCCGCCGCGTCTTCCGGCCGCGGCTATGGGACCTGAACCCCTTCTTCAACATCCGCAACAACTTCAACGTGCGGGTGGGTAATCCCAACCTCCAGCCGGAATTCACCGATTCCTACGAAGTGACCGGCATCCTCATCCTGGGCGACCTCAGCGCGAGCGCGGGCCTCTACCACCGCTACACGACCGACGTGGTGGAGCGGGTTTCCTTCTTTGAGGACAACGTCAACGTCACCCGGCCCGTCAACCTGGGAACTAGCCGCACCAACGGGATCGAACTCAACGCGAAGTACCTGGTCGTTAAGTGGATCACCTTCAGCGGCGACCTGAATTACAACAACTTCGATCGCACGGCCGCCCTGGACGGGGTGAGCTACGACTTCAGTGCCGATCAGCTCAACGGCCGCCTGGTGACCAAGCTGGAGCTCCCCCTGGACATCGACCTGGAAATAGCCGGCAACGTTCGCTCGGGCTTCCGCACCGTGCAGGGATACACCACCGGCTACGGCTACGCGGACGTGGGCCTGCGCAAAAAGGCAGCCAAGGGGCGGGTGGTGTTCAACCTCAGCGTGCGCGATGCCTTCGCTACCCGGATCGATGAGACGGAAATCACCCAGCCCGATTTTTACCTCTACAACTACCGCCGGCAGGGACGCTTCGTGACCGTGGGCGTGAGCTACGGTTTCGGTAAGGGGGAGGCCATGGAATTCGGGGGGCAGAAACAGTTTTAGGCGGTTAACCGGCCTTACTTCAGGTGGCGGTCCTCCACGTAGCGTTTCACTTCCTTGCGGTAGGTATCGCTGATCGGAATTTGGGCCGTGCCGATCTTCACCTCGTCGCGGGAGACTTCCTCGATCCAGTCCAGCCCGACGATATACGAGTGGTGGGTACGCAGGAAACGGTCGGAGGGCAGTACCTCGACCAGGTTGCGCAGGCTCTGCAGGGTAGTGATCTTGCGCTGGGGGGTATGGATGCGTACGTAATCCTTCAGGCCCTCGATGTACTGGATGTCTCCGAGGTTGACGCGGACCGACTTCGTGCCGTCCTTCACGAAGAGGTAGGCGGGTGCGGCGTCGGCGGCGGGCGGCGCGGGTGCGGTGTTTTCCGGGGGATTGCCGTCGGCCTGCTCTTGCAGCTTGTCGATGCACATCAGAAATCGCTCGAAGGTGATGGGTTTGAGCAGGTAATCGGCGACGTCGAGTTCGTAGCTTTCGATCGCGTAGTCGGAGTAGGCGGTGGTGAGGACGACCAGGGGCTTCTTTTTCAGGATGCGCAGCAGGCTCGTTCCGGTCAGCTCGGGCATCTGGACGTCGAGGAACAGGACGTCGGGGGGGGCCTGTTGCAGGCGTTCCAGTGCGAGCAGGGGATTGCCGATGGAGCCGGACAGCTGTAGAGACGAGACCCGGGCGATGTAGTGCTCCAGGAGTCCCCGGGCCATGGGTTCGTCATCGACGATCAGACAAGTAAGGGTCACGACAGTTGGAGTTGGAGGTCGACCTGGTAGCGCTCATCGGTCTCCCGGGTGTGAAGGTCGTAGCGGTCGGGGTAGCTCAGCTCGAGCCGGCGGCGCACGTTTTGCAGGCCGATCCCCGATTTTTCTTCCAGGGTCTTGCTGCCCTGGGCCAGTTTACTGTTGACCACCCGGTAGTGGCAGATACCACTGGCTACTTCCAGCTTGACGGTGATGAACACGTCGCTGCCCGATCCGCTCACGCCGTGCTTGAACGCGTTTTCCAGGAAGGTGATCAGGATCAGCGGGGCGATCCGTACGCCTTCGATGGTGCCTTCGACCTCAAAGGTGATGGGCACCTCCTCGTCCAGGCGCAGGCGTTCCAGGCTGAGGTAGTTCTCGATGTATTCGATCTCTTTTTTCAGGGGCACCAGGGAGTGGTTGCTGTCGTAAAGCATGTACCGCATCATTCCCGATAGCTTGGCGATGACCTCCGGCGTCCTTGTGCTCTGGTTGACGGCCAGGTAGTACAGGTTATTCAGGGTATTGAACAGGAAGTGCGGATTGATCTGCGCCTTGAGGAATTGCAGTTCCGAGGTGAGCTGCCGGTTTTCCAGTTCCTTGCGCCGCGCTTCGAGCTCAAAGTAATCTTCCACGAATTTCAGCAGGCCCACGCAGGCGGCGGCGAAAAACACGCTCATCACCACGTTGATGGTGAAGCGGGGAGAGTACATCCACCCGTCGTTGGGATAGTAGTAGTGGATAATAGCCTGCTTGCCCCGCAGGAACACGAACGTGAGCAGGATAAAGGTAGGGCCGAAGGTGAGGAGGTAGCGCCCGATCTCCTGGTGCTTCAGCAGACGGGGCAGGAAGTAGAAATAATTGACGTAGCCGATGACCACGAGTCCGGCAAGGTGAAAGAAAAGGTCGGCAAAGATGCGGTCCCAGACCGGCTCCCCCTTTCCGGAGCTGAGCGTAAAAAAAAACAGGGTAGCGTACACTCCCCAGAAGGAGATGTGAAGGATGAGTTTTTTGTGGCGCTGGAAGAAAGAGGCCATGCGTTAGGGTAAAGTAGCGATCAGCTAAAGTAACCCTTAAACCCCAGCCCGCCCGCCGGTATCGGTGCATGTAAGGACATATTCGGCCATCCGGTACAATGAGTCTACCGTCCGGAATCCGTACGGTTACCCTCCAAGGCCCGTTTCCGGCTACCGGGTCACGTGGGGTGGAGGACGGGTAGTCCGACGGAAAGCGGGAAAAGCACGGCAACTGCCGAAAATTCGTCCGGAACGGTAAAGCGGATCCGTCGGCGCTGAGTGGCGGACCTAGGTTTGCCGAATGAAACACCCCGCCCTGCCTTGCTTTTTCCTGTTGCTCTGCACCTGCGTGCGTGCCCAGCTGGGCCTTGACCGCAAGGTGTTTAACGTGGAGAAAAGCATTGCCGCCGCCGGGGGTCGGCCGAAGACCTGCTGCGGCAGATCCCGAGCATCACGGTAGACCTGGAGGGCAACGTAAGCCTCCGGGGCGGAGTTGGCGAAGCAACCCGAGGGGTAGGGCAAAGATGCCCTGTCCGAGACTTTTGGCGTTGGGTGACCAATCCTGTTCCAGCAGCACGATGGGATCAAGGCTCAGGTCGTTACCCTTTACGAGGCATTCGAAGGGTACCTCAAGGCAGGGTTGTAGATCTGTATCGAACAGGTAGGTGCTATCGCGTTTGCCCATGGTCTTATGGGTTAGCCTTACCATGTATAACTTCGGGGGGGCGCAGGTGCCTGGCAAAGGGGATACGTACAGTACTATCACAAGGTAGGACTATTGTTGGCTGCACCGCTATTCGACAAAATTTTGTATGTAGGAAAGGGATATTATAGTATATTCGACCAAGGTTTTACACTTATACTCAAATCAACTACTTCAAAACATTTGCATTATGCGATATTTTCTATGCAGCTTACTGCTGTGTGGCTGGGCCATGCTGGGTGCCCAGGCAAGCACCGAGGTTTCCGGTGTCGTTACGGATGAGTCGGGTATGCCGCTCATCGGAGCTACTATTCAACAGGAAGGTACCACTACCGGTACGGTCACCGACATAGACGGCAACTTCACTGTCCGCGT
Organism: Chitinophagales bacterium; assembly: GCA_038258275.1. Lineage (GTDB taxonomy): Bacteria > Bacteroidota > Bacteroidia > Chitinophagales > Saprospiraceae > Neolewinella. The sequence continues at coordinate 4,623 of JBBSPZ010000096.1, read as the reverse complement.
GAGTGGTGAGGATCCCCGTCTGCTCCTCACCTATACGGGCTACGAGCCCCAGATAATCCAGGTCGGTAGCCAGACCGAATTTAAGCTCGTTATGCTCGAAGACGCCGAAACCCTCGATGAGATTGTCGTAGTAGGCTACGGCATTCAGAAGAAGCGGGACGTGACGGCATCAATTTCAAGTCTGGCATCGGAGGAGATCGCCGACATTGCCACCGCCAGCGGCGTGCAGGCCATGCAGGGGCAGATAGCCGGAGTGGATATCGTGAGCGCGGGCGGCCGGCCCGGAGCGAATCCCTCCATTCGCATCCGGGGCCGGCGCTCGTTATCTGCCGGCAACGATCCCCTCTTCGTCATCGACGGCATCCCTCAAACCAGTGGTACCAACGCTATTGCCGATATCAACCCCCAGGATATCGAGTCCATGGAGGTACTCAAGGACGCAGCCGGTACGGCCATTTACGGTAGTCGCGGTGCCAACGGGGTAGTCCTTATCACGACCAAACGGGGCTCCGCGGGGCGCACCATCGTCTCCTACGATGGGTACTATGGATCCACCAGCGCACTCAACACGGTAGATATGATGAACGGCGCTGAGTTTGCCGCCCTAAAGCGGGAGAGCCGCCGCCTGGGCTGGGACGGCGAGATCCCCTCCGAGGAAGAAGTATTTCTCGACCCCACCGAGCTGGAAAGCATTGAACTGGGGCGCAGTACCGACTTTCAGGACCTCGTGCTCAACAACGGTAGCCAGATGAATCACCAGCTGAGCGTCCGCGGCGGCAGTGAAAATACCCAGTTCAACATTTCACTCGGCTACTTCGACGAGCAGGGTATCATCAGTAACATGGACTTTTCGCGCTATACCGCGCGGGTCAACCTCGACCAGACGATCAGTGATGTATTTCAGGCGGGCATTTCCTTTACCGCCTCCAACTCCTTGCAAAATTTTGGCTCGAACGCCACGATCGGCGAGGCACTCGCAAACAACCCGTTGGGAATTCCCTACAATGAAGACGGGACGGTACGCTTCTTGCCCACTAATGACGGTATCCGTACCAATCCCCTGGCCGAAATACAGCCCAATGCCTACATCGACGAGCGGCGGGTCACCCGCGTCTTTGCTCCCATCTACCTGAAGGCCAAGATTACGCCAGGGCTTACCTTTACCACTACTTTCGGCCCCGATATACGCTATTATCGACGGGGAGAATTTCGGGGCAGCCTAACTAACGACAACCGCGGAGGCCCTTCCGATGCAGAGACCACGAATGTGCAAGATTTTGGGTATACCTGGGAAAACCTTCTCACTTACAACAAGGACTTCGGCACCGATCATTCGATCGGTCTCACGGGCCTGCAATCGATTCAAAGTCTTCGCCGTGAGGAACAGCGCAACTCGGTGCTCAACCTTCCTTACGAGGAGCAGCTCTTCTATAATATCGGCACGGCAGAGGTAAAGGGAGATCTATCCTCCGACCTGAGAGAATGGCAACTGGCCTCCTTTATGGCGCGTGCCAACTACACCTACCGGGGGAAGTATCTTTTTCAGGCAAGTATTCGGGCCGATGGGTCGAGTCGACTGGCAGAGGGGAACAAGTGGGCTTACTTCCCCGGCATTTCGGCCGGCTGGCGCATCGGAGCGGAACCCTTCATGGAGGGACTGGACTTTATTAACGATCTGAAACTAAGGGTCAGCTACGGCGAGGTCGGCAATACCGCCATTGATCCCTACCAGACCCAGGGTAGCTTGCAGCGCACCGTTTACGCCTGGGGGGAAGCTCCCGCCTTCGGCTTTGCCCTGCGGGACATTCCAAATTCCGAACTGGGTTGGGAGGTTTCCAAAACCCTCAATTTTGGAGTTGACTTTGACGTATTGAACGGCCGCTTCAACGGATCGATCGAGATTTTCCGCACCAATACGGAGAACCTGCTGCTGGCCCGCAATCTGCCACCGACTTCCGGCTACGGAAGCGTATTTCAGAATATCGGGGCCACCCAGACCAGGGGCGCCGAACTCACCCTCGGGGCGGCAATTTTCACTCAGCCCACGGGTTTCCGGTGGAGCGTGGACTTAAACCTCTCCCGCTACACGGAAGAAATTACCGAACTCGCCCTACGTGACGAGGCGGGCAATCCGGTAGACGACGTTGGGAATGGCTGGTTTATCGGAGAGAGTATTACGGCCTTTTATGACTACAATAAGATTGGTATTTATCAGGCCAATGAAGTCGAACTAGCCAACGCCCTCGAAAATAAAGTACCCGGCGAGATCAAACTAGAGGACATTGACGGTGACGGGCTGATCACTCCCGATGATCGCATAATCATTGGCTCGGAGGTTCCTGATTTTCTGGGCGGTATCACCAACCGCTTCGAGTACCGGGGGTTGGAGTTGACTGTCTTCTTCTTTTTCCGCCAGGGCCAGACCATACGGAGCCGCTTTCACGATGGGAACAACAGTCTCTTCGGCCGCTACAACAACCTTGACGTCGATTACTGGACGATCAACAACCCCTCAAACGAGAACCCACGGCCCAACGAGAATCAGGAGCGGCCGCGTAACGTATCTACCCTGAGCTACTTCGACGGCAGCTTTGTAAAACTGCGTAACGTGCAGTTGGGGTATAACTTACCCGATCCCATCGTGAGCCGCCTAGGGATGAGCCGGCTGCGGCTGTACGTATCCGGGCAAAATCTCTGGTTTACCTCGAAGTACGACAGCTACGATCCCGAGATTGACGACATCATCCCCAGCACCAAAATCTTTCTCGGCGGTATCCGCGCCACCTTCTAATCCTACCATAACATGAATATTCGCACGCTAATTTCTACGTTTGTAGCGGCTGCCCTATTGGCACTGCCCGCCTGCGACAGCTACCTGGAAGAGGAACTGGTCAGCAACGTTTCCTCCGCCACCTACTACCCCACGCCTGCCGGATTTCAGGATGCGGTCAAGGCTGCCTACTCCTTCACCAAACCCTTCTACGGGGTAGAGCGGGGGTACTCCATGACTGTCTTCGGTACCGATACCTACACCAACGGTGCCGATGGCAGTTTCAAGGGCATCAATCTTTACGATGGCCAGTTAAACCCCACCGACGATATCATCGAAGGTACCTGGCGCGATAATTACCGCGGCATCAACCAGGCCAATGCGGTGGTCGACCGGTCCGCTACGCTGGAAGGTGTTACGGAAGAGGAGAAGACCTCCCGCCTGGCGGAGGTGCGCTTTCTCCGTGCACTATTCTATTTCGATCTCGTACGCTTCTTCGGCGACGTTCACCTGACCCTGGAGGAAACCCAGGGGGTAGAAATCGAAGCCAACCGCACTCCCGCCTCGGAGATCTACCTACAGGCTATCGTGCCCGATCTGGAATTCGCCATTGCTAATCTCCCGGATGAGCAGGGTGACTACGGCCGCGCCACCAGGCCCGCCGCCGAGTTTTTGCTGGGCAAGGTGTTGCTCACCCGCAGCTATACCAGCTACGCAGTAAGCGATGATGCAAGCCGGGCTGCAAGCCTCTTCACCAGCGTGATCGGGAATCCTCTTTTTCAACTGCTGGATAACTACGCCGACCTCTGGGACATCGGCAACGAACGGAATTCGGAAGTCGTCTGGGCGATTCAAAACTCGAAGAACCAGGTCGACGAAGGCCTGGATGGGAACGGCAACCGCGGCCACCTCTACTTTCTGATGGAATACGACAACCAGCCCGGCCTGACCCGTGACGTAGAAAACGGACGTCCCTGGAAGCGTTTCCGCCCTACGCCCTACACCCTACAGCTTTGGGATCGCTCCGTAGACACGCGCTACGACGGCTCCTTCAAGTCAGTATGGTTGGCCAACAACGGAGGTACTATCCCTCTATACACCGCCGCAGAAGATGCTGCCGGATACGGCACCGAAGGGCAAGCCAAGTTTGAGACTGGTGACACCGCCATCTATATCCCCGGGCCGCAACTCGAGGACGAGTGGCCGCAATCCCGTCAGGCCGCAACTCGCTATCAGGTCATCACCAGTGATGAGTACACCGAGCGGCTGTTCCCGAGTTTGAGTAAGTGGCTCGATCCCACCCGCCCCAACCGCCAGCACATGCAGGGGCAGCGGGATTACGTGTTCATGCGTCTGGGAGATGCCTACCTCCTACGCGCTGAGGCCAGACTCCAGCAAAACGATATCGAGGGGGCTACCGCCGATATCAATGTAATACGTACCCGTGGGGCGGTTAAAGGCCAGGAAGCGGCTAACCAGATTACCGCTGACCAGGTCGATCTCAATTTCCTGCTCGACGAGCGGGCCCGTGAACTAGTCGGAGAAGGGCACCGCTGGTTCGATCTTACCCGCACCATGACCCTTGTCGAGCGGGTGCGTGAGTACAACGCACAGGCAGCCCCGAACATTCAGGATTTTCACGTACTGCGTCCGATCCCCCAGGATCAGATTGACCGGACGCTCGGTGGATATCCACAGAATGAAGGCTATACTCAGTAAACTGGCCATCGTGTTGGCCCATTGAATACTGGTAAGGGGCAGGATCGGGCATTCGTCCCGGTCCTGCCCCTTTGGTTTCCTGTCTTATGCCACAGATCGAGAATAACCCCGGCGGAATTTCGCTCCGGACTTCT
>JBBSPZ010000095.1:0-13842 GCA_038258275.1 Chitinophagales bacterium | reverse complement strand
TGGATGTCCATGAGGATAACGGTGTACTGGCCGGCTTTCACTCGTTCGACCGCCTCCAGTCCGTTGGCGGCGATGTCGTAGGCGTAGCCGAAAATGCGGAGGTAGCGGCCGGCAATGATTGCATTGGGTTCGAAGTCCTCCACCAGCAGGATCTTCTGGCGGGGCCCGGTGGCTTCCGGGGCCGGGTCCCCCGCTTCGGGAGCCCGGACCGGCAGATTGACCTGGACGCCGGTATCCACCCGCAGGGGTACGGTGACGGTGAAGGTCGAGCCCTCGCCCGGCGTGCTGTCTACGGTAATGGTGCCATCCATCACTTCCACCAGCTTTTTGGTGATCGACAGGCCCAGTCCGGTGCCGCCGAATTTGCGGTTGATGCTGCTGTCGGCCTGGGTGAACTTCTGAAAGATCGTCTTCACCTGATCCGCTTCGATGCCGATGCCGGTGTCGGTCACCGAAATGGAAACATTCACCAGGGTCGGATCAGCGGAAGGCGTGCTGGCCAGGTGGACGGACACCTCTCCCGCCGGGGTGAACTTCAGGGCATTGCTGCAGAGGTTGAGGATGATCTGCCGCAGGCGGGTCGGATCGCCGACCAGCGTCCCGCGGTGCTCCTGATGGCCGGTGGCGATGAAGGCGAGTCCCTTCTGGTCGGCGCGGATCTTCATCATCGCGCTGACTTCCCCTAGGAGCTGGTCGAGCTCAAAGGGCACCAGCAGCAGGGAGATCTCCTGCGCTTCGATCTTGGAGAGGTCGAGCAGGTCGTCGATGAGTGCCAGGAGGGAAGTTGCGGAATTTTGCAGGGTACCCATTAGTCCCGCCTGGGTTTCCGTGAGGCCCTCGTGCTGTAGGAGGATGTCGGCAACGCCCATTACGACGTTCATGGGGGTACGGATCTCGTGGCTCATGTTGGCCAGGAAATCGGATTTGGCGATGTTGGCGGCTTCCGCGTCGTTGCGGGCGCGGATGAGTTGTTCCTTGGCCAGTCGCTTGGCGGCCACGTTGCGTTCGCGCTCGATCACCATCCCGGCCGTGCGGGAGATGATCTCGACGAGCTGGATGCTGTCGTCACCGGGATCCATCGGCTGGTCGAAGTACAGCGCGAAGGTGCCCAGTACCTCACCGGCCGTGGAGAAGATGGGCGTGGACCAGCAGGCCCGCAGCCCGTGGGCGAGGGCCAGGGTCTTGGCGTATTTCCAGGCGGGGTCGGTGGCGATGTCGGAGGCGGCATAGGTCGCGCCCGTCCAAGCGGCGGTTCCGCACGACCCGCGGCCCTCCCCGATCGCGAAGCCGTCAATGGCCCGGTTGTAGGCGTCCGGGATACTGGGTGCGGCACCGGTGTGCAGGTGCTTTTTGTCTTCGCTCAGCAGCAGGATGGACGTACATACCCCGGTGCTGGCATTTTCCTCCAGGGTGAGCAGCAAACGTTCCAGGATGGCGGGCAGGGGGTTGCCGTGCATGGACATTTCCAGCGCCTGCTTCTGGCCTTCCGTCACCGCCCGGAGCCGGCGTGATTGGGTGATGTCGGCGGCACCGGCGTATAGCATCTTTTGCTCGAGGTCCGTGTGGGAGTTCCAGCTGAGCCAGCGGTAGTTGCCGTCCTTGCAGCGGTAGCGGTTCTCCCAGTGATGCAGGTCTCTGCCCGCGAGAGCCATCTCGAACACTTCCCGGGTGGCCTTGATATCGTTGGGGTGCAAAAACTCCAGGAACGGACGAGCCATTAGTTCCTCCGGCGTCCAGCCCAGTATCGGCTGGCAGGCGGCGTTGACGCTCTTGAAGTAGCCGTCGAAGCCCGCCTTGATCAGCAGGTCGGTGGCCACGCCGAGAAAGTTGTCCCGGTCGAGCTCCACCCGGAACTGCTCCGTCTTTTCCTCGACCCGGTGCATGATGTACCGGATATCCCCCGCTTCGTCGAAGACCGGAAGATTCAAGGGTTTCCAGTATTTCTTCTCAAACCCACCGCCCTGCTCCGGGGGCCGGGGAATGTCGTACCGGGTGATCGGCATGGCGTGCGCTGCCTTCTGCGCGATCACGTGATTTAGGGACGCCCGGAGTCGGGCTACCCCGTTGGCCGTAGGATCGTCGGGATTGTCGGGGAATGCTTCGAAAACGCCTTGGCCGATCAGGTTGTCGTTGGTTTGGAAGGTCGCCGCGAGGTAGGCTTCGTTCGCCCGGGCAATGGTAAACCGGGGCGCATCCGGCTGCAGCAGCAAGTACATGCAGGGCGCCGCCATGAAGATGGACTCATAGTAGGACGGAAGGTGGGAATGGCCGTTTTTCATGACTATTAGGTGTGAACTCCCAATCGGGCACAGTTATTTTTTGGGGTCAGGAATACGGATTGTCCTGACGGGAGAATTCAAGAAAATGCCGCGGGATATACTCCGTTTAGCAATCCAGCTTACAGCCAGGGTAAGGTATGAACCAAAATTTGCGGACATTGTCTGAGGGGGTAAAAAAATATTCAGCCAGCAACCGGTTCATCCTTCGGGCCCGTCACCTGTGCTGCTTGGATGCGGGACTTCCCTGCACTCCGCGCGCCGCCGCCAAAGCTGAAGCGCCCGGCCACCAACCCTTATGATTTCAGGTAGGCGAAGCCATCCTTCAGGCGCAAAAACGGTTGCTCGATCAGGAGGAAGGAGAGCCAGGCGACCAGTCCGAGCACGGCCAGGTTGAGGAAGGCAAACACGTAGGGCTGGTAAAGGAAGGCAACCAGGGAAGCTGTATGCGGCACCGGCACAATCGCTTTCTGGATAGCCGAAACCACGAAAACGGGAATGAGCAGGTGGTACAGGTAAATGCCGTAACTGATCTTACCCAGGAAAATCAGGACCGGATTGCTGAGGATGAAGTCGAACTGCGGGCGGTTTGTCGCGGCATTCACGTAGACGTACGTAATGATCCAGGAGCAAAAAAAGACGTGCAGGATATCGACCGGGAAATAATCAAATATGCCCGTCAGGACGCCGAGCCGCGGCAGCGACCACACGATGAAGGAGGCTGCGGTCAGCAGGGAAAGCAGCCGGTGAAACCGCGGCAGCAGGTCTTTCCGGAAGGTGATGATCCAGGCCAGTAAGCCCCCCATGCCAAAGGCGTCAAAGGAGCAGGTAGTAAAGGCGACGAAGATGTGGAAATCCATCAGTATCACCTTGGAGATGATTCCGGTCAGGATAAACAGACCCATCAGGAGCGGAAGCCGGCGTTTATCCAGGAACAGTACCAGCCACGGCCAGAGGAGGTAAAACTGCTCCTCCACGGCGAGGCTCCACATATGGGAAAGCATTCCGTCCCATTCCTGCCGCGCGAAAAAGTAGAAATTGGAGGTATAGGTGACGAAATACCAGACGGAGGACCGGATCTCCGTGCCTACGTAGGGCGCCGTCAACCAGACGAAGCCGATGGTGAGGTAATAGATCGGAAATATCCGCAGGGCCCGGCGGACGTAGAAATTTTTGGTGACGGTGCCCCGGGACACACCGGCCGCTTCGGACTTGAGGCGGTTGTTCAGGAGGATGCGGGTGATCAGAAAGCCGCTGAGCACGAAAAACAGGTTGATCCCTATCGAGCCGAACTCAAAACTGTTCAGGGGGTGCGACTCCGGGACCCAGTGCCACCAGATCACCAGCGACACGGCAATTGCCCGGAGGGCATCCAGCTGTTTGATGTACGTCATGGCCAACTCCTGAGGGAAAGCAGGGCACACCGGTTTTGGTGACCTGACTGTGCGGTTACTGGTCGCGGTTCCGTTCCCTAAATTTACTCAACCCGCCCTTTACGGCAGCACGAAACGGGCGTAGAGCGGGAAATGATCCGAGCCAAATGTTGGCAGCCGCTCCAGCTCCAGCAGGGAAAATTCCTTGCTCACGAAAAAGTGATCGAGCGGCCAGCGCAGGAATGCAGAGGTGGCGTCGAACGTATTGTAGAGGCCGCGACCGAGGCGGACGTTTTTCAGCGACCCCTTATCCTGGAACAGGCGGGCGGTGTGCGACCAGGAGACGTCGTTGTAATCGCCGGCCACGAGGATGGGCAGCGATTCATTGGCCAGCATCGTGGCTAATTTGTCGAAGGCCACCTCTTTTTCCCCCTTGTTGTCGGGGTACTCCTTGCTGGGTACGGGGGCCACCGGGTGCATGCCGTGAAACACGAAGGACATGCCCGACGGCAGCTCCACCCGGGTGTGGATGGAGGGCACGTCGTCCTTGTTGAAAAATTTGAGCTCGGTGGCGGACAGCGGGAAGCGGGAATAGAGGGCCATGCCGTAGGCCACGTCGTTGGGCTGCTTGACGGTGTAGGGGTAGGTCTCGTCGAGGGGGGCGAGCTGCTCCATCCACCAGGCGTCGACCTCCATCACCAGCAGCATATCCGGGTCGCGGTCGCGGACGATCTCCAGAAATTCCCCGGATTGCTTATTGGTGATCAGCACGTTGGCGAGCAGGATACCTACGGTGTGGCCGTCGGTCGCTTGCGTGGCGACCGCGTCCGGCACCTGCTTCGCCCCGACCAGGTAGGGGAGCACGGTGAGGGACTGGATCAGGATGGCCGACAGCAGGCCGAGCGTCAGGGCAATGGCGGGGAGATTCCACCGCCTGGTCAGCAGCACGAAGAGAGGGAGGCACAGCAGGGCCACGATCAGGTACTGGGTGCGCGGGAAATCCAGCACCTTGGAGTACCAGTAGGACACGTCGTAAACCAGCGACCCTAGGCTGGCCACGACGACCAGGGTAGCGACCAGGATAATGAGGTAATACAGGACTTTCCGCAGGACGTTCATGATGGATGAACAGGAGCGCGACGCGGGAAGTTGGAAGCGGCCACAACCGGAATCGGCCCGGCTTCGTTAAGGGAGGGCAACCGCTTACTTTTTGATTCACCACATCCGACATCGTCGCTACCTGAAGGTATTCTGGGGCACCATGGCCGCCTTCCTGCTCAACCTGAGCGTGGATGCGCCGGACCCGTTTCCGGACTACCTGCCCGAGAACCTGACGCACAACGAGCAGGAGAGCATCACGGAATGGGTAGTAGAGCAGCTGCTGGGCTTCGAGAACGCCTTTGCCGAGTACGACGACGACGATACGGAAGAGCGGCACCAGAAGCTGCAAGTGAAGCTGGACGCTACCCTTCTGCCCGCTACTATTGTCCTGGAGCTGCAGCCACCGGTGGTGCGGAAGGTGCGGAGGGGATACCCGCCTTACGACCAGCGGTGGGCTGCGGGCGTACACGAGATCGACGCGCCGCCTCCCCGGGCCTGATTTGTTTTCGACCGAATGACCTGGCTGATTCCGCGGAATCAGGGGTCCCTCCCGTACCACAAACAAATCAAGATGAAACTTAACTATGTCCTATTGCCGATCCTCGTATTGGCCCTCTGCACCCGCGTGCGCGCCCAGACTGACCACTCCACTTCCGACAGCCTTTACCTTCAGGAGGTGGAGCATCCGCTGCCGCCCAAGGTGTTGCACGCAGAGCCCCTCTACATTGACCTTATCCGCGACCTCGGTGCCCGGAAGGGCGAACGGGAGTGGAACCTGGGCTTCGGCCTGACCGACAACGACCGCTTCGATAGCTACGAGGCCCTGATCGAGTACGAATGGGCCCCGATCAACCGCCTGGGGTTCGAGGTGGAATTGCCCTTCACCTTCTACTCCCCGGTCAACGGAACCGGTGCCCTGGAAGTGCCCGCCAACCGGCTGCAGAGCATCAAACTGGCCACCCAGTGGTCCTTCTTCGTACATGAGCGCATGGCGACCTCGATGGCGGTGGGCTACATCAACGAGTTCGAGCTGTCGGACTTCGGCAGTTTCGGCCGGCCGCTGATCACCGGCAACGTGTACAATCCCTTCCTGGTCGTGGCCAAGCGCTGGGGGACCAACTTCCACACCCTGGTGTATACCGGGCCGATGGTCAGTCAGCACTACGCCACCAACGACTGGCATACCACCTACGATATCAATACCAACTTTCACTACATGATCCCGGGGACGCGCAACTTTATCGGGGTGGAGTTCAACAAGACGCTGGACCACCGGGACTTCGACATGACCATCCGTCCCCAGATGCGCCTGGGCATCACCGAGGACCTCATGATCGGCATTGTGGCGGGCATTCCGGTGCGGCGGGAGAACGAGCGCTTCAGTTCCTTCCTCCGCCTGATCTGGGAGCCGCGGCACCGGTGAATCGGGTGATCTTCCTGGTAGCAACCGCAGCGGCCGCCTTCCCCCGGGAACGTGGCCGTTCCGGTTCTTTTTTGTTCGAAACCTCATTCAACTTCCCCGCCGTGAAGCTTTTCTACCCGCCGCTGCTGTTGCTCGCGCTCAGCTAGTTTACCGTCTTACGAGCCCAGTCCGATTCCACCCACCTTCTTCCCGCGAAGACCTTCCAGTCCCAGCGGCGGGTGACCTTTTTGGGAGCAAGGCCGTCACCCTGGATGCCACTACCGGCACCCTGGGACCCAAGCGGACCGATACGGAGGACCTGGCCGTCAATACTACCCCCCCCCTTTGAGCTCATCAACAACGAGTATTCCCTGCTGGAGGTGGCCGACCGCCCCGCCAGCCTGGAGGACTTCATGGACCAATTGCGTACCTTCACCGAGCGGAAAGATGTAGCCGCCAAACTCGAGCGCTACACCGGCATCGGGGCGGACACCTGGCAACGGGCCAAACTGCGCCTCACCGACGGCGAGTTCTTCCAGCAGCTGAACTTGAAAACACCCACCACCACCGGCCGCCTGGATGCCCGCTTTACCGCCATCAACCAGGATCCGATGACCCAGAACCCCGAGCGCGACGATCCCTTCTCCGAGGCCGGCCACATGATGTACGTGGAGGAAGCCGCGCGGGTGAAGTTCAAGCGACTGGTGGACGGCTTCATCAGGGAGCATTCGGGGAATACTGCACGGCGGTAGCTACTCGTCGTCGGCCGACCGCAGCAAAGCGAGCAGAGCTGCCAATTGTAAATGGTAGTTGGTCCTTCGTAAATTGTAACTCCTATGACCGACAAGTACACTACCATCCACTACCACAACTACCTGGAGCTGGATGCCCTCCTTTCCCTGCAGAAGGAGCGCAGTAAATCAGCGGGGGAGGCCGCCCACGACGAGACGCTCTTCATCATTATGCACCAGGTGTGCGAGCTGTGGTTCAAGCAGATCCTGACGGAACTGGACTCCGTGCTCCTGCTGTTTCGCGAAGGCCGGGTGCGGGAGACCAACATGCACACCGTACTGCTGCGCCTGCGGCGGGTACACACCATCATCGACCTCCTGATCGAGCAGGTACGGGTAATGGAGACGATGACGCCGCTGGATTTCCTGGACTTCCGCGACTTTCTCTTCCCGGCCTCGGGCTTCCAGAGCATGCAGTTCCGGATGATCGAATCTACCCTCGGCCTGCGGGAGGAAGACCGGATGACCTACCACGGCAAGTCGTATAAGATCGTCTTCTCCGAGGAGCAGCAGGCGCGGCTCGGGGCCATCGAGACGGGGGGGAGCCTCTTCGAACTGGTGGAGCGGTGGCTGGAGCGGACGCCCTTCCTGAAGTTCAATGATTTCGATTTTCTTTCGGACTACAAGGAGGCCGTAGAACGCATGATCGCCCGCGACCAGCAGCACATCCGGGAAAGTGAGCTGAGCCCGAAGATGAAGGAGATGCGCCTGCGCGTCCTTGGCGACAGCAGTACCTACTTCAAGCACGTCCTCGACCGGGAGGAACACGAGCGCATGATCGCCGCCGGTGAAGCCCGCCTGAGCTACGATGCCACCATCGCCGCCCTCCTCATCAACCTCTACCGCGACCAGCCCATCCTCAACATCCCCTTCAACCTGCTCGCCGAGCTGATGAACATCGACGAGGGGCTCACGACCTGGCGCTACCGCCACGCCCAGATGGTGATGCGCATGATCGGCAATAAGATCGGCACGGGCGGCTCCTCGGGCCACGACTACCTGGCGCAGACGGCGGAGCGGCACAAGATCTTCAAGGACCTGCACAACATCAGCTCATTGCTCATCCCCCGTTCCGCGCTGCCGGCGCTGCCGGACGACCTGGCCCGGGGACTGGGCTTTTACTTTCGGGCGGGATAGCGGTCGCCCCGGTTTCCAGCCCGGTGGGCCCTTCCATTTCCGTGGTACAGCGCTCTCCTCCAGCTCCCGGGCCGTCAACCCGATCTCTGCGTTGGCGGTGCTTTCCTTCCGGGGGTCCGGTTTCGAATCTCGTCGGCCGGCCCGTAGGGCGTCCGCCGGGGGAGGTGCAGAGGATTTACCAATTACAATTTACCATGTACCAATTATCAATTGGCTGCCGCACGGCTATGCTCGCTGCGCTCGTGCCTCGTCGGCCGTCCGCCGAGAGAGATGAATACACTATGTGGTGCACCTAACTCCGCGAAACTTCGCATACGTTGCGGTTAATTCCTGCTACAACTCCTTCTCAAAGCAGATACTATTCTCTACCCCGGCGTACTGCCCATAATTCTCAGCCATCCGCGCAAAGCCGTGCTTGTCGTACAAGCGAATAGCCGCCATTTGACGCTTGCCGGTTTCGAGCACGAGGCGGTGGTAGCCGAGTTCGGCGGCCCAGTGTTCGAGCGCTTCCAGGATTTGACCGGCCAGTCCGCGGCCGCGGGCGGGGTCGGCGGTGTACATCCGCTTGACTTCCATGGTACGGTCGTCGTAGGCCTTGAGGCCGCCGCAGGCCAGGGCCGTTTCGCCATCGAGCAGCAGGACGGCGTGGTGGATATCGTCCGACTGGTTGAACCGGGAGTAGAAGGCATGGTCTTCCCCGTCGGTGACGGCCAGGTCGCGGTCGAGGGCCCGGATCAGGCGTTGGTACTCGGGGTGAGCGGGGGTCGTTCGGATGCGGATCATTCGTAGGTCAGCAAGCGCTGCCAGAAATCACGGGCCATGGCCGCTTCGTCGATGTCGGTGTAGAGCCAGACCTTACGCTGGGTGTTCTCGGGGGGTGTCGTGACCTCGATCTCGGTGGCCTGCTCCGGTTTCAGGAAGGCCTGGAGTAAGGCCACGTCCCACATGGTCCACTGCCGCGCGTCGGGGGCGAAGTTTTGCCACCGGTCCTTGAGGTAGTTGCCGATCGGTCCGCTTTGCGCGAGGCGGGCGAAGGTGGAATCCTGCCCCCACCGGTACTGCATGGCCGTGGAGGTGGGCATGACGTGAAGCTCGAGGCCTTCGGCATTGAGCAGGTAGTTGGCGGCGTTGAGATCGCGGTTGATGTTGAATTCGTCCTTGTTCCAGAAGCCCTTTTCTACATTGTACTGAAAGCCGAGGACGTAGGCCCGGATCTTGTCCTTGATGTCGGGGGCCAGGGCGATCGCCGATGCCAGGTTGGTGCTGGCCCCGATGCACATGACGACGAGTTTCTCCGCACCCGCGTCCGCGCCCCTGGCCTGCTCGATGATGAACTGTGCCGCCGGGCTGTTCCGTGGTTCGTAGCCGTTCCAGGGCATACCCACGATGCTGTCGGCGCCCACCGGGTGGGGAAGATCCATACGTCCGGCCAGCGTGAGCAGTTCCTCGTTCAGTACCTGGCTTTGGTAAACGGTGCTATCACCCGAGTACTGGTGAAACCACTGGGCGGAATTAAGCCCCCGCCAGTCGATGCCTTTTTCGGCGAAGAGGTAGGCGATGGCGTAGAGGTCGTCGATCTCGTTGGCGGTGTCGGCGTCCAGTATGAAGGGCGGACTTACCGCCGGCTGGGCCGTCGTGTGGGTGAGGCAAACGGTGAGGAGCAGGGGGAGTAGCAGGGAGTATGGAAGCATGGTCACAAGTTACGTTTTCTGAGGAGTCCATTTGGGGTATACCGTTAATTGGGTTGAGCGCCTCTAAGCGCGATAGGGTGGGTGGCTCAGACCAACCCTTCCTCCAGCCGGTTCTTCCAGCGGGGGAAGCCGTCCACGAACTCCGAGGTGACGTGCTCGTGGCGGACGGTCCAGAAGGCGCCGTCGAAGGTCTGGGAGCGGCGGTAGCCGCTGCGGCCCAGGGCGTTCAGTTGCTGAATTTCCAACGTAACGGTGTTCAGGTGGGTGGCCAGGGTCCCCGATTCCCGCGGCAGGCTCCAGGCGTAGGTGGCGTGGCTGTCGAGCAGTTCCAGGCAGAAGTGGTGCATGCCCTCTCCCCGGACGAAAAACAGGAACCCGAAGCGGGGCGTCAGGACGAAGCGCAGCGGCTGCCCGCGTTCGTGCAGCATGACCAAGTGCGACAGCTGGGGGGCATTGCGTACGGACTGTTCGCGCAGGATTTCTTCCAGTAACGCCTGTCCGTCAGTGGGTAACAGGCAGCGCACCGGGTCGTCTTCGGGGTAGGAGCAGAGGAGCTCCTCCGGGGTGAAAAGATTCCGGTCAGGCAGCTCCGTGCGCAGGAAACGGTGAAGGGTCCGGGCCCGGAGTACTTCCACCAGGCGGTCGTCGATGGAGGCGACCTGCGGCGACTGCGCCCGGTGCAGAAAGGGATCGCCGGCCGCGTCGAAGCCCAGCGTGCAGGTCACATCGACGGTCTGGCGCCGCAGCTGGCGGGCGAAGTAGCCGCGAATGGGATGGAACTCCTTCAGCAGGTGGCGGTTACCGATCCGGAAGGGAAGCGGCGGGAAGAAAGCCGTGGCGTACCGCCCCTCGGCGTAGCCATCGCCGAGGGTGAGGTCGGTGAAGGGAAAACTGAAGACCAGCTCCCGGGCGACGGGCTCCGGAGTGGGCGCAGATTGGGGCTTGAGGACTTCGGTCGGGTAAGGGGGATCGTAACGCTCCTCCTCTTTCGTCAGCTCGATCGGCAACTCCCCCAGGCGGTAGAAGAGCAGCTGCGCACAGAATTTTTCCCGGTCGAGCGGCGCGAAAGTGATAAAGTGGACGGGTGCCTTCGCCCTGCGTTCGGCTTCGTACTCGTGGGCATCTGCCTCATAATCCGTGATCCGGAGGGAGAGCGTTCCCGTCGGGCGATCGTAGCCGGTCATTTCGGCGCTCCAGAAAAACTGTTCGCGCGGGCGTAGCCGGAACGTGCCTTCGCCCAGGTTGGTGGCCGACCAGGGGAGGGCCAGTTCCTCGCTGAGGAAGAGGGCATCGACGGTAGGTTTCAGTACGAGATCGGCCACGGGGTAAACGGGTTCGGGAGGCAGGCTAAACTACGGATTGTCCGGCTTATCCGGCACTCGTGCTGGCTGGGTGCGGGATAACACCGCCCCGGCGCCCCGCCGCCCAAACCTTAGTCGTGCATGCTGTATTTTACGGCTGATCACCCACTCCACGACCGATGAACGCTTTCTCTACCTACCTGATCTGTTGCCTGTGTCTCCTGTTTTCTTCCGGCCTGGTGGCCCAGGATAAGGACAAGGACACCAAAGAAACCCCCTCCATCGCCGAAAAGACCAGGGAGATGGAGCGCCACGACGGCTTCTACCCCTACTACTGGAGCGTCGATGAGGGCAAGGTCTACCTCGAGATCGGCCGCTGGAACGAGGACTTCCTCTACGTCAACAGCCTGGCCGCCGGACTGGGCAGCAACGACATCGGGCTCGACCGCAACCAGCTCGGAGATACCCGGGTGGTGTCCTTCAAACGCGTCGGGCCGAAGGTGCTGCTGCAGCAGCGCAACCTCGACTACCGGGCCATCTCCGACAACCCCGACGAGGCCAAGAGCGTCTCCGAAGCCTTCGCCCAGTCGGTGCTGGAAGGCTTCAAGGTGGTGGCGAAGGACGGCGACAAGGTACTGATCGACCTCACACCCCTGCTGATGAGCGATGCCCACGGCGTAGCGGCCCGACTCAAACAGAGCAAGGAAGGTACCTATAAGGTCTCCGACGACCGCAGCGCCCTCTTCCCCGAGAACACGAAGAACTTCCCCAAGAACACGGAATTCGAGGCCACCATCACCTTCACCGGGGAGCCCAGCGGCCGCAACATCGGCAGCGTGGCGCCCAATAACGAGAGCTTTACCCTGCGCATGCACCACAGCTTCGTGGAGCTGCCCGACGATAACTATACCCCGCGCACCTTCGATCCCCGCTCCGGCTACTACGCCACCTCCTACGCCGACTACGCCACGCCGATCGATCAGCCGCTCGTCAAGCGCTTCATCACCCGCCACCGGTTGGAAAAGAAGGATCCCGGAGCCGCGACGAGCGAGCCCGTGGAGCCCATCACTTACTACCTCGACCGCGGCGCCCCCGAGCCCATCCGCAGCGCCCTCCTCGAAGGCGCCCGCTGGTGGAACCAGGCCTACGAAGCCGCCGGCTACACGAACGCCTTTCGCGTGGAGGTGCTTCCGGAGGACGCCGACCCCCTCGACGTCCGCTACAACGTCATCAACTGGGTGCACCGCAGCACCCGCGGCTGGAGCTACGGCTCCTCGGTCACCGACCCGCGCACCGGCGAGATCATCAAGGGCCACGTGCTGCTCGGCAGCCTGCGGGTGCGGCAGGATTTCCTGATCGCCCAGGGCCTGCTTGCCTCCTACGGTAAGGACGGCACTACGCCCGATCCCCGGTTGGAGGAACTGGCCCTCGCCCGCCTGCGTCAACTGAGCGCCCACGAGGTAGGCCATACCCTCGGACTGGCCCACAACTTTGCCGCCTCGACCAACGATCGCGCTTCCGTGATGGACTATCCCAGCCCCTACGTCACCCTCGGTACCGACGGCGAGATGGACTTCAGCCAGGCCTACGATACCGGCATCGGCGCGTGGGACAAGCAGACCATCCGGTACGGCTATACCGACTTTGCCGACGGCACCGACGAAACCAACGCCCTCCAGGAGATACTGGCCGAAAACCGGGAACTGGGCCTGCGCTACATCAGCGACCCCGACTCCCGTCCGCAGGGCAGCAGCCAGCCCGCGGGGCACTTGTGGGACAACGGCGCCGAGCCCGTCGCCGAAATGACCCGCCTGCTGGAGCTCCGCCAGGTGGCCCTGGCGCGCTTCAGCGAGCAGAACATCCCCGTCGGTATGCCCCTCTCCGAGCTGGAGAGCGTGCTGGTGCCGGTCTACCTCATGCACCGCTACCAGGTGGAGGCCGTCGCCAAGGTGATCGGCGGCTACGCGTACGACTACGGCGTGCGGCAGGCGGGCGTGACCCCAGACTACAAGCCGGCCGACCCCGCCCTGCAGCAGAAGGCCCGCCGGGCCTTGCTGCAGACCCTCTCCCCCGCCGTCCTCGATCTGCCGAAGAATTTGTACACCCTCATCCCGCCCCCCGCCATGGGCTACGGCCGCAACCGCGAGCTCTTCAACACCCAGAACGGTGGCGGCCTCGACCCGCTCGGCATGGCCCAGTCGGCGGCCGATAATAGCCTCACCTTCCTGCTGAACGGAGCGCGTCTCGCCCGGGTGGTCGAGCAGCACGCCCTCTTCGGCAACGAACTGCCGGCCCTCGCCGACTACCTGACCGAGATCCGCACCTACCTCGAGGAGCAGCAGCAGGGCGGAGACGCTTATTCCTCCGAGGTCTCGGCCATGGCCGAGCGCCGTTTCGTGCACCACCTGATCCAGCTGGCCGCCGACAAGGAAGTCAGCGGAGCCGTGGCCGCCGCTGCCATGGGCCAGCTCATGGAGTACCGCCAGCCCGACAACACGCAGCTTAGTGACCAAGCCCTCTACCTCGATCAGCTGGTCCGCAGCTTCCTGGCCAACCCCGGCAGCTACGAGCCCGTTCCCGCCCCCGAGCTGCCCGACGGCTCGCCGATCGGGAATTAGGCCCGGCCGACGAGGATGGTTTCAAACATTTTGTTAGTACTGCGATATTCATTACCTTCGCACGCGGTCAGCGTTACCCTACCGCTCTGCTTCCGGTAAACTCCAGATTTACGAGGGGCTGCTCCCCTCTCCTTTGGAGAGGGGTTGGGGGT
>JBBSPZ010000094.1:0-13850 GCA_038258275.1 Chitinophagales bacterium | reverse complement strand
TTAGGTGCTGGTAGATTTTGGTGGAAGGCGAGGCGCAAAATTGCTTGCATAGCCGTAGCTACGGAAGTCATGTTGGAACGAAGCCTCCCGCCGAAAGATGCCGCAGATAATCCCAAGATTTAAGGTTGACAGCCCACTAGGTCCTTAGTTTCCTCGCTAATTCCCTTCGGCTGGATAGCCCCGCTATAGCCACAGGCCTTGCATTTGTACTTCGGGTTACCCGAGCCGTTGGTTCCAATGCGCACCAGTTGATCGGAGGAGCACTTGGCACAAGTTAATTTTGTCGCTATCCTGCAGTCTTAGACGTTGAGTCACTCTTTGGGTCAGATTACCAACAAGCTCAGTATTTCCTACACTTTGGACACGGAACGAGCCTCTTTTATTTATCCTAGCTAGGAGGTCATACTCACGCGCTCCCTCAGCTATTCTCGTAGTAGCCATACCCGTACCCGTAGCCATACCCGTAGCCATACCCGTAGCCATACCCCCGGCCTGACTTAATACCATTAAGAACTATGGATAAGTTAGGCAATTTACCGGTTCGGTAAAGCTCATCAACAATGGCGATCTGCCCCTTCTTCGTTTCTCCGAAACGAGTGACGTAGATTGAACTATCCACCCGCCCACTCATCAACAGTGCATCGGTCACCAATCCTACTGGTGGCAAATCAATCAGGATATAATCATACCGTTTCCTCAACTCGTTCATTAGTTCATCCGTCTGCGCCAGCATAAGGAGTTCGGCGGGATTCGGTGGCACGGGACCGCTAGTAATGAAGTGCAGGTTCTTCTGGCGTTCTAGTACGTTAATGATATCGTCCAGTGATGCCTCGCCGGTCAGGTAATTGGTGATACCCGCTCCTGCCTGCCCTTCCCCCATCAGATACCTACCGAGTTTAGGCTTGCGCAAGTCCATGCCCAGCATGATCACTTTCTTTCCGGATATCGCTAAGCTCATCCCTAAGTTCATACAGACGAAGGTCTTTCCCTCTCCCCCCATACTGGAGGTGACCAGGATCGCCTGCTGCTGCTTCCCCGCGCCCATGAACTGGAGGTTAGTCCGGAGCATACGAAACATTTCGGCGATGGGCTTCCGACTGGTATTGCTGACCACGATCCTGTCCTCGTGCAGCTCATAGGAAATTGCTCCGAGAAAGGGAGTACCGGTGAGTGCTTTGAGCTGATCGGGACTTGAAATCGTATCGTTGAGTAATTCCTGGGTCCCGACAATAGTCACAGGAAGCAGCAGCCCCAGCAACAAAGCAATTCCGTATACCGGAAAGGCTCCGGGGGAGGTCCGTCCCCTCCGCATCGGTGCTTCGAATACCCTTACATTGGAGATGGCCGCCGCGCTGGTAAGCGCGGTTTCCTCCCGGCGTTGAAGGAGAAACAAATACAGTTGCTCGCGGATGTTCTGCTGGCGCTCAATGGCTAGCAGCCCACGTTGCTTTCCCGGTATACGGCGAATTCCCTGGTAAAGCTTGTCGTTGCTATTGCCGAGTTCATTCTTTAGTTCCCCCAAATCTTCCCTCGCCTCGTTCATGGCGGAAAGAATAATCTGACTGATCTCCTCGACCTGTTGCTTCACCGGCAGCAGGATCGGGTTACTGGCTTTCGCCGAACTAAGTAGTCGTTCTTTTTCCTCCAGCAGCGCATTGTACTGCGCGATCAGGGGACTCAGGTTCAGGTTATCCAGGGTAAGACTGTAGGGCAGGTAGCTCAGCGAGTCCGCTACTCCCCTGGTCAGGACGCGCTCTACCCGGTTGAGCGCGTCTTGCTTAACTTCTATCTCAATGATCTGGCGTTCATTCGCTGCCAGCTCAGCGAAGGCTGTTTCGAGTTCCCGCTGGGTTCCGCCCACGATATTGTTATTCAGTACATAGTCCTCCGCCGCTAATTCAACTTCATTAAGCTCGTCGGTCAGGTAATCGAGCCGCTCGTTGACGAACTCCGTCGTCCGCACCGCTACCTCATTCTTTTCCAGTATCGTAAGGCGGTTGTATTCTTCGATCAGTCCGTTGATCAAATCGATTGCCCGCTGGGGGACCTCGTCGATCAAACTGATTTCCAAGAGATCCGAATTTCTCAAAGTGACAATATTCAGCCTACCCCCGTAGCTCCTGGCCAGACTTATTGGGTCCCTGACCGTAACCGTTGCTGAACTCCGAGTGTTTGTAAAAGCGGGATTCTCTTCGATCAGGACTTTCCCGAACGGCAATGTCAGGTACTGCCCCAGTATGCCGCGCACTTCCTTGCTTTCGTCATACAACAACGTAAACGAATTACCGCTTTCTTTTAGGGAGATCACCATCGGCTTACCAAAAAGGTTACCGGAGTGGTCTTCGTAAGCCTGCAAAAGGAAGGGGCGCTCATCCATATCGTACAGGACCGTACTTTTTACCCTTCCCTGGGACGAATAGGTTACTTCGAGGTCAAGAGAATCTACTACCGCGCGTAGTAGAGAGAAGGAACTCAGAATTTCGATCTGATTCGTTAGTACGGTGTTTCCCTCAGTCGCAAAGCCCCCCACATTCACCGCCTGGGCGATAGCGCGATCCTCAGCGCTTTCCTTAATGAGAATGGTTCCCTTCACTTCGTACTCCGGCACCTCATACCTCAAATAAACGTAGGCGAGGGCACAGGTGATCAGCGGGAAGAGGAGGAAAAGATACCACTGCCGGATTGCCCGGCCCAGTATCGCCCGCACGTTGAGCCCGCCCGCATCGGACGATGCAGCCTGTTGCGTAGGGCTGAAATCAGCAGGTTGTCGGTTCGCTGACGCTGGGTTCAGTAGTTCCAAGGTAAGAAGGAGGTAAGCAGTGAAATGGAAGGGCTACCGGGTAAAGGCAATGATAATGGAGACCAAAGATAGCGCGGCGGAAGCGTACTGAATGATCCGGCTGGCCGGGTCGGCGACCGTTGCGACCCGCGCGTTGATCGGCTCGACGTAAATGATATCATTCTGCTGCAGGTAGAAATAGGGAGAAGAAAAAATGTCTTCGTTCTGAAGGTCCAGGCGAGCGAAGGTGCGCACGCCATCCTCCTCGCGGGCCACGAGAATGTTAGTACGGTTGGCGTAAGCGGTAAAGTCCCCTACAATACCGATGGCATCGAGGATGGTAACTCGCTTATTCGATAGCCTAACTAGACCAGGTGAAGCAACCTCCCCAAGTACGGTCACCTTGAAATTCAGGAACCGAATGTTGATGACCGGATTCCTTAGGTAATCCTCAGAAAGCTTACCAATGATCAGTCGCTTTATCTCGGTGAGGGTCATCCCCTCTACATAAAGGGGTCCGAGCACGGGAAAATCTATGTAGCCTTCCTTGTCGATAAAGTAGCCCGTGGTTAGTTCGACCTGGAGGATACCGCCGCCACCACTATTCTGGTTTCTCTGGTTATCTTCTTCCGGTAAGTTAAAGGGAACAGCAGCCGCGGGGTCCAGGCTACTCACGGTAATACGGAGCAGGTCTTCCGGCTGCGCGGTTAGGTCCACGTCATTCACCACCTGTTGAGGGCTGAGGGTAACCGGATTAAGCGGCTTGAAGTTAACGAGTTCCTTTGGGGAAACACAGGAAGAAATAAGAATGAGCACTAGCCACCCGATCAAAATTCTCATAATAGCAATAATTAAATAGTAGCTATACTCCGTTAAAAAGTGTGCAGTTCTGCCAGGAACGGCTACCGATAGGCCGTCCGAGTTTAGTGGAGGAGAAGAGCTTTTCCAACTCCCGCAGGTGTCGACCGTGATGTGCATCGGTCCCCAGGATATCGACCAGCCCTTCGTCGATCAGTCGTTCCGCCGTTTTCTTCTCCCGCTTTCCGTAGTAGCCGGTGAGGGATAACAGATTGACCTGTAATTTAATCCCCCGCTGGGCGATACTACGGTACTCCTCAAACCGGCTATGGTAATAGGCGTACCGCTCGGGGTGGGCGAGGATGGGCCGGTAGCCCTTGGTAAGCAGCTCGAAGAAAAGCGCATCGCGATTCTTGGGTGCGGATACGAAAGAAAACTCCACCAATACGTGTTTGCCCGGAAGGGTAAGTAGTTCCTCCGAGTGAAGTTTCTGCCGAAAGCCTTCGTCCAGCAGGTATTCCGCTGCAGCATCGAGTTGCACGTCTATGCCGGCGGCGGCGACAGCGGCGCGTACTTCTTCCAGCGCGCCCATGATCGTCGAGGGCGTATTGGGATAGAAGTCAGCCATTACGTGGGGCGTAGCGATCAGCTTACGGTAGCCCATATCCACGAGCTGCCGGATCAGGTGAAGGCTATCCTCCACCGTTTTTGCCCCGTCATCCAGCCCAGGCAACCAGTGGGCGTGCATATCCGTACCCAGAAAACCGAAGTCTTTCAGGGGTGGAGTTCGTTTCCTCAGGAAATCAAACATTACAGCTTCTGTGGTGTAGCCGCACCTGCGGCCGCGCCCTCATACCTGTAGTACTGCCGATACCAATCGAGAAACTGCCGGATGCCGTCCCGGATGTTTGTTTCGGGCTTATACCCCAGGTCATCCATCAGGTCCTGGACATTCGCGTAGGTGGCGGGCACATCGCCCGGCTGCAGGTCCATCATGATCTTTTCGGCGTCCTGGCCGAGTTCTTCCTCGATGGCGGTGATGAACTCCATCAGGGTGACGGGATCGTTGTTCCCGATGTTGTAAATCTTGTAGGGGGCTTTGGAGGTAGAGGGGTCGGGGGATTTGCCCGTCCAGGCTTTATTTCCCTGGGGGGGATGTGCAATGACCCGGGTAATCCCCTCAACGATGTCGTCGACGTAGGTAAAGTCACGTACCATGTTGCCGTGGTTAAACACCTTAATGGGTTCTCCCTTGAGGATGGCCTCGGTGAACAGGAACAGGGCCATGTCGGGACGGCCCCAGGGGCCGTAGACGGTGAAGAAGCGCAGGCCCGTGGTGGCCAGTCCGAAGAGGTGGCTATAGGTGTGGGCCATCAGCTCGTTGCTCTTCTTGCTGGCGGCGTAGAGGGAGATGGGGTGGTCGACGTTGTCGCTGGTAGAGAGCGGCATTTTTTCGTTCAGGCCGTACACGCTGGAGCTGGAGGCGTAAGCCAGGTGCTTCACGCCGTAGTGGCGGCAGGCTTCCATGATATTGGTAAACCCGATGATATTGCTGTCGATGTAGGCCTGGGGGTTGATCAGGCTGTAGCGTACGCCCGCCTGGGCGGCCAGGTTCACTACTGAATCGAAGCGTTCCCTTTCGAACAAGGCGTTGATCCCGTCCCGATCGGTCATGTCGAGTTGGACGAAGCGGTAACCGGGCTGGGTAGTGCTCTGGACTGGCTTGCCGTATTCGATCTTATCCTTGTCGATACCGGCCTCGGCCAGCCGGCTATATTTGACGTTAACGTCGTAATAATCGTTGATCACGTCCAGCCCCACTACTGCTTCGCCGTCTTTCAGTAGGCGTTGGGCGAGGTGGAATCCAATGAATCCTGCGGTTCCGGTAATTAAGATCATGAGAGAGTAGTTTAGGTGAAAGGGGTATTAAAGTCGCCAGATGGTTTCGCCTTCGCGCAGCTCACTGCGGTCGTACAGCCCCTTCAGGTCGAAGAGTAAGAGGTCGTCCTTGCTCAGGTCGCGGAACTTGTCTAACGTAAAGGATTTGAATTCCTTGTGCGATACGGCTACTACGATGGCGTCGTAGTCCCTGCCGATCTCGTCCACCATGGTGAGCCGGTACTCGTGGGCGATCTCGTTGGGGCTGGCGTAAGGGTCGTACAGCTGGACGTTCACCCCGAATTCCATAAGTTCGCGGACCACGTCCACCACTTTGGAGTTGCGAATGTCCGCCACGTTTTCCTTGAAGGTCACGCCCAGCATCAGCACCTTGCTGCGCTTGGGATTCTTGTCGGCCTTCAGCAGCGCCTGTACCAATTCCTTGGCGATGAAGGCGGGCATCCGGTCGTTGATGCGGCGTCCGCTGGCGATGACGAGGGGGTCGTAGCCCATTTTTATGCTCTTGTGCAGCAGGTAGTAGGGGTCGACGCTGATGCAGTGTCCACCGACCAGTCCCGGCCGGAAGGGCAGGAAGTTCCACTTGGTGCCGGCCGCTTCGAGTACGTCCTGGGTATCGATACCCATCTGGCGGAAGATGATGCTCAGCTCGTTGACGAAGCTGATGTTGACGTCGCGCTGGCTGTTCTCGATCACCTTGGCGGCCTCGGCGACCTTGATGCTGGCGGCCTCGTAGATGCCGGCGGTGATGATGTCGCCGTAGATACCGGCCACCACCCGCAGCGTTTCGGGGTCGCTGCCCGAGACGATCTTCAGGATCTTATCTACGGTATGCTCCTTATCGCCCGGATTGATGCGCTCGGGAGAGTAGCCGACGGTGAAGTCCTCGCCGAAGGTCAGTCCGCTTTCTTCCTCCAGGATGGGCACGCAGTCCTCCTCGGTACAGCCGGGGTAGACCGTGGATTCGAAAACGACGATGTCTCCCTGCTTCAGCACCTTGCCCACGGAGCGGGAAGCCCCCAGCAGGGGACGGAGGTTGGGCGTACGGCTCTCGTCCACCGGGGTCGGTACTGCCACGATGTGGAAGGAGGCCTGGGCCAGGTCTTCCGCGTCGGAAGTGAAGGTGATGTCCTTCTCGTCGAAGGCGGAGGCCTCCAGTTCCTCACTGGGATCCTGGCGATTGCGCATCATCTCTACGCGGGGGGCGCTGATGTCGAAGCCGATCACGCGAAATTTCTTCGCGAGCTCCAGGGCGAGGGGTAGGCCCACGTAGCCCAATCCGATCACGGAGATCGCCGCTTTCTTATTCCGGTAAGCCGCTAACTGTTGTTCGTCGCTCGAGCGGGTGGTACCATTTAAACCTGACATACGATGTTGTTTTTAGTAAAAGGAGCGGAATTTCCGCTAAATGGCCTGTAATTCAACCATCTTCCGGAAACCCGGGGAATTTTCGAGTAAACCCGCAAAGGTGCCCACTTCGTAGCCTCCGCCGGACCGTAAATGAACGATGTTGTCTGCCTTACGCACGGTAGATAAGCGGTGGGCGATGACGATCAGGGTGAGTTGTCCGGACAGGCCTTCGATATTCTCCTGAATCATTTTCTCACTCCGGGAATCGAGCGCGGAAGTTGCTTCGTCGAGAATCAGCAAGTCGACGTTGCGGTACAGCTCGCGGGCGATCGCCAGGCGTTGGCGCTGGCCTCCACTAAGATTCACGCCATTAATTCCGATGATGGTGTGCACGCCTGACGGCAGGGCGTCGACAAAATCAGCCGCCTGGGCCAGTTGCAGTGCGCGATGCAGGCGTCGATCCGCCTCGGCACCGGGCGTGTCCCAGAAGGTTATGTTGTTGTAGATGGTATCCGCAAATACCTGGGATTCCTGGATGACGTATCCGATCTTTCCCCGGTAGCTCCCCTTATCCAATGCGTTGATGTCCACGCCGTCCACCCGGATCGCTCCGGCAGGAGCCCGCAGCAACCCGCAAATTAAATTGACCAGGGTGGTTTTTCCGCTGCCGCTTTCTCCGACAACGGCGACGGTTTCGAATTTGTTGAGGTGGAGCGACAACTCCTTTAGTACGCTGCGCTCCCCGTATGCGTACGTGAGCTGATTGATGACGATACCCTGCCGCAGGGATTCGAATACGACCCCACCCATTTCTTCCTGGGCATCTTGCATTTCCCCGATGTACCGCTGGACGTTCTCCAGGGAGCCGGAGACGCTCAAAAATTGCGTGTGGCAGTTCTGTACGGCCATGACGGAGGTGAGGGCCCGGTAAAAAAACAGCAGGCTCAGGATCAGGATACCCAGGGTGTCTTCAAACAGGCTCACCTGCACGAGAATGGCCACCACCACCACGAGAACGATGAGGGGTTCGCGGACGGCGGTCGCGATCCCGTTCATCAATCCGATGGTTCGCTGTTGCTTTTCCACGAGGAGGATGGACCGGTGGATCTTATCGCGAAACCGGCTCATCAAATTGGTGGCCTTCAGAAACTTGAAGGAGCTGACCCCCTCGATCAGAAAGCCCTGAAAGGTGTTCGTACCCGCGGTGAGTTCGCGGGAGGCGAGCTTCGTTCGCCGGTTGATCCAGTTAAAGGCCAGGTTGGATAGGAGGCCGCCTAGTACTACGATCGCCGCGAAGCCCGGGTTCGCCGCATAGGCCAGTCCGGCGTACACTACCGTCATGATCAGGTACTGGAGCATCTGGAAGTAGTTGACGTAAGCCTGGTTGATGCTTACGATTTCCCCACTCAGCGTATTCTGGATCCTGCCGGAATGTGCTCCGGAAAAATGCTCATAGCTACACCCCGCCAGAAGTTGAAGATTTTGCACGCGCAGGGAGGTAATAAATTGCTCTTGCAGCACCACCCGGTAGTATTCCATTCCAAGTCTGGCCAGGCCCTTAAAGGTGAAAAACATCAGCATCACCGACAGTACGGTGGTGAGCGTTACGGATAACCCCACCGCTTCCATGGCGTTGGTCAGGAAGGTAAACTCCCCCCCCTGCGCGGCACCCGTTCCCTGCCCGGCGGCCGACAGCAGGGGCAGAAACATGGCCAGCCCGAAGCCGTCCAGCAGCGCCACCAGGAGGCTGGTGCCCAGGGCAACCAACGCCCCGTTGCCCAGGTAGGAGTAAAAGAAGCTGAAGTATCCAAGCAAGCCATGCTGCTCTTTGGCGGCCACCGTCTACACTAAATTTTCGAGGTATTTACCGTACCCGCTCTTTATCAGGGGAGCAGCAATTTTCCGCAGCTGGTCCTTTCCAATGAAGCCCATCCGGTACGCCACCTCCTCGATGCAGCCGATCTTCTGATCCTGCCGCTTCTCGATCACGCGGACGAATTCGGCCGCGTCGTGCAGGCTTTCGAAGGTGCCGGTATCCAGCCAGGCGGTGCCGCGCCGCATGACGCCAACCTCGAGTGCTCCCGCTTCCAGGTACTTGAGGTTCACGTCGGTAATTTCGTACTCGCCCCGTGCGCTGGGTTCGATATTCCTGGCGATCTCCACCACCCGCTCGTCGTAGAAGTAGAGTCCGGGAACGGCGTACTTGCTCTTCGGCACGGCCGGCTTTTCTTCGATGCTGATCACTTTGTTATTACCGTCGAACTCCACCACGCCGTAGCGTTCCGGATCATTTACGGGGTAGGCAAACACCCGGGCACCGGAGGTCAGCTGGGCACTTTCCTGCAGCAGCTGGGTCAGCCCAGCGCCGTGGAAAATATTATCGCCCAGCACCAGCGCGCACTTATCCCCGGCGATGAATTCCTCCCCGATCACGAAGGCCTGGGCCAGTCCGTTGGGGACTTCCTGCACCGCGTAGTGAAAACTGCAACCCAGGTCGCTACCGTCTCCCAGCAGGTTCTGGAAGGCCATTTTATCTTCCGGGGTGGTGATAATGAGCACCTCCCGGATACCCGCCAGCATCAGGATGGACAGCGGATAGTAGATCATCGGCTTGTCGTACACCGGCATCAGCTGCTTGCAGACGCCCTTGGTGATGGGGTACAGCCGGGTACCGGAACCACCGGCAAGAATAATTCCTTTCATGAGTCTGGCTTAGCGGTTTTGGTACATCGTCTCGTAATATTCCTGGTAGGCGCCACTGGTCACCCCCTGCATCCAGGCTTCGTGGTCGAGGTACCAGTCGATCGTGCGGGCGATCCCTTCCTCGAACTGCAGACTGGGGGTCCACCCCAACTCCCGTTGCAGCTTGGTGGCATCGATCGCGTAGCGCATATCGTGGCCGGCGCGGTCGGTCACGTAGGTAATGAGCCGTTCACTTGCACCCGCTTCCCTGCCCAACTTTCCGTCCATCGTACGGCAGATCACCTCGATCAGGTCGATATTCTTCCACTCGTTGTGCCCCCCGATGTTGTAGGTCTCTCCGTGCTTTCCCTCGTGGAGGATGAGGTCGATCGCCCGGGCGTGGTCCTCGACGTACAGCCAGTCGCGTACGTTCACCCCCTTACCATAGACGGGCAGGGGCTTCTCGTGGCGGATGTTGTGGATGAACAGGGGGATGAGCTTCTCCGGGAACTGGTAGGGACCGTAGTTATTCGAGCAGTTGCTCAGGACCACCGGGAGGCCGTAGGTATGTCCCCAGGCGCGGACCAGGTGGTCGCTGCCCGCTTTGGAGGAGGAATAGGGGCTACGGGGGTCGTACGGGGTCTCCTCCGTGAAGAGGCCCGTTTCGCCCAGTGAGCCGTACACCTCATCGGTGGACACGTGGTAGAACAACTTGCCTTCGAATCCGTCCTTCCAGGCTTCGCGTGCCGCCTGCAGGAGGGTGGCCGTTCCCAGCATGTTCGTCCGGACGAAGATCAGGGGATCTTCGATACTCCGGTCGACGTGGCTTTCCGCCGCCAGGTGAACGACGGTGTCGATGGGGTAGACCGCAAAGATCTTGCGGATGGCGTCGAGGTCGGTGATGTCCGCCTTAACGAAGCTGTAGTTTTCCTTATCGGCAATGTCCTCCACGTTGGCCAGGTTGCCGGCGTAGGTGAGCTTATCGAGATTAATGATGGTGTACTCCGGGTACTTGTTGACCAGGAGACGCACTACGTGGGAGCCGATAAATCCGGCCCCCCCGGTTACCAGAATGGTTTTATTTATCATGCTGCAATAGAGTCTAGGTAGCCCGCTAGTTGCTTCACGAGCCTCGGATGGCTGTACTTTTCGATTGACGTGTGGTCCATACTTACGCCGGTCCCGGTTTTATAGGCCCGGTACGCCTCCCGTAGGCTGTCGGCGACGCGCGCGGGTGCAGCGTCGTAGCCCAGGGTCAGCCCGCATTTAGTTTCCCGTAAAATTTCAGCGACGTCACTGTCGGTCGGCCCGAAATTCAGGATGGGTCGCCGGGCAGCGAGGTATTCAAACAGCTTACCGGGAATCCGTCCCTTGGCGTTCGCCTGCTGATTCAGCAACAACAGCAAGACGTGGCTGTCTACGGCCTGCTGCAGTGCGGATCGGCGGTCCACGGAACCGGCAAAGTTCGTCTGTTCCAGCAGGCCGTAGGTTTCGAGTCCTTTGCGTACCCGGTGATCGACCTGTCCGAACAGCCGCAACTCGACATCTTCCGCAAATCCCGGGAGCTCCTCCTTCAGTTGGCGGATGGCCCGGAAGAGCACGTCGGGGTTCCGGTCGTACCCCATGATCCCCAGGTGGGTGAGGGTGAATTTCTGGTGGGGGGTGCGGCGCAGTTGCTCAAAATCCTCCGGATCGTAGCCCCAGTAGAGTACCCGGACGTTCCGCCCACCGATTTCTTCCAGGTCTTCCTTCCAGCTCGGACTGACGATGGTCGTCAGCGCTGCCTGGGCGAAAGCCTCCCGCTCCATCCGCTCGTGCTTCCTTCTCCCCCACTTCGTGAGGCTGAGGAGCTGGTAGTAGTCGACCTGGGTCCAGGGGTCCTGGAAGTCGGCCAGCCAGGGAAGGCCGGTGGCCCGACTGACCAGCGTAGCGATGCGGGTGTTGGTGTGGGGCGGGCCGTCGGAGAGCAGGGCGTCCACGGGGTTGAGTTTCAGGTATTCCAGTATCCGCTTCACCGAGCCGTCGATCCAGGTCGCCCGCGCGTCGGGAATGAAAAAGTTGCTGCGGACCCACACGGCCAGCCGGTGCTTCCACCCTCCGTCGGACTCATCGGTGTAGAATACGTTGTTCACGTTCTCGTCGGCGGGCTTGCCCATGAATTGTTTGTACCAGGCGTAGGGTTCCCAGATGGGCTGGCGGATCACCTCCAGGTCGGGCGGCAGGTCGCGGTCGTTGGAATTATCCAGGGAAGGATAATGGGCGTCCGCGGCCGTGAAGATCACCGGCTCCCAGCCGTAGTCCCGCAGGTACTTCGCGAATTTGAGGCAGCGCAGGACCGCGATCCCGCCGGAGGGGGGCCAGTAGTAGCTCACGATGAGTACCCGCTTCACGGCTTCGCCCTCCATGTGTCGTAACCACTTTGTCCGATCCGCGCCCGCGGTACCTTTCCAGCCTTGGTAAGCGCTATCACCAAAGTTTTTTTCGTGACTGATTTTCCTGATGCTCCTCGATGCTGACTCCGGGTAGGGGGAGGACATCTTCGGGCGATACTTCACACGTCATGAGGCGGGCGTCGAGCCCCCCGAACGAAATGATGAATTTCTTTTTGCTCTTCGCGTGCAGGTAGTAGCCGCGCACCCCGGCCAGCGGGCCCCGTGCGATCTCCACCACCGTTCCGCTTTCCAACTCCCTCAGTTTTTCCTCGACCACCCATTCCAGGGTGTTGTCGGTGGAAAGCCGCTTCAGCAGATCGATCTCCGCCTGGGTTACCTGCCGCCGCTCCTTCCCCAGCTTGATGAAGCCGAAGACGAAACTCAGGCGCTGTACCTGAATTTCTTGCCGGGAAACGACCCGGACAAAGATGTAGCCGCCCAGCAGGGGGATTTGTCGGACGCCGGTCTTGGATTTGTACTGGAAGGGACGTTCCCGCAGCGGGAGGAAGTGCTCTACGCCCTCCTGGCCCAAGAGCCTGGCTACCACTTTCTCCTTCCGGTGCCCTACCCGGACGGCAAACCACCTCGGCTCGGCGGGGTGCAGGTCATCCTGAATGGCAGGATTTGGGGGATTGGTGTAGGTAGAACCGGCAGTTATCAACACTAAACGGAGGGTTAGTTAGGCTTTGTTTCAGCAAGAGACCGCAAAGATAGGACATTCTCTTTGACTTCCATACGCTTACTCCAACGGCAAGTGCATCCGGGATCGCCAGAGGGCCCAACTGACGGGCAGGGGTAAAATACAGCCGCCCCAATCCTGGTAAGGAAAGGGGCGGCTAATTCTGCGGCAAGGAAACGGACCAACTTTCTGGCCTTGGTTACTAGCTTTAGCGGGTTACCACAAACCGTAGGTTTTCTACGGTGTCCCCATTGACCACCTGCAACAGGTAGGTACCCGTGTTGAACGAGGACAGCTGCAGGGGAAAGGAAGTGGTTGTGGAAGTAGTTACTACCTCGCGGATACGTCCGCTCGAGTCCAGGATCCGCAGGGTGACGTCGCCTTCGTAGGACTGGGGCAGGGTCACGTTCATGATATTGCCCCGTACCGGATTGGGATAAACGGTCACGAATTCATCCGTTTGGGCAAGGCTGTTGAATTTCGGGGCTTCCATTTCGGCAAAGGTTCCCAGTCCGCTCACTACGGGGCAGTCCGTCTGCTTCTCGAAGGATCCGATGTCGCGGGTGTCTCCGAAGACGGCTTGTCCGAGTTGATCGTCGCTGTCATCATCGGGGTTACCAGCGTCTACTACCGGGCTGGCAGTGGTTTCGTCGCAGGCAGGCTCGTGGGTCATGGTCGTACCGCCGTTATCCGACAGGGGCAGCAAGTTGGCGGAGATTCCTTCCTGGTCGGTTGCGGTAGCGGGAAACGCGTCATCGCCGTCAAAGCCGATCAGGTTGTAGCCGTTCGAGGTCACCGCACCGGCACCCACTCCGAAATCTATGTCGCCCGCAGCAGTGTTGTCTGCGATGATCGTTCCGGTAATCGTAAGGCTGGAAATAATGGTATCTCCTTCCAGTGAAAGGTCCTGTGCATATCCACCGGCTTCTCCAGCCACGTTTTCCGTGATGGTGCTGTTGGTGATCGTAGCCGTTCCTACGTTTGCGACACCTCCCCCGACGGAAGCGGTGTTCCCGGATACCGTAGAGGTCATCAGCATAAGGGTTCCGCCGCTGTCGTTGGCGATACCGCCCCCGGCGGTCTCCGCCGGATTGACGGCCACCACGTTGTTGCTGGCGATGGTACTGGTGGTTACGTTAAGTATTCCACCCTGATTATAGCTGCCCCCTCCGGCAACATCGGTAGTACGGGAGCTATCGGCAGCGACATTGTTGTTCATGATGCTGACGTTGGT
>JBBSPZ010000093.1:0-14046 GCA_038258275.1 Chitinophagales bacterium | reverse complement strand
GGCTGGAGGAACTAAGGGAATTGCGAGCGGCGGAGCGGGCGGCACGCAAAGCGGCGCGGGAGGCGCGTAGGGAGGCACGACGGGCTGGGAAGGAGTAGGGCGGCGGGGCGCTGGTGCTGTGCTTACGCGCTCATACTTGCCATTATTAGCTCCTTGTGCGCAGAAAATATCCTTTCAGAGGCTGATAAAGGCCCTATGCTCAACTTTTTGCGTGAGGCGACCTTACTTCCCCTCCTCCAAAGGCCGCAGGTGCAACAGCTTCCCATTGTCCGCGTCGGTCACTACGTAAATGGAGCCGTCTGCCGCCTGGAGCAGGGCACGCGTTCGGGCCACCAGCGGGATCCGCTCTACCTCCCGGGCTTCCATCCCGTCGACCTCGACGCGGACGATCCCCGAAGCCGTCAGGCCGCCAATCAGCGCGCTGCCCCGCCACTCCGGGAATAAGTTACCGGTGTAAAATACCAGACCCGAGGGAGAGATCGTCGGCGACCAGTGGATGACCGCGTCGGCAAATTCCGGACGGGTGGTCGGTGCGGGCCGGTCGGAGCCATCGTAGTCATCGCCCCAGCTGACGAGGGGCCAGCCGTAGTTCCTACCCGCCTGAATGGGGTTGAACTCGTCGCCGCCCATGGGGCCCATCTCGGCGACCCAGAGCTGTCCGGTAGCGGGGTCGATGGCGGCGGACTGGATGTTGCGGTGACCGTAGGAGTAGATCTCGGCCCGTGCCGTATCGCTGCCTACGAAGGGGTTATCGGCGGGTACGCTGCCGTCCCGGTTGAGCCGCACGACGGTGCCCAGGTGGTTCTTCAGGTCCTGTGCCGGCTCAAACTGAAAGCGTTCGCCCATAGCGAAGAAGATATACCCGGCGTCATCGAAGACGATGCGGCAGCCGAAGTGATTCCCGCCCTGTAGTTTGTCGTCCTGCACGAAGAGCGGCTCGAAGTCCTCGATGCGATCGTTCACCCAGCGTCCCCGCCCGAAGGCCGAGCTGGCCGTGCTGTCCGGACCGGGGTCTGCATACGAGAGGTAGACGTACTGGTTGCTGGCGAAATCGGGGTCCAGCACTACGTCGAGTAGTCCCCCCTGCCCCTGGCCGTACACCTCCGGAGTGCCTGCAATGGGATCGCTGAGCGTGGTATCCTGCAGATTGACGATGCGCAGGTTCCCGGATCGCTCGGTGACGAGTATGCGGCCGTCGGGCAACTGCGCAAGCCCCCAGGGATGGTCGAGGCTGTCGATGAGGGGAACGATCTTGACGGCCCCGGCCTGGGTGACGGCCTGGCCTTTTTGTGCGTAGCTGGCGGTCGCCACAAGCAGGGAAAGGGTAAGAAAGAGGAGCTGTCGGTACATCGTTGCGTTTATTATGGATGTCGTTGCCGGGGGCAGGGGTTCGTGCGGAAGCGCGGGTCGGGTGAAAATCTTGTGCTTCCGCCAACACGTATGCCCCTCAGTCCCCGAGCAACGCGAGCATGTACGGCAATTTCGACTGATCACCCCACCCCGGCAGCAAGCAGCATCCCCAGCAGGTTGCTCCGCCGCCGGTAGTTGGCCTTGATGTCGCTGACCACGTGGGTGAATTCCTCGACCGGACCGGCCGCGCGGAGCAGGAGCACGGCCCGCACCACTTCGGCGTAGCTGCGCTTGTCGGCGTGGGGCAAGTGGGCATCCAGCAACTGGTAGACCAATCGGCGCGCGCGCCCGGGATACCGGGACGCGTAGCGCACGAGCAGGTCGTAGGTTACCAAACAGTTGTACAAGTGCGGCCGGCGATCCAGCAGGCCGACCGCCGCGGCGTGGTCCCCCTCCCCCACCAGGTATTCCAGGAGGGTCGCGGGTTGCCGCGGTTCCAGTTCCAGGCGGAATTCCTCCGCCAGCTCGGGTCGCCGCGCCACCGCCAGCTGGATGGCATTCACCCGTCCGGTAAATCGCAGGTAGCTCAGCAGCACCTCCCGTTCCGCCCCCGCTCCCCGCGCTTCGCGGCTGAGTTCGGCCAGGTAGCCATAGGCCTCGTCCGCGCCGGCGGTGAAGCCGGTAGCCCCCGCTACCGCGCCAGATAGCTCCCTTAGGGCCGCCTCCCTACCCTCCCGGCGCTCCAGCAGGCGGCAGTACTCCACGGTGAACGTCAGGTCGCGGCCGTCGGAGGCGGCGGAAAGGAGCCGGAGCAGCTGCTCCTCGGTGAGCAGGGGACGCAGCCGCTCCAGCAACAGCTTGCGCTCCCAGGCCTCCAGGCTCTGTACGCATTCGGGAGTAGTGAGCACCGGGACAATAGCCTGCAAGGCCTCCACGCGGGGAGCAGCTCCCAGCAACTGGTGCACGAGCCCGTGAAAGGTGGCGTATTCGTTCAGTTCGCGGCGCATGGCCAGCAGGTCCGCCGTGAAGGTAGCCCACATTTCCGGGGGCTGCGCAAAGACGAGCCCCGCGGCAAAGCCGACCAGGGTATCCCCATCATAGTGGCTATCGGAGTAGTGGTTGTACAGTTCGCCCTCCTCCGTCCGCGCGTTCACGTCCTCCCTGATACGCCGCAGCAGGGCAAGGATCGCCCGGCCCCGGAGCGAAGCAAACGGCAGCAGTTCCCGGAGGCGCTCCTCTAGGATGTCCTCATAGGTGCCGGGCTCATGGTGCGGTCCGCCCGTGAGCAGCTTTTCCACCCGGCGGACTACCGCGCTAAACGCCGCGTCGACGGTATCGGCCGTCGCCTCCCGCAGGGCGATCTCCCGCCGAAATTCCGGCGGGGCAAACAAGTCCAGCAGTTGGATCAGCTCAGCCTGCGACAGGGTTTCCAGGTAATCCGTGAAGGCCCGCGCGTTCTCCTCCGGCCCCAGCGCCTGCTCCAGGGCACTCCGCCACTCCTCCGTCACCAGCCAGACAAAGGCGGCGAGGTGCTTACAGTTTTCCTCGTAGGGGCAGGAGCACTCCAAGCGCAGGCCGCCCGCTTCGCTGGTCAGGTTCACCCGGTAGTGCTGGCTTCCTTCGGCCCGGGCTTCGACCCAGCCGGGCCTGGCCTCCGCCAGTTCCCAGAGTGCTTCGTCGTAGTATTCTTCGGCCCGGTCGAGCACGTCGTCGGCAAAATGGTCTTCCATGGCCCCCTCCGCGATCCGGGTAAGCTCGGGAATCAGGTCTTCGCGGTTCGGGATCGGCAGAAACATGGCGGAGCGATTTTTGGCGGCGGAGCGCAGGTGCAAAAAAAAGACCCGCAGCACCATTGTACTACGGGCCTTTTTACCACAAGTTAGCTTGGAGTTACAACACCGTGATGCGCTTCCGCAGCACCGCCCGGCTGTTGCTGGTGAACGTCAGCAGGTACACTCCACCCGCGAGTCCCGCCACCGAGATCGGCGCGTTTGCCACAGCAGGATCAACGGTGCCGTTGCTGACCAGCTTCCCGTCGGCGCTGTACAGCTGGTACTTCACGCCGCCCCGGGTCAGCTCACTCAGCAGCGAGCGGTCGAAGTTGACGAAGAGCTTGTCGCGGGTCGGATTGGGGAAGATCTCCACCCGGCGGCTGGCCTCGTCGTCGATCGTGGCGGTGGTGATGCCGGTGACGCTGACGAGGTTGCTCTGCTCCGAGAGGCAAACGGGGCCCTTCACGCGGGCGGTGTAGAAGCCGTTGCGCTGGGGTTTGTAGAAACGGCCGGCGGATTCCCCCTCCAGCTCGTCCTGGTAGTACCACAGCAGGGGGCCGGGCAGGGTGGAGGCCAGCGTACCGGTAGTGGGGTTGTACTGGATGGTCGTAGGGTCCGGCGGATAGAAGAAGTTGATCAGCCCTTCGGTCGGATCGCTCAGGCAGCCGTTGAAATCCTGTCCGATGACCGAGAAGCGGACGGGTTCGTAGTTCGGGTATACCGTGATGACATTGGGGCGCCTGGGGGACTGGTCCGTGTAGGCGTATTCGAAGGTCCAGAAGTAGTTCAGCGCCGGTTGACTGACCGACAGGTCGATGGACTGGGTAGTGCAGGTGTCGATGCGCAGGCCTTGGTCCACCACGGGCGGTGCCGGGGCGGGCGCGTTCACGGCGGTGATGACCAGGGGAGCAGAGGGGCCGGACGGGCAGCCGGTGCTCTCTTCCACGCCACGCACGGTGTAACTGCCCGGTTCGCTCACCGTTAGTACGGGGGTGGTATCCCCGGTACTCCAGACGACGGCGGGGCCGTAGTAGTACTCGGCCGTTAGGGTGAGGCTGCCGCCCGAGCAGATCACCCGGGTCAGCGGTTCCAGAATGTATGCCGGTTGCTGATTGGCGTAGGACTCATATACCGAAAAGACCGCTGAGGACGGACCCGGACAGCCGCTGCCGTCCGTGACCTGATAGCTGTACTCGCCGGGCGTGGTCACCAGTAAGGTATCCCCGGGCTGTCCGGTGGACCACAGAATTCCCTGGCCGTCCTGCCGCGCGCCACTGGGTGCGATGAGGGCCAGCGGGGTACCGGCGCAGATGTACACCGGCCCCGCGTAAGGTGGGGGCGTCTCGGTGATTTCCGAGGTGCAGAGCGTGACTAATCCGAGGGTGTTCTGTGCGGTCACGTAGGCGAAACTGGCGTCCTCCCCGGTCTTGACCAGGGTGAGCGCTTCATTGTCGTAGGTGTAGTAATCGGTGGGGTTGAGGCGGAAGTGCTCGATGGGCCTGAGGGTAGTGGCGTCCACGACCAGCAGCGTCAGGTAACTGTCCTCTCCAGTGCCCAGGTAGTATACCCGGTCATGGGCGGGAACGGCCTCCACGGCCAATCTTCCGTAGGAGTAGAGCCCGGTCAGGTCGGCGTATTCCAGCCCGGTAGGATAACCGGTCTCGAGCGGAGCTACCTGACCGTTGGAGGTATAAAGGCGACCGGCGGCGTACTCGATCCTGATGTCGTACCCGTAGATCGCGTAGAACTCCTGGGCTGCGGTAAAGCCGTATTCCCCTGTTTCCATGCGCCGGAGCAGGTTGTCCCCCTCGTTGTTGTAGCCCATGATCACCCGGTCGTTGTCGGTATACGCCAGCACGTTGGATCCATTGTAGTCGTTGAGGGCCTGGGGCAGTTGCCGCCCGGCATCGTAAATGGCCACCCCTGCGTGGCGGGGCGAACAGCAGGTGTTGCGGCGGGAGATGGCGACCAGGTCGTCGCTTCCCCGCAGTGGCAGGATCTGTTCGGGATAGAAGGGCCCTTCGCTATCCTCGAAGCCGCCGGTACTGAATTCCAGGTCGATCGTACTGGTGGCAAGGTTAAACCGCTTGACGGTGGTCTCTCCCCGGAACCCGAGGTAGAGGTAGTCGCCCGAGCTGGTAGCCACGACGGTAAAGGGGTCCTCCCCCACCCCGAAGCATTCCAGTACCGCGCCGGAGACGGGATTGATGCGGCACAGGGTATTGCCCTGGGGGTCGGAAGCGGGGCGGACGGCGTACACCGCATCCCGTGAAGGCACGTACACCACGTCGGAATACGTGCCGGCCACGGTCACGACTTTTTGGGCGAATACCGCCCCGGCAAAAAACAGAAAAATAACCAGGGTAAGGAGCTGCTTCATTTAGTGGAATACTAGGTTTGGGTGATATAAGGATAGCGAAAGTATCTCCGTACACCATGCCGCGCTAGGGTAATTGTGCGTGCCCAAATCTTTAACTAAAACTCGGGGGAGGGCGGCGGCGCGCGGGTGCCGGGAGTGCCGCAAACAAGCAAAGGTCCTGGATAATTCTTCCCGGTTTTTTGGGGTTCCGCCGCAAATTGTACGTAGCAAATGGTAACTGGTTGGATCGGGAATCGCCTAACGGGGGATATCCGAAATAAATGCACATTCTCCCCTCCATTCCCCGCGCGGCGTGAATTTCGGGACGTAAATTCGTCTATGCACACTTAACGCTATGACACCTTACTCCGTCACCCTCCTGCTCTTGCTGGTGGTGAGCCTATCTTCCTGTACGACCGACGCCCCGGATACCGCCGCCCCCCCGGTGCCGCCTCACCCCCTCGCCGATACGCTCGCCGCGGTACGCGCGGATTACGAAGCGCTGCGGCTCCCGGACGCCCTGGCGCGGGCGCGGCGGCTGCGGGTAATGATGGAGGCGGATAGCGCGGGAGTACCCGATCCGGTGCGGGCGGAGGGATACCAGTACATGGCTATGTTGCTCTTCGATGAGCACTACCACAGGGATTCAGTAAATATCTACGTGGAACTGGCTGAACCCCTAGTGGAGGAAAGCAGCGCTGTGGACATGCGTGCCCGGCAACTACTGATCAGCGCGTACCGGAGTTATGTGGACTGGGCGTACCTGGAGATGCGCATGCACAGTGCATTCGCGCGGCACTTACTGGACGAGGCCGGCCAGGGCAGGAACCTGCTGTACGGCCTGTTGCTGACGATCGAGGGGCGGGGGGGCAAGAAGCACGCGGATAAAGTAAAGGAGGACGACCGCCAGATCAGTTGGTGGAGCAGAAGCGAGGAAAATATGCGTGCTGCCAGTGCCCTCCTGCACGACCTGAATTCCCCCTGGGAAAGTTACCCCAGAAGTCATTTGGCTATACTAATGGCCCGGCAGGAAAAATACGATCGTTCCTTTCGCAAGTTCGTAGACTCCGTGGATTCCGGCGTCAAACCACGAGCGCCGATCTTTGCCTACCGGGATTACTTGCTGGGTTACTGGCACTGGGAACGGGGGCGGGGGGATAGCGCAGACTATTACCTGCGGCGGCTGTTGGAAGATCGTCCGCTCTTTCTACATCAAATGGAGTACGTCGCCAGTTTTATACTAACTGCTCACGCGGAGAACAACGGTCGATATTTGCAAACGATCGAGCTGGCGCTTGCGGAAATGGAAACAGAAGGGTGCTGTCCGAACGGCGCAGGAGATGCGGGTTCCTGCCAGCAAAGAGCGGATTGCGTTTACGAATGGAGTCACCTCGGATACCAGTACCTTAAACTCTACAAAAGCACCGGCGCGATTGAACATCTGCAACAGGCCTATTCCATATCTCAGACGGCTTTCCAATCCTTCATTGAAAACTTCAGGGAGAACGAGGAAGAGGCGGCCCTGAACAAAAGCCGCATTCTCTCGGATCGGTTGATCATTCAGACTTTGCGATCCGCGATCGCTACGGCCTCTACCACTCCAGAAGCGGCGTATGTTGACGCGGTTTTTGCAGCCGTAGAATTTGGCAGAACTTACCTGTTGGTCCAGGAATTATCGGACAACATCGATTCTACTAATCAGAGGGCGAGGGACGACATTACCCTCAGGATGGTCGAGTGCGAGACCGGCATCAAAGTGCTTAAGGCGCATATGGATGCGTCCTACACGCTTGAAGTAGGGGACTTCCAGAAATATCAGGGCTTCGAAAATGAGCGCCGAAAACTAAGAAAGCAGTTGGAAAATCGTAAACGGCACCAACTGCGGGAAAACAACCTGTCCACCGTCAATAACTTGGATCCCATGCGCGAGCAACCGCGCATCGCGGATGTGCAATCACAACTGGGAAACCAACAAGCGTTCGTGGAATTCGCCGAAATGGATGAGGACTTGATCGTATTATACGTTGATCGAGAAACAAAATCGATCCATACCGTTCCCATGGCAAGCGTCGAACGCGAGCTGGATCTTTTCACTAGCCTGCTGGCCGCACCGCAGCCGGCTCCGGTGGGGCAATATGCCTCCACCGCCTACTTCCTCTACCACACCCTGTTGGGCCCAATCGCCACTGAAGTTGCATCCCATACTGAACTACTCATCGCGCCCTGTGCCTTACTTGGTACTCTGCCGTTTGCCGCCCTGGTGACCGAACTGGATACGGTGCCTACGACTACCTACCAAACGCTGACCTACTTGCTGGACCGGCACGCGATCCGCTACTTGTCCAGTTGGCGTACGGAAGGGCAACTGGCCAGTCTGCGGGTTGACCGGTCTACGCCTGTCCAAACGAAAGTCGGCGTATGGACCCACGGGGGACTTCAGAACTACTTCGGACACCTTAGCACCGGAAATCTCCGGCACATCGGTCAGCGGATCAATCGCTATGAAAAGTCCAGCAGTACAACGAAAAGTTTTCTGCAGCACGCTCCGGAATACGATGTTCTGCACCTGTCCGTTCACGCGGTCGGAAACGAAAATCGACTGCACGAGAACTACCTCTACCTTTCACGAGTCGATAGCCTGAATGGCCTGGCGGTGAGCGGCACCCAGCTTCAGGCATGGCTCGTCGTATTGGCGGCCTGTTCTACGGCAACGGGGCAGGCCATGCCAAGAGAAGGCACTTACAGCCTGTTGCGTAGTTTTCACCTGGCGGGCGTACCGGACGTTATCGCCTCGCTGTATGATTTACCGGCACCGGCGACGGCCAAGCTGCTCGATCAATTCTACGGTGAACTGGCCGCCGGACATACTATAGCGGAAGCGCTCGCCCGGGCACAGCGAAGTGCCCGGAACGGAAGTTTCGGACCACGGTATCAGTATCCGAATCAGTGGGGAGGGTTGATTGTGGGCTAATGCCCCTGCTCTGCGAGCTTTTTGTCTATCCACCTTCCTGCTTTCGGACAGGGAAGCAAGGTGGCCGGAAATCCGAACCAAGTATCCATTTCGTCGAGGTAGCCATTTTCCCAACTGAAAAGTACCTCATCCTGCTTGAAGGGCTGAATCCGGTAGGCTATGGTCTCTCCGTTGATCACCATTCCGGCATCAAGTCCGCTCGTTAACAGCTTATGTATTCTATTCCACTCTTCCTGAACCACGGGGATCCAGAGAACCGTCTGGTCCGGCAAATGGGTGGCGACCATGCGTATCGGATCGTCTGGAAGACTTTCGATGTCCAGGTATTCCCTGAATAACCGGTAAATCGGACTATACTTGAAGAATCGGTTGAGCCCACCGCTACCATCGGAGTGTTTATTCCTTATGAACGATTTAAGTGGAATGGAAGCACACAGGTAGTTTCCCAGGTCCCCATTCTCAACGGGGACTATTCCTTTCGCATCTACGTCAAACTGGGTTACCCGTGTGATGCGGGGGCAATTTCCACCTCTCCCGCAATCGAGACCCGTGGATGCTACTTCCGTGCAGAAGTGTGCGATGTTCAACGCTTCACTGCTCCCAGCCTTTAGCCTGCTTGCTCCACGTTGGTCCAGAACCGGGTTGTGCAGTACGTTTACCGAGATTGCTTCTACTCCGTCTGCCGCAGCAGCCATGGGCTGACCGACGGAAGGGTCGACCGAGCGGATTATCCCCGTTTCGTCTACTTCTACCCCTTCCAGCAGATGAGTAAGGCGCTTCATGCCGTGCGGAATGGCGTACCTCAGCTGGTTCACCACCAACGGCACCACCGGTGCGGTTGCAGCGTGAGAGGAGGGAAACTTTATGGCATCCAGCCGGTCTTGCGGATCGGCCCCCAGAGGGCGGAACGTAAAGTAAGGCAGCCCATCCACGCTGACTTCCTGAAATACGTCCGGGTTCAGCCCCAGTGGCCTACCCCCCGCCTGCCCGGTGGCTGTACCGGTGGCAAGAAGCTTGTTGACAATTAAATCCTTACCGGGTGCAACGTTGAATTCTATTTGTGACATAGGTGGTGTGTGCTTGAAGCAGAGAGATTAATGGTGTTGGCTATCCAATGTAAAATATATTTGGTTACTTCCAAAGAAGTGGGATATGTAAACTATTTTAACTTCATACTCTGGCGGTATATAGCGCTGCTACTCTCTTGATTCCTTGCGCAACCGGAGAGGAAGCAGCCAGCCCGCGTTAACTTTTGACGGAATGGAAAAGCAAAAATTGCCGAAAGAGGCATTGGTAGGTAGAAAGATGGTCCCGGTCGAGTGGCTGGGACCTTCCCCGGCATCTTACCTTAAGGACGAGGCGAGACGACATAATTTGCACCACGACTTCGAGACCAAAGTGCTTGAGTCGGTGGACCGGATGTCAGCGGATGACTCCAGGACTTACTTCAGGGTTCAGGCGGCCCCCGGTCAGGTGTATGAAGCCTTCCCCTACGTCGCTATAGGTCATACGGAAGGGATAGCGGGTGTGGAAAGACTGCTCGAGCGTCTGCCGGAGGAAATGAAACCGCAGGAACCACTTTGCATCAGCCAGCTTCCGGGCGACGAAACGTCTTTTCTGGTTGGCCCATTCAACAATCCGGCACAGGCATATCAGGCCGTGAATCAACTGCAGAAAGCAGATGCTATACTGTTTGCCGAGCCGGAATACGACAGAATTGATCCGGAGTTTGAGCTCCGCGCGCACATTTCCCGCTCGGTGCAATTGCAATCCGAATTTCAGAAATACATCATCGATCACGATTTTCCGATTACTGGTTCTGATGAGCGGCCCAGCCTGCAGAAAAAGAATGCAGTACCGGATGAAGAGTTTTACTGGAATCTGGAATCCATTTGTTTGCCCAAGGACGACCACGGAGCCTACCGACGGTACTTGACCAACACGCAACTAAGGATTGCGGTTATCGACGAGGCGTTCAGCGAATCATTTTTCAACGACAAGATGGTCTGCCGCGACGGCAGCGGCAAACTGGATCCCGACGGTCTAATCTCCCCTGCACTTACCCCTCACACCGACAGCCAGCACGGCAGTCGTTGTGCCACAATAGTAAATCGGGTGGCTAGTGGATCCAGTTTTATGCTTTTCGAACTGCCGAATCAGAAAAAAACCACTTCAAGAGCTACCCACCTGGCTTTTGCCATCGGCTATGCCGCGAGTAACAAGCGACCGAAAACGGTACGCGACCGTCCTTCCGGTTTTCGATACCGGATCGCGAAGGCAGAACTGAAACTCCAAGGCGCCGACCTGATCGTCTGCTCCCTGAAAGCGCACTTCTCGGACCAGGAAAGCGTCACCACCTCTCTGATAAATACCATAAACAAGGTGACCTCCGGGAGCCCCGCGGAGTACGCCGTACCGATCATATGGGCGGGGCCTATGTTAGGGATCTGTAATGACAACAACATTCAGGCATACCCAAAAATCCTTTCGGTAGGCTCCAGTGGCCCGGGCGATAATCTATCCTGTAATTCCTGTTTGGGCGCGGGCATCGACTTGTTGGCTCCGGGGCACCAGGTATATTTTAGTCGCAACAATGAGGATCACCACACCGGAACCAGCTATGCGGCGCCCCACGTAGCCGGTCTATTGGCTATCCTGATGCACGAGGACCGACTCCACTTTCCAGATTTACCGCGCCTCACGCCACGGGAGCTGCATGCACTTTTGCGCTGTACGTGGAAAAAAGCTGGAGTACTCGACCAGTCAACCGTTGCCGATCATAAGTTGGGTATCATCAACGTGGAAAACGCGATCAACAGGCTGATGGAGCGTAAAATGGAGGGTGTCTGGACGGCAGTTGAAAAAATAGTGCAGGAGATGCGAAAGGAGGAAGAAGCGTGGAATGGAACTCACGGTTTTGCGTAATCATATCCATCGCTGAGTAGCATTCCCACCCGTATCTCTCCGCTACGGTTTCAGCAGCAAAAAAAACCCGCAGCGCAAATGCGCCACGGGTCGTGAACGTGGGGAGGAATGTAAGCGCTTCAGGCACTGCAAGCAATGCAGTCCGGGTCATCCAGGCTACACGTCTTAGCGACTTCAGCGGTTTGTGCCGCACTGATCTCTTCAAAGCCCTTCGTGGCGGCGGCCTTCATGGCCGGGGGTGCGGTTTTTACCTCGGGTACGAATAAACTATCACCCCGGTTACCCTGCTTGACCTGTCCGTCGCCCTCGTCGCCCTGGCGGACCAGCTGGTCCTTATCCACGGTGAACTTGATGGCGTCGCGGGCGGCCTTGGTGCGCAGGTAGTACATGCCGGTCTTCAGGCCCTTCTGCCAGGCATAGAAGTGCATGCTGGAGAGCTTACCGAAGTTGACGTTCTCGACAAAGAGGTTCATCGACTGGCTCTGGCAAACGAAGGCGCCGCGGTCGGCGGCCATGTCGATGACGATCTTCTGGCTGATCTCCCAGACCGTCTTGTAGAGGTCGCGGAGGTGCTGGGGGATGTCGTCGAAGTCCTGGATGGAGCCGTTGCTCTGCATGAGGCGGTTGCGCATCTGGTTATCCCAGAGGCCGAGGCCGATGAGGTCCTTGAGCAGGTGCTGGTTGATGACCACAAACTCGCCGGACAGGGTGCGGCGGGTGTACATGTTGGAGCTGTACGGCTCGAAGCACTCGTTGTTGCCCAGGATCTGGCTGGTGGAGGCCGTAGGCATCGGCGCCACGAGGAGGCTGTTGCGCATACCGTACCGGGCGAGGTCGGCCTTGAGGCCTTCCCAGTCCCAGCGGTCGGAGGGGATCACGCCCCAGAGGTCGAACTGGAGTTGTCCTTTACTGGCGGGACTGCCGGGGTAGCTTTCGTAGTGGCCAAGCTGCTTGGCCAGGGCGATGGACTCGGTGCAGGCGGCGAAGTAGATCGCCTCGAAGATGTCCTTGTTCAACTGGCGGGCCTCCTCGGAGTCGAAGGGCATACGCAGCATGAT
Source organism: Chitinophagales bacterium (assembly GCA_038258275.1). Classification (GTDB taxonomy): domain Bacteria; phylum Bacteroidota; class Bacteroidia; order Chitinophagales; family Saprospiraceae; genus Neolewinella. The sequence goes on along the minus strand of JBBSPZ010000093.1, from coordinate 1,611 downwards.
GAAGGCGTCGGCCAGCCCCTGTACGCCGAGGCCGATGGGTCGGTGGCGCATGTTGGAGTTGCGGGCCTGCTCGATCGGGTAGTAATTCCGGTCGATGACCTTGTTGAGGTTGCGGGTGACCACGCGGGTGATCTCGACGAGCTTGTCGAGGTCGTAGCCGCTGCCGTCTTCCTTCACGTACTTGGGCAGGGCCAGGCTGGCGAGGTTACACACGGCAACTTCGTCCGCGCTGGTGTACTCCATGATCTCCGTGCAGAGGTTGGAGCTGCGGATGGTACCGAGGTTTTGCTGGTTGCTCTTCTTGTTGGCGGCATCCTTGTAGAGGATGTAGGGGGTGCCGGTCTCGATCTGGCTGTCGAGGATGGCGAACCACAGCTCCTGGGCCTTCACCGTGCGGGTGGCGCGACCTTCCGATTCGTACTGGTGGTAGAGGGCCTCGAACTCACCGGAGTGGACGTCGAACAGGCCGGCACACTCGCCCGGGTCGAAGAGGCTCCAGTCGCCGCCGTCCTTCACGCGCTGCATGAAGAGGTCGTTCATCCACAGGGCGTAGAAGAGGTCGCGGGCGCGCATCTCCTCCTTGCCGTGGTTCTTCTTCAGTTCGAGGAATTCGAAGATGTCGGCGTGCCAGGGCTCCAGGTAGACAGCGAAGGCGCCCTTGCGCTTGCCACCGCCCTGGTCCACGTAGCGGGCCGTGTCGTTAAATACCTTGAGCATCGGCACGATGCCGTTGGAGGTACCGCCGGTGCCCTTGATGTAGCTGCCCGTGGCGCGGATGTTGTGGATGCTGAGGCCGATGCCGCCGGCGGACTGGCTGATGCGCGCGCAGCGGCGGAGGGTTTCGAAAATCCCCTCGATCGAGTCGTCGGTCATGCTCAGCAGGAAGCAGGAGCTCATCTGCGGCTTGGGCGTACCCGAGTTGAACAGCGTCGGCGTGGCGTGGATGAACCACTTTTCGCTCATCAGCTGGTAGGTCTCGATGGCGGCGTCGACGTCGTCCTGGTGGATGCCGACGGCCACGCGCATGAGCATGTGCTGGGGGCGTTCCACCACGGCCCCGTCGCGGCGCATCAGGTAGCTGCGCTCCAGGGTCTTGTAGCCGAAGTAGTCGAACTCAAAGTCGCGGTCGTAAATAATGGCGGCGTCCAGCTTGCCGCGGTTGTCACGGATCACCTGCATGGTATCCTCCCCGATCAGGGCGGCGGGCTTGCCGTTCTTGGGGTCGACGTAGTTGTACAGGCCCTCCATGGTGGCACTGAACGACTTGTCGGTCTCCTTGTGCAGGTTCGAAATGGCGATGCGCGCGGCCAGCTGGGCGTAGTCGGGGTGGACGGTCGACATCGAGGCGGAGGTCTCCGCGGCCAGGTTGTCGAGCTCTACGGTGGTCACGCCGTCGTAGAGGCCCTGGATGACCTTCTTCGATACGTCGATGTGGTCGACAAAGGTCTCATCCAGGCCGTAGCACAGCTTCTTGATGCGGGCGGTGATTTTGTCGAAGGAGACGTCCTCGCGGCCGCCTGAACGTTTTATTACTTGCATGTGTTGATAGTTTTCCCTCACCCCCGGGCCCGCGCCCGGGGAGGGGGGGGGCGTGAGGGGGGGGGGGGGGGG
>JBBSPZ010000092.1:0-14407 GCA_038258275.1 Chitinophagales bacterium | reverse complement strand
GGTGCGCCTCTCCATTAGGGGCGGCGCGCCCCGCCCCGCCACCACTTTACCGCCCCGCCCCCACCAGCCCATCCAGCAGGGCCCGAAACTTATCGGTATCGTACTGCGCCATGCCCTTGTGGGCGACAACCATTTTGCCAGCGGGGGAGATCACGTAGGTCGTCGGCAGGGTGCCCGATCGCAGGCGTTCCGGCAACCCTCCCCGCAGGTGATACACGGGAAATCCGTAACCATGTCGCCCCACGTACGCCAGCCCCTGACTGAAGTCTTCCTCTACGTTCAGCAGGATGAAGGCGACGCGATCATCATCGGCGAAGCGGGCGTACAGGGCATCGATGTTGGGCAGTTCCGCTAGGCAGGGCGGGCACCAGCTGGCCCAGAAGTTAAGAAATATCACCTTGCCCGCCAGGCTGCGGGCGTCGATGGCCGTACCCGCGGCGTCTACCATCCGGAAGTCGAGGTTCCCCGCTTGCGCGGCACCCGCGGCCCCGCCCTCCTGCGGAAGGGCTACGTCGGGTTGCAGCACGCCGGTAGCCAGGATACCGCGTTGCAGGAAGGCCAGTACCGGGGTATGGAGACCGGTAAGGTAGAGCCCCCCAAAGAGCAAGACGGGAAGCAAGTAGGAGGTCAGGAAATCGGGGATACGCTTGATCATGGAGCGCAAAGTAAGGGGATCCAAGTCAGCCGGTACGCGCCGCCGACGCACTAGCTTTGCCGGAAACGGACCATGACGGAAAAAGACCTGGGCCTTACCGATCGCCTGGCCCTCGATCGCACCCACCTGGCGAACCAACGCACGCTGCTTGCCTTCACCCGCACGGGCATGTACCTCTGCTTTACCGGCATCGGCATCTTCAACCTCATCAAGGACCCCGACCTCTACTGGCTGGGCTGGGTGGCCATCGGCCTGGGGGTGGTGGCCGCGGTGATCGGCATCGTCAACTACCTGCGGATGAAGGGAAAGATCAGCCGGCTGTACCAGTAGGCAGGAGCCGGTCGCGGTCCGCAAACCGTCCCTCCTTGTTCTAAAAGATACTACGTGCCGGGTGCATTCCTTCACCTGCTGGAAGGTGACGACCACCCCGTTGACGGCAACGTAGGAGGACGGTGGCCGGGCGGGTAGTCCAGCGGAGCGCGAGTGCAGGTGCTATGCCCTTACAAGTCGACCACCTTCCCTCCCAGCAGCACCAATCTCACCGCCCGCAGGGCCGTGATGTCCTCTACCGGATTTCCGTCGACGACGAGCAGATCGGCAAGCATTCCCGGGCGGATGGTCCCTACGCGGTCGGCGATCCCGAAGGCGTCGGCATTGACGGAAGTGGCAGAGCGGAGGACCGCCAGCGGCTCCATCCCGTAGTCCACCATCATCTCCAGCTCGCGCACGTTGTCGCCGTGGGGGAACACGCCGACGTCTCCGCCCGCGAGGATGGTCACGCCGGCCGCGAGCGCCTCGGTAAAGGAATTCCGCTTCTGGATAATGCGGGCGGGCTCGGGATCGCTGCCCTTGTTCCACCCCCGGTACTGGCTGATGGCATCGCCGGCGGCGAGGGTCGGACACAGGGCTACCCCCCGCTCGGCCATCAGTGCGAAGACCTCGGGGGTGCCGTCGTCCCCGTGCTCGATGGTACTTGCCCCGGCCAGGGTGGCGCGGCGCATGCCTTCGGCGGTAGCCGCATGGGCGACGACCCGCCGACCGCTGCTGGCGGCGATCTCCACGATCAGCTCGAGTTCCGACTGGGTGAAGGTGGGCATGGCCTCTCCGTTCGGGCCCCAGCGGTAGTCGGCGTACACCTTGATGAGGTCCACCCCGTGGCCGATCTGGTCGCGTACCACCCGCGTGATGCCGTCGATGCCGTCGGCCTCCTCCGCGCCGAGGGGCACGGTCACCTGTTCGTTAAAGCCCTTGGGCCCGTAGCTGCCGGTGGCGACGATGGCCTTGCCGGCGACCAGCAGGCGGGGACCGGGGATCACGCCCTTCTCGATGCTCTGCTTCAGTCCCACATCGACGTAACCCGCGCCCTCGGAGCCCAGGTCACGGACCGTAGTGAAGCCTGCTCGCAGCGTCTTACCGGCATGAATCCCCCCGCGAATGGCCCGCTCGGCGTGGGATTCACGGAGGACCTGGTCGTTCCAGTCCACCTCGTTGTAGGGGTGCAGCAACAGGTGGGCGTGGCCCTCGATGAGGCCGGGCAGCAGGGTGCCGCCGGGGTAGTCGAGTACGGTGCAGCCCTCCGGGGCACTCAGGGTCGCGGCAGCCGCTACGGCGGCAATGGTATCCCCCCGCACCAGCACGGCCTGCCCCGTAAGCAGTTCCTTACCGTCAAAGACGTACTGCGGCCGCAGCAGGGTACAGTCCACCGACTGCCCCCGCAGGGACACACAGCTAAGGGCTAGGAACAAGAGCAGGAGGGCAAAGCGCGTGGGTGGGTACATGACGCCAAGATAGAAGCTCCTGCTATCTTATAGGAACCAACCGATTCCGTAAGTCGGGGAAGATGCCGTCCTGCGCACCGGTCGATACCACCACTCAGCCGTTCGCGACGGCCTCCGCGATCGGCGTATCACCCCGGTTGAAAGAGATGATCCGGCCAATTGTACCCTCATTGCCCAGGACCTCCAGGATGACCGCCGCTACGTCCGCGCGGGGTACGTTCTCGTGGGCGTCCGGGTCACTCGTGTCGATCTTGCCGGTGCCGGATTCGTCCGTCAGGGTACCGGGCCGGACGATGGTCCAGTCCAGGTCAGTAGTTTTCAGGATACGGTCCGCGTAGTATTTGGCCACGTAGTAGGGCTTCATATCGTCCAGCTTTTCCCATACGTCCCGGTCGTCGGTATGGAGGGCGCTCAACATCACGAAGCGCTTTACCCCGGCCTGCGCGGCCGCTTCCATGGCCTTCACGGCGCCGTCGAGGTCTACGGTGAGGGTCTTATCGGGGCCGGTACTTCCCCCGGATCCGGCGGCGAAGACCACGGCATCCACCCCCTGCAGGTGGCCGGCCAGTTCGTCGATGCTGGCTTCCAGGCTGGCGACGCGGGCTTCCACGCCTAGTTGTTGGAACTGACTGCGTTGTTCCTCCTTCCGGATCAGGGCTACGGGGGTATAGTCGGGGGAATCCTTCAGTTTGCGGGTCAGTAATTGCCCTACCTGACCGTGGGCGCCGATGATGAGTACGTGCTGCATGAAAAGTTATCGTTTGTTTCCTAGGGTCAATGGGAAACACCCGGCGGAAGTTCGGCCAACTCTTCTTTCCCGGGCGGCGGGGCGCGGGGTGCGGGGAAGTGCCAAAATCAGTCAGGCCCGGGACGGAGAATGACGGAAAGTGGCAGGCAGCCCGGGCCCGTCCTACCCCATATTAGCGGAAGCGTGCATTCGGGCGTCGAGGTATATGTTTCGGCCGCCTGCCCAACCCGTTCGTTTACCCATGCGGATCTCCCCACCCCATCGTCCTTGGTACCGCTTTGTCCTTTGCGTACTGTTGACCTCCCTGCCGGCAATCGGGTGGGCGCAGGGATCTCAGGAGGAACCGGAGGAGTTCGGGGCGGTGTGGGACTACGTTGTCCCTCGCCTCGGGGACCCGGCGAGCCCCGGCTCCTTTACCTTCATCGACGACCGGATACGGGCGGTCTGCCACGACGCGCGCCCCTGCCGCTACGCCGTATATGATTCCCTGGTAGTTCGGTTGGAAGAAGTATTTCACCTGCCGGCGGCGGTCTACGCGGCGGAGCAGCGGCTTCGCCTGGCCCGGTTTTCGGGAATGGACGACCGGTTGATCAAAAACTACCGGGATCTCTACCGCTTTCACCAGGCACTGGGCAACTACGAAGTTTCCCTTGTCAACCTGGAGAACGCCATCGCCGCCGCCCGGCGGTCCGGGAACGAGGAAATACTGGAGAACCTCACCTTCGCCAAACTGGAGGACGGCCTGGAGTACCTCGACCCCGATCTGGCCTTTGCCGCCCTGGACTCCCTGATGCGGACGATGGAGAAGCGAGGCGATACCAGACAGATCATGATGGCCCACGTCCGCCTGTCCTTAGCCCGGATTCACCACAACCGGCCCGCGGAGGCGGCCATACATATTGCGGCCCTGGAAGCCTACCCCTATTCGGATACGCTCACGAAGGACGAGGTGACTTACCTAATGATTGCCGCCTCCGGGCGGGGTGACCTCGCTAAAATGGCCGGTCAGGCGGATTCGGCCGTGGTGCATTGCCAACACGCACTGGGCCTGGCCCGGCAATTTTCCCGAAGCTGGTGGGAAGTTACGCTCCTGAATAAGCTGGCCGAACAGGAGGGCATCCTGGGAAGGGGTGACCGGGCCTGGGAGCACCTCGATGCCGCCGCCGCCAAGGCCACGACCTTCGGGTTGGTGGACCTGCTGGCCGAAAACTATGGGATAGCCGCGTCCCTGGCCGAGCGGGAAGTGGACTACGCCAAGGCCCTCCGCTTCCAGAAACTAAAACAGGCCCAACTAGCCGAGTCCAACCAGCGAAGTGCCGGTTTCAGCACCCGCAATTACTACCTCACTCAGGAAAAAGAAGCCCTGGAGGCGGCCCGTGAGCTCCAGCAGCGGCAGCTCCGCCTGCAGCGGACCTATTCCTGGGCCCTCCTGGGCTGCGTCATCGTCATCAGTGCCCTCGCGATCGGCCTCGTCCTGGCTTACCGCAATCAGCTGCGCCGGCAACAGGAACTGGCTCACCGCAACGTGGTCATCAGCGAGCAGGCCGATCGGCTGGAGGAGCTCGACCAAGTCAAAAGTACCTTCTTTGCCAACGTAAGCCATGAACTTCGCACCCCGCTCACGCTCATTATCGGTCCGCTGAGCACCCTGCGGCAGGACCGTAGCCTGAACGAGCGGCAGCGCCGGCTACTCGACATGATCAGCAGCAGCGGCCACCGCCTGGAAACCCTGGTGATGGACCTGCTCCGGCTCAGCAAGCTGGAACACAACCAGGCCCGGCTGGAACTCGAACAGACCGAATTGTTGCCCTTTTTTCAGGAGCCCTTCGCCCAGTTTGCCGCCCTCGCCCAGGCCCGGCAACTCCACTTTACCTCGGACGTCCGGGTACCGGTGGGAACCCGGGGGGAGATCGATCGCGAGAAATGCCGGAGGATCGTCTTCAATCTCCTGTCCAATGCCTTTACGCACACCCAGGCCGGTGGCCGTATCCATGCTTTGGTCACCGCGGCGGAGGGACAGCTCCAACTCTTCGTGGAGGACAACGGCACCGGCATCCACCCCGACGACCTTCCCCACATCTTCGACCGCTACTGGCAATCCAGTCGCCCGGACAAAACGGAAGGCGGCGGCGTAGGTATCGGCCTTTCCCTTTGCCAGAAATACGCCTGGCTACTGGGCGGCGAGATCCGCGTAAAGAGCCGCCTGGGCGAGGGGGCCACGTTTCACCTTACTTTTCCGCTGACCATCGAAGAGGCCGTTGCCGTCCTGCCTGACCCTGCTCCGCCGGGCACAACCGATGCGACCGGTCCGCCGTCCACCCGCCCCACCATCCTGGTGGCGGAAGATAATCCGGATGTCGGGGCCTTCCTCCGGCTGATCCTGGGCGAAACGTATACCGTCGTACTCAAAGAGAACGGCCGCGACGCACTGGCTTACCTCCGCGACGTACCAGGCTCCGTAGACCTGCTCATCACCGACCTCATGATGCCGATCATGGACGGCTTCGCCCTCCTCGAAGCGATCAAGGGCGATCCCGCGCTGGGGAATCTGCCCGCCGTAGTACTGACCGCCCGTTCCGGCGACGCCGATAAACTGCGCGTGCTGCGGTTGGGCGTTGATGACTACCTCATCAAGCCCTTCTCGCAGGAGGAACTGCAGGTGCGGCTGCGCAACCTCCTCCGCAACCGGTCGGTACGGATCGCCCAACCGGTCCCGGCGAGCGAAGCGACACCCAACGAACGCGACGACCGCTGGCTGCGGGAATTTGAAAACTACGTACGGAAGCACTGCGGAGATCCCGACCTCACCATGCTCCAACTGGCCCGGGAATTCGCGATGAGTGAATCGACCCTGCTGCGCAAGCTTAAAGCCCTCATCGGCCTCACGCCCCAGAAGTACGTGCAGGAGGTCCGGCTCGAGCGTGCCCGCCACCGGCTCGAAACCCAGGCCTTCGACACCCTGGAGCAGCTGGCCCGGGACGTGGGCTACCGCAGCGCACGGAGCTTATCCCGCAGTTTCGTGCAGCGCTTCGGCCGGCCGCCCTCCAGCTACTTGCCGGACTGAGTCCCGTCATCACCGGTTACTTGCCGGATTTTGCCGGTTCCTTGCCGGATTTTGCTGGTTTCCGGGAAGTATTAGCCGGATTCCGGTACCAGTCTGCCGGATTTGGGAAAAGGTACTGCTTCATCTTTGTACTAGAAGTATGGCGGGTTTCCGCCGAGCTCCTGTTTTTGTTCCTACGCTTTAACTAAGGTATTCAGTCCACTTAGGATCAAGTCACGCGTCAGGGGAGCTTCCCCCGGCACTCAGCTCTTTCAGGTGACGTGCTTTATCCTTCTAGATGCGCTACTAAATAGACACTATGATAACACACACACTCCCTTCTTTTTTAGCACTTCCCTTGTCGACGCTCCGGTAGGACCACCGTAGCTACTACATCATCCATGCCGGATCGCGTCACGCAGGCATTCTTTTCCCTGATGGGGGTTTTCTCGTAAGGCCCCGATTTACGTTCCTGAACAGCGGCTATCCGCCCCGTTCGCTGCGAATTATAACGATGAGACGACTACACAAACACCCTTATCCTTCATCGCAGGCATAACGAAATGTTTTCGGATTGAGTACTCTTACGCAGCAGACCATCCTAGTGATAGCCTGCTGCTTTTTTGTGCCCCCCGCACTCTCGCGGGCCGAGCGGCCCTTCTCGGGAGCGGTAAACTGGGCGGTAAGCGGCAGGAAAAGCCCGGTGGTGCAGAGGAACAGTAGCAGTGTTTTTATCGGGTAGTTACTGGGAGTAGAGGAAGCGGGTTCGCGGATGGTACAGGTAGAAAACGGTTGGATTTCCCGGGAAGGAGGGACACCCCTATCTTGGCGGCCATGCCCCAGCCCCCCAAACTACGGATCGCCCTCATCGGTCTCGGCGACATCGCCCAAAAAGCCTACCTGCCCATCCTCGCCAGCCACCCGGAAATAGAGCCCCTCCTTTGCACCCGCGACCCCGCCGTGTTGAAGAAACTGTCCCGGCAGTACCCGATCGCGGCGGCCTATTCCAGCCTGAAGGAGGTGATCACGCAACGCCCCGACGCCGCCATGGTGCACAGTACCACCGACAGTCACGCCGCCCTGGTCACCCAACTGCTGAAGGCCGGTATCCCCGTCTTCGTGGATAAGCCGCTAAGTGCTTCCCCGGAAGATTCCGCGCGGATGATCGCCCTGGCCGAGCGGCGGCAGTTGCCCCTGTTTGTAGGCTTTAACCGGCGGTACGCGCCCCTGGTCAGCGCCCTCAAAGCAGAGGCGGACCCCTTCCACGTATCCTGGGAAAAGCACCGCGTTGACCAGCCGGGCGACCCCCGCACCTTCCTCTTCGACGACTTCATCCACGTGGTGGACGGACTCCGCTTCCTGGCCACCGGTCCCGTGGAGGACCTGCGCGTACACCACCGGTTGCTCGACGGGCTGCTGACGAGCGTACACGTGCAGTGGACCCAGGGAAACACCCTGCTCACCGGCAGCATGAACCGCGTCAGCGGCCGCACCGAGGAGACGATCGAGTACTTCACCCCGGGCAATAAGTGGACCATCAAGGAGCTTCACGCCGGCACCCACTACCGCAACGGCGAACGGACCGACCTCGGCTTCGGCAACTGGACGCCTACCCTGGAAAAGCGGGGATTCGTGGCGATGGTGGAGGACTGGCTTGCGGTGGTGCGTCGGGGGACGCATGATGCAACCTACCTGGAGGGGGTGCGGGAGACGCACGACCTGTGTGAGCGGATTTTACTGGCGCTAGATTAGGGCGTTCAGCGCCGCTCGTAGGTCTCTACGCACTGCCTCAGGGGAGCACCGTCGGTGTGCACGCAGGCGCAAAAGTCGGCGCAGGCGGCCGGATCGGGTAGATCGGCGCACTGGGCGGTACAGTCCTTCATGGTGTTGTGGGGGCGGATGTTGAAGATACTGAACACCAGCACGCCCACCGCGAGCACCGTCACCACTACCCCGGCGAAGAAGTGAAAGGGGAAACGGTGATTGGCTTCGAGGGGTCTCGGAAGGGCGCGTTCGGTAGTAGACGGTCGGAACGGCAGGATGTACTTCCACTTGTGGTAGTCCCAGCAGAGCAGATACAGGTTGGCGAGCACCATCAGCGGAGCGGTGAGCAGGGAACCGTCGAAGCGCACCGAAAACGACAGGATAAAGATGTTAAGGATGATCGGGAAGTAAATAAAGGCGCCCAGTGCGGCTGTACGTGGGATGAGCAGCAGCACCGCAGCCAGCATTTGCATGATGCCAACGAAGGTGTAGTAGTAGCCGGTCTCGAAGAAGCCCTGGAGGAAGTGGCCCATCGGATGCTTGGTGGCCAGGGCCGTGAAGCGCTCCCCGGTCACCTTCACGAAACCCGCGGGCAGGAAGCCGGCCGCCAGGGTAATCCGGCAGAACCAGGTGAAGTAACCCAGCCAGCGGTTGCTTCTGGCGCAGTGATGAAGGTTATCTAGCCGGTCGGAAAGGCGCATAAGCAGGAGCTTTACGACGGCTAATATAGTGAAGTACTTTTATTTTTAAAGTTTATAGAATTGATTTTTTGTGCTTTCCTTTAGTTCCGAGAGCAAAAGGTCGAGTGCCCTCCGGGCTGAGCTGGTGACGGGAGTTTTTTTACCGCGGATTTTAGCAGATTCAGTTCGCAGATTGTGGAGCGCTGCGCCGCTCCCCCCAGCCGGGCATTACCCGTAAATCATCTTGCGGGTCATGCCGCCGTCGACGACAAAGTCCTGGCCGGTAATGAATCCGCTTTTCTCCGAGAGCAGGTATTCGACCAGCGTGGCGACGTCGAGGGGTACGCCCACCCGACCGGCGGGATGTTGGTCGTGGTCGGCTTTGGTAAGGTGCTCCGGTTCCCGTTCGCTTTCCTTTTGCCAGGGGGTGACGTCGATCCAGCCGGGACTGATGCTGTTCACCCGTACCTCCGGGCCGAGGCTGATGGCCAGGGCATGGGTCAGCGCGTAGATGCCCCCCTTGGAGGCGGAGTAGGATTCCGTATCCGGCTCCGACATGCTCTTCCGGGTGGAGGACATATTCACGATCACGCCGTTGCGGGAACACAGGTGCGGCGCGCAATACTTAGCGCAGAGAAAGGCCCCCGTGAGGTTGGTCCCGATGACCTGATTCCATTCCTCCAGACTCAGGTTTTCAATGGGCTTGCGGATCATGAAGCCGGCGTTGTTGACCAGGCCATCGATGCGGCCCCACCTCCCCAGTACCTCCTTAATTGCTGCCTGGACCGACTGCTCGTCCGACACGTCCGTCTCCACAAACATCGCTTCCCCCTGCCGTTCGGCCTCGGCCAGGGCTTCCTTCCCGGCCTCGGCGTCCTGCTCCAGCAGCGCTATTCGGTACTGCCGGCCGGCGAGGTAAACGGCGGTGGCGCGACCGATGCCCTGGCCGGCTCCGGTGATGAGGATTACTGGTTTTTGCATGGGAGTGGTCGGTTGATTGGGGGAGAAACCGGGATACTTGGAGGGGGTTCGTGGGAAGTGATGACCCTGAAGAGTTCCCGGCTTGTTTCTTCCGCTTTACCCGGGAATGTCCGCGAGGGACTCCGCACGGCGTCGTAGACGCCCCTCTGCGCCACCTCGCTCCTTGATGACGTCCCCTCCGGGGCCGGGTATGGTATAGGTCCGGGCCGCAGGTCCGGCAGAATCCGTGTATTCCCAATTCAGGCGACGCATCCGTCCTGCGGTAAAATCTGCGTTTATCTGCGACCGAGCGAAGCGACTCTGTCCGACAAAGTCGATCTGCGGTAAAACCTGCCACACTACCCCCGCCCGGCAGCCAATCGACAACCCTACTCCCCCCCAGCCATCGGCGAGATCATAATATGCGCCCGGTGCGTACCCGGATCCATGATCCACGGGTGATTGGGGGAGATGGGGGCTTCCGGCAGGCCGGTAGACGCCGCCGTAGCGAAGGGCACGTACACCACGTAGCGGTAGGTGGCGCCGGGCACCTCGTCGGTCGCGGGATCGTACTGCGCCTCCGGGCCGGAATAAACGTGGAGAGTAGAGCCGGTGTCGCCCATGGTCAGCTTCCCGGACTTCGCCTCCTCCTCGCGGATGGCAGAGACCTCCTGAGCATTCTTGCCCTCCGCTTTCAATTCCCGGCCCCGGGCCATGAAGGGTTCCAGGGATTTGTGGTAGCAGGCCGCGCTGAAGCCCTCCTTCTTTGGGTCGTCCGCCAGGCAGATGAACTCGTTGGTGCCTTCGCGGAGGGTGACGAACTCGCCCGCCGTGTTGTAGCCGATGACCTTGCTGTCCGCGCGACTGGTTTCGGGGGCCGCCATGACCGCGGTGGCGATGAGGGCCTCGTCGGAGGTGATGTCGGACAGCTGGGCCGTGCTGGCGGGTGCTGGGGTTTCCATATCCGTCGCGGATACTTCGGGGGTGGTGCTTGCAGTGTCCTCGGCCGGAGTGCAGGAAGTCAGCAGGGCGGCGAAGAGGAAGGGACAGAGGAAGAGTTTCATAAGCTTGACGGTGTTGTTGTGCTCAACCAAAGTAGCGATTTCCCACCGAAACCGTGCACCGGGGGGAGGCGGGTAACTAGCGGTACGTCCGCGCCAGGTACACCTTCTTCTTCCCTTCCCGCTTTTGGGCGGTCCCTACGTTCTCTTCCATACAGGCCTTATAGGCCTTAGCGATCACCCGGAAGGTCTCCGACTTCAGGTGCAGCTCGTCGAACCAGTCGTCCTCGTTGCGCGCCACTCCCCGGCAGTCGATGTGGAACAGGTTGGGGAGTCCGTCAAAGGTGGCCAGCTGGATCAGCATCTCGTTGAATTCCGTGATCATGGTGTACATGATCGCCTCCTGGGTCTTCGCATCGGTGATGCCCTTCATCTTCAGGGGATCGAACAGCCACGCGCCCGTATCCACGAAGCGGTTAAAGATGTACTGCATGGCCGGGAAGTAGGACCTACTGCCATGATACGGCAGCGTATAATCGTACCCCTGGGTGATCATCAGCATGTGCTTGTACTGCTTCGCGGTCGAAAGGCTCACGAAGAAGACGAAGAACTGGATGAAGTAGACGTTGAGGAAACTGAAGAATTCCTGCGACAGGTAGCGGAGCCCCAGCTTGTACTCCTCCAGATCGATGCCCTCGTTTTGGCTGCGCAGCCCGATCAGGGTTTTGCTCTGGTCGCAGTCATCCGCCGCGGCCTCCTCGTACTTCGGATTGATGACCATCAGGGCCAGTCGCCGGTTGCCCACGAGGTCGTTGCCGCCGCCACTCACCAGGAAGACGTCGGGCGACACCTTGGGCAATTCCTCGATGTACTCCCCCGAGTGGAAGATGTTGGAGAACCAGTCTCCCCCGGCGGCCAGGCTGCTGACCGCGTAGCGTTCATCCTCGATCAACCAGTCCAGGATGTCCTTCACCCCGTCAATGCCGAAGTAGGCGGACGGAAACTGGAACCAGGAATCCCCTTCCGCCAGCACGACGATGTTCCCCTTGGTTTCCCGGTGGTCCAGCCTGATCCGTTGCGTGTAAATTTCATTGCGTGCCGCCCGGTCCTGCTTATTGAACTTCCCCAGAAACCCTTCCCCCGCATCCGACTCGTTATGGATCTCGTTGACGTCGAACAGGCGCTTGATCACGTCCTGCAGTACCTGGGGATTTGCCCGGATGATGGTCGTCAGGAATTGCAGGATCTCGGTGGTCCCCCGCTCCTTAGCCGCCTCCGCCAGCTTGTTTTTGCCAAAGATGTCGGAAGTGATGTCCGACATCAAGTGCTCGACCTTGCTTTGGGTAGCGTACACCTCCGCTTCCCCGCCCAGGGCTGCATTGAGGTCCACGTTGTAGTAGGCCCACTCCAGGCCCTTCACGCGGTTGAGCAGGATATCCTGAATTTTACGGGAATTGGTGGGATCGGTAAGGTTCATAGGTGAGCATTGAATGCACGTAGTGGTGCATCCTAAGGTAGGGACTGCGGCGCTTCCCTTCCCCCACTCATACTTGTATGCCTTCTCTCCGCTCCTATCGCCCCACCCTGCACCCGCGTTTACCGCAACCCCCGTTACCGTAACCCCCGTTACGTAAGCATCCCCGGCATTCTATCCGGCGGCGCGGACGCAGGTGCCGTGCGGGTCAGGAGGCGTGGAGGTGGTTGACCCCCCCCGTGTACGGAGACGTAGTAGCATTCAGCGCAGTCTTTCAGCTGTTGATCGACGTGGCGAAGCAACGGCACCTCAACCTGGTGATTGATGAGGTTCAGGAGTTCGTGCGAATCACCCCCCCCCGTAGATCGCCCGAACCTGGTCACGGTCCACCGCGTAGCTTAGATCAGCCGACTCCGGAACTATGCGTCCCGTCCCGTAGCGGCGTTCGTGGCGCACAAACAGCTGGAGCGTCAGGCGGGTAATCTCCTGGCGCCGCCGGCTCCTTAGCCCACCGGGAATAAGCCAAACCCGGGATGTCCAGGGCAGTACACCGCTCGACGATCGAGTGGTTAGCCTGTTGGTGATGGATGAAGTTAGCGGAGATATCCGACGCCTTGGTTTGGCGGGGTCGTTTGTCGAGCCAACGGCAGAAGGAGCGGACGTGAGAAATGTAGGACTTTAGCGTAGTAGCAGCATATCCCTTTTGACACATCCACTCGCTGAGTTTATTCTGATAGTACCTGATAGATGATGGGTAAGGCTATCTACAAAATAAGGAACACGAGGGAGTTATGCAAGCCGAATGCGGGTCTACCGCGCGAGCAGTTTAGTTCAACGCTTGGGCAAATGCAGCCCGGCAAAACCAACCGGCTATATTTATAACCGCACTCGCCCTACTCCACCCATAAAGAACATCGGAGACAAAAAAGCACCATTGCCGGGTTGACGATGGCGACTTTGTTGGGCGGTACAGCTTCCATTGGCTTAGGTAGAATCAATTACTTAATGGTATAATTAGTTCCTGCGCCCCGACCGTACCGCTCCAGTATATCTCGGTCAACCATATCTGACAATATTCGCTTAATCGTCGGATTAGTTATAGACAATTCTTCCGCTATCTGGCTTGATTTACAACCAGCATTATTCGATACGTATTCGTAAATCGTTTTTTCCCGGGGCGACATGCTACCCTGTACTTCAGATCTTTCTATCTTATTCGCTAGCTTTTTCTGCACGTTGACCAGGGCAGATAAAAAGTAATTCACCCATTCCGTAATATCCTCCCCCGGCCTCTGGGCTTGACAGTGACGTAGACTTCGATAGTAACCATCTTTTGAGTTTTCGATCTCGTGCTCAAAGCTCACGTACTGGATCCAGGTGTAGCCGCTACCCAATAGACTAAGCGTAGTCAGCAGTCTACTCAGTCTTCCATTCCCGTCCTGAAATGGATGAATACTCAGAAACTCATAGACCAAGGTCGCCGTCTTCACCAAGGAATGGACTTCAGAAGGGCGATGGTACCACTCAACCAATTGGCGCATCTCATCATCCGTAGCAAAACCAGGTGCGGTAGTTTCAAAAATTATTTGCCTGCTTCCATCCGGAAAAGTAGCTTCTACCGCATTGCTGTGTCGTTTGTAATTGCCCCGGTGCCATTCATCCTTGTGACTGTACCTCATCAGTCGATTGTGCAAAGTTTTGATATTTGACTCAGATATTGGCGTAGTATCCCAGGTCTGCGTAATCAGGTCCAGCGTTGAAAAATAGCCAGCAACTTCCTGCTTGTCACGATCTTCGAGCTTAGAAATATCCAGGTTTTTGAGAAATCTCTGGACCGCAGCATCACTCATCTTCGATCCCTCGATTCTCGTCGAAGCTCCCACACTTTTTATGGTTGCCATCGTCTTTAACTGGGACAAACTATCTCCCTCCCTCTTTTCAATCACTGCCCAGGAGGCATCGAACCGATCAATCTGGCTGATAACATGAATGGAGTTCCAATCAATAGAGGTTTTGAATTTGTAGACCATAGTATTCATGTCGCAAAGATATAACTTTGCCCCAATAGTGATACGATTTGATACGAAATAATACGATTTTGATACGGTTCCCTTGCGGTGTATGTTAAACAAACGGTAGTGTAACTTCCTGAGTGATTCAGTGTTCTCCCTCTAAATTCCTTTTCATGGTAACCCAATCGCTTTGTTGTCGCTAATGTGGTTCCGACCAGATCGTCCAAAATGGGTACAACGGGGTGCGTAACCCCAAATACAAGTGTAAAGCCTGTGGATTTGGCGGGGTCTT
>JBBSPZ010000091.1:0-14859 GCA_038258275.1 Chitinophagales bacterium | reverse complement strand
TACACCTTGAGGTTGATCAACGTGCTCGGACGCAAGGTTTCCACTACCCGCTTTTCTCCCGTGGGGGACCGTACGGAGGTTGAAGTCGACCTGAGTGGGCTCCCGCGGGGCACTTACCTATATAGCCTGACCAACGAGCGCGGTCGTATCCTGACCACCCGCCGGCTCCTGGTGGGGCGCTAACCTTCCAACTGGCGACGCAGCGCGCGGATTTCTTCGGTGAGGGCATCCACCTTTTGTTCCAGGGCCTGGTTATTATCCATCGTCATCTCATCTACAAATACGGCATTGGCCAGGCCGATCCCGAATATTCCCCCCAGCACCACCACTACGGAGAAGTAGAAGCGCGTCATGCCTACGGTAAAGGGACTATCGCTCTGGTCGGTGATGGCTGCGGGAATCTCGTTCCAGCCCTCCAGGGTGAACATCTGAAAAATGCTGTAGATGCTGACCAACGGATTCCCGAAGTATTGGGGGGCCGCTTCCGCGTAAAAGTGGCAGGTCACGATGGCCACCATCAGGTTCAGAAAGACGAGCGCAGCCAGCACGAGGACGGAGGATTTCAGTGCCCGCCCCAGTCCGCTGACCACCTGCTCGATGTTGGGTACAAAACGGAGGAAGCGCACGAGTCGTACCAGCCGGAACAACCGCAGCAGTACCAGCAGGGTCGTATCCGGCAGGTCAAACAGAGCCAGGAACAATACCGGCAGGCTGCCCATGATGATGAAGAAATCGAAGCGGTTCCACGCGCTCGCGAAGTAGGCCTTCGGCTTCAGTACCGACAGTTTCACAGTCACCTCTACGAGGAAGAAAATGATGAAGGCCTGATCCAGCCCGATCAGCCAGGGGTCGTTTCCCAGACTCGGAAAGTAGAGCGCGAAGATGACGAGGGCATTGAGGATGACCGCCATCAGCATCGCCTGCTCGCTGAGGAATAATCGCTTCACGGTAGGAGGGCTTGTGTCAGCAATTTACCCCAGCCGGCCGGATAAACTCCCTAACTTTCGGGGATGGAATCCCTGATCACCTATTTTGAAACGATCCCGAGTAGTCACCGTACCCTCATTCTGGTGGGTGGCCTGACCATATTTTGGTTGCTGGAAAGTGCCGTCCCCCTCTTTACGGCCGAGTACAAGAAGTGGCGGCACGCGGGCATCAACTTCTTTTTCACCTTCACGACGATCGTGGTCAACTTCCTCCTGGCCTTCGTGCTGGTAACGGGCAGTCAGTGGGCGGTAGCGCATGCATTCGGGGTACTGCAGTGGCTGCAACTGCCGCTCTGGGCTACGGCGATCCTTGGCTTGCTGCTCCTGGACCTCCTCGGTGCCTACCTTGCACACTGGACCGAGCACCGCGTCCCGCTCCTCTGGCGCTTTCACCTGATCCACCACACCGATCAGCATGTCGACACCACCACCGCCAACCGCCACCACCCGGGGGAAAGCGTCATTCGCTTCGCCTTCACTACCGCGGCCGTGGTGCTGCTGGGCGCGCCGATCTGGCTCGTATTCCTCTACCAGAGCATGAGCGTCGTGCTGAGTCAGTTTAATCACGCCAACATCAGCGTCCCGTGGTGGCTCGACCGCTCCCTGCGTACCGTATTCGTCACCCCGGACATGCACCGGGTACACCACCACTACGTCCTCCCCTACACCGACAGCAACTACGGCAACATCTTCAGCGTGTGGGATCGCCTCTTCGGCACCTATTCCGAGCTGGATAAAGACAAGCAGATCTACGGCGTCGATACCCATATGGAGGAGGAGCACCACCAGCGGATCGGGACTATGTTGGGGATACCGTTTTCTAGGAAGTTATAGCTTATAGCTTATAGCTTATAGCTTATAGCTTATAGCAGAATCCGAATTTGGGACTGGAGTTCCGTTTGGAGGCGTATATATTCGAGTATATACGTTTAAAAACGGGTAGAATGGAGTGGTCGGGCAGAACTTGCGGAAAACAACTCCTATGGGTTCACCACATTTTACCAACTGGCTGGCATTCGTTAAGGGAAGAGAACTGGCTACTTCCATTTTCCGGCTTAGCCGCACCTTTCCTAAGGAGGAACGCTACGCGCTAACGGATCAGGTAATGCGATCTTCGCACTCGGTCTGCGCCAATCTCGCGGAAAGCTTTGCCAAACGCAGGTACCCGAAACACTTCATCGCCAAGCTTACGGATGCGGAAGGTGAAAACTACGAGACCCTGACCTGGCTCCTTTTTGCTCGGGACACGGATATGTGTCAGCAGCTCATTTCCAGCGGTACCAGCACGCCTGTGAGGAGATTGCACGCCTGATTAGCTACATGAAACGCTACCCGGAAAAATTCCTCGGCACTCCCACCAACTGATCGAACTGGATAAGCTCCTTCCTGCTCCCCGAATTAGCAAACGCACCATGCTATAAGCTACAAGCTACAAGCTACATGGTATAAGCTATATGCTATCCGCTACATGCTACCTACCAGAACCTACCGAACCACCTTCCCAGTCTGAAGACTAACCATCCTCCCCCCCTTCTCACTTACGTACCGCTGAATGATGCGGGCCGTATCCGGAAAGGTGACGGAGCGCTTGACGCTGTCGATGACGGTGTGAATGTCGTGGCTTTGCTCCTTATCGATGAAACCGAAGCCCTGGTACTTCCCTTCCGAGACTAGGATGACGGAAGCTTCGTCGCGCGTGCGCCCGGTATCGAAGAGCAGGAAATCGTCGTCGAAGACCGAGCGGAGGTGGAGGCGGGCTTCCTCGGCGCGGAGGTTATAGGTGTCGGGATCTTCCTGGCCGGCGCAGCCGCCGCGGCACTGCTTGAGGTGGAAGTGGAAGCAGGCCGATTTACTGGGGTAGATATTCGTGAACGCGCTGCAGAGCTCCAGGTGTTTGCGCACGAAATCCAGCCGGCCCTTGGCGCGGGTGATGGAGGGGTACTCGCTGATGATGTCCAGTTCCTTGCGGGCCTGGGCGGTATTGCGCACCACGTCGAAGCAGCGGAAGCCGCGCTCGTTGAGGTAGCTGTGGATCGCGTGGCTGAAGTGATTGCTCCGCTGCGCCCGGTTGATGCGGGGTTGCAGCCGCTTGATCTCCTCGCTTTCGAGCAGCAGGGCGACCAGTTCGCTGCCGGTTATCTCGTAGGTGATGTCGGCCACCTTTTCGGCGATGCGGCTACCCTTGGTGGTGTGGTCGTTGAAGTGCTGGGCGATGCGCTTGCGGATATTGGTGCTCTTACCTACGTAGACGACATCGCCGTCGGCATCGTGGAAGTAGTATACGCCGGTCTCCTCCGGCAGCTCCATGATCTGCTCCAGCTTGATCTGCTTGGGCAGGCGGGTTTCCTTAATGCCATGATTGATGAGGCGGGTGGCCTCTTCGGCGCAGTCCTCACCGGCCAGGCAGCGTTCCAGCAGCTCGGTGGTCGCCTGGGCGTCGGCCAGGGCGCGGTGGCGGGCGTCGACCTCAATGCCGAAGTGGGTGATGAGGTTGCCGAGACTGTAGCTCCGCAGCCCGGGAAAACACTTGCGCATCAGCCGCACCGTGCAAAGTTTGCGGCGGGAAAAGGTATAGCCCAGCCGCCCGAATTCCTCCCGCAGGAAGCCGTAATCGAATTTGGCGTTGTGGGCTACGAAGATACGGTTTTCGGTTAATTCTACGATCCGCTTGGCGACTTCGTAAAATTTCGGCTGCCCGGCCACCATCTTCTGGGTGATGCCCGTTAACTCCACGATGCCGGCGGGGATGTAGCACTCGGGATCGAGCAGCGTCTCGTAGGTTTCCGTTACCTTTTCGCCGTCGAAGATCACGATACCGATCTCGGTGATCCGTGCGCGGGAGGCCCGGCCGCCCGTCGTCTCGATATCCACGATCGCGTATTCTCTCTTACTCATAGCTTCGTTCCGTCTCTTTCGGCGGTCTCATAATGCACTCGGATGGCCAAGGTATATCTATTAATTTGTTTTTCCTTAACGCTTAACGCAAATTGTTTTAAGTGGGGCGGGGACGCAGGTGCCGTAAAAACGGGGGAAACGCAAGCTGTTCCGGTGGTCGAAAGCCAGGAAAACCCTACCCCGGCCGACTCCCTGGCACCCGCGTACCACGCCGCCTTTCACCCCGCTTCCTACCTCCCCCTGCTGAGCGGTAAAAGGCTGGGCTTGGTCGTGAATCAGACATCCACCTTGGGCCCCACCCACCTGGTGGACACCCTGCTCTCCCTCGGTCTGGACGTCCAGCGCATCTTCGCCCCCGAGCACGGCTTCCGCGGGGAGGCCGACGCCGGGGCCAGGATCACGGACGCTACGGATCCGCGGACCGGCCTGCCCATCAAGTCCCTCTACGGCAGCAACAAAAAACCCGGCCGCGAAGACCTGGCGGACCTGGACGTCATCGTCTTCGACATCCAGGACGTGGGCGCCCGCTTCTATACCTATATATCTACGCTCCACTACGTGATGGAGTCGGCCGCCCGCTACGGCAAGCAGGTCGTGGTGCTGGACCGCCCGAACCCGAACGGACAACTCACTGACGGACCCATCCGTCAGCCGGGCTTCGAGAGCTTCGTAGGACTGGACCCCATCCCGGTGGCCCACGGCCTCACGGTCGGCGAATACGCCCGCATGGTCAACGGCGAGGGCTGGCTGGGGGAAGGGCTGGTCTGCGACCTGGAGGTGATCCCGTGTCCCGGTTACACCCACGATGCGACCTACGAACTGCCCGTCGCCCCCTCCCCCAATCTGCCCAACCAGCGCAGCATCTACCTCTACCCCAGCCTGTGTTTCTTCGAGGGTACGGCGCTGAGCGTGGGACGGGGCACGGACCGGCAGTTTCAGTTGTATGGGCACCCGCAGCTCACTTCCGCACCGGACAGCTTCACCCCCAGGCCTGGCCCCGGCGCCGCCGACCCCAAACTCAACGGGGAGCTGTGCCACGGCTACGACCTGAGCACCCTCCCCACGGCAGCCTTCCGGAATACCCAACTCGACCTCGCTCCCCTCCTCTCCTCCTACCTGGAACTGACGGAGCAAGGCGTCACCTTCTTTACCCGCCCCGACTTCTTCGACCTGCTGGCCGGCAGCGACCGCTTGCGGACGATGATCGAAGCCGGAAAGACCGAGCAGGAGATCCGCGCCAGCTGGGCCGAGGAACTGGCGGCTTACCGGGTGTTGCGGGCGAAGTACTTGCTGTATCCCTGATGCGTGGAATGGCTCCCGGCTCCCGGCTCCCAGCCGGGATTACTATTGAGATTCAGAACACCAGGCGAGAGTGACCGCGGCTGGAAGCCGCAGCCCGCACGGGATAAATATCGCGATTCGGGAGTACCTTTGCCGTCACGCGCTACCTCCATCGTTGGTCGTTCGCCAACTGGATTGAATGACCAAACTGGAAACCCTCACATCGATTACGGATGTGCTCCTTGATGATGCCACCGGGGCCGACCTGCTGCGCGACACCATCGAAATTTACCGCGACCTGCTCCTGACCGCTTCCGGCGTGGACCTCGGCGGGGAAGAAAGCATCGACCACTTCGATACCGGCACCGGCGTCGCCATCGGGGCTACCTGGGCGGCACTCTGCGTTGACGACTTGGTGCGGACCAAGCGCTTCGTCAGCGGACTGCACCGGGCCATCCTGGACGTAGCGGCCCGGAAGCCCGGACCCGTCCACGTCTTCTACGCCGGCACCGGTCCCTTTGCCACCCTCGCCGTCCCCATGATGACGCGCTTCACCCCGGAGCAGCTGCAGTTTACCTGCCTGGAGATCACCGACGCCAGCTTCTCGGCCGTTAAGCGGCTGTTTGCGGAGCTGGGACTGGAAGGTTACGTGATCGACGTGATCCAGACCGATGCCTCCACCTTCAAGATCGACAGCGTGCTGCCCGTTGACATCATGCTCAGCGAAACCATGCAGTACTGCCTCATCGACGAGATGCAGGTGCCGATCGCCCTCAACCTGATGGCGCAGCTGCCCCCGGAGGTCATCATGCTTCCGGAACGCATCACCCTCATGCTCGCGGTGCTTGAGGATACCCGGGACCAGGCAGTGGCCGTCGAGCTCGGTACCATCTTTACGGTGGACCGGGCGAGCCTCGCCGCTTACCGCCGCGACACAGATAACTCCGACTTTCCCACCACCCGCCTGAGCGTCCCGGCCGCCAACGGCGTGGCCTACGGCCAGCTGGCGATCCGCACTTCCGTAGACGTATACGGAGGCTACGGACTGACCGACTACGAAAGTGGACTGACCGTTCCCCGCATCATCGGCGACTATCCAGACGACCAGGACCCCCTGGAGGCCATCGACTTTACCTACCAGCTAGACCCTTCTCCGCTACTGTGGATGGATTTTGTGCTGCCTACCGTCCCCACGGTCGTGGTGTAGGAATATCGGCCGCCAGCGAACCCGCAGAGGGAAAATCGCATTTGCTTAGCTTAATAGCTAAACTAAGCCATGCCCCACTCCCACCTTTCCAGGATCTACCGCCCGGACTTCGGCCTGCTCACCGACCTGTACGAACTCACCATGGCGGCGGGCTACTACCACGAGGGCATCCACGAGCGACGGGCCATCTTTAACCTGACCTACCGCACGGCACCCTTTGACGGTAATTTCGCGATCGCGGCCGGTCTCCCGCTGGCCATCGACCTGATCGAACGCTACCGGTTCAGCGCGGACGACGTCCAGTACCTCGGACGGCTGAAGAGCGACGACGGCAGCCCGCTGTTTCGCGAACCCTTCCTGAATTACCTGCAGCGCATGAAGTTTATTGCCACCGTCGACGCGGTGCCGGAGGGGGAGATCGTGCTGCCCCACGAGCCCCTGCTCCGAATTGAGGGGCCCCTCCTGCAGGTGCAGCTGCTGGAAACCGCCCTGCTCACGGTGATGAATTTCTCTACCCTCATCGCCACCAAAGCGGCCCGCATCAAGGCGGCTGCGGGGGACGACCCGGTACTCGAATTCGGCCTGCGGCGCGCCCAGGGGATCGACGGTGGCCTCACCGCCTCCCGCTCCGCCTACCTCGGTGGCTGCGATGCCACGAGCAACGTATGGGCCGGCCGGTATTACGGTATCCCGGTCAAGGGTACCCACGCCCACAGCTGGGTGATGGTCTTCCCCGACGAGCTCACGTCCTTTGAGGCCTACGCGGACGCCCTGCCCGCCAACTGCATCTTCCTGGTAGACACCTACGACAGCCTGCAGGGAACCCGCAACGCCATCACGGTCGGTAAGGAACTCCGCAACCACGGCCACGAAATGAACGGTATCCGCCTCGACAGCGGCGACCTCGGCGCCCTCTCCATCGAGGCCCGGAAACTGCTGGACGAAGCCGGCTTTCCCGACGCGGATATCGTCGCCAGCGACAGCCTCGACGAGTACGCTATCCGCGAGTTGAAGGCCGGCGGGGCCCGGATCAACGTCTGGGGTATCGGCACGCGGCTGGTCACCGCCCACGACCAGCCCGCCCTCGGCGGCGTCTACAAACTCTCGGCTATCCAGGACGAAAACGGACAGTGGCAATCCCGCGTCAAGGCCTCCGAGACCGCCGCCAAATCCAGCGACCCCGGCAAGCTGGCCATACGCCGCTATTCCCGGGATGGCCGGCCCGTCGCGAGTCAGCGCTACAACGCCCTGGCCGCTGGGCCCTCCGCCACCCTGGTAGACGGCACCGGTCAGTCCCATGCCCTCAGCGGCGAGTCGCGCGAGTTGCTGGTACCGGTATTCCGGGAGGGAACCCTCGTCCACTCCCCCTGCGACCTCCCCTGCACCCGCGACCGCGCCCTGAAAAACTGGGCCCAGTGGAACGCCCTCGACTGGAATAATTTCCACTACGGCGCCTCCCCGGAACTCCTCGCCGAAAAGGAAGCCCTCCTCCAACGCTAGACGAGCGCGGCGAGCAGCGCCGCAATTTGTAAATGGTACATTGTAAATTGTAAATTCTCCCCCTTGCCCACCTACAAACACCCCCGCCCCTCCGTCACCGTAGATGTCGTCGTATTCGGCTACGACGGGGGCCCCGACCTCAAGCTGCTGCTCGTGGAACGCGGCGGCGAGCCGTTCCGGGGACAATGGGCCCTGCCCGGCGGCTTCGTGGATGTGGATGAGGACCTGGAAACCAGCGCCCTACGGGAACTGGAGGAGGAAACCGGCGTGAAGGACCTCTTCGTGGAGCAGCTCTATACCTACGGCGCACCGGGTCGCGATCCGCGGGGGCGGGTGATCAGCGTCGCCCATTTCGCCCTCGTAAACCTGACCGACCACCCCGCGGTTGCTTCCTCCGACGCGGCGCGGGCGGAGTGGTTCGCCCTGCACGCGCTGCCGGAACTGGCCTTCGACCACGCCCGGATCATCGAGCGGGCCACCGCGCGCCTGCGGGCCAAGGTGCGTTACGAGCCCATCGGTTTCGAGCTGCTGCCGGAAGAATTCACCCTGGCGCAACTACAGGCCCTCTACGAAACGGTCCTGGGTGTTCCCCCCTTCAACAAGCGCAACTTCCGCACCCGCATCCTGCGCACCGGTATCCTGGAGGAGGTCGGCCGCCAGGTAAACGTGGCCCACCGCCCGGCGACCCTGTACCGCTTCAACCAGCAGACCTACCGGCAGCTGGTGGAGCAGCGCGACTCGGGCGTCCTCCGTCGGGCCCTGGATTTTGAAATTTAGTGGGCTATCACCCTTAAATCTTTGGATTATCTGCGGCAGCTTTCGGCGGGAGGCTTCGTTCCAACATCACTTTCGTAGCTACGGCTATGCAAGCCATTTTGCGCCTCGCCTTTCACCAGAATCAACCAGCACCTAACCCTAATTTCAAGGATTGACCGTCCACTAGCGCACGCCGCATGCCCCTGGTGCATACCTCCATCCGAAGTTCGGAAAGGGATATGGGGGCGGCGGTACGGACGTGCGCGAACGAAAAACTGACCGGGACCGGCGGGCTACTTCATGACGGAGCGTACCTTCCACAGGTGGAGGTCCAGGGTAGCCTTAACGGCGATGAGCAGGTCCTGGGTGACCATGTCGGTCTCACCGGTAGCGACGATCCGCTGGGCCACGTTGTTGGAGAGCTGCTCGTAGCGGGCGGCCAGGATCTCCAGGCTTTGCTTATCGGTGACAAAACCGCCGGGCGTAGCGGGGGTCAACTGACTGCCGGTAACGACCGTAGACGCGCGGTTGTCGGCGGGCTGGTCGAGGGAGAGCTTACGCTCGGCGACGTCGTCCATGTAGCCGGCCAGGACCTCGTAGAACCCTTCGTACAGCTCGTGCAGGCTGATGAATAGCGGGCCGGTGACGTTCCAGTGCAGCTGGTGCACGGCGTAGTACTGGTCGGTCAGTTCCACCAGCGTAGCCTGCAGGGCTTCGGCGGTGGGCGGAATGTCCGTCTCCGCCCGGGGTACGCGGTTGGCGCCGGTAGACGATTGGTAGCCGGTGCTGAAGTTGGCGTCCGTTCCGGTAGTGGCCTGGGCAAACCCGAGGACGGGAACGAGAAAAAGGAGGACACTGAATACTTGAGTTTTCATAGGAAAATTGTGATAGTCGAGCATAGCGGTGAACTGAATGGCCTGTGAAATCGGAATTTGGGTCGTTTGGTTGCCGGTTTGGAGGCAAAGGTTACGGATGTAGGATAGGCGTTGTTCGGGGAAGTACCCCCCCCGGGCCAGGGCTTGTTCACGTGCATCAGTTGTTAACCTAAGCCCGGTCATTTTGTGTCCGTGTACTGACCGGCGGTAAACGCCTATATTGGCTCGAACAGCCTATATCCCATGCTGCAGCGTGTGCCCCTTTTTGCCTTGCTCCTGCTCCTCTGTGCGTGCGGCACGTTCCGCCGGGCCACTGCCCCGGCGTCCCCGCCCGTCGAGTTTATCGTACTCCAGATGAACGACGTTTACGAGATCGCTCCCCTTGAGGGGGGGAGGGCCGGCGGACTCGCCCGGGTAGCTACGGTGCGCCAGGAACTGCTGCGGGAGAGCCCCCACGTCATCACGGTGCTGTCGGGCGATTTCCTGAGCCCCTCCTTTCTCGGCACCATGAGCTACACTACTGCCGACGGGCAGCGCGAACGAATCGCCGGACTGCAGATGGTGGAGACGCTCAGCGCCCTCGGCCTCGATTACGTCACCTTCGGCAACCACGAATTTGACCTCAACTCCCTTGCCCTGCTCGAGAAGCGTATGACCCAGGGCACCTTCAGCTACACGGTGTGCAATGCCCTGGCCGTGACCCCGGAAGGCGAGCGCCCCTTCATGCAGGCGGATACGGCGGTGCCGCCCTACCTCATTCACCGCATCGGCCAGGTGAAGGTCGGCTTCCTGGGAACCGTGCTGCCCTTTAACCGGGCGGACTACATGCACTACGAAGACATCAACGCCTCCTTCGCCCGCGCCCTGGCCGAGGTGACGCCGCTGACCGACCTGACCCTGGGCATCACCCACCAGTTTATGGATCAGGACGTGGCACTCGCCACGGCAGTATCCGGCGTACCCCTCCTCCTCGGCGGCCACGAGCACGTGCAGCTGATCCGGGAGGTGGGCGGCACCCGCATCACCAAGGCGGATGCCAATGCCAAGACCGTATATATCCACCGGATCCGCTACGACCCGGCTTCCGGCGAGACCCGGATCGCTTCCACCGTTCGGCAGATCGACGAAACCATCGCGGAGGACCCCGCCACGAAGGCCGTAGTCGATAAGTGGCAGAAACTCGCCTATGCCGTAATGGAGGAGATGGGCTATACTCCCCTGCGGGAAGTCCTGCGGCTCACCCAAGCCCTGGAATGCCGGGAAGCCCTGATCCGGACCACTCAGACCAACTACGGCCGCCTCACCATGGACGCCATTGCCCATGCCCTGCCCGGGGCCGACGCTTACCTGCTCAACAGCGGGACCATGCGGCTCGACGACGACCTGCACGAAGTCGTCACCGAATACGACGTCCTGCGCACTTACCCCTACGGCGGCCCCCTGGTCACCATCCGGCTTCCTGGCGCGATCCTGCAACGCACGCTCGAAACCGGACTGCGCCGCAATTTCGGGGAGGGCGGATACCTGCAGGTGGGGAAAGTCGACGTTGCTACGCTTACGCTGGAATCGGGGGCGGTGGACGCGGGTGCCACGTACACGGTGGTCCTGCCGGAATTCCTTGCCCTCGGCCGCGAGGCCAACCTGGAATTCCTGAGCGACTACTACACCGGAGCCGCGGCGGAGACCCTGGAGGTAGACGGTCACCCCGTCAAGAACGACCTGCGGGAGCTCGTCATCCACTATATGGACCGCATCGGCAGCTACTGAGCAGTGCTTCGCGGGGCACGGCGTTCGGGAAGCGGTCCGGGTGGACCGTCTTCAGGCCTCGATGACGATGCCGTGTCCCCGCAGCAAACCGACCACGGCCGGGAGGGAGAATTTGGCTCCCTTTAGCCGGTTCCTGACCGGATCGATGGTGTACTCCTCCGCACCCCGCAGATCGGCACCCCGCAGGTCGGTCTCCTCGAATACGGCCCGGCTCAGGCGACACCCGTCAAAGCCGGATTTCTGCAGGTCGGCCCGGGAAAAGTCTGTTTCCACCAGGGAGGAGTCTGAGAACGCCGTGCCGGTCAACCGAAGGCCGTGAAAAGAGGAATGGTCCAGATTGCAGTCCCGGAAACTGACCGAGAAGCCCAGCTTATCGCATGCGCTGAAGTCCAGGCCAAGTAGTTTACAGCCGGTGAATGTCGCCCCCTGCAGGGAAGTCATTGTACATGCGGCGTTGCTGAAATTACAGTCGGTGAAGCGGCAATCGAGAAAACGGTATCCCCCCAGCTCGGCGCCGGAAAAATCGCAGCGGTCGAATCCGCACCCTTCGTACTGTGCGGGCGGGAGGGGATCAGTGGCGTGGAGGATTCCCCGAAAGGTCTGGTCTTCTACGTAGGTCATGGGAATACTGCTGTGCGGCGCGTGATTACCGGCAGTGGGCCAGTTTGGCCACCACCTCGGTCAGGGAATCGGGGACCTGCATGCCGTAGGCTTGGTACTGCTTGGCGTAGAGAAGAATTTCGGCATTGGCGGGCTCCTGCGGCCGGTAGGCCACCGGAAAGCGGACGTCCCGGTATGCTGCCTCCCGGGCATCGATGGCCTGGGGGCAGCGCGGCAGCGGAGCGGCACAGAGTTCGGTATAGCGCACGCCATCGACCGCATAGGTAAATTCTACTTTTCCCCCGCCCTTGGGTCCGGGAAGCCACTTCAGGACGTAGCCGGAAGTCAGCGCATGATCCTCATGGAGGGCCTTGCCCTTATTGCCCGTCACCAAGAGGGCCGCGGCCACCAACAGGGCGATCAGGGCTAAAAATGCTTTGGTGAAACGGCTCATGCCGCAAAATTACGTTTCCCCGGCTTCAACGGGCCGTTTATCCCAGCGGATAGGCAACGCGGCCCGGCTACCGCCGCACATACTGGGGGTTGAGGTATATCCGTATCCCGTAGACCACGTTGAGGAGGTAGACCACCAGGGTCAGCGGGCCGGCCAGCAGGACCCCTTCCATCGTGACGCCGCCGGAAAAAGCGAACAGGAAGAGTCCGCCCATAATCACCGCTACCGCGGTACCGACGTAGTTGACCCACCCCTCCTCGAAGGCATACAGCCCGACCATCCCGACGATCCAGAGAAGGTTCGCGGCCAAAAAGAGCACGACAACCATCCGGTTGATGAGCTGATACAGTTCTTCGCTCCGCACTACCGGATACCCCCCGAGCATCAGCACGTATTCTACCGGCATCAGCAGGTGCCCGATGGCGACCAGGTTCCAGAATCGGTTTCGTTTAGCCAGGTTCAGGGCACACCAGGCAATCATCACTATCGCAAGCAACTCCCCTACCCAGATAAAGGCGAGCACGTCCCAGTTTTTGATGAGCCGGGCCAATTCCTCGTCCCACGTTCCGGCAACGGGGTAAAAGAAATATCGGTCGACAACCAGCAATAGTAACAAGGCCAGGGAGCATAGGGAAAAGAGTAGCCCGGATAGGCGACTGATCGAGGTACGCATAGATCGAATGTTCATAGTGTAGTCCAACAAAGCAAAATCTGCTGCCGATCCCCGCAACAGTGTCGGTAGCCGCTCTACTAATTACGAAATTCTTATCCGTTACCGGAACGCTTCAATCGAAATTCGCTTACCCCTCCACCCCGGGGCCAGGCCTCGGTCACCCATCAGCGGCAACTTCCGTTCGCCGCTTTTCCCCGGACCCTAAGCCGGTTCCGCAACCACCCCTGCTGGACCGAAAAAGCGATCGGCACGGCGTAAAAGCAGGAGGCAGCGTAAGTGTCTTTCCCTGCGGACAGCACAGTTGTTCGACCAACGCCCCCGAAATGACTACCGCTCGAAGTAATCCGGGGGATAGAGCTGCTGACCGTGAGCGGCCGCGACCGTACTTAGCCGCCTCAGCGATTCCGGCGTCATCCGGGGTGCCGGAAGGAAGGAACCCCACGCGACGGGCTGCCCGATCTCCACGAATAATTCCTCGAGCCCGGCGGGCCTGACCGTGCAAAGCAGGCGGGCCACGGTACGGCTCTCGTTGCGAAAATTGTGCACGGCCCCGCCCTTGGGGATTTTCACGTAGGCTCCCTTCCTGGCCGTATAGGCTCCCTGTTCGGAACGCACGACCACTTCGCCGTCGATGACGTAAAACGACTCCTCCACATCGGCGTGGGCGTGCGGCCCCGGGCCACCCCCCGGAGGCACCAGCATGTCGATAACCGCATACGCTCCGCCGGTCTGCTGGCCGGAAGTGAGCACGCGGTAGGTATCTCCGAGGATGGAGATCCCGTGGCCCTGTTCGGGATTCAGCGTCTGAACTCTGCGGTTCGGCATGGCGGGCGGATTTAACAGAAAAGATAAGGCGTTTTCGGCGCTTACCGCAGCTTCACCAGCCGAACCTCACCGGCCAGTCCGGAAGCCTGCAACGGCCAGCGCGCCGCATCGTAGGCGCGCATTTTATTGGCCGACAGGTTCTGTACGACCAGCTCGATGCGGTTGTCCGCGCGCAGGGCCCCGGCGGGCAGGTGCAGGGTATTCGGGAAGGCCCACCCCGTACCGTAAGCATTGCCGTTCACGAACACCTGTGCGGATTCGTAGACTTCGGGCAACTCCAGGCGGTAGGCCGCTCCGTCCCGGTCGGCGTGCTCCAGGTGCAGGGTAGTGGCGTAAGTCGCCTTACCCAGGAAGGTATCCAGTTCGGGAGCTTCCCAATGGGTCCACGAGGTCAGGGAATCGCGGGTATAGGTCCGATCCGCCAGCATGCCCGCAAAGTGGATCGTCCAGGGGTTTCCCAGCGTGATCGTGTCCACGGGTCGCAGGGTCTGCCACGGGGTTGCATCCGGTCGGTTCACGGACGCTTGCAGGAAAAAGGACTGTCCGGGCGGCACGTCCAGGTAGAAGCGGTCGTCCGTTTCCACGTAGCCCCGCCGGCCGGTTAGTGGATCGTATACGGTGACGTAGCGGTAGTCGGCGTTCAGGTCGAGGGAATCGCCGTGGAAGTCGTCGCCCAGGTTGGTGACGAAGTAGAGGGTCCCCTGGTCGTTGGTCTTGCGGATAAAGTCGAGGCCCGCCTCCCGGAGGGATTCGCGGCGGATACCGGCCTCGTCCAGGGAAGAAAGGAGATCCGAGGTCAGGAAAAATCCGGGCGAGTTTTGCAGGTTTACCGGGGACACGGCACCCGCGGCCCCGCCCCCGGAGAGGCCGGAGTAAGCGGTGGGAAACTGGCCGGTAAAGATTACGCGTATACCCTGGCTGCCAAGCTCCTGCAGTGCCACTAGCGAGGCTTCAGGAAGGTAGTCGGTGGAGGGTACGACGACGGTGAGGTAGCGGGCGTGATCGTCGATGGACGCCTGGCCGTCCACCCCGACTTTCAG
>JBBSPZ010000090.1:0-15045 GCA_038258275.1 Chitinophagales bacterium | reverse complement strand
AGTTCGGTTTTGATTCTCTCGGGGTTGGCACCGGGCCGGTCGATCTTGTTGATCGCGAAGATCATAGGTACGTTGGCGGCTTCCGCGTGGCTGATGGCCTCCTGCGTCTGGGGCATCACGCTGTCGTCGGCGGAGATGATGATGATGGCGATATCCGTCACCTTGGCACCACGGGCGCGCATGGCGGTAAAGGCTTCGTGGCCGGGCGTATCCAGGAAGGTAATTTCCTTGCCGTTGTCAAGCGTCACCTCATAGGCACCGATGTGCTGGGTGATACCACCGGCTTCGCCGGCGATCACGTTGGAGTCCCGGATCCGGTCGAGCAGCGAGGTCTTACCGTGGTCGACGTGACCCATTACGGTCACGATCGGCGGACGGGGCTTCATGTCCTCGGGGGCGTCAACGTACACCTCTTCCTCTTCCTCGGTTTCGTCTACGCTGATAAATTCGACCTCGTGGTTGAATTCCTCGGCAACGAGCTCGATGATTTCGGCGTCGAGGCGCTGGTTGATCGAGACGATCACGCCGGCGTTCATACAGGCCGTGATGACCTCGCCGATGCCGACATCCATCATATTGGCCAGTTCCTGGGCCGTTACGAATTCAGTGAGCTGGAGCTTGTCGTTGTTCTGCTCGTCGTAGAGGGCTTCCTGCTTCTCGCGGATGCGATCGCGGTTGTCCCTGCGCTGGCGCTGGCGTTTCTTCTTCCCACCGCCGCCCTGCAGGCGGGCCATGGTAGCCTTGATCTTGTCCTCGATGTCCTTGGCGGAAACCTCACGGGGTTCGTCGCTCCGGCCACCGGTACGTCCCCGGTCGGGACCGGTACGCGCTGCTCCGCCACTGCGAGCGGCGCCCGTCTGGGGAGGCCCGGTGGTGATCTTTTTCCGCTTCCGCTTCTTGCGGCTGTCGTCGGTAGACGATGCGGCTCCCCGCTTCTCGGGCTTCTTGATCTCGATTTTACCGAGCACCTTGAGTCCGCGGAGCTTGGGCTCGGCAGTAACGTGCAAATCCGGGGTTTCCGTGGACTTCACCTGGGTGACGGGCGGAGTGGGCGTGGATGGCGGAGCCGCAGCAGGCTTGTCCTTGGCCGGGGGTTGCGGCACGGGCGCGCGCTTGGCCTGCGGCTCGGGGGCGCGGCGATCCTGCTGGGGCCGCTGCTTCGGCTGTTCTTTTTTGGCCGGCGGACGGCGCTTGTTGGCATCGAGGTCGATTCTTCCCATGACCTTCAGGCCCGGCACTTCCCGCTTGGGCGGAGTGGCGGTGCCGGGCGGCGGGGGCGGAGCGGCCGGTGCCGGCTTTTCGGGGCTGGGCGTGGTAGAAGCCGGTGCGGAATTCGTCGCAGGGGCCGCTGGTGCGGGTGCGGAGGGCGTCGGGGGCACTGCTTTCGCTGCGGGCTGGGGCTGCTGGACCGGCGGCGGCGCGGGTAGGCTAACCGGCCGGGGCGGGGGCGGGGGCGGCGGTGCAGAACGAACGACGGGGGGTGGCGGGGGCGGCGGCGGAGCCGAGGGGCGGGTACCGAACTCCATTTTGCTTGCCTTCTCCTTATCGGAGATGGCCTTGGCAAATTCCTGGCGCACGGCAGATTCCATCTCCCCACTGACTTGCGCGATCGGTTTGTTCTCAATCGCGAAGCCCTTACCGGTCAGGAACTCGACGATCGTAGAGGTGGCCACGTTCAATTCCTTCGCTACTTTGATTAGTCGTTTACTCATTCGATCTCTTAAGCACGTCTTGTTTTACCGCGAAGTGCTGCCGCGGGGCCGTTTAGAACTACCCTAAAAAGCCGATTTCCCCCACCTGCCTGACGCCGCGCTGGAGGACAACTTCCGGAACACTATCCGAATGCGACGCAAAGATAAGCTAAATAAAAGGTACCAAGGGGCAGGCTCACCGCCTTTATACCGTGTCTGGGTAAACGCGGCTGCTTTAACATAGTTTGGGGGAAGCTGGCGCGGAATATAATTTACCTGATAATCGTCACCCAGCGATGGCCCACCTCCTGCCCGCCAGACGCATCCCGCAGCTGCAGCAGGTAATTCCCCCCCGGCAGGTGGCCTACGGGGAGGGTGTAGTCGGGGGCCGTAGGGTTGCCCGCGTGCACAAGCCGTCCGTCGCTCGTGATCAGCGTCAGGTGCAGGGACCGGCCTTCCGATAACCGGAGGTGCAGGACATCGGTCGCGGGATTGGGATAGACCTCCATACTCACGTCGGCCAAGGTCACTGTACCGGTCGTGGGATCCCCGGGCGCTGAGCAGACGAGACCCACGCCGTTCGGGTCACCGTTCGTTCCGGCATTGACCAGGGGGTCGGTCTCGTCCGCGTCGTCCGCTCCCACGTAGCCGTCGTTGTCGAGGTCATCCGGCGAGTATTTCCACAGTTCCGACCCGGTCACACCGTCGTCGGCCGCGAAATAGGTAAACGCACCGTATGCATAGAAATTTTCGGGGTTGCCCGAGGCGGTGCCGGGGTGGATGTCCGCCACCAGTAGCGTGCCTTCCGGGGTGCCATCGGTCGACCAGAGTTCCCGCCCCAGCTCCGGCACGTCGGCGGAGAACAGCAGGGTGGTACTGTCCGCCAAGAAGAGGGAGCGCGGGTAGCTATTTTCGGGTCCGGTATACAAATCACCGAGCAAAACGGCCGGAGAATCAGCGGTAGCCGCTGCCCACAGCTCACTGCCCTGGGCGATGGTACTCGCCGAAAAGATAAGCTTCTCGCCAAGGACGATCAGGTCATCGATGAAGGTAAAATCTGTCCCGCCGCTGATTGGGGAAGCGGTTACGTCTCCCCGCGCGCCGGTGGTCGAGTAGATGCGCCCTGAGCCAGCGGAGCCGGCGGTGAAGTAAACCCGCCCGGCGTAAGCCGTAAAGTTGCGGGGGGCATTCAGGTTTCCTTCCCCCTCCAGGGCATAGGTGCCCTCCTCGGTCCCGTCGGAGCGGTACGGCTGACTACCGAAGCCGTTGTCTGCAGAAAAGTAGGCCAGCCCGCCGATCACCTCCAGGTAGTTGATGTGATAGTACGTGGTAGACTCCACCAACTGCCGGATGTCCTTTACCATAAAGGTACCCGCCGGTGTTCCGTTGGTCCGCCACAGCTCCACCCCAAACTCCTCGGATGCTACGACAAAGAGTAGTAAACTATCCTGAAAAGGCGTGAAGGTTTTTCCCAGGCTGTTTGCTCCGCCACCCGAAAAAATCCGAAGTACTGTGGACTCTCCGGAATCAGGATCGAAAGAGTACAGGGCCTGCCCTACTCCGCTAAAGAAGCCCAGTACGATGAGCCGCTCCCCGAGGCGCCCCGGCCCGGAGAGGCTGACGGAGCCGCCCCCGGTAGCCTGGCTAAATCCTGCAGATTGGGTGCCGGCAGCCGTACCGTCGGAGCCATACAAGGTATCCGCCGCGGGAAAATTTGCGCCTATGCCAAAATAGAAACGGTCGCCCAATACCACTGCCGGAGAAAAAGAGCCGTCCTGCCGGCCCGGCGTGAGGTCACGGACCAGGCTGGTGGAATTGGCTGTACCACCGGTTTTGAAGAGCTCGAAGCCCGTACATTCGGTCCGCGCGCTGAAAAACAGGGTATCGTTGACGGTGAAGAACCGGTTGGGGACGGAACCGGACTCGGCGGTATTCAGGTCCGCTAACACCCGGGTGCCAACTGCCGTGCCGTCGCTCCGGAACACCTCACGGCCGTACTCCGGAGCGGTGCCGACAAACAATAAGTCGGCGCCCAGTGCGGTCAGCTGCCCGATCTCCGGATCATCACTGCCGGGGTACAAATCCCTGACTTGAAAGGTACCGGCAGGGGTGCCGTCGGTGCGCCAGAGCTCCGTACCTGAAGCCGGACGGTCGGCCAGGAAGTAATAAGCTTCGTCGGTAGGCACGACCTCCCCGAGACTGAACCCATTCACGCTGCGGGATGAAATACCACCGAGCAGCAGGTAAGTACCCTCCGGGGTTCCGTCGGTGCGGTACAGGGACGCTTCCCCGGACGTGCGATCGTACAGGCGGTAGAAGAGGAGATCCCCGAACGCCTGCAACTGAGCGACGTTTACCGAGTCCAGTGCCGGATTCAGGTCGACCACCAGGCCCGCCGTATCGGTCGCCGCGTTGATCCGCCACAGTTCCGTGGTAAAGTCAGCCTGCGAGCGGATGAAAAACACGTACTCATCCTTAGTGACAAAATGAGCAAGCCTGCCCGGGGGAAGCGTGGCCACGCGCTCGCGCAATGGCGCCCATTCGTTGAGGGTGTCATTGAACAGGTAGGGCGTCACCTCCGTCGGTTTTTGGGCCGTGGCGACGGCCGAAGTGCCGTAGGCAACCGGTGCCTCCAGATAGACCGTACCGTCGTCTAAGAACCGGATGAAGGTGCCCTCGGGCGTACCGTCCGTGATTCCGTAGCGTAATGGCTCGGAGGGGGAATACCGAAAAACCAGGTAGGCCCTATCTCCGAGGGAGAGGAGATCTTCCAACTCAAAGTTGCCGGACAGGGTAGTCAGCAAGGTAACCGTTCCGCCAATCTCGTCGACGGCGTAAAGATCCTGGATGTACGATTCATTGACGTGGAGAAACAGGATCCGGGAACCGACCCGGGTAAACAGGGGATCTCCTCCGTTTGCGCCGGGAGAGGCCAGGGTAGCCAGTTCCGTAATGGTTCCGGCCGCTAAGTCTGCCCGGGAGTAGGTGGTGGTCTGTTCCGCATGGGTGTAATAGTACACGACTCCATCGATCAGCTTCACTCCGTACGGATTCAGCACCGCTGCCTGGGTCATCCCGTCCACCAGGATTTCGGGCACCCCATCCGGACCATCGACGAAGTACAGCCGTTGGACGCTTTCCCCTTCGAAGACGGTGAAGACCGCGTACCGGCCGTCCGCCTGCAACGACTGCGGGTTACTGCCGTCATTAGATTGGTTGATATTCGCTACGATGGTCTGCGCCGACAACGGAAGGCTTCCTACGACCAGGTAGAGGAGAACGGAGTAGAGGATTATCCTCATGCTGGGGTAAAGGTTTTGGTGGTTATCGATCAGTCGGCGGCCGTACCGGAAGGCGGCGGATCCATTAAAGGTAAACTTACCGTTGATCTGTGGCACCCCCGTTCAAAATAACTTTCCGGTGGGCTTTCCTTACGAGGACGGAAAGGGGGCCGATGGGCATTGCGGAAGGCCTGTTTCACTGAATTCACCGCAGAAAATATTGGTCCAACAACCATTAGCAGGATAAAATACAGGCCCGTAAGCCCTTGCAGGGCCCCATTTTTAGCAGTTTTCCCACAAAACGTTTTACCGGACGACTGGCGATGCTTGCCTAAATACGTAATTTCCCGCCGTTAACGCTCGCCCTCTTTCTTCCCCGGAGGGACCGTACCCGACTTTCTACCACTAATCACTACCTATGCTTAATCGACGCTGGCCAGCCCTTCTGCTGGCCCTGTTCTTCGGTTCCACCTGCCTGATGGCCCAGGTGACCTTTCCCTACAACGGCGTGTACGACCAACGCGAGGGCTCCTATGCCTTCACCGGTGCGACCGTGCACGTCAGCCCCGAAAAAGCCATCGAAAATGCCACCCTTTCCATCCGCGACGGCAAGGTCGTCGGCGTAACGTCCGGGGGGGCGGTACCCGCGGGTGCAGTGGAGGTGAAACTCGGGGGCAAACACATTTACCCCAGCTTCATCGAGGTGTACGGGGCGTACGGTATGCCCGATCCGGAATCGTCCGGCCCCATGGGCAGCCGCCGCAGCACCCCCCCCCAGCTGGAAAGCAATACCGAAGGTGCCTTCTCCTGGAACCAGGCCATGCGGCCGGAAACCGACGCTGCCGCCCTCTTTACCATCGACGCTAAAGGTGCCCAGGCGCTGCGCGAGGCCGGCTTCGGCACCGTCTCGACCCACCAGTACGACGGCATCAGCCGCGGTACGGCCGCGGTCGTCAGTCTTGACGAAACCAGCGACAATACCGTACTCCTCAAGCGCGACGCCGCCCACCACCTCTCCTTCGACAAGGGTACCTCCCGCCAGAATTATCCCAACTCCCGGATGGGTACCATGGCCCTGCTGCGGCAGACCTACCTCGACGCCGACTGGTACACCAAGCAGAGCGGGCGGGAAACCAACCTGAGCCTCGCGGCCTGGAACGAGGTCCAGGACCTGCCCCAGATCTTTGCGGTGGACAACTGGCAGGATGCCCTGCGGGCCGATAAGGTCGGCGACGAGTTCGGCAAGCAGTACGTCATCCGCGGCGGTGGCGATGAGTATCAGCGGCTGGCTCCCCTGAAGGCCTCGGGCGCCACCTTTATTTTGCCCCTCGCTTTCCCCGAAACCTACGACGTGAGCGATCCCTTTGCCGCCGACCTGGTCTCCATCGCCCAGCTGCGCCACTGGGAGCGGGCCCCGGGCAACATCGCCGCCGTGGCGGAAGCCGGTATTCCCTTCGTCCTGACCGCCGACGGCCTCGAGAAGCCGACCGATCTGCACGACGCCATGCGCAAAGCGGTGGACGCGGGTGCGGACCCCCGGGTCGTCTTCGCCGCGCTCACCACCGGCCCCGCCGAACTGCTCGGCATCACCGACCTGGTGGGCACCCTCGAACAGGGCAAGCTGGCCAACTTTATCGTGACGGATAAGGACCCCTTCACCGAAAAAGCCACCATTTACCAGAACTGGGTGCAGGGTCACGCCTACGAGCTTAAGCCCGTACAGTCGACCGACCTGGCCGATGCCTACGACATCACGGTCGGTGGCCAAACCTACTCCGCCACCGTCACCGGTGATTCCGGTGACCAGAAGATGAAGATCAACGTCGCCGGCGATACGACCACCAACGACGTGAACTTCACCGAAAGCGGTGGCGTCATCACCCTGCGCTTCCGCCCCGGTAAGGACGGCGGCTTCTACCGGATCAACGCTACCCCCGACGGCGAGGGCTTTATGGGTACCGGCCGCGGTCCGGACGGCCAGATCGTCTCGTTCACCGCTAAGCCCAAGCCCGCCACCGCCGGCAGCCGGGATAAAAAAGAGAAGTCGGCCGATGTAATGGGAAAGCCCGACTATAAGGGCCACCTAACCTACCCCAATATCGCCTACGGCGTCACCGAAATGCCGGAGGCCGAACGGGTACTCTTCCGTAACGCGACCGTCTGGACCAACGAGGCCGACGGCATCCTGGAAGAAACCGACGTCCTCATCGACAACGGCAAGATTGCCGGCGTCGGCAAGGGCCTCTCCGCTTCCGGCGCGACCGTGATCGATGCCACCGGCATGCACCTCACGAGCGGCGTTATCGACGAGCACAGCCACATCGCCCTGCTGGACGTCAACGAGGGCACCCAGTCCAGCACCGCCGAGGTGCAGATGGCCGACGTGGTCGATGCCGTCGACGAAAACATCTACCGGCAGCTGGCGGGTGGCGTGACCACGAGCCAGCTGCTGCATGGTTCGGCCAACCCGATCGGCGGACAGTCCGCCCTCATCAAGCTGCGCTGGGGTGCCACCCCGGAAGAGATGATGTTCGCGGGTGCCGACCCCTTCATCAAGTTCGCCCTGGGCGAGAACGTGAAGCAGTCCAACTGGGGCGACGACGCCCGCGTGCGCTACCCCCAGACCCGCATGGGCGTCGAGCAGATCTTCGAGAACTACTTCAGCCGGGCCGAGGAATACGGCAGGGAGCTGAAATCGGGCAAGAACGTTCGCCGCGACCTGGAGCTGGAAACCCTGCTCCAGATCCTCAACGGAGAGCGCTTCATCACCTGCCACAGCTACCAGCAGGGGGAGATCAATATGCTGATGGAGCTGGCCGAGCGCCACGACTTCCGCGTCAACACCTTCACCCACATCCTGGAAGGCTACAAGGTGGCCGATAAGATGGCCGAGCACGGCGCTGCCGGCTCCACCTTCTCCGACTGGTGGGCCTACAAGTACGAAGTGAACGAGGCCATCCCCTACAACGGGGCCATCATGCACGAGCAGGGCGTGGTGACCGCCTTCAACTCCGACGACGCCGAGATGGCCCGTCGCCTCAATCAGGAAGCCGCCAAGGCCGTCCTCTTCGGTGGTGTCAGCGAGGAAGAGGCCTGGAAATTCGTGACCCTTAACCCGGCCAGGATGCTGCACATCGACGACCAGGTCGGCAGCGTCAGGACCGGCAAGGACGCCGACCTCGTACTCTGGAGCGACAACCCCCTGAGCATTTACGCCCGGGCGGAACGCACCTACATCGACGGCAAGGAATACTTCAACCGCGCGGCCAATGAAGGCCGCAAGCAGGAACTGATGGTAGAGCGCAACGCCCTGATCCAGGCCAGCCTCGACGACAAAAAGAACGGCGGCAAGACGCAGGCACCCAGCGGCAACAGCCGCCGCCTCCTGCACTGCGACAGCCTTAACCAATCAAACTAACCCCATGCACTACAGCATCAAGCACCAACTCCTCCTGCTCTGCGGCTTACTTCTTTGCACCTGCGTCCGCGCCCAGAATCCTACCCCGGCCGCGGCCCCGAGCGAACCGATGGCCGTGACCGGCGTGACCGTCCACGTGGGCGACGGTACCGTGATTGAAAACGCGACCGTACTCGTCAACGGCGGCAAGATCGAGCAAGTGGGCAGCGGCCTGACCGTACCCGCCGGCTACACCACCATCGACGGAGCCGGTAAGCAGGTCTACCCCGGCCTCATCGCCCTCAACAGCCAACTGGGCCTAGTGGAGATCGACGCCGTGCGGGCCACCAACGACCAGCGCGAGATCGGCACCTTCAATCCGAATGCCCGGGCGCTGATCGCCTTCAATACCGATTCCCAGATCATCCCGACCGTGCGCAGCCGCGGCATACTGCTCACCC
The DNA here is from genome assembly GCA_038258275.1 of Chitinophagales bacterium. GTDB lineage: Bacteria > Bacteroidota > Bacteroidia > Chitinophagales > Saprospiraceae > Neolewinella. The sequence goes on along the minus strand of JBBSPZ010000090.1, from coordinate 6,215 downwards.
AGGCCACGCCCGAGGGCTCCCTGGTCGGTGGACGCAGCAGCATCATGCAGCTTGACGGCTGGAACTACGAGGACGCCGCCGTCCTGGCCGATGACGGAGTCCACGTCAACTGGCCCAGCCGCAACAGCTACAACTGGCAGACCGGCGACCTGAAACCCAACGAAGACTACCCCGAGCAAGTGCGCGAACTCGAGGCCTTCCTGGAACAGGCCATCGGGTACTGCGGACGACCGGCCGACGACGGCAACCGCCTGCTGAAACTGGAAGCCTTCTGCGAGGCCATCAGCGGCAACGCCAATGCCTACCTACATGCGGACGAGGCCCGGGACATCCAGGCCGGCGTACTGCTCATGAAGCGCATGGGCGCTAAACCCGTGATCGTAGGCGGCTACCAGGCTTACCTGGTGGCAGACTTCCTGAAGCGCGCGAACGTCCCCGTCATTCTGAGCAGCACCCAGGCCCTGCCGAGTTCCCAGGACGACGCCGTCGACCAGCCCTACCGCAATCCCGCCCTGCTGGCCGAGGCGGGCGTGGAATTCGCGATCAGCCACGAGGGTACCTGGCAGGAACGCAACCTGCCCTTCGTCGCCGGCCAGGCCGTGGGCTTCGGGCTCGATTACGAGAAGGCCGTGGAGGCCATCACCCTGGCACCGGCCCGCATCATCGGTATCAGCGACGAGTACGGCAGCATCACGGCGGGAAAGTCCGCCACCTTCATTATCGTCGACGGCGACCTCCTGGATATGCGCAAGAGCGTCGTGGAGAAAGCCTACATTGATGGCCGGGATGTGAATCTGGATAACAAACAAGCGGAGCTCTACCGTAAGTTTGAGGAAAAATACAGCCGGGTGACCCGGTAAACGGCCTTCCTACCCAGCATTTTATTGACAGTTACCGGTGGCCCGCTTCCTTTCCCGGAGGCGGGCCACGCTTTTTCGGGCCGTTGGTCCGGGTCAGGACCCCGTACATCTAAAGGTTCCGCCGGGGGGGTACTTGCTAATGGGCAGCGGCCTACATTCGTAAGCGAATCCGATCCAGACTCAATGACCTCTTCTCGCCTGCTTTGCTGCATTATTCTTTTGCTGATTGCTGGAGGCGTCCGGGCGCAGACCCTGAGCGGCCGGATCACCGACGAGGCCACCGGCGAAGCCCTCCCCTACGCCTCCATTTACGTGCAGCAGACCGGCACCGGTGCCACCACCAATGCCGAGGGCCGCTACCAGCTGAACCTGCGGCCGGGGACTAACACCATCGTGTTCCAGTACCTGGGCTACCAGACCCAGGTGACGGAGGTGTCGAGCAGCCGCGGCTCACTCGACGTACAGCTGCGCACCGAAGCCCTCGACCTCGACCCGGTGGAAGTACTGAGCGGGGCGGAGGATCTCAGCTACAGTGTTATCCGCCGCGCGATCGCCAAGGCCGATTACCACCGCAACCAGATCGATCGCTACACCGCCGACGTCTACCTCAAGGGAAAGGGGATCGTGGAAAAGATCCCGAAGCTCTACCAGAAACTGGCCCCCAAGGAAGACCGGAAGGACATCGAGGAAATGATCGGCAAAAACTTCACCAGCGAGACCACCAGCCGCATCACCTACACCCGCCCCAACACCTTCAGCGAGGAGGTCATCTCCCGCTATGCGGTGGGGGAGGACGATTTCAATGTCAATGGCTACGTTTTCGCTTCCTTTTACCAGCCGGAAGTGGCGGGGGTGGTGAGTCCGCTGTCGCCGAAGTCCTTTGCGTATTACAAATTCGAGCACGAGGGCGTCTTCGTGGACCAGGGCAAGCTCATCAACAAGATCAGGGTCATCCCCCGCAGCCGGGGGGAGAGCGTCTTTGAGGGCTACGTCTACATCGTGCAGGACGACTGGTCGCTCCACAGCCTGGATCTCCGCACCTACAATACCGGCTTCACCATCGACGTGCAGGTCAATTACAACGAGGTCATGGACCACGTCTGGATGCCCACCACCCTGCAGATCGAGGGCCGCGGGGGCCTGCTGGGCATCAAGCTGAGTGCCAGCTACATCGCGTCGACCAGCAACTACGCCATCACGATCAACCCCGACCTTGGCGGTTACGTGGAGGTGATCGACGAAAAGACTCAGCCGGAGGTGGCCGCCGCCGCCCGCCGCGAGAACCGCACCACGGGCTACGAAAATACCCTGGAAGAAGGCGGCGAACTGACGCGAAAGGAACTCCGCAGCCTGCTGAAGTCCTACGAAAAGGAAGAACTGGAAGAAACCGGGGAGCCCGAGGTAGTCGGGAACTACACCTTCAAGGACGACAGCGTGAAGACCATCCGGGATTCCGCCGCCTGGGAAGCCATCCGGCCCATTCCCCTGACCGCCGAGGAGATCGTCGGCTACCGCTACCAGGACAGCCTGGCGGTCGTAGCCAAGCAGGATTCGATCGCCGAAGCCAGCGGGGAGAAGCCCAACAGCGGCAAGAACAACAGCTCCGGTAAGTCGCGGCCCGAGTGGATGCGGGTTGACGTAGATCCCGACCTGCAATTCAATCCCGTGGAAGGCTACGCCCTCGGGGCAAAGTTCACCAAGAACCTGCGGCGTACGATCCTGGAGGACACCACGACCCGGAAGCAAAAATTCGGGGAACTGAGCCTGCACACCCGCTACGGCTTTGCCTGGAAACGCGCCATCTGGGAGCTGGGCTACCGCAACTGGACCAACGAACGGGGCGACGGGAAGTACTACCTGCGGGGGGGACGCTTTCTGCGCCAATTCGATCCGACGCCTGCCATCGATCCGATCATCAACAGCTTTACTTCCCTGCTCTGGGGAAATAACTACATGCGGTTGTACGAGCGGGTGTACGGCACGGCGGGGTATTCCAAACGCTTCAGCGACGCCTTCAAACTGGGCGGATCCCTGACCTTTGAGGATCGCCGCACCGTCTCCAACCACAGCGATCAGCGTTGGTGGGGCGATGACGAATTTGTCTACGCCCCCAACAGTCCCTACAGCGAGGAGCGGGGACTGGTCGAGCAGGTAGAGAACGCTGCCCTGGTGGAGGTGCAGGCAGCCTGGCGCCCCGGTCTGCGCTACGTCATCCGGAACGGCAACCGGCAGGTCGTCGACGATTCCGCTCCGACGCTGGGCTTCCGCCTAAAGTCCGGCATCCCTTCCATTGGCGACAGCCGCTCCGATTTCACCCTCCTGGAGGGCAGCTACCGGCACCGCTTCGCCGCGGGCCGTAAGGGCGACGTGAACCTACTCGTCCGCGCCGGCGCCTTCCTGAACAACGACTACGTCGACTTCCCGGACTACAAGCACTTCGCCACCTCCGAGATCCTGCTCACGCGCTTGGATCCGATCGGGAGCTACCGCCTGCTGCCGTATTACCGCAACAGTACGGGGGAAGAGTACGTCGAAGTCTACGCCCACTATCAGTTTCGCAAACTGCTGCTTACCCACATCTGGGAGCTCCACCTGATGGGGCTCAAAGAGGATCTTTTCGTCAACTACCTCTACACCCCGACCTCGGATCACTACACCGAAGTGGGCTACTCCCTCGACAACCTGCTGCGGGTACTCCGGCTCGAATTCGTGACCAGCTTCCGCGACGGGGGCTACGAGGACTTTGGCGTGCGGCTCAGCTTTACGACGACCTTCGGGGTGGACGACGACGTGGATGACCAATTTTAGGTGGTGAACCTTACACGCTCAAAAAATCCCGGATGATCCGCTCGCCCACCAGGGCGGACTTCTCCGGGTGGAACTGGGCGGCGTAGAAGTTGTCCCTGCGCATCATGGCCGCGAAGTCGGTGCCGCAGTAGTGGGTCGTCGCGACCGTATCCGGCCCCGGCTCCACGTAATAACTGTGGACGTAGTAGCAGTAGCCTCCGTCGACTTCCGGACTGAGCCAGCCGTTGCCGTCCTTTACCTGCACGTCGTTCCAGCCCATGTGGGGTACCTTCTCTCCACTCACCGGCCGGAACTGCCGTACCCGTTCCGGAAAGATGCCGAGGCAGTCCACGTCGCCCTCTTCGCTGTGGCTACAGAGCAGCTGCATGCCCACGCACACCCCGAAAACGGGCTGGGTGAGGGAGCGGATGACGTCGGCCAGCCCCGTTTCGTTGAGGTGCTTCATGGTGGAGGCGGCATGCCCCACGCCGGGGAAGATCACCTTATCCGCCGCGCGGATTTTAGCGGGGTCACTCGTCAGCTCGTGCTCCACCCCGATACGCTCGAGGGCGTAGAGGACGGAGCGGATGTTGCCGGCGTTGTAGTTGATTATTGCTACCATGAGTGTTTTTACCGTAGATGACGTTACCGGCCCAGGTGCACCAGCAGCACACTCACATCCGCCGGACTGACCCCACTGATCCGACTGGCCTGCCCGATGGTGACCGGCTTCAGCTTATTGAGTTTCTGGCGGGCTTCCTTAGATAGGGAGGTGAGTTGCTCGTAGTCGAAACGCTTGCCGAGCTTGATGCCCTCCAGCCGGCTCATCTTTTCTACGGCCTGCCGCTCGCGCTCGATGTAGCCTTCGTACTTGAGGGTCACTTCGGCGAGGTTAATGATCTCGGCGTCGTAGGGGGCAAGGAAGTCGGCCAGGGCGGGGACGGCGGCGGCTAGTCCCTCCAGGCTCACGCCGGGGCGGGCAAGCACGGAGTCGAGTTTGACGCCCTGCCTGAGGGGGGCCGTGCCCACGCTTTCGAGGTAGCCGTCGAGCTGGTCGGGAGTGATGCTGTGGGTGCGGAGCTCGGTGGAGATCGCGGCGACCGCTTCCCGCTTGCGTTGCACCCGCGCCATGCGCCCGTCCATATTGCGGACGCCGAGGGCGGCGGCCATGGGGGAGAGGCGGAGGTCGGCGTCGTCCTGCCGGAGGAGGATGCGGTACTCGGCGCGGCTGGTAAACATGCGGTAGGGCTCCTCGGTGCCCTTGTTGATGAGGTCGTCGATGAGTACCCCGATGTAGGCGTCGCTGCGCTGGAGGATCAAGGGGTCGCGCTCCTGCACCCCGAGGGCGGCGTTCATGCCGGCGATGAGGCCCTGGCAACCGGCTTCCTCGTAGCCGGTGGTACCGTTGATCTGTCCGGCGAAGAAAAGGCCGTTGATGAGGCGCGTCTCCAGGGTAGGACCGAGCTGGGTGGGCGGGAAGAAGTCGTACTCAATGGCGTAACCGGGGCGGAACATTTTCATGTTCTCGAAGCCGCGCACCTTGCGCAGGGCCTTATACTGTACGTCCTCGGGCAGGCTGGAGCTGAAGCCGTTGACGTAGATCTCGCAGGTATTGCGCCCCTCGGGCTCGACGAAGAGCTGGTGCTGGTCGCGGCCGGCGAAGCGGTCGATCTTATCCTCGATGCTGGGGCAGTAGCGGGGCCCCAGGCCGCGGATGCGGCCGTTGAACATGGGGCTGCGGTCGAAGCCCTCGCGGAGGGTCTCGTGCACCTCCGGACTGGTGTACGTCACGTGGCAGGGCAGCTGGTCGGTCAGCGGCGGGGTATCGGTGTAGCTGAAGCGGCCGGGATTGTCGTCACCTTCCTGCAGCGTCATGGCGCGGTAGTCGAGGGTACGTCCGTCGAGGCGGGCGGGGGTGCCGGTCTTCATGCGGCCGGCCTCGAAGCCGAGCGACTGCAGCTGGGCGGTCAGGCCGGTGGCGGCCCGTTCCCCCGCGCGCCCGCCGCCCAGTTGCTTTTCTCCGATGTGGATGGTGCCGTTGAGGAAGGTGCCGTTGGTGAGCACGACGGATTTTCCGGGGATCTCCATGCCGAGACCGGTACTCACGCCTTTGATCCTTCCATTCTTCACCACCAGGCCGGTGACCATTTCCTGCCAGAAGTCGATGTTGGGGTGGGCTTCCAGCTTTTCCCGCCAGTTGAGGGCGAAGGCCATGCGGTCGCTCTGGGCGCGGGGGCTCCACATGGCGGGCCCCTTGCTCCGGTTGAGGAGGCGGAACTGGACCATGGTCTCGTCGGTGATAATACCGGAGTAGCCACCGAGGGCGTCGATTTCGCGTACGATCTGTCCCTTACCCACGCCGCCCATGGCGGGGTTGTTGGCGCTGGAGTTCAGATGTGTCAGGTTGCCATTGACCGCGACCTTTTTCAAGCTAAAGGGATTGGTGGATCCAACGCTGAGGGTCGCCTTGAGGTCGCCGTTAATGGTCACATCGCCGGGGTTGGTGCCTTCCATGGAGAAATCCGTGCCGTTCGCGCCGCTGTTGATGACGCTCAGCGCGCCAAGAGT
>JBBSPZ010000089.1:0-15202 GCA_038258275.1 Chitinophagales bacterium | reverse complement strand
GGTCGCGCAGCGTCGCGAGGGTGGTGGCCAGGCCGACGCCCTCGGTGGCCATCGCCGGACTTGCCTCGAAGCCCGCCTCCCGCAGCAGGATACCCGCCCCCGCCATCCAGCGGTCGACGGCCCGCTCCGGAAAATCGAACAGGGTGGCGTACCACGCCGGCGAGGTCACGCCCGCTCCGTAGCCCGCTCCGCGCGCCAGTCGGGGGAACGACCAGGGCACCCAGGCCTGGCTGATCTTCACTTTCGCCAGTCCCCTGGTGAGGGCCTTATCGCAACCGACCGGGTAAGCAGCGGCATCCGCCACGGCGGGTCCGTGCCAGGCCCCGACCACAATCGCCACGCGCTCCCAATCTTCCTTCAGTGCCTTGCGGATCTCGGTGCGCATCCAGGCCTCGCGCTGCTGGTTCTCAGCATCCGAGGCCTCCGGGAAGGCAGTCCGCAGGTCGGTCACGATCTGCAGGATGGCGGCAAAGGTTTCGCTGGCACCCGCGACCCCGCGCTCCAGGGTAGCATCCCACCAACTCTCGCTGTCGGGGTAGCCGGCCAGTTCGGCCACGAGGGAAAGGGGGTCGCGCCGCAGCTGGGCGGTGAGCTGGGCACGGGTCTTACCGGGAAAGGGCGACGCCGACTCCTCCACCGCGGGAGCGGGGAAGAGGCTGAGGGGCTTTTCGTCACGCTGGGCCAGGTAGTGGCGGGCAGGCAGGTCGATGGGGCGTACTGTTACGCCGTGGTCCCGCGCCCACTCCAGCGCCTGGTACTCCGGACTGAAACGCGCAAAGGGATAAAAACTGGCCCGCTCAATGTCCTTTGTATCATACAGTACCAGCGCCAGCGGCGGCCGCATCCCCGGAGCCGTCAGCTGAAACAGGGCGGGCGCACTGTCGGCCGGTGCTTCCAGTAAAATCAAATCGGGCTCCCACCGCTCCAACGCCGCCCGCAACCGCCGTGCCGAGCCGGGCCCGTGGTGCCGGATGCTAAAGGTGACCGTTTCCATCGCCGCCAAGGTAAGCACGCCACCCTTCACTCCTTCACTCCTTCAATCCCTCCCCCCTTCAATCCCTAACTCCCTAACTATCTTCACCCCATGCACACCACCCCCCTCACACGCTGGCTCGTCGGGCTCACCCTGCTCGCCGTCGTGCTCTTTTCCGCCTACCTCTGGCTGCGGCCCGTCCTGAGCATCGGCGGGGGGTACGCGGCCAAGCACGCCTGCAGCTGCCATTTCCTGCAGGGGCGGGAGTTGGACGAGATCAGCGACCACGACCTCAATTTCAGCGTCCTGGGGTACTACGGACTGGAGCTGCGCGGCGATACGGTCCGCTCCTCCCTCTTGGGGTTGTTGGAACGGGATGCGGTGTACCTGACATCAGGAGGCTGTGTGCTGATCAACGAAGCGGATCTGCCCCTCCCCAGGGGCGGGGTCGCGGGTGCAAGGAGAACGCCGGAATCCGATCCCACGGCCCGGGTCGATCCCGCTTTCGACAAAGCCCTCGACTTCGGCATGCAACCGGTGCCCGGTGGCGGGGCGCGGGGGATCGTGATCCTGAAGGACGGCCGGCTGGTTGGGGAGCGCTATGCGAAGGGATATACCAAGGACACCCCATTACTCGGCTGGTCGATGACCAAGTCGCTGACCGGGATGGCCGTGGGGGCCTACCTCGAGAATGTAGACTCCGCCGGTTCGTCTGCGGACGAGCTTGGGCTCGGCCGACGACAAACGGGCTTATTTCCCGAACTCTGGACCGACAACCGCAAAGAAATATCCCTCGCCGACCTCCTCCACATGAACTCCGGCCTGGCCTGGAACGAGGGCTACGGCAGCCTCACCGACGCCACCGTCATGCTGCACGAGCGGCCCGACTTTGCCGACTTCGCTCTCCGCAGCCAAGTGATCGAGGAGCCGGGGACCGTCTGGAACTACTCCAGCGGCACGACCAATATCCTCATGGAGTACCTCCGGCGGGAGTTGGGCGGCAATGACCAGCTCTATGCCTTTCTCGATAGCCTCCTTGCACCCGTGGCCCCCACCCTACGTATTGAGCCCGATCAAAGCGGCCGGCCCGTCGGGAGCAGCTACGGTTGGGCTACCGCCCGCGACTGGGCCCGGCTGGGTCAACTCATGCTCCAGGACGGCGTCTGGAACGGGGATACGCTGGTTCCTCCCGGCTGGATCGATTTCATGCGCGAGCCCGCCGCCGGCAGCGAAGGCACTTACGGTGCCCAGCTGTGGCTCCCCGGCCCGGACACCCCCAGCTTGCCGGCCGGTGCCTTCATGATGCGGGGGTTCCAGGACCAGCGCGTCTTCATCATCCCGAGCCGCGGACTGGTTATTTCCCGCCTGGGGCACGGGAAGGACAAGGTTACCGACTTCGACGGCTTGATCCAACGCATTCTGGCGGCCGATGAGTGATTACGACGAATACCTGCGCAAGTGGCGCCTCATCCTCGGCCAGGACGCCCAGGGTGCCGACGGCGGCCCCGAGCTGCCCGCCCGCGCCGCCGGCATGGACGCCACCCTCGAAGCCCTCTACCGCAGCGATGACCGCAGGGGCGGACTCGGCCCTTCCAGCCCCAACGTCAACCGCTGGCTCGGCGACATCCGCAAGTATTTCCCTACCGATACCGTGCAACTCCTCCAGCGCGATGCCCTCGAGCGCCTCGGCCTCCAGCAGATGCTCCTCGAGCCGGAACTCCTGGAGACCATCCAGGCCGACGTCCACCTCGTCGGCACCCTGCTCAGCCTCAAAAACTTACTGCCCGAACGCAGCCGGGAAACCGCCCGCATGGTCGTGCGGAAGGTCGTCGAGGAAATAGAGAAGCAACTCCGCCAGCCCCTCCTGCAAGCCGTCAGCGGCCGCCGCCGTACCCACGCCCGCAACCGCCGGCCACGCCACGCCGACATCGACTGGGACCAGACCATCCGCGTCAACCTCAAGCACTACCAGCCGGAGTACCGGACCGTACTGCCCGTTCACCTCCGCGGCCAGCAGCGCAGCCAAGCCAGCCTGAAGCACCTGATTTTGCTCATTGACCAGAGCGGATCCATGGCCACCTCCGTAGTATATGCCGGGGTGCTCTCCTGCATCATGGCCAGTCTGCCCAGCGTGAAGACCCACGTCGTCGCCTTCGACACCAGCGTGGTCGACCTCACGGCCCAGCTCCCCGACCCCATCGAATTGCTCTTCGCCCTCCAGCTGGGCGGCGGCACCGACATTGGCCGGGCCCTCCGCTACGCCGAGCAGCTCGTCACCAATCCTCGCGATACCGTAGTCGTGCTCCTCAGCGACCTCTTCGAAGGCGGCTCGGTGCCGAATATGCTCCAAAGCGTGCGCCGCCTGGTCCACACCGGCCTCACCTTCCTCCCCATCCTTGCCCTCAGCGACCAGGGGGCCCCCGCCTTCGACCACGACGTCGCCGCCCAACTCACCGAACTGGGCCTCAAGCCCTTCGCCAGCACCCCCAATGCCTTTGCTGAGGTACTTGCTAAAGCGATGTATGGATGAGTGGAGGTCGGGATTAGGGGAGGAGTGGATTGGGGGAGGAGTGGAGCTCCTCTAGAAACTCAAATCCACCACCCGTAACCGCTTATACTTTCCCGGCTTAAACTTCCGTGTCCCCAGAATCTTCAGCAGCAAAAATCCCGTCCCCACGGAAACCGCCGTCACCAGGGCATCATCCACGGAGTAGCTGGTGGAGGGATCCTTATCCGTAGCGTACCCCAGGGCGGCAAAGACCGACCAGCCGGCGCCGAAGGTCATGAGGCCGTAGCCAATTTTGGAGGCGATGGTGTTGCCGAGGTACACCGCTTCGATCTCATCGATCAGCACGTAGCGGTCGTTGATCACCAGGGCCTGGATGTCGGGGCGCATCTCGCGGATGTAGCCTTCCTGCCAGAAGTTGTCGCCCTTCATCCGGAAGCGCAGGGCATCTCCCTCGTATACCCGCTCGCTCTTGGAGGACGTCAGCTTTTCGAACAGCAGGACGCGTTGGGCGACGGCCGTGCTGCCCGGCCAGAGACACAGGAAAAGCGGGAAGAGCAATACGAACGGACGCATACCGGAGGGGTGAATTATAGCAAGGAGGTTCCGGCGGTGAAGATAGTTGGCTACTTCTTGGCCGTCACTCCGATGATCTTCTCCATCTGATCGGCATAGGCCCCCAGCACCTTCCCGAGCTTGTCGATCTGTTCCTGCGCCTCCTCGTACTTCCGCTGCTCGATGGCCTCGCGCACGCCGGGCAGCGTCTTCACGCCGTAGCCGGTGTAATAACCGGGGGCATACACGTGGTGCACGAACCAGGGGCGGCGGGGAAGCCCCTCCGGTCGGGTGAGTTGCCGCTCGAGGTCGATGAACAAGCCGTTGAGCCGCTCGCGCTCGGCGACGGGGAGCTGCGTAGCGGCCTCTGCGTCGTAGTCGCCGGCCAGTTCCCCGATGCGGTGGAGGCCGTTTTCCAGGGGGGCGAAGTTGAGGTAGGGCACCTCCTCCTTGGGCGCGGGCGCGAAGTAGGGCTTAGTGGGGTCGGCGGCCAGCTTGTAGGTGCCTTCCCGGAGCAACTTATTTTCGCGGGCGGTCTGCTCGCGCATCTTTTCGGTGAGGTCCATGACCTCCTGTCCGTAGCCCGCCAGCGTCTTGCTGAAGCGCTCAAACTCGAAGGGCAGCACGTCCGCATCCGCGAGGCGCAGTGTCGTGCGACCGGCGACCTTGACCAGGGCAGCTCCGTAGCTGAAATCGGGGTCCTTAAAGCGCTTGTAGTGATCGTACGAGTCGTACATGGTGTGGTACTCCCCGCCGCCGCTCTCACCGCCGAAGCCCATATTGAAGGCCGCGATCCCCAGGTGCTGAAAGAAGGGCGAGTAGTCGGATCCGGAACCCAGGGCCGAGAGGGGAAAATCGGTGATGACCTTCTGGTCGTTCACTTCGGTTTCGGCCTTGGCACGGGCGAAGACGGTCACGCCGGTTTCGGGATCCATCACGTCCTTGGTAATCTCGCCGAAGAATTTCTCGAGGGTATGGGAGCCGCCCGCGCCGAGAAAGCCCCGGCCGCTGCCGTCGGTATTGATGTAGGCCACGGCCTTTTCCTGGAGTTCGGCGGCGTGGGTTTCTACCCACTCCGTGGAACCCAGCAGTCCGGGCTCCTCGGCGCCCCAGGCACAGAACTTGATCGTGCGCTTCGGCTTCCAGCCCGCTTTCACCAGCTCGCTGACCGCGCGGGCCTCCTCCATGACGGCCACCATACCGCTGATCGGGTCGTTGGCCCCGTGCACCCACGCATCGTGGTGGTTGCCGCGGATGACCCACTGATCGGGGTACTCACTGCCCTTCAGCGTAGCGATGACGTCGTAAGCGGGGGCCTGGTCCCAGTTGAATTCCAGCTTCAGGTGCACCTTCGCCGGACCGGGACCGATGTGGTAAGTCATTGGCAGGGCGCCGCGCCACGAAGACGGGGCCACCGGGCCGCTCAGCGCCCTCAGCAGCGGCTCGGCGTCGTGGTAGGAGATGGGTAGCACGGGGATTTTCGTTAGTCCTTCGGCATCCGCCCGGTCGATTCGCTTGGCATCGGCCGTCGCTCCGTAACCGGGGGTCAGGGGATCTCCGGGGGCGGCGGGCAGGTCCATGACCGCGCCCCGCTGGACGCCGTATTCGTTCTTGTACGCCCCGTCGGGGTAGGTTTCCCCCTGGTAGTAGCCGTCGTCCTCGGGATCGGAGTACAGAATGCAGCCGATGGCCCCCTTTTCCGCGGCCACCTTGGGCTTGATGCCCCGCCAGGAGCCCTGGTACTTGGCGATCACGATCTTGCCGGTGACGTCGATGCCGCGCTTTTCGAGCTCCTCGTAGTCGGCCGGTATACCGTAGTTAACAAACACGAGCTCGGCCGTCACGTCGCCGTCGATAGAGTAAGCATTGTAGGGGGGCAGGGCCTCGTCGGTCTGGTCGGTGGAGGCGTCTCCTTCTACGGGAGGCTCCTCGAGCATGGCCGTGTACTTGGTCGGCGCGATGAGCTCCAGCATCCGCACCTTCGGGGTAGGAAAGAGCACGTCGAAGCGCTCCACCTCCACCTCATATCCCCACGAACGGAACTTCTCGGCCATAAAATCGACCACTTTTCTATCGTAGGGCGAGCCCACGTGGTGGGGGTGGGCCGTCATGTACTTCATCCACTCGTCGAGATTAGTGGGTTGCACGCTCGCGTCGAACTGGGCTTCGATGGTATGCTGTTCCTTCGCGGAGGCTTCGGTGAATCCCATCAGGGGGCCCTCAGACTGGGCGCGGACGCAGGTGCAGAGGGTAAGTAGTAAAAGCGTGGTCACTGTATTCTTCATCTTTTCGTTGTCTTGGGGATTCGAAAAGTAACGAAATTGTTACAGCCGTCCAACGGGAAGCGGTCGCGCGGCTTGCGGTCGGACGGGAAGTGGTCGCGCGGCTAGCCGACCGACCACTTGTCGTCCGACCGCAAGCCGTCCGACGAGGTCGAGAAAGTTTACATTGAATTAACATGGGGCGCAGCTTATACCCCCGGGGTTGGGGGCCATCCGACCGCTTACAGCCAATGATTATCGGCTATTGTGTAAATTTACCCCAAGCCGGCGTGCCGGGGTCGATCACCTTACACTCCTTACCTTAATCACTACCCACATGCTTCGCTTTCTACCCTGGCTTTTATTCCCCCTCCTCCTAGCCTGCGGCAACGACGGAGCCGACGCCCCCACCGAGATGACCGACGTAGAGTTGCGCGCCCACGCCGACAGCCTCGCCCACGCCTACCTCATCACCGACGGCCACGTCGACCTCCCCTACCGCCTCAAGGTGAAAAACTTCCGCCTCGACCGCGAGATGATGGGCATTCCCATCGAGACCGACGAAGGCGACTTCGACTACGTCCGCGCAGTCAAGGGCGGCCTCGACGCCCCCTTCATGTCGATCTACATCCCCAGCAGCCTCCAGCTGGAGCCCGGCGCCGCCCCCGCCCTGGCCGATAGCCTCATTACGATGGTGAAGGGCATCGCCGCGGCTCACCCCGATAATTTCCGCATCGCCCTGAGCCCCGACGACCTGGAGCAGAACTTTAAAGATGGCATCATGAGCCTGCCCATGGGCATGGAGAACGGCGCCCCCATCGAAGACGACCTCCGCCGCGTCCAGGAATACTACGATAAGGGCATCCGCTACATCACCCTCACCCACGCCAAGGATAACCTGATCTCCGACAGCAGCTACGACACCACCGCCACCAACGGCGGACTCAGCCCCTTCGGCGAGGAAGTCGTCAGGGAGATGAACCGCGTAGGCATCATGGTCGACCTCAGCCACGTCAGCGATTCTACCTTTTGGGACGTGATGGAGCTCACCGACATCCCCGCGATCGCTAGCCACTCCTCCGTGCGCTACTACACCCCCAGATTCGAGCGGAATATGGACGACGCCATGATCAAGCGCCTCGGCGAGGAAGGCGGCGTCATCCAGATCAACTTCGGCTCCACCTTCCTCGACGGGGCCCTGCGCGAGCGGCAGGACAGCCTCCGCGACATCATGCGCACCCGCCTGGCGGACGCCGGCGTGGAAATGGACAGCGAGGAGGCCGAAGCTATGATCGACACCTTCCAACAGGACAACCCCACCCTCTACTCCGACCTCGAAATGGTCGCCGACCACATCGACCACGTCGTGGAGATCGCCGGTATCGACCACGTCGGTCTCGGCTCCGACTTCGACGGCGTCGGCGACAGCCTGCCCACCGGACTCAAGGACGTAGCTGACTACCCCAACCTGATCTACACCCTCCTCAAGCGCGGTTACTCCGATGCCGACATCGAAAAGGTTCTCTCCGGCAACGTCCTGCGCGTGTGGCGTGCGGTGGAAGCCGCCTCATCCGCCCGCGGCTAGGCGCAGCAGCAGCTTCACCATCCTCCGTTCGATCTGGGCGAAGTCCAACTTCTCCTTGCCGGTATACATAAAGAGGAGCGCCATTTGCGTGGGTGCTGCGTCCGCTTGCACCTGCGACCCCGCCAGGAGGAGGTCCTTGTGCAGCCGGTAAGCCTCCCGCATGCGTCGCTTCAACAGGTTACGGTCTACGGCCCGCTTGAAGCGGCGCTTGGGTACGACAAAGGTCACCTGGAAGGGATGGGGACCATGCACCACTTCTACCGGCCGGTACAGCACACGCACCGGATAGGCAGCCTGGGAAACGGCCCCGGAAGCGAAGAGCCGGCCGATCTCGGTGCGGGATTTCAGGCGCTCGGCGGAATATAGTCGGTAAGGCATACACAGCTGGGAATAAGGGTGTTTTGCCGAACATCGGCGCGGCGTTCACGTTAGAAAACTAAACAAATCAAACAGAAATGTCTAAGACCCCCGCCAACAATATCACTAAAAAACAACTCGAAACCCCAACCGATCTTGATCCCAAGAACGTGAAAAAGGTAGTTGAAGCAATTAACCCCCTGGTCGCAGACCTGATCGCCCTCTGGGTAAAGACTAAAAATTACCACTGGCACATGTCCGGCCGTCATTTCCGGGATTACCATCGTATGCTCGACGACCAGTCGGAAGAGTTGATTACTACTGTGGACCCGCTCGCCGAGCGCGTACGGAAATTAGGCGGTAAGACGATCACCAGCATAGGACAAATCGCCAAGCTGATGAACGTGACCGATAACGATAATGCCCAAATTGCCCCCCGGGACATGCTGCTCGACCTGATGGAAGAGAACAAGAAAATGGCCCACAACCTGAGGGAAGCACACGGAGTATGCGACGAAGCCGAAGACATCGGCGGTGCCAGCCTGCTGGAGGACTACATCAACGCCACCGAGCGTCGTACCTGGTTCCTCTTTGAAGCTACCCGCGAAGTGGAAACCGGCAATGCGCCAAAGAACGGCAAATAAGCTGCTAACTAAATTCAAAAGCCCCGGCTCGGTGATCCGAGCTGGGGCTTTTTTTGCTTGCATGCGGGGCAGCGCTTTTCTGGAGACCTATTAACCAGAGGGGCACTGAGTATCACCGAGTATATGCCCGGCTGAAGATGGCAAATCTCTGTGGTTCTCGGTGCCTCCGTGGCTGATGTGCTTTAGGCTCACCTTAATTACGTGCCAGGCAAGGTATCCGGAAGACTACACGTCCACCTTAGCGTACTTCGCGTTCGCCTCGATGAAGGCGCGGCGCGGCGGTACCTCGTCGCCCATCAGCATGCTGAAGACGCGGTCGGCCTCCGAGCTTTCCTCGATCTCGACGCGCTGGAGCATGCGGGTGTCGGGGTCCATGGTGGTTTCCCAGAGCTGGGTGGCGTTCATCTCGCCCAGGCCCTTGTAGCGCTGCACCTTCACGGCACCGTCGTTGTCGCTCTTGCTGTAGTTGGCGATGGCCTCGCGGCGCTCGTCTTCGGTCCAGCAATAGCGGAACTGCTTGCCGCGGCGCACCTGGTACAGGGGCGGCTGGGCGATGTAGACGTAGCCTCCATCGACGAGGGCGTGCATGTAGCGGAAGAAGAAGGTCAGGATCAGGGTGACAATGTGGCTGCCGTCGATGTCGGCGTCACACATGATGATGATCTTGTGGTAGCGCAGCCGCTCCAGGTTCAGCACCCGTTCGCCGTGTTCGCCCTCCACGATGCTCACGCCCAGGGCGGTGAACATGTTCTTGATCTCCTCATTTTCGTAGATCTTGTGCTCCATGGCCTTCTCCACGTTCAGGATCTTACCGCGCAGCGGGAGGATGGCCTGGAAGGCGCGGTTGCGGCCCATCTTGGCGGTACCGCCGGCCGAGTCGCCCTCGACGAGGAAGATCTCGGAGCCCTCGGGATCCTTGTTGGAGCAGTCGGCCAGCTTGCCGGGCAGGCCGGTACCGGTGAGCACATTCTTGCGCTGCACCATCTCGCGGGCCTTGCGGGCGGCGTGACGGGCGGTAGCGGCGATGATCACCTTGTCGATGATTCGCTTGGCCTGGATGGGGTTCTCCTCCAGCCAGTGTCCGACGCTCTCGCCGACGGCGCGGCTCACGATACCGGTCACCTCGCTGTTGCCGAGTTCTCCCTTGGTCTGTCCCTTGAACTGGGGTTCGGGCACCTTGACGGAGATCACGGCGGTGAGGCCCTCGCGGAAATCCTCGCCGCTGACCTTGAACTTCAGCTTCTTGAAGAGGCCGTTGTCGTCGCCGTACTTGGTGAAGAGGCGGTTGACGGCCCGGCGGAAGCCGTTCACGTGGGTACCGCCCTCGCGGGTCTTGATGTTATTGACGAAGGAGTAGATGTTCTCCTGGTAGGTCGTGTTGTACTGCATGGCCACCTCGACCTCCACGTTGTCTTCCTTCGACTTCACGTAGATCGCGTCCTCGATCAGGTCCTGCTTACCCTCGTCGAGGTACTTGACCATCTCGGCTAGGCCGCCCTCGCTGTAAAACTCGTTGCGGATGTGGGAGCCATCGTCCTCGGTCTGCCGCTCGTCGGTGATGGTAAGCATCAGGCCGCTGTTCAGGAAGGCGAGTTCCTGCATGCGGTTGGCCAGGGTCTCGTACTTGTACACGAGGCTCTCGAAGATCGTCGCGTCCGGCTTGAACATGATCAGGGTACCGGTGTGCTCCGAAGTGCCTACTACGTGGACCTCGTTCTGCGGCTTGCCCTCGCTGTAGTCCTGCTGGTAGATCTTGCCGTCGCGGTAGACGGTCGCGCGCAGGTGGCTCGACAGGGCGTTCACACAGGAGACGCCGACGCCGTGGAGGCCGCCGGACACCTTGTACGTATCCTTATCGAATTTGCCGCCGGCGTGCAGTACGGTCATGACCACCTCCAGGGCGGACTTATTAAGTTTTTCGTGGTGGTCCACCGGAATGCCCCGTCCGTCGTCCGTCACGGAGATCGAGTTGTCCTGGTGGATGATCATATCGATGCGGCTACAGTAGCCAGCCAGGTGTTCGTCGATCGAGTTGTCGACCACCTCCCACACCAGGTGGTGGAGGCCGCGGGTATCGGTACCGCCGATGTACATGCCGGGCCGTTTCCGGACGGCTTCGAGGCCCTCTAATGCGGTGATATTCCCAGCGTCGTAACCCGCTTTCGGGTTCAGCTCGTTGTTCTTTGTCATAGTTACAAATGTACAAAAATTATGCCAGCTTTCCTAGGTGTACGGCTCCGTAAAACTGCCACTCCGGGCGGGGTCGCGGGTGGGGTGTACGCCGGCCGACGCGCGCCCAGAATTCCCTGAATAATCCGGTCGTGCTCAGTGGATTACGGGGATTAACTTCGTACCGTCTCCCTGCGGCGGAACCTGTTTTTCCCACAAGCTCCAACTCATGCGCATCCCTACCCTGCTGCTCCTGCTTTCGCTGCTGCTTTCCTGTGGCGGGGCCTCCGAAAATACCCCCCGGGATACTCCGGTCGCAGGCCCGCCACCGCCGGCAACGCGGGGGGGTACTATCACCTGAGATTTGACATCACCCCCATCTTCGCCGCAGACCTACTGAACGAGATCCGCGGCTTCGAGGAAAACGCCCGCGACCTCCCGCGTATGATCAAGTACGAGGCCAGTGAGGATCCCGCCACCTACCTTGGCACCCACGTGAGCCAGCGGCGACTGTACGTGTTCAACGCGGCAGCGACCACCCTGCCGACGCTGACCTACGACGCCCGTGGCGAGCAGTCCAGTCAGTCGCCCGAAGAATCGGAGGAGCGCCGGCAGGCGGGCGTGCGGATACTCAACTACCTACTCACGAAGTAGGCCGGCGCGACGGGGCGGGCGGTACCCACTCCCCTCAGGGCTGCGAAGAAGACCGAGGCTGGAAGCCGCATACCCTCGCTACCGCAGGACGGAGAGCTGGCGGGACCACCGGCTGCCGTCGGGGCTCGTCAGCTTGATACGGTACATGCCCAGCGGAAGCTGACCCAGGGAGACCGGGACATCGCTGCCTTCCGTGAGGTGGACCCGGGAATGGAAGATCTGCCGCCCCAACAGGTCAGTTACTTGCAGTCGAACATCCCCGAGGTTTTCTGCCGCGCGGAGGTGAATCTCGCCATTACCGGTCGGGTTCGGATAGAGGTCGATGCCGAGCTGTTCGGCGGGCGGATCGAAGAGCCCGACCGTGCCGTTGATGACGGTGAGCTCGGCGCGTTCGGGTTTCTCCTCCGTGTTGCCGACCCGGTCCTGGGTGGTGACGTAGAAGTCGTAACCCGTATTCGTCTCCCCGTTGATCTGGGTGGTACCGTCCGCCTCCAGGGGGATGCGGGCGTGGGACCAGGGCTCACCGATCCGGCGGTAGTGGAGTACGTAATCCTCGACCCCGCTGCCTACGTCGGTAGCGGAATAGGAGATCACGAAGGTGCTGTCGTTGATCGTCGTCACGCTCGGATCGAGGCGGCTGACGGGGACGTCCTCGTCGATGAGGTTCGACCACACGTTGGTCGCGATCGGGTCGTTGTCGTCGAAGTAGATGAGGGCCTGGGCACCGAGGCTGTCCCCGGTTTCCGTGGTGGGCAGGAGGTAGGTCGTGAAGGTCACGCTGCCCTCTCCCTCCGGGAAATTCTTATTCGGAGGCAGGAACCCGGCATCTACCGCCTGCGGCAGGGCCATGGTGGCGGGATCGAGGGAGGTGAATTGCCAGTTAAACTCCCCGGTCAGCGTATCGATCTTGCCCTGCACCCGCACGATCAGGTTCCGGGCCGGCCGCAGGTCGATGTCGGTGAAGTATTCCTTGCGGTCGCCCTCCAGGAAGTAGGTAGTGCCCCCGAAGGTCACATTACCGATGGTGGTACGGGTGAGGTCAAACTTGGCGGGGTCTAGCTTCAGGTCCACCTGCACGATCTGAGCGGTGGCCTGGGCGGTGTCGATGTTCTCGAACGCGACGGTATAGTCCAATGCCCCGGCCCGCCGGATGTACTGGACTTCTCCCACGCCGGATTCCCCGTAGATGGCGTTGGGGTCGAGGGAGGTTACGGATTTCACCGGCTTCTCGGTGATCTTCTTCGGTTCGTTGGACTTCTCTCCAGAGCCTCCGGAGATCGTCTCGCTGGCCTTCCCGGCCGCCAGGTTAATGCCCTGCTTCGTAGCCCATTCGTACACCCCGGCCAGTGCCTCCTGCTTTTCGGCCTCGGAAGCTGCGGGGCCCAATCGCTTGATTACTTTTTCGGCCTGTTCCAGCTCAAATAACAGCTGCTGCCGCCTGACAAAATTCCCCTTCACTCCGGGGTTGTCGAGTACCTGGCGGATCGCTTTGGCATCCGCGATGTTGTACTTGATCTGGCTGGTGAGCCGCTGGCCGGCTTCCCCGTAGGCTTTTTTGTTCTTGCCGAAGGGCAGCTTCCCGCCGATGATCTCGCCGGCAATCGCCGGAGCCTGCGCCTTATAAAAATCGGCGTTCGCTACGTCCGTACCGTAGTACCAGTCGAAGAATTCGGCAAAGACAATCTGCGAGCCGATATCGATCTTACCGGCATTGGCCGCCACCTGCTGCAGCCCGGGAATGGGAGCAAATTCCAGCACCGCCGAAAGCTGCAGCGCCAGTTGTTTGGTATCGGCCAGGGTGCAGGGATCGGCGGGATTCTGGCGGACGTTGCTCGGCCAGGCGTAGGCCGTCAGGGTGATGTCCTGGGTTTCCGGGCTCAGGATCTGGAACTTCAGTTCGGCACTACTCTCGGCCAGTACGATCGGGAAGTAGAGCAGGTAGGCCGTGCCTTCCAGCGGTTTACCGAAGAGGGTGTCGATGTCGAACCGGACGAAATCGCTGAGGTTCGTGGCAAGGGAATCGTAGTCGATCTCCACGGAGAACGCGTTCGGATCGAAGTTGCCGTCGAAGAAGACCTCGTTGAATTGTTGTTTGTCGATGGTGAGCTTGTCCCACTCGGCACCCTGAATGACGTAGCTACCGGTCTTTTTACGGATCACGTCGAGGATGTTGGTTTCCACGTTTCGCGGCGTCACCAGTACTACCGGGACGCCGTTGGCGATGCGGCCGCGGTCGTTGGTGACGGTCAGGCTGTAATCCGTCCAGCGGTTGTTCCGGATGCGCGCCGGTCCGTTGGCCTCCGCTACGATGTCGAACTCCGGCTTGTCCCGGTAGATCTCGAAGCCCATCGGGTAGGTGTACGTCTGCCCGTCCGACAGCGAAATGGAGAGGTCGTATACGCCAAAGGGTGCATCCTGGAGGCTGAACAGGGCCGTTAACTCCCTGGTACTCGGGTTTCCGACCTTAAAGGGTTCCAGGGATTTACCCGCCTGGCTGAGGGTGACCTTGGTATTCTCATCGAATCCGGCCCCGAAGAGCCGCAGGTCGAAGTAGCCTACGTTCTCCGCCTTGCCGGCCCGGTGCGGGGTGTAGTATTCCAGTCCGTTGACCGCGACCCGTTCGGTCGTGGTGATGGTTTCGTTGCACAGCGCATTGGTCGCACTCAGCTTGATGTCGTACGCCCCGATCGGGAATTCCTTCGTGGGATAGCGCTCCGTGCTCGTGGTACCGTCCCCAAACTCCCACTTGATGCGCTCCGCCTTCCGGCTGTTGGCTACGAAGGCGAACTTGTTGCCGAAGCGCGCGTAATCGATCTCCGCGTGGGGCTGCTCGGCCGTCACTTCGAAGGTGGCCCGGTAGGAAAAGCAATAACTGGAGTTGACGCGCACGTAGAGGGTATCCTGCGGAAGGCAGGTGAACTCCAGCTCCCGCGTAAACCGACCCGGTGCCACATTGACGATGCCTTCGGATTTAAGCACGCCCCCCCGGCTGTTGAGGATGTAGACCGCCAGGTCCGCCCCGCCGTCGTTGCTCGTGTTTTCCCCTTCGAAGGTCATCGTAAAGCTGCTGAGTTCGGAGTTGGCGAGGCGGAAATAGTCGTCCGTATCGGTGGTACGCCCCCGGTACCCGATGTGGCCGGTGAGCCCACGCCTGACCCCGGCTAGGCTCGCCTCCGCAAGCACGTTATTGGGTTCCGCGTCGCCGGAAAAGGCGGGAGTGATCATTTGGTACCTCAGGCCGTAAGCCAGGCAGTAAGCGGAATTGACGCGGAAGTAAATCGTATCCCGGGCGCGGCAGTATACCAGGAGCTCGTCCTCCGTCGTCGTACCCTTCTCCACGTTGACCGTCCCCACTACGCCGATCTGGTTCCCCCGGGAGTCGTAGGCGTAGAGTCCTGCGTCCGCCCCGCTGTCGTCGCTGGTATTGGTGTAGGCAATAGAGAGTTTGATGGTGCCGTCATCGGGCAGCACCGTTTTATAGTAATCATCGGTGTCTAT
>JBBSPZ010000088.1:0-15618 GCA_038258275.1 Chitinophagales bacterium | reverse complement strand
CGCCGGCGCAGCCCTGCTGCTGGTCGGTCACCTGTGGGGACTGGTCTTTCCCATCAACAAGGCGTTGTGGACGAGCAGCTTCGTACTGGTTACGGCCGGCTGGGCCATGCTGATCCTGGGCCTCATCTATTATTTAACCGACGTGCGGGGCGTGGTATGGGGCCGGGTCTTCGGCTATGCCGGAGCCAACGCGCTGATCCTGTATTTCCTGTCCAGTTTCTTTTCAAAGGTTTTTGGAAGCATCCCGGTGGGAGATACCTCGCTGCACGGCTACCTTTACCAGACCCTGTTTCTTCACGACTTCCTGCCGGCGGAGCTCTCGAGCCTGCTGTATGCCCTGGTGCTGGTCGCCTGCTACCTGGCCCTGGGTACCTGGCTTTACCGCCGGGGCATTTTCGTTAAAGTTTGACCGGAAACAGTGTGTTACGAACAAGTGGCAGTCAATCCTTTTCTATACCAAATTCCCCCTTTATCATGCGAGCATATTCCCTGACGGCCATTTTGGCCACCGTACTGTCGAGCCTTGCCCAGGCACAGAACAAGCCGCTGATCGACATCAACATCGACAAAACGGAATGGTACGAGAATCCGATCCTCTGGGTCGGGGTCGCGGCCTTCTTCATCATCCTGATCGTCGTGACGCGCCGCAAGGCTACCTAACCGGTAATCGCCCTGAGCACAGACAGCGCCTCCGGTCTTCCGGGGGCGCTGTCGTTTTAGGGGCGCGCAGCGATTTCGCTGAGTCCCCGGGTAAGTTCCCGGATAATGCTGCGGGACTCCGGATCGTAGATCCAATTGGTGTCGAACCGGCCCAGTAGTGCGGCATTCGCCTCCCGGGCGAGGGCGAGGCTGTGAAACTCCGTGCTCTTGTTGTGCTGGTAATGTGCGATCTCGTCCAGGACCTCCCGGTCGATCTTATACATCACGAAGTCGGAGATCATGAGTACGTCCGCGTCCTCATAATCGTGGGTTTTGAGCTGGCGGAGAGCTTCGTAGAGCGCCAGGGTGGCATCGGTGCCCCCGTAGAACGACATATTGAGGAAGGCGGCGAGCTCATCGATGGAATTGGCGATGTCGTAGAGGTCGATCGTTTTTACCCCCGTGCTGAAGCTGATGAGGTAGGCGCGGCGGTTACTCTGGATGGCCATCTTCAGGATGCCCAGGGTCAGCACCTTGGCGATCTCCTCGGGACGGCCCATCATCGACTGGCTGGTATCCACGCACACGATGAAGGGGCCGCGCTCCCGTTGCTTCACGCGCTGGTTGACTTCCATGATCTGATCTTCACTGCGTACCAGCTGACGGTCCTCGTAGCGTAAAGTCAGCAGGCTGCTGTCGGCGTATTTTTTCAGGAAGGCGGTTTCGGTCACGTCGTGGCTCAGCAGGGCGGCCTCGGAGCTGAGGAGGTGGTTGAGGTCCTGGCTTTCGTGGATGCCGACGATCTCGGAGCGTGCAAGGGGGTCTACCCGCCATTCCTGGCGAACGATGGTTTTCTCAAAGGTTTCTTCCTCGATCTCAATCTCCGCCTCGCGCAGGTTACCCAGGAGGTCGGCGAGGCGGCGCAGGCTGTCTTCGTCGGCCAGGAGCTCGTCGTAGCGTTTTAGAACGTCGAAGCTGGTCGACTGCCAGAGGTCGCGGCTCATGTCCCAGCCGAGGTAATCGGTGAAGGGGTTGAGGATGGACTTTAGCCGGCGGTATTCTTCTACCTTCTGCCCGAGCAACTCCGTAAAGTGTTCCTTGGATTCGTTCAGCTTCCGCAACTGGTAGGCCAGAATCTTGGCCTGCAGCAGCGCGTCCCACTGGCTGAGCAGGTCAGTAAGGATGCGCTCGAAGTTGGCCTGGTCGACGGGCGTCCATTCCGAAAAGTCGGCAGCAAAGTAGCGCGTGAGGCGATCCTGGTAAAAAGCGGTATCGAGTTCTTCGCGGGTGTAGGTGGTGGCCAGAAATTGGAGCAGGGTGGGGTAGCGGACCTTGAACGCTTTGGCGGGGGTTACGCTCCAGCCCCGCAGCAGCTCCACCTCCTTCGCGTGGGGGTGACCGGAGGCAACCTTGGCAAAGGTCTTTTTGATCCAGTACAGCGTGTCGAGGACGATTTGCCGGGTGATGCTTTCGTTATTTCCACAGACGAAGAGCAGGCTGTCGATGTCAAACACCTCGTCGAGCGCACGTTGAAAATACTCCGCGTAGCGGTCGTTCAGGGCTTCGCCCTGGTAGCCCAGGCCGCTGACTTTGGAGCGGAGGTATTCGACCAGGTAGCGGCGGGTGGCGCGGTCGAGCAGCTGGCCGAATTCGATGAAGCGGTGGTACTCCTGTTCGAGTAGTTCGTCTTGGTGGGTCACGTAGCCTAAACGGACCACGGCGAGCGGGGTTGCGGTAAAAAAGGACCGCCCGGCAGAAACTGCGGGCGGCCGAGAAAACCACTTAGAGAAAAAATTAGGGGTGACCGGCTCAGAGGCGATCGAGGTCGAAGCGATCGATCAGCTTGATCAGCTTTTGTGCGTACAGGGGGTCACGGCTGTAGTCGGTCCTGGCCAGCGCGGCGATCCACTGCTGGTAATTCACCGATTCGTTGGCCAGCCCAGGAAAGCGGTGGAGGAGGCTTTCGCTGTGGGCGCGCCAGCTGCTCCAGGCATTATCGAAGTACTTGGCGTCGAGGGAAGCGGAAAAGTGATTGTTGTTATTGCGGGCGGCGGCACTTTCGCCGGCTCCGCTTTCCAGGATGGCCATGGCCATCTTCGCGGCGGCGGGGATGGCAAACTTTTCCTCCTCGGTCCGGGCTACCCGCTTGAAGCGGTCGATGTACGCACGTGCAGTGGTGGCATCGTAGGTGGTTACGTTCCAGCTGGGAGCGGGGGATGCGGCAGTACCGGTAGGCAGCATACTGAGCGCCGTAGTGGGGGAGGTCTCCGTACGGGCGGAGCCGTCGCCGTTGTCCTGGGTAATCCCAAATCCGTCGGCCCCGACGCTGAGGGTGAGGTCGATCTGCTTTTGGGTAAACACAAAGGCGGCCAGGGCAATGAGCCCCAGGCGAAACCAGGTAAGCCGCATCCGGCCCAGCCAGGTGGGCGGGATGTATTCGGTATGCGCCGCGCGGTGGCGGGCCGAGGTAGCGAGCAACCTGAGCTGGGAGCGAAGCCGGCGCAGAAGAAGGCTCCAGTTGATGGTAAGTACCTTTTGCTGACCGGCGGAACTCGCCGGGGTGGTGGATCTGGACATGAACTTGTATTTTTTGCAACCACGCCCACGGAAGTGCGGCGCAAAGCAAAGTTACAACCATCTGTGGTTAGTTGCAAGCCATAACCAACAAAATGTGGTTTTAACCGATCAGGTCCTTTTCAACAGCACCCGGATGGGGGAGCCGTCGGAGCCGCTAAGCTTGAGGGGCAGGCAGATCATCTCGTAGTCGCCCTCGGAGATTTTCCGCAGATCGACCCCCTCGATGATCCATACGTTCCCTCCCATCAGGGCACGGTGGGTTTGGGGATTACCCTGGTGAAAGGGGCCGACGGAGAGGTAGTCCACTCCTACCAGCTGCAGTTTCTTACCGGCGATATACCTGGCGGCCTCGGGACCGATGGCCCGGTAGTCCTCATGGAAGGGTTCCTGGGGCCAGACGGAGCGGTCGCTGTTCGGGGTACGCAGGAGCAGGCGCTCGCCAGCCTGCAGGGGGCGGGTGCGGGCCTCGTAAGCCTGCAACTGAGCGACGGTCACCGCGGCCGGGCAGTCGATGGCGGCAACACGCACCGGGCCCAGGCCCACGTGGATGGGCGCCTGACTAATGTCGATGCCCTGGGCGAGAAAGTGGCTGGGAGCGTCCATGTGGGTACCCGTATGTGCAGTGAAGTGCAGCATCGTCACCCGCGCCGCGTCGCCGCAGTGAATGCAGCTCAGTACGTCGTAGGAAGTGGCGGGCTGCCCGGGCCAGCCGGTCATTCCTTCAAAAATAGGGTAGGTGACGTCCGTCCATCCTTCATACCAATGGGACATAAGCGAAGTTTGATTGTTACAGGTGGATGTAAGCGCCACGTGCAGGAATTGTTTTGAATTATCCGATTATCGCTACTATATTGGGCACCGTTACGGCCTGGCGCCGCAAAAGATTCTAGTCGATCCTGCACCTGTATTCAAACGGCCACTTCTTACACCCACCAATACTTTTCAGATGGCCCAACCGGAAGACTACCGCCTGTACTGGCGAGCTAATCTGCGGTACTTAGCGATTCTTCTAACCATATGGTTTGCCGTAAGCTTCGGCTGCGGCATTCTTTTTGTGGACGAACTCAATCGATTGCGTATCGGTGGGGCCAAACTGGGATTCTGGTTCGCCCAGCAGGGTAGTATCTACGTTTTCGTAGTGCTCATCTTTGTTTACGTGTACCTGATGAACCGCCTCGATGCCAAGTTCGGGGTAGGTGAGTAGCGCCTCCGACGATCCTCCCCCCTTCAATCCTTCAATCCTTCCCCCCTTCAATCCTTCTGTAAAGTGGACGTAAAGACCTGGACCTACCTCATCGTCGGCGCTACCTTCCTGCTTTATATCGTTATTGCCGTCTGGGCACGTGCCGGCTCTACCCAGGAATTTTACATAGCGGGCGGTGGCGTGCACCCGATTGCCAACGGCATGGCCACTGCCGCCGACTGGATGAGCGCGGCCAGCTTCATCTCCATGGCGGGCATCATCAGCTTTGCCGGCTACGACGGGGCGGTCTACCTCATGGGCTGGACCGGCGGCTACGTACTGCTGGCCCTGTTACTGGCTCCCTACCTGCGCAAGTTTGGCAAATTCACCGTCCCTGATTTTATCGGAGACCGCTACTATTCCAACGTGGCCCGCACCGTGGCCGTCGTGTGCGCCATCGTGGTCAGTTTTACCTACGTGGCCGGTCAGATGCGGGGCGTCGGCCTGGTCTTCAGCCGCTTTTTGGAGGTGGAGATCAACACCGGCGTCTATATCGGCACGGTGGTCGTCTTTTTCTACGCCATTATGGGCGGCATGAAGGGCATCACCTATACCCAGGTAGCTCAGTACTGCGTCCTCATTTTTGCCTACATGGTGCCGGCCATCTTCATTTCGCTGCAAATGACGGACAACCTCCTCCCCCAGCTGGGCTTCCTGGGAGATGTCAACGATGGCTCGGGCATGGCGCTGCTGGATAAGCTCGACCTCCTGCACCGGGAACTGGGCTTTGCCGAATACACCGACGGCAGCAAGTCGACCATCGACGTCTTCGCCATCACCCTCGCCCTCATGGCCGGTACTGCCGGACTGCCCCACGTCATTGTGCGCTTCTTTACCGTCCCCCGGGTCAAGGACGCCCGCATCAGCGCCGGTTGGGCCCTGCTCTTTATCGCCATTCTCTACACGACCGCGCCCGCCATCGCCGCCTTTGCGCGTACCAACCTGATCACCACCATCAGCGAGCGCCCCTACCAGGAGCTGCCCGCGTGGTTCAGTAAGTGGGAGGAAACCGCCCTCGTCGCCTGGGTAGACAAGAACGAAGACGGCAAGCTGCAGTATGCCCCCGGACCTCCCTTCGTCGGCACTGTCGATCAGGTAAGGGACGGCGGCGGCGCGCAGGTGAAAGGGCCCTACGGACAGGCCACGCTGCGCAATGCCGTGACCGACAACGCCAACGAGGTCTACATCGATCGCGATATCATGGTCCTGGCCAACCCGGAGATTGCCGGACTACCCGCTTGGATCATCGCCCTGGTGGCGGCGGGCGGTCTGGCAGCCGCCCTATCCACGGCCGCCGGACTGCTCCTCGTGATCAGTACCGCGGTGAGTCGCGACTTGATGCGAAAGCAGATCAAGCCCGATATGAGCGAGAAGGAAGAACTCTGGTGGGCCCGGGGAGGAGCCGCCGGCGCCGTGCTGGTGGCGGCCTACTTTGGCGTCCATCCCCCGGGCTTCGTGGCGGCCACCGTAGCCCTGGCCTTCGGGTTGGCGGCGGCCAGTTTCTTTCCCGCCATCGTCCTCGGCATCTTTGACAAACGCATGAACCGAGAGGGGGCCGTATCCGGAATGGTGGTGGGCATCGTGCTCATGTTTGGCTACATGGCCGTGTATCGCCTGGGTTGGTTCGTCGACACGGTGCCCCCAGAAAGCGAATGGTGGTTCGGCATCAGTCCGGAAGGATTCGGAAGCGTGGCCATGGTGGTAAACACCGTCGTCGCCGTTACCGTCAGCCGCTTTTTTGCCGCGCCGCCGCAGGACGTCCAGGATATGGTGGAAACGATCCGGATTCCAAGCGGGGCGGGCGGGGCGGTCGTGCACTGAAGCCCCATTTTTCTTCCGGTGAGTGTATGCAACTAAGGTGGTTTGCGCATCCAGGAGCAAACCATCCGACATGCGCACCCCGCTACTTTGCCTTTTCGTCTTGCTTTGCACCTGCGTCCGCGCCCAGCCTGCCGGGAAGCAGGAAACGGAAATATCCTCGAACATAGACCAGGCGGTTGTCTACCTGCAGGGTGCCCAGGTGAAGCGAAGCGCGGAGGCAAGCCTCCCCGCCGGACGGTCTACGCTGGTATTTACCGGCCTGACCGGCGCGCTTGATCCGGCGAGTATTCAACTCCGGACCGAAAATCCGGCACTGCTGGTGCTGAGCGTGAGCCACCGACTCCACTTCAACGAAATTCCGGAACGGAGTGAAGCAGAGCAATCCATATACACGCGCATCGATGCGGTCGAGCACCGCCGCCGGGAACTGGAAACCCGGGTGGCCATCGCCAAGGAGGAGGAAGAGGTGCTCCGCGCCAACCGCAGCCTGGCCGGAACCGATCGGGGCCTGGACGCCCAGGACCTGGAACGCGGCGTAACGTACCACCGGGAACGCATTACCGCCATCAAGCTGAGTTACCTAGCCCTGGGCGACAGCCTGCGCGCAAACCAGCAGGACCGGCAACTGCTGCAGGAACAGCTCGCGGAATTGGGGCAACAACGGCAGTAGCCGACAACGAGTGAGGTCGTTGTCGTAGTAGACAATAAGCAGCCGCAGAAAATTTCCTTGGGCTTGTCCTACCGGGTTGCTTCCGCCGGCTGGACTCCCGGGTACGATGTCCGGGTCACCGACATCAACCAGCCGATCGACCTGCGGTGCCACGCCAACGTATACCAGCATACCGGTGAGGATTGGAAAGCGGTGAAGCTCGTACTTTCCACTGGAGATCCCACGAAATCCACCCGGGCACCGGAACTGAAAACCTGGCGGCTACGACCCGGCCAGCTGCCTCCCGCTTACCTGCCCGATGCCCAAGCTGCGGCGGCTTCCTCCATTCGCAGCGTTCAAGGTAAGGTGGTGGATAATGAGGGCATGCCCCTGATCGGGTCCACCATCTTGGTGGAGGATACTGACGTGGGTACGGTGACCGACTTCGACGGTCACTTTGACCTGGACCTACCTGATGGTTCCGAATTTATGCGGGTTAGCTACTCCGGGCTGGCGGGGAAGTCCGTCCGGATCGATTCGGAGGAGATGAATATTGTACTCGAACCGGATGCCAGTTCACTGGATGAAGTGGTGGTGGTCGGATACGGGAATAGCGGAGTTGTCCATTCTTTGGCCGGTCGCCTTGCCGGGGTCAACCTGCGCGGCGGCAGACGACGCGACCGGGAGGACCGTCAGGAAACGATTCCGGTACCCACACAGACGCAGCGGCAGGCGACCACGGTGAACTTTGATATTGAGCTTCCGTATACCATCCCGGCCGACGGAACGCAGCACAGGGTAGAGATCAAGCAGTACACGGTGCCCGCCACCTACCATCACCTGGCGGTGCCGAAACGGGAGGAGGACGTTTACCTCTCCGCGGTGATCCGCGACTGGGAGCAGTACGACCTCATCAGCGGGGACCTCCAGTTGTTCTTCGAGGGTACCTACCTGGGCACCTCCCGACTGGAAGTGGAGAAGACCGCCGATAGCTTGCTGATTTCGCTCGGGCGAGACCCCAGTGTGGTAGTGACCCGCAAGCCCAACGAGGAATTTCGCTCACCCGGCGGATTCTTGTCCGGCAAACAGGTGGACAGCCGCGGCTGGACGATCGCCGTGCGCACTACCAAGGCCCAGGCGATCGACCTGACGATTATCGATCAGGTACCGGTTTCAGCGGACGGCAGGGTGGAAGTTGAACTTACCCTACCGGGTTCCACGGTGCTGGAGGAGGATACGGGGCTGGTGACGTGGCGGTATACCCTCCCACCGACCAGTGAGCGCAAGGTCGACTTCAGCTATGTGGTGAAGTTACCCGGCAGGGCAGCAGGTCTTCGTCGAGTAATACGCGCACCAGCGGGCACAGCCGCAAATCGTACATTGTCGGTCGTACCTTGAAAATGGTAAATTTCTATGCTCGACCGCCTCTACATCGCCGCTACCTCCCAGCACGTAGGCAAAACCACCTGTACCCTCGGACTGATGGCCGCCATCCGTGCCCGCGGCCGCAAAGTGAGCTACTGCAAACCCGTCGGGCAGGAGTGGGTGGAGCTGGGGGAACTCCAGGTAGACAAAGATGCCCTGCTCTTTGCCCGGGGTATGGATTTCGAGCTGAAGGCGGAACTCCACAGCCCAGTCATCATCGGTGACGGGGTGACGGCGCGGTACCTCGACGATCCTTCCAAGTATGATTTCAACCGGGCCATTACCCGCGCCAGCCGGAAGCTCCAGGCAAGCAACGATTTTGTAATCTACGAAGGAACGGGGCACCCGGGCGTGGGCAGTGTATGTGACGTGAGCAACGCCCAGGTGGCCCAGCTGCTTGACGCGCCGGTGGTCATGATCGTGGAAGGGGGCATCGGAAGCACGATCGATCGCCTCAACATGAACCTGGCCATGTTCCGCGAGCGGCGGGTGCCGGTGCGCGGAATTATCGTGAACAAGACCCGTCCCGCGAAACTGGAAAAAGTGCGGCACTACGTGGGCAAGTACCTGACGAAGACCGGCATTCCGCTCCTCGGGGTACTGCCCTTTGAGCAGATCCTTTCCAACCCGATCATGGCCTCCATCCGACACTCCCTGAAGGGCCGGACCCTGCTCAATCGGGAAGGGTTGGACAACCAGGTCGAACACATTGCCAGCGGCAGTTTGCTGGCCCAGCAGGAGGTGGAAAACCTAAAAAATTTACTCGTGATCGTGAGCCACCGGCGACTGGACGAAGCACTGAGTGCCCTGCAGGCCATTCTGAAGGAGCGCGGTTTGCCGGGCACTACGATATCAGGGGTGGTGGTGACGGGGCTGACTGACGAAACGCCCCGCCTGCCGCACACCAAATTCCTGGAAACCCACAACATCCCGGTCGTAGCCTGCCCCCTGGATACCTACGGTGCTGCGGTCCGGATCAGCCAGATGGAAGTCAAGATCAACCTGAAGACGCCATGGAAGATCCGCCGGGCGGTAGAGCTCATCGAGGAGCACGTGAATATGGACTTGCTTCTCTAAGGAATGAGGGATTGAGGGATTGAAGGGGAGAGGGATTGAGGGATTGATTACTTCGCCGGACCTTCTACCGGACTGCCGACGCTGTTGAGCTTGGTGAGGTATTCGTCGCGTACCGAGAAGTATTCGGGCAGGTATTCCCCGGGCATGGGCTCGTTGTCCTGGAAGTCCATCTTGGTATGGTCGACCTGCTTGCCGTTGTCCCAGAAGCGGAAGCAGACGTGGGGACCGGTGGCCAGGCCGGTGGAGCCGACGTAGCCGATCACTTCGCCCTGCTTGACGCGGCGGCCTACCGTCATGCCCTCGGCGCGCCGCTGCATGTGGAGGTACTGGGTATCGAAGCGCTTGTCGTGGTGGAGCTTGACGAAAATACCGTTGCCGCCGGTACGTCCGGAACGGCTGACGGTCCCGTCGGCGACCGCGACAATGGGGGTACCGTAGGGAGCGGCGTAGTCGGTGCCCAGGTGGGGCTTCACGCGGCGCTGGACGGGGTGGAAGCGGCGGAGGTTGTAGCTGCTGCTGATGCGGCTGTAGCGGACGGGCGCCTTGAGAAAGGTGGACTTCATGGGCTCGCCGTCGAGGCCGAAGTAGCCGGACTGCGTCCCATCTTCG
The DNA here is from genome assembly GCA_038258275.1 of Chitinophagales bacterium. Lineage (GTDB taxonomy): Bacteria > Bacteroidota > Bacteroidia > Chitinophagales > Saprospiraceae > Neolewinella. Next base: position 5,578 of record JBBSPZ010000088.1, on the reverse strand, counting down.
CTCAGAAAATAGAAGGCGTAAATGTCCTTGCCCCCGGTACTGTAGCGGGCCGCGCGGACCTTACCGAATCCGGCTTCCTTTTCGTGCACGTACTCCTGCTCGTACACCAGCTGGAAGGCATCGCCCTGGTGGACGTGGTAAAAGTCGACCGACCACTGCAGGGCATCTTCCATCTTGTCGGTCAACGAGAAACTGTGGCCCGCATCGACCATCGCGTTCCAGAGGGAGCTCTCTATCTGACCGGCGGCGAGGCGCTCGGAGATCGTGACGGGCATTTCGACGAATTCGTCCAGGCCCGTGTGCTGCAGGTCGAGGCGGACGTAGCGGTAAACGGTAGGGGAGTAGACCAGAAAATCCATGCCGGGGGTATCCTCATCGTCCAGGAGCTCATAGGTGCGTCCCGCGCGCAGGTTCCGCACGTCGAGCATGGTATTGAAGTTTTGCGCGGTGGTAAATACCTCCTGGGGTTCCATGCCTAGACCGAGGAGGATGTCGGAAAGTGTCTGGCCGTAATGAATGGTGTCGGTAGAGACGGTAAACGTATCCAGGGCCACGCCGTAGCGAACGGTGGGTTCTACGATGGGGAAGGCGGTGGGGGAGAGCGTCGGGTCTCCGGGAGCCGGGGCGCTGGCTACGAAGCCGGAAAAAATGGCCGACGAAACGAGCAGGCAGAGGAGGGAAGCAAGTACTGCGGGGACGAGCGGTTGCTTCCGGTGGGTAAGATTCATCACGTAGGTACAATTTCTACAAAGTGCAATACGGCGGGGAATGCCTTATTCGCAAATATAGAAAAAGGATCGCGTACCCGTCTTCCCTCCTTTCCGCTCCGGATCAGGGCGTGCGCACGCGGGTCGATTCCTGGATCCAACAACCAACGGTGTACGCGTCTCCGGCCTTTATTCCACGCTGGAAGATGTCTGATTTAGACGGCATGTACTGGGTATAGCGGTTGATCAGGGCGTTGGCCTTCCCGGCCAGGGCGGGTTCGACAGACTTGGCCCGCTGCCACTGGTCGATGGCCGGCCAGGTGACGACCTGGCTGTCGAATCCGGTGCCGGGGCCGCACAGAGGACCGCTGCTGGCGTAGAGGGTTCCGATGAGCATGTACGGTTCTCCCTTGCTCGGATCGGCGGCGGCGGATTTGCGGGCCATGGCGCGGGCCTGACCGAAGTTTCGCAGGTTGCTGTAGTACACCTTGGCGGCGGTCAGGTAGTACCGTCCCTTGCGCTCGGCATCGTCGGCCTCGTCGGCGGCCTGTTCGAAGAGTTTGACGGCCTCGCTGGAGCGGCCGTCCTGCAGGGCGGTATAGGCCTGGCGCAGGGTGCTTCCCCCGCTCGTGGTGGTGGGAATGTCCGGCTTGTTTTCCTCGTAGGCCGCGGCGATTGCCTGGTACTCCGGCAGGTTTTCGGCACAATCCGCCCACCGGAGACGACTGTAGGCGGTAGTGATGACGTCCAGGTCCTTGGGGTTCTCCTGGAAGTCGGGGTAATACTCCTCCACGTAGTACTGGCAGTCGTAGAAGCCCTTGACGGTCTCGAAGTACTGCAGGCTGTTGGGGGCATAGGCTTCGATGGTTTTCCAGGCGTCGCATTCCGTGCCCGTGCATTTCGCGAGGCCTTTTTCGAGGCGGGTTTTGAGGGCGTCCACGATTCCCTTGGCCTCGGCATCGTCAATCTTCTTGGCCTCGTGCTGATCAACGACCAGGCGGGACATGGGATTGATGATGAAGTACTGCAGCTTCTCGGGGCCGTCGGTTTCGATACTCTCCTTGAAGAGCGCGTAAATTTCCGCGTCCGTCGCGCTACCGGGGTAAGTGTAATAGCTGTCGAAGGCCTGGATGCCGGCCATGTAGCCATCGCCGGGGTAGCACTCCCGGGCCTGCTCGTATAGCATGATGATGGAGTCGCCGTAGGCTTGCTTTTTGTCGGGGTTTTCGGCAATGAGGTGGTTGTAGAAAGCCACGCCGTCGGTATAGACCGTAGGGCGGCGGCCGTCGGCAGCGGGACTTTCGGCGTACACTTGACGCCAGGTGGTCATGGCGCGGTCCATCTCCTTGGCCTTCAGGGCGGCCCGGTAGATCACGTAATTCGTTTCCGCGTCCTCCGGGCTTCGCGCATCGGTGAACTTGGGGCAGGGACTCAGCTCCTCACCAGCCTTGGCCGGCCTGGTCGTGGAAGGGGTCGTCGTTGGCGGGGTAGCCGTAGTGGCCGGTCCGGCTGCTTTAGGCGTACAAGCGAACGCCAGCGCAAGCAGGGCACAGCAGGAAAGCAGGAGCGTCAAAATTCGTGTCATACGTCAGTCAAGGTTTAGTGGTAGTATAAGGATGCAATCGCTCCGGATGTTGACGGGTGACCCTACTGTTTACCCCGGGGTACCGGCCGTCGCCCGTCGTAATTCCAACGCAGGAGGTCGGCGACAAACTATCTCGCACAATAAGTATTCTAACGAGACAAGCCGGGGGCCACGTACTTTCGCCCCCTCAAAGCATCGCCAAATGAAAAAGATTAATTTCAGTGCCGGTCCGGCCATCCTTCCCGCCAGCGTGATCACCCAGGCCGCCGCCGCCGTGGAGAACCTGGACGACAGTGGCCTGTCGATTCTGGAAATCAGCCACCGCTCCAAGGCCTTCGACGACGTGCTCATCGAAACCGAGGCGCTGGTACGGGAACTCATGAACGTGGGCGACGACTACGGCGTGCTTTTTCTTTCCGGAGGTGCCTCCACACAGTTTTTTTATACGGCGATGAACCTGCTCAACCCCGAGGAAACGGCCGGCTTCCTGGATACCGGTGCCTGGTCCGCCAAGGCCATCAAGGAAACCAAGCTCTTCGGTAAGGTGAATACCTTCGCCAGCAGCAAGGCGGACAACTACAATTACATCCCCACCGGCTATACGGTGCCCGATGGCCTGAAGTACGTCCACATCACCAGTAACAATACCATCTTCGGCACCCAGTTTCACACGTGGCCCGAGACCGACGTGCCCCTGGTAGCCGACATGTCCTCCGACATTTTCAGCCGCCCCATCCCGCTTGACCGCTTCGGTATCATTTACGCCGGAGCCCAGAAGAACCTCGGTCCCGCCGGCGTCACCCTGGTAATCGTGAAGAAGGACCTGCTCGGCACCGTGGAGCGTGCCCTGCCCAGCATGCTCGACTACCGTGTACACATTGACGGTGGCAGCACCTTCAATACCCCGCCCGTTTACCCCATCTACGTCATGATGCTGACCCTGCGGTGGATCAAGGAACAGGGCGGACTCGAGGCCATGGCCAGGCACAATGAAACCAAGGCCAAGCTGCTCTACGACGAGATCGACCGCAATCCTAAATTTAAGGGAACAGTCATCAACGACGAGAGCCGTAGCCTCATGAACGTCACCTTTGTCTGCACCGACGAGGCCGAAACCGAGCGTTTCATCGAGGCGGCCGAGGCGGCCGGATGCGACGGTATGACGGGACACCGTAGCGTAGGCGGCTTCCGGGCCAGCATCTACAACGCCATGCCGCTGGAAGGCGTACAGACATTGGTCGACGTGATGAAGAACTTCTAGAAACCCCGCCGATTTTATTTTGCAGGTGTCCGACGAATTGTGTAAATTCGCTTTGTCCTTACCCGCAATCACCCCGCCAGAATGGCCTATCACAAAATCAAGCTTCTCTCCTTGTTTGCCGTCGTGCTGATTCTCAGCGCTTCTTGCTCCGGCTTTTTGGTTGGACGGACCGTCCGGCTGCATGAGGAAGGTAAGCTGGAGCAGATGCAGCTGGTCAGCGATCAACTGGTAGACGTGGGAAGTATTGCGTACCGCTGCGTCGATATCGTGAAGCGCGTCATTCTGCGGTAGTTCACCGCGACCGGGTACTCACTATGCCGTGTATTCGTTGTGGAATCGCTTGGTACCTTGCGGGCGATTGCCCCGCTTCCTATTTTCGAGCGCGTCGGCCTACCCGAATCCTACCCTGAAAACTGCCCCCCTTTGAAACTCCGCGGACTCCTTTGTGACCTCGACGGCACCCTCGCCGATTCCGAGCCCCTGCACTGTACGGCCTGGCTGGCCACCCTTTCCGAGGGATTCGGCATCGAATACGACGATCACTGGTTCGAACAGTGGATCGGCACGAGCGACCAAGTCGTTGCCCAGTACGTAGTGCGTGAGCACTCCCTGGACATCTCGGAGAACCACCTGGTGGCCCACAAGCAAGGTCGCTTCCACGAGGCCGTCGCGAATTATGGCCGCACCTTTCCCGGCGTGGATGCAGCCCTCGAGCGGGTGGCGGCGCGCTTCCCCCTTGCCATTGCTACCAACAGCGGACGAAAGGACGCCGACGTAATGATCGGAGCCACCGGACTGGACCGCTATACCTCGATCAGCGTAACGGCATCCGACGTAAAGAACATGAAGCCGGAGCCGGACATCTACCTGCTGGCCGCCGAGCGCCTGGGCCTGCCGGCGAGCTCCTGCATTGCCATTGAAGACAGTGGTCCGGGTGGCGTAGCGGCTAAGGCCGCCGGCTGCTACCTGATCGCCCTGACCGATAAAGTGGGGGAAGCCGACGAGCGGCTGGAGGACAACGGTGCAGCGATTTTACGCGCGCTCTCCCTGCTGGAGCGGGATGCCGACTAGGCTGAGTCCCCCCATCCTTCGTGTGCCCCTTACAATAACTTAACACAAGCCTCATTTGGAGTTCATGCGTCGAGGTGACCTTTGCAGCGAATTAAGAAACCGCCTGCAAATCTTTCCCGCTTATGAACCGCAACTTTACCTTATTAGTTACCGCCCTGTTGGCCTCGGTTTCGGCTTTTGCCCAAACCCCGGTCGTCATCACGGACGCCAGCCTGGAAGCTGGACAAACCTATAACTGGACCAGCGACAAGGAGTACCTGCTCGACGGCCTGGTTTACCTGGAGCAAGGAGCTACCCTTAATATTGCCGCTGGTACGGTGATTAAGGCGAAACTCCAGGCCAACATCACCACCGGTGACAATGCCTCCGCCCTGATCGTCTCCCAGGGTGCGCAAATCTTCGCCCGGGGCACGGCCAATGCGCCCATCATCTTTACCGGTGAGCGCGACGACATTGCCGATCCCGATGACCTAACCGTGCTCGACCGTGGGGAGTGGGGTGGACTGATCCTCCTCGGAAATGCTCCCATTGGCTTCTCGGCCGCAGATAACGGCATCGAGGGCATCGCCTCTAACGAAACCCGCGCCCGCTACGGCGGCACCGATCCGGAAGACAACAGTGGCGTACTCAACTACGTCTCCATCCGCCACGGCGGCTTTTCCCTTACGGGAGGCGACGAGATCAACGGCCTGACCCTGGGTGGAGTAGGCTCCGGCACCGAGATCGATTACGTGGAAGTCTTCGCCAACTCGGACGACGGCATCGAGTGGTTCGGCGGAACGGTCAACGTGAGCCACGCCGCGGTCGCCTTCTGCGGCGACGACGGCATGGACTACGACCTCGGATGGCGCGGAAAGGGCCAGTTCTGGTTCGTGATCCAGGAAACCACCAACACCGGCGGCACCGGTCGTTCCGGTGAGCACGACGGTGCAATCCCCGATGCGGCTACCCCCT
>JBBSPZ010000087.1:0-15839 GCA_038258275.1 Chitinophagales bacterium | reverse complement strand
TCGGTCACTACATGGCCTGGATTGCCGCGGCGCTGTTGTATGCCGTCTACCTGCAGTCCCCCGAAGCCCAGGCCTTTCTGGATCAGGGACAGGCTCCTTCCGTTGCACCCGGTCCCCTGGCCTTCAATGCCATCGGGGTCTTTGGCATCATCGCCGTAGTGCTGGCAGGCTGGACGACGGCTAACCCCACCATCTACCGCGCGGGCCTCGCCTTTCAGGCCGTGCTGCCGAAGTTCTCTACCTCCTGGGTCACCATCCTCGCGGGTGCGGTCGCCACCGTGGCCGGACTCTTCCCCGCCTTCGCGATGCAGCTGCTGGATTTCGTGGCCTTCTACGGCTTTATCCTGGCCCCGGTCGGCGCGGTGATCGTTTTCCAGCACTTCTTTGCGCGGCGCGCGGGGGTAGTGGAGAATTATGCGGAAAAGAGCGGTGTTTCCTTCAATCCGGCGGTCTTCTGGGCCTGGGCGATCAGCTTTGGAGTATTCTACTTCATCTCCTGGCAGTTCGACGTCTTCCTCTCGTTCGTCACCCTGCCGGCCTGGTTGCTCTGTGGCGTGCTCTTCCTGGTACCGAGCCGCCAGTGGCAGGGACCGCTCACCTCCCGCACGCGCTCCTAGCCGGGTCCGCCCGTCAGGGGGGGGCAGCCCACTAAGGTGGCACGGCACCCGCGGATTACCGCAGGTAAAGAATGTAAGCCGCCGCGAAGGGAATCACGAAAATGAATCCATCGAAGCGGTCCAGCAGGCCGCCGTGCCCCGGCAAGAGGTTGCCGCTGTCCTTGACGCCCACGCTGCGCTTGAGCATGCTCTCGATGAGGTCGCCGATGCCGCCGAATACGGCGACGATTGCGGCCAGGACCAGCCACTGGATGAGGCCGATCTCGTCAAATACGAGGTGAAGAATGTAGCCGAAGAGAATACAGGTGACCGCCCCGCCGATCGTGCCCTCCCAGGTCTTGTTGGGAGAGATGCGGGGAAACAAGGGGGTCTTGCCGAATTTGCTGCCCACCAGATAGGCACCCGTATCGTTGACCCAGGTAAGCAGCAGCAGGCCGAAAACGATGCGGAAATAAAAGTTGGATCCTTCGAAGGCGATAAAGTCCACCAGCGCAAAGGGAATGCCGATGTAGAACATGCCGAGAATAATGTAGGCGATGTTCACAAAGGGTTCCTCGCTGTTGCTGTAGAGCTCGTAAATAAAGATGGTGAAGATGAAGGGGGCAAAGAGCAGGCTGGAGACCTGGATAAACGACTCTGGATCGCTGACGTACCCCAGCGAGAAGAAGCTCACCAGGAAGAAGGGCAGCAGCCCCACGGCGATGCCGAACGCCTTGCGAAAGCTGTCGCGGCGCGTGTGGCGGTCCAGGGTCATGCCAAAGAATTCGTAAAGGCAACCGCCCGTGATGACAAGAAATAGGAGGTTGAACGTATAGGGGCCGGTGTACATGCCCGCGATCATGATGATCACGAAAATTACGGCCGTCGTAAGCCTTCTCCAGAGTCCTTGCATCGGGCGTAAGATAGCCACGGCGGGAAATCTATTGCCGGAACAGCCGATTTTTGCTTTATTCGGAAATGTGTATTTTGCCCCGGACACACGCACTAACCCCCTCATTTATGGCTTCGGAAATTTCGGACGACGACCTCAAGCGGTATTATTCCATCGGGGAGGTCGCCACCAAACTCGGCGTAAATACCTCGCTCATCCGCTTCTGGGAAAATGAATTTTCCCACATCAAACCCAACAAGAACAGCCGGGGCGACCGCCGTTTCACCAAGGAGAACATCCGTCAGCTGCGAGAAATTTACCACCTCGTCCGCGAGCGCGGCTTTACCCTCGAAGGCGCACGGCGGGAGATCGCCTCCGGCAGCGAACCCGTCCCCGACAAGCGGGAAGTGATCGAACGCCTTACCGAAGTACGCCGTCGCCTGGAAAGCCTCCAGGGTGAATTCTAAGTGGCCTACTTACTTTACTACCTGGTCCTTTTGCCCCTGAGCCGCCTCCCCCTCCGTTGGCTGTACCGGCTCTCGGATCTCCTCTACCTGGTCGGTTACCGCTGGTTGGGTTACCGGACTGCGGTCGTAAAGGACAATATGCGCGGTGCGTTTCCTGCCTGGACTCCCCCCGAATTGGAAGACCAGGCCAGCCGGTTCTACCACTACTTTTTCGACACCATCGTAGAGTCGATCAAGAATTACACCCTGTCGGAGGCAGAATCCATCCGGCGCCTGCGGGTCGTCAATCCGGAGGTCATCGCCCACCTCGCCGCCGCCGACCGCTCGTGCATTCTCTACGGTGCCCACTACAGCAACTGGGAGATCGGCGGACTGAGCTTTCCCAGCCAGTTCGCGCCCGCCAAGGTCATGGCGATCTATTCCCCCCTGGCCAGTGCGGTGATGGACCGGCTCACGAAGCACAACCGGGAACGCACGGGCGTCACGATGACCTCGCGCCGGGTGATCTACGAATATTTCGAGGCCGATGCCCTGCGCCCGGCCGTCGACATCTTCGTGGCCGATCAGTCGCCCAGCAACGCCGTCTGGCAAAAGCTGCACTGGACCACCTTTCTCGGCCGCCCCACGGCCTTCCTGGCGGGCCCGGAGCGCTTTGCCGTGCGCTACAACCGGCCGGTGTATTACATCAACCTTCGCCGCAATGCCCGCGGATACTACAGCGCCAAGATTTATCCCGTCACCGAGTCGCCCCGCGCGGAAAAGCCCGGCTACATTACGGAGTGCTTCGTGCGCCACCTCGAACACGAGATCCGCCGGGATCCCACCCCCTGGCTCTGGAGCCACCGCCGGTGGAAGCGGGAGGTGCCCCCCGGAGTACTCCGCGCACTGCAGAGCCGCCCCTACCTTCCCGCCGAGTACGATCGCGAGTAACGTCCAGTGGCCTACCTCCTCTATCACCTGCTGCTACTGCCCCTGAGTCACCTGCCGATGCGGGTACTGTACGCGCTGACCTCCCTGCTCAATTTCCTCAACTGGCACGGCATCGGATACCGACGGCGGGTCGTGCTCCAGAACCTGCGCGCCTGTTTCCCGGAATACTCCGGCGCCCGGATCAACCGCCTTGCCCGCGATTACTATGCCTTCTTCTTTGACAACCTGGCGGAAAGCATCAAACAGTTCAGCCTCGGGGAGTCGGCGGCGGTGCGCAGGTGCCGGGTCACCAACCCCGAAGTGGTCGACCACCTGCTGCGTGACGGCCGCAGCTTCATTGCCTACGGGGCCCATTACGGCAACTGGGAAATGGCGGCACTTTCCTTTCCCGCCCAGTTTCCGGGCTTTCGCGTCATGGGCATCTATTCGCCCCTCAAGAATGCTACCCTTAACCGCCTGTTTACCGACAACCGCGGGCGGACGGGTACTTACCTCGTTTCCCGCCGGGAGGTAGAGGACTACTACGCCGAGCCGCCGGCCGAGCCCACGGTGGACTTTTTTATCGCGGATCAGTCGCCGAGTAATGCCGTCTGGCAGCAGCTGCACTGGACCACCTTTCTCGGGCGGCCCACGGCCTTCCTGGCGGGCCCGGAGCGCTACGCCGTCCGCCACGACCGGCCCGTCTACTACATGACCCTGCGGCGGCAGTCGCGCGGCTGCTACACGGGAAAGCTGATTCGCGTCACGGATGTCCCGAACGCCGAACGCCCCGGTGTAATCACCGAGGCGTTCGCCCGTCTGCTGGAGCAGGAAATTCAGCGGGACCCCGTCACCTGGCTCTGGAGCCACCGCCGCTGGAAGCGGGCCGCGCCCCCGGAGGTAGTCCGGGCGCTGGAGCTGCGCGCTTACCTCCCGCCCGAATACGATCGGTGATTACTGCTCCGGACCGGCACTGACGATCGCCTTGTCGGCGGCTTCCGCGTAGGGCGCGAAGTTCTTGTGAAACAGCTCCGCCAGCCGCGTGGCCGCCCGGTCGTAATCGCCTTCATTGCGCCAGGTGTCGCGGGGGTTGAGCATGGCGTTGGGAACGTCGGGGCAGCTCACCGGCCGCTCCAGTCCGAAGATGGGATCGGTAACGTAGGCGACATTGTCCAGCTGACCGGTCAGGGCGGCCTTGATCATGGCCCGGGTAAAGGCCAGCTCGATCCGGGAGCCTTCGCCGTAGCCGCCACCGGTCCAGCCGGTGTTGATGAGCCATACGTTGATCTTCTGCCCGTCCGTCTCGGCATCCTTCAGCTTTTTGCCCAGCATATCCGCGTAGTGGGTAGGGTGAAGCGGAATGAAGGGCGAGCCGAAGCAGGCCGAGAAGGTAGCCTGCGGCTCGGTGATGCCGGCCTCAGTACCCGCGATCTTGGCGGTGTAGCCGCTGATGAAGTGGTACATGGCCTGCTCGGCGGAGAGCTTGCTGATGGGGGGCAAGACGCCGAAGGCGTCGCAGGTGAGGAAGAAGATATTCCGGGGCAGGTCGCCCCGGCTGTTGTACATGATGTTGTCGATGTGGTAGATCGGGTAGCTCACGCGGGTGTTCTGCGTGATGCTGTCGTCTTCGTAGTTGGGGGTGTGGCCATCGTCCTTCAGGCCGATATTCTCGAGCAGGGCGCCGAACTTGATGGCGCGGTAGATCTGCGGCTCCTTGGATTCGCTCAGGTCGATCACCTTGGCGTAGCAGCCGCCCTCGAGGTTGAAGACGTTGGCCTGGCTCCAGCCGTGCTCGTCGTCGCCGATGAGGCGCCGGTCGGGGTCGTTGCTGAGGGTGGTCTTGCCGGTGCCCGACAGGCCGAAGAAAAGGGCCGTATCCCCGCGGGTACCTACGTTGGCGGAGCAGTGCATACTCAGTACCTCGCGCCGGGTCGGCAGCACGTAATTCAGGACCGAGAAGATGCCCTTCTTGATCTCCCCGGTATAGGCCGATCCACCGATCAGGATGGTCTTCTCGGTGAAGTTGATGATGCTGAAGTTGTCTTGCCGGGTGCCGTGGATCGCCGGGTCGGCCACTACGCCGGGAAAGGCGTAGATGGTCCACTCGTCGGACATCAGGTTGGTGATCTTTTCTCCGTCGGGGCGCAGGAACATGTTGTAGGCAAACATATTCTGCCAGGGGTACTCCGTGAAGACGCGGATGTTGATGCGGTACTTACGGCTCGCACAGGCGTAGGCGTCCCGTACGTATACCTCTTCCAGCTTACCGGCGTAGGCCAGTGTCTTGTCGAGCAATTGGGCGTAAGAATCGGGGCTGATGGGGATGTTGATCTTCCCCCAGTCGACGGTGTCGCGGGTGACGTCGTCCTCGACGATAAAGCGGTCCTTGGGGGAGCGTCCGGTAAATTCCCCGGTGTTGATGATCAGGGCCCCGGTGTCGCTGAGGTGGCCCTGGCCTTTGCTGATCGTCTGTTCGACGAGCGCGGCGACCTTCAGGTTTTCCCGCAGATTGTGGTGGTGCATGGTACGCAAAGCTTTTGATTAGGGAGCGCAAGATACTCATTCGGAGATGTCACGCCGGAGGAGGACCGCCTCAGACGCCCGAAAACGCGCTGAAGCCGCCGTCTACCGGAATCACGATACCGGTGACGAAGCTGCTGGCGTCGGCACACAGGTACACCAGGGTGGTCATCAGTTCGTCGGCCTTCCCGAAGCGGCTCATCGGCGTGCTGGCGACGATGGTTTTGCCGCGGGCGGTCAGCGACCCGTCCTCTTCCAGCAATAGTCGGCGGTTCTGCTCGCCGATGAAGAAGCCGGGGGCAATGGCATTGACGCGCACTTTCCCGTCGTACTTGCGGGCCATTTCCACGGCCAGCCACTTCGTGAAATTGTCGATGCCGGCCTTGGCGGCGCTGTACCCCACCACCCGCGTGATGGCCCGGTCGGCCGCCATGCTGGAAATGTTGACGATGCTGCCCCCGGCGCCCTCGGTGATGAGCTTGCCGAAGATCAGGCTGGGGATGACCGTGCCGTCGAGGTTGAGCTTGCTGACGCCGGCAAAGTCTTCGATATTGAGGTCGAAGAAGGTCTGGTCGGGCCCGATGGTCGCGCCGGGCCGGTTGCCCCCCGCGGCGTTGACCAGGATATCGAGCTTCCCCCATTTTTCCAGCAGTTCGTCGCGGGCGGCTTCCAGGCTGGTGGGATCGGTCACGTCCCCACGGAGCAGGATCACGGCACCCGCGTCCGCGCCAAGTGCGTCAGCCGCGCTGTGTAAATTTTCGGGATTGCGGCTAAGGAGGGCCACGCGGGCGCCGGCATGAAGTAGGCCCTGGGCCATGGCGGTACCCAGCGCCCCGGTCCCGCCAGTGAGGAGGGCGTTCTTGCCGGAGAGGTCGAATAAATTGGACATGTAAAAAGAGATGAGCTGAGATAAATACGGAGGAGCTACTCGCCGGGATAAGGATCGAGTACCTCGATGCTGCCGTCTTCCCGGTCGGTGAGCTCGGCCATCTTGACCGAGCGCAGGTGGGTGACGCCGGCGGAAAGTACGGCATCGTGGTAGAAAAGGTGCCACCGCCCGCCGATCTCGCAGGTGGAATGATGGGAGGTCCACCCGATCACCGGATTCAGCAGACGACCCCGGTAGGTAAAGGGGCCGTAGGGATTGTCGCCCGTCGCTCACCTTTTCGGTGACGGATAGTTGGTGGTTTGCTATGGACATTCCCGGAAAAAGTACTTAAGCGCCGGTGAGGGCAGGATAGGGTAAAGCTACTTGGTTTTAAGGGCCAACACGCGGTCGTATGCTTCTTTGGGCAGGGACTCGCGGTCGAAGAGCAGGGGATAGTTGGTCCGCCCCCGGATCGGCCAGTCATTCAGCCAGGTGTTGGCGTCGTTGACGCCCCACAGGGTCACCCGCGTGATGGCCTCGTCGTGCTTCAGAAAAAGTTCGAAGAGATCGGCATAGCGTTCGGCGATCTTTGCAGAGATGGAGTCCGGCAGCCCCGCCGCATAGGGGTTCATGGTGGAATCCCCCTCGAAGTTTTGGTTGACGTCGGCGCCCTGGAGGTCCCAGGGATTCGGCAGGGTAGTGAGGTCGAGTTCCGTGAACATCACCTTGGCACCGGCAGCGGCATACGCTTCGATGCTCGCCTCGATCTCTTCGATCGGTGGCCCGTTGAGGTTGTAGTGGCCCTGCATGCCGACGCCGTCGATCCGCAGACCGTTATCCCTGAGGAGCTGGACGATGCGTAAGGCACCCTTGCGCTTTTCGGGGTTACTGAGGTTGTAGTCGTTGTAGTAGAGCTCCGTATTTGGCGCGGCCTCGGCGGCCAGGCGGTAAGCATCCAGTATATACTGCTCGCCGAGTAATTTGTAGAAGATCGATTCCCGGTAGGTGCCGTCGTCGTTCAGTGCTTCGTTGAGTACGTCCCAGCCGTCGATCCGTCCGGCGTAGCGCCCGGCCACGGCGAGGATGTGCGCTTCCATATACCCTTGTAGCACGGCGGGGTCGGTGGTTTCGTTCACGTAGGACGGCAACTGGCTGTGCCACACCAGGCAGTGCCCGACGATCCACTTGTCCTGCAATTCGCCCAGCTCCACGTAGTGGTCGGGTAACTCCCAGTCGAATTCCTCCGGACCGGGCTGGATATTTTCCCACTTCATCACGTTCTCGGGCGTGATGGAGGTAAATTCCCGCTCGAGTACGCGCAGGGCCGCGGTATCGTCTCCCAAGATCTGCCGCGCATTGATCGCGGCACCGATGTAAAAGTTATCGGCGTAGGCACTGCCTAAAGACATCCTTTCGGGCGGAGCTTCCACGGTGGGTATCGGAGCATCGTTTCCGCAGGAGGCGAAGACGCCGGCGAACAGCAGCAGGGTAAGGGACTTGGATCGGGACAATTGCATGAAATCAGCTGGTTAAGTATACAGATTTGGCGCGGGCGCAGGTAAGCATCGTTCCAGAGTAACAAAATCGATTGTGTTACTTGTTGCGCGCGTTACGGCCGGACTTTACACTGAGGGAAGAGAATGGGGAATTACCCCTTGCGGAGGGAGGAAGCGCGGGCGATCACCTGGGTATCGAGGTTCACCCTCCGGGCGGCGGGCGGGGAATCGGGATTGGCGATCCGCAGGGCTTGCTGGAGGGCCATCCGGCCCATGTCCGCGGCGGGGTGGGTCATCGAAGAAAGTTGGGGCTCGATGATCTCGCAGACGGGATCGTCGTTGAAGCCGATGATGGCCAGCTGCTCGGGGATCTTGATGCCGGCCGAGCGGGCATACTTGATGGCTCCTACCGCCGCGCTGTCGTTGGTGCTGAAGATGCCGTCCGGTGGGTTGGGGCCTTCAAACACCTGCTGGGTGAGCCGGTATCCCTCCTCGATGGTCAGTCGGTTAAAGGTATGGATCAGGGTTTCGTCCACGGCTAATCCGTTATCCTGCAGGGCGGTCCGGTAGCCGTATTCCCGCTGCTGGTAGATGACCTGGTGGGGGGCGCCCCCGAAGAGTGCGATCCGCCGGCAGCCCTGATCGATGAGGTGTTGGGTCGCTTCCCGGGCGGTACGGAAGTTATCGATCATGACGCGGTATCCTTCCAGTTGCTGCGGCACCCGATCCACGAATACCACCGGTGTGCCACTCTGGATGATCTCCTCCAGGTGATCGTAGGTCGTCGTTTCCATAGCCAGCGATACGATCAGCGCGTGGATGCGGCTGCCAAACAGTGCCTTGGCGTTGGTGACCTCGTTCTCGTAGGAGTCCTGTGACTGGGAGATAATCACGTTGTAGCCCGCCTCCCGGGAGGCTGCCTCGATCCCGGAAATAAGGCTGGAAATAAAGGGGCGATTCACCCAGGGCACGAGCACTCCGATGGTGTTGGTTTCCTGTTTGCGCAGGCTGGAGGCCAGGGTGTTCGTCCGGTACCCGCGTTTTTGGGCCAGTTCCTTGACCGCGATGATCGTCTCCTTCCCGATACTGAAGTGGTCCTTCAGCGCCCGGGACACGGTAGACGGCGCGACATTGAGCTCGGTGGCAAGATCGTAAATGGTTACCTGCTTTTTACGCTTATTACTCATTTTGAATGCCAAGTAGGTGAATTGAATTGCAGGCTTCAGGGAAACTGCCGGAGTAGGCCTAGCTAATGGCCGTTGGCGTAGTAAGGATGCGGATAATTTCCTAACGTGCCGGAATTTATTGGTTTAACGTGATCATGACCAGGGAAAAGGGGGGAAGCGTCACGGTCACTGCTCCATTGGCCACCGCTATGTCCGTAAGTTGGCCGAGAGGTAGGGCTCGGTATCCAGTACCTCGCAGAGGTGGAGGAAGTCGTGGGTGCTGAAGCTGTTGTCTTCGGTCACGCCCCCCCACCACTGGTTCACGATGGCCGGACGGTCTTCCTCGGGGCCGATGCCGTCCTTCCAGTGGTAGGTATCGGCGAAGCAACCGCCCGGCCAGCGGAGGTTGGGAACGTGCAGGTCCCTGAGCGCCTGAATGATGTCGTTGCGCACCCCGGCGGTGTTGGGGATGGTCTTGTTTTCTTCCCCCACGTAGAAGCCGTCGTAAATGTTGCGGCCCAGGTGCTCGGCAAAGTGGCCGTAAATGTGGCGGCTGATGACCTGGTGGCTCGGGCCCGCCTCGATTGTTAGGCGCGTACTCTCCTGGGCACCCAGCGAGGAAGGGAGGAAAAACAGCAGCCCGGCCAGCGTCAGTAAGGTGGGGAGGGGGGAGATACGCATGAATGTTCAAGGGAAGGCTGGGAAAAATGAAAGGCCGGGTTCCCTACCGGCAGGGCGGCAATATAGGTGGAAATCTCCCCCTGCCGCGGTCGCGGGTGCAATGGATTGCGCAACTGCCAGGTCAGATATCGCTGGAGACCAGCGGAATTCCGAAGCGGACCAGGCATTAGAGGTCGCCGGCGAGGAGATTACATCCGCGGAGATCGGAGAAATCCATGCGGCCCAGCACCTCGAAGCTGCCGTCGGTAAACACCCGGCCCAGGTCGTCGCTGGCGATGAAACTGATCGTATCGAGGTTGGCCAGGTCGGTGAGGTTCAGGGCGGCAGATTTGCCGAGGGGAGCGGCGGCGAAGGGGTCGGTGATGTCGCGGGGAGTCACGGCGAGGGTGGGGGCAGGGTAAAAGCGCCCTTCCCGGGGAGCGTACGCCTGGGAGAGCAACTCGGTCATCCCGTATTCGCTGTGGATCCGGGGCAGTTGGAAGGCTTCCCTCAGGACGGCGTGCAGTTCAGTCCTGGTGAGCTCCCTGCGGCGGCCCTTCATCCCGCCGGTCTCCATTACGATGGTATTGCCCAGGGATTGGGGAAAGCGCTCGGCCAGGTCAAGGAGGGCAAAGCTGACGCCCAGCAGCAGGGTAGGGGTGGCGGAGGCCCGGAGGGCCCGGAGTCGTCGATCCAGTTCCGGCAGGTCGTCGAGGAAAAAGCCGGAGGCGGGGTGGCCGCTGTGCGCGATAAAATCCTGCGCCATGAAGACCAGGCTGGAGCCGCCTCGTTCGAGGTAGGCGGGCAGCAGGGCCAGGACCGCCCGTCCGGCCAGTGGGCCGTACTGCCGCTCAAAGGTGACCCGGGCCCCCTGCCGGTACCAGTCCTCGTGACGCAGCAAGTGCCGGCTCGTGGTGGCCCCCGTCGTGCCGCTGCTGGTAAAGGTGCGCGCCGGTGTCCAGCTGCCAGACTGGAGCGCGTAGCCCTTAAACAGGGAGATGGGTAGGTGCGGAATGTCGGTCGGAGCGCTAACCCCGCGGGGGTCGACGCGCAACAATTCCAGGTATTGGGCGTAGATTAGATTGCTTGCGGCCTGGTAGCGGAACACGTCCAGCGCCAGCGCCGCAAAGCTTTCGGGGGTGACGCCTTCGATGCGTTCGGCGAGTTGGTCGCGCGACATAGTTAAGCTAGATTATCTGCCATGCAATACACCCGCTTCTTCTTATGGTTGTTCGCCCTCAGCTTCGTGCTGGCCAGCTGCGTGACGCCCCCCGACTACCCCGATGAGCCGATGATCGCCTACGAAGGCGTGAGCAAGAACACGATCTACCAGTTCACCAACGGCCCCACCGACAGCATCACCATCCAGTTTTCCTTTACGGACGGGGACGGAGATATTTCCAGTACGGATAGTACGGACATATACATAAGAGATAGTCGTTTCCCAAATATCCCTCCCACCATCATTGGTGCCTTCCCCCCTATTCCGACAGAAGGGACCGGTAACGGTATTAGTGGAGACGTCTACTTTACAATTATCAACTCAGGACAGGCCGTCTGTTGTGTTTTCAATAACACCTTTTGCGAGGTGGATACCCGGTACCCTGTAGACAGTCTTTTCTACTCAATCTACATAATTGACAGAGCAGGAAACCGCAGTAATACGATACAGACCGAGCAGATACAGATCCTTTGCCTCGGGCAGTAGGAAAACCAAGGGGAGAACGTCATGAGATGAGTGGGTTGCGTCAACGGTTGTCGGAACTTGTGTACGTTGGTGAGCAGCACTTCAATCTCCTACGCTACGGGTTGGGGTACTATAACTTTTGGGAGCTCGGCTCCGTCCGTGACTCCTGGTTCTACCGCTTTTTGCAGCGCCCGGCGGTGCGTGATGTTGCCCGGAACCAACGGCTGGGCATATTTTCTGTATTCGGCCCACGGCACCTGGTGAGCAGCACCACTGCCACGAGACGCCTGTTTTTTACCGGCGAAAACCTGGAGCGCTTCCCCGCGTATAGTGACCACCTGCTCGGGGAGGTGGATCTGGCCCTGGGGTTTGATGAAATCGATCACCCCCGTTACCTGCGGTTTCCGCTCTGGCTTATAGAATGCTTTGAGCCCGAGGCAACGCTGGCGGATCTCGAGCGTAAAATTGCCGCCGCCTATTTGACAAGAAAGCAAAACTTCGCCTTGGGCGCTACCCCGGCTGCATCGTTAGTGGCCAGACACGACAGCAAGGGCATCCGGCAATCAATGGCTGAATTATTTGAAGAAATTGGCCCGGTAGTCTACGGAGGTAAGTTTGGTCAGGAGCAAGGTCCACCTATTTTGGAAGGGTGGGATGCAAAACTAGCTTTCCTTCGTCAGTTTAGGTTCAACATCTGCCCCGAGAACTCCGATCGATCGGGCTACGTCACAGAAAAACTCTTTCACGCGATTGAAGCCGGGTGCATCCCCATCTACTGGGGAAGCCAGAATCAGCCAGAACCCGAAATAGTAAACCGGGAGGCTATTCTGCTTTACGATCCCTGCAATCCGCAGGACCTCCAACACCACTTGCGTGAGCTGACTGAGCGTCCGGCTGCAGCACTGAAATTTCAGCAACGGCCTCCCTATCTGCCGACTGCTGCTACCCGGATTTACAGATTTTATACCGATCTGGAAGAAGCGCTCCAACAGCTTTTCAGATGAAGCGGGTACTCATTGATTATGCAGACCGTAATTTTTTTTTCCAGCAAAGGCGAAACACCAGATCTGGAAAGAAGATAGGGGGCTTCGATGAAGTCAGGTCATTTGGTCCGGGAGACCTGGACCCTGACTTTAGAGCGCGGACCAACGAATTCTTAGCCAGAGTAAGGGCGCTGGGTACTGGCTCTGGAAACCCTACATCATCCTCCAGACCTTGCGCACATTAAACGAGGGGGACTGGCTCTTTTACTGCGACTCAGGGGCACACTTTATCCGGCCTGTTTCCTTGCTTATCAAACCCCTAAGTAATTATGATACAGACGTATTTACATTTGATCTCCCTCACCCGGAGTATCTATACACCCGTAAGGAAGTCTTCTTGGCGTTAAACGCAAACAATCCAGAGATCACCCTATCTGTGCAACGCCTAGGAGGGTTTACCCTGTGGCGAAACTCCGCTTCAGCCCGCAGCTTTGTGGAGGAATACCTGGAGCGGTGTCAACAACCGGAACTAATTTTGGATCCTCTGCCAGAACAGTGGGCGAACCCCATTCCCGATTTTGTTGCCCATCGGCATGATCAGTCAATCCTCAGCGTGTTGTCCAAAACCCATCAACTGCCAGCCTTTCGGGATCCAAGTCAGTGGGGCAATACCATGATGGCTGACTACAAAAATTCACCGTATCCACAACTTATTCAACTCACCAGGAGGGAGCGATCGGGTTTCTTCTCCTGGCTAAGGCGATGAGACTCACTTGCCGCTGGTTAGCCAAGGACGGTAAATAGAGTTATGTTCCAGTTAGTGCCCCCTTCCACATGGATATCACCGAATTTCTCAATCACCTCACCCACCAGCGGCGCCTCAGTGCCCACACCGTAGCGGCCTACCGCTCGGACCTGAAGTCGTTTGCCGAGTACTGTGAGGTTGCTTACCATATCGAAGGGGCAGGAGCGGTGAGCCGGGAGGTGATCAAGAGTTGGCTGGCTTCCCTGGTAGAGCGGGACCTTGCTGCTACCTCCATTCGGCGCAAGCTGTCGGCGCTGAAGGCTTACTTTTTGTTTCGGCAGGTAAGGGGGATGCAAGCAGACAACCCCAGCCTGCGTATCCCTACGCCGAAAATCGGACGCCGCCTGCCCGCTACTGTGCCGCGGGAAGACTTGCGGCGGCTGTTTTCGGCGTTTCCGGATCCCCAGACCTGCGCGGATCCCGAAGTGCTCCAGGATCACCTGATGCTTGCCCTGCTCTACCAGGCGGGGCTGCGCCGCGCCGAACTGATGGGCCTGCGGACCGTTGACATCGATCTGGACCGTCGCCGGGTGCTCGTCCGGGGGAAGGGCGGCAAGGAGCGGCTGGTGCCCATCGGCAGCGGACTGGCGGAGCTGCTGGAAAGGGCATTGCACCTGCGCCCCGACGCCCACCTGCTGTTTGTCACCGCAAAGGGCAACCCCGTGTACCCGAAATACGTATACAACAGAGTGGTCCGATACCTGAGCGGAGCGACGGCGGAGAAAAAAAAGAGTCCGCACGTCCTACGGCATTCGTTCGCCACCCACCTGACGGAGGGGGGAGCCGATCTGAACGCGGTGAAGGAGCTGCTGGGGCATTCCAGTTTGGCGGCGACCCAGTTGTACACCCACAACAACCTGGAGCGCCTGCGGGAAGTGTACCGACAAGCCCATCCCGAAGGAGAAGAGAAAAAATAGGGCGTTTCAGTTTTGTGAATTGTAGGAAACGACTTACCTTTGCAATCGCTTTGGGAAAACGTCCTGCGGCATCCATTGAAATCAGGTAAAATCTAAAGATTTAGGCCGGTGTAGCTCAGTTGGTAGAGCAGCTGATTTGTAATCAGCTGGTCGGCGGTTCGAGTCCGTCCATCGGCTCCACTGATCGGCCTGATCGAATCTTTGGGTAGTACAGTATACGGGGGTGCGCCACAGTTGGAGAGGTGGGTTGGACTGTAAATCCAATGTTTCGGCTGAGTAGGTTCGAATCCTACCACCCCCACCCGATTTATTGACATAGGAATTTGATGCGGCCTGCTGGCTTTGACGGGTTTGGAACCCCGTTGGATGGGCTGGAGGGATCGCGGCATCACAATTCATTGCGGAAGTAGCTCAGTTGGTAGAGCATCAGCCTTCCAAGCTGAGGGTCGCGGGTTCGAGCCTCGTCTTCCGCTCATAATTTATGAAACCGCAACGGCGATTTCCATCATTTATACCGTAACCGTGTTGCCGACGTAGCTCAGGGGTAGAGCACTTCCATGGTAAGGAAGGGGTCGTGAGTTCAATTCTCACCGTTGGCTCAAGGGTAAAGCGTTGCTGGTCTTAGCGGGCCACGACAACAGGGCGGCCGGTGTTGCGGTCGGCACCCTGAATTAGCACCATTTTTTAATTCCAAAATAGTTTATCCTAAGATGGCTAAGGAAAAATTTGCAAGAACCAAACCCCACGTTAACGTGGGTACCATCGGTCACGTTGACCATGGCAAGACCACCCTTACCGCAGCTATTACCACCGTTCTATCGGAGTTTGGCGGCGCTAAGAAGATGAGCTACGACACCATCGACTCGGCCCCCGAGGAGAAGGAGCGTGGTATCACGATTAACACGGCTCACGTGGAGTACGAGACGGCCAACCGTCACTACGCTCACGTTGACTGCCCGGGCCACGCTGACTACGTCAAGAACATGGTTACCGGTGCTGCTCAGATGGACGGTGCTATTCTCGTGGTTGCTGCTACGGACGGCCCGATGCCCCAAACGCGCGAGCACATCCTCCTGGCCCGCCAGGTAGGTGTACCTAACATCGTGGTCTTCATGAACAAGGCTGACCTTGTGGATGACGAAGAGATGCTGGAACTCGTTGAGATGGAAGTACGTGAGCTCCTGAGCCAGTACGACTACAACGGCGACGATGCTAGCATCATCATCGGCTCCGCCCTGAAGGCCCTCGAAGGAGACGCCGAAGGCAAGCAGCAGATCATCGACCTCATGGCCGCTGTCGACAAAGACATCCCCGAGCCCGAGCGTCTGATTGACCAGCCCTTCCTGATGCCCGTGGAGGACGTCTTCTCGATCACCGGTCGTGGTACCGTAGCTACGGGACGTATCGAGCGCGGTATCATCAACGTAGGTGACTCCGTCGAGATCCTGGGTATGCAGGCCGCAGAAGCCAAGCCCCTGACCTCCACCATCACCGGAGTAGAGATGTTCCGCAAGCTGCTCGATCGCGGGGAAGCCGGTGACAACGCCGGTCTCCTCCTCCGCGGTATCGACAAGGAAGCGATCAAGCGCGGTATGGTTATCTGTAAGCCCGGTAGCGTAAAGCCCCACAGCCACTTCAAGTGTGAGGTCTACGTCCTGTCGAAAGAAGAAGGTGGCCGTCACAAGCCGTTCTTCAACGGCTACCGTCCCCAGTTCTACTTCCGTACCACGGACGTAACCGGTGATATCTCTCTCCCCGAGAACGTGGAGATGGTAATGCCCGGTGACAACGTTACCCTGGAAGTTAAGCTGCTCAATACCATCGCCATGGAGAAAGGCCTGCGCTTCGCTATCCGCGAAGGTGGCCGTACCGT
>JBBSPZ010000086.1:0-15973 GCA_038258275.1 Chitinophagales bacterium | reverse complement strand
TGGAGTGGGGCTACGCAGAGAACCCACTGGAATTTACCGACCAGGACACCCAAACGCCGAACCATAATTACGGTACCTCGATCGCCCAGTTCTACGCGCCCCCGGGGGTGGGCTTCGCCGACGCCGAGGCGCTTCGCTGGGTTACGGGCGAGTTTGAGGAGGAGACGACCGTAGACGGGCAGCGTGATCCCCGGCTGGCCGTTACCTACCTCTATAATTACACCGACCCCGCCGGACCGGAAGCCTCGATTATCTACGGCACCTCCTGGGCCGAGCGCTACGGCGAGAGCGACCGGGTGTTCTTTCGCAAGTTCCTTAACGATGACTATAAGAACGAGGAAGGCTTCCGTTCGCCCAACAACTACCGCTTCATCCGCTTCGCCGACGTACTCCTGATGTACGCCGAGAGCCTGAACGCCACGGGCCGGACCGCCGAAGCCTACCCCTTCGTCGACCGCGTACGCGAGCGTGCCGGACTGCCCGCCCTGTCGGAAACCATGCCGGGGCTGGACCAGGCCGCGTTTCTCGAGCAACTCAAGCACGAACGTCTCACGGAATTGACGGGGGAGGGACACCGCTTCAATGACCTGAAGCGGTGGGGTGACCTCGGGACGGAACTGGCCGACCGGGATCCGGGCTTCGCCAACTTTCAGCAGGGGAAGCACGAATTGCTGCCCCTCCCACAGCGCGATCTCGACATCAACCCCAACCTCGTTCAGAACCCTAACTGGTAACCGGTATTCCGGTATTCCGGTATCTCCCTAACTTCTGCCATGAATTTTGCTATTTCTCCTGTTTCACCGCTGTTCTGGTTTGTCGTGGCCTCCCTGGGAATCCTGGCCTGCGAACCCTCCGGTGAGGACGTCACCCCCACCCCCGGTCCTCCGCCCGAGGTCACTTTTGTCAATCCGGTATACCAGGTAGGCCCCGACCCCTGGGTGTTCCAGGCGGGAGCTACCTACTACGTAACGTATACGACCGGCCGGAACATCACCCTGATCGAAACGGAGAAGATGTCGGGCCTGCGCACCGCGGCCGCCCGTTCCCGCGTCGTGTGGACGCCCCCCGCCTCTGGCATGAACAGCCAGCAGATCTGGGCACCGGAGATCCACCGGATCGACGGCACCTGGTACGTCTACTACGCCGCCAGCGACGGCAATAACGCCAATCACCGCATGTGGGTGCTGGCCAATGAGGACGAGGACCCGCTATCCGACAATTGGGAGGACCGCGGTGAACTGCAACTGCCCGACGACAAGTGGGCCATCGACGGCAGCCCGGTCGAGATCAATGGACAGTGGTACTTCGCCTGGTCGGGCTGGGAGGGAAATACGGACGTACAGCAGGATATTTACCTGGCCCGCATGGATAGCCCCACGTCCGTCAATGGGGAGCGCCTGCGCCTCCTGCAGCCCGAGGCCGGCTGGGAACAAAACGGCACCGATCCCCGGGTCGTGGAGGGACCCCAGTTCATCACCCATGAGGGTCGAGTATTCATGTTCTATTCGGCCGGGGGGTGCTGGACGGACGGCTACAGCCTGGGTGCCCTCGAACTCTCCCCCAGCGACGACCCCATGCGTGCGGACAACTGGAGCAGACTGGAGCAGAACCCGCTCTTTACCACCAATGCCGCGGCACGGGCCTACGGACCGGGGCACAACTCGTTCTTCACCTCGCCGGACGGTACCGAGTCATGGATCCTCTACCACGCCAATCCGGAAGCCGGTCAGGGGTGCGGCGACCAGCGCAGCATGCGGATACAGCCCTTCGAATGGTCCGCCGACGGCCGCCCCGTGCTCGGCGAACCCGTCGCCCTGGGTAAATCCCTTCCGGTACCCGCGGGGGAATAGGGAGCACCTGGCTCTTCCCACTCATACGTCAAAATAGGTACGAACGTGAATTTTTCCTCCTCCCTTTCGCTATTCGCTGCAGTAGTCCTGCTTTTATCCAGCTCCTGCCGGCCCGAATCGCGCGGGCGGGCGGACAGCGTTGCCGACGCCGGGGCTACCTACCAAAACCCCCTCGATGTCCAGTTTGGCGACCCGTACGTCCTGGACGATGGCAACGGTACGTTTTACCTCTACGGTACCGGCGGGGGGGCGGAGGATGGCTTCTCCGTATACTCCTCCACCAACCTGATCGATTGGACGAACGCGGGGCAGGTATACCACGGCAACACCGAGGACAGCTGGAATGAGAGTGCCTTCTGGGCTCCTGAATGCTATAAGTTTGACGGGAAGTACTACCTCTTCTACAGTGCCAACTGGAAGCATAATCCAACTGACGAGGCAGAAAATTTTCACATTGGCGTAGCCGTAGCGGACCGTCCTACCGGTCCCTTCGTCGATGTCCAGAATAAGCCGCTCTTCGACCCCGGCTATCCCATCATCGACGCCAACGTTTTCCAGGACGATGACGGCAAGCTGTACCTCTACTATTCCCGGGCCTGCTATGAGCACCCGGTCGAGAGCGAGGTCGCCGACTGGGCCCGCGAGGAGGGCATGTTTGACGAAATCGAGGAAAGCTGGGTATACGGGGTCGAACTCAGCCCGGATTTCATGTCGGTGATCGGCGATCCGGTCCTGCTGCTGCGCCCTCCCGTAAGTATGGCCGACAAGAATACGGAATGGGAAAGCCGGTCCGTTACCACCGGTGAGGTCAACCGCCGCTGGACGGAAGGATCCTTCACCTTTAAGCACAACGGCACCTACTACATCATGTATTCGGCCAACCACTACGCGGGCCCGAATTATGCAGTGGGGTATGCCACCGGCGAACACCCGTTGGGGGCCTTCACCAAGGCGGCGAATAATCCTGTTTTGCAGAAAAATAGCGACCAGGGCGGAGACGTAACCGGCACGGGACATAACATGGTCCTCTTTCTCGAAGGGGGGGAGAAAATGTATGCGGTGTATCACGGGCGCACCCAGCCGACCGGAGACGACCGGGTAGTGTTCATGGATGAAATGGAAATCCTGCCCACTGGAAAATTGGTGGTCAAGGGGCCCACCACGCATATGCAGCCGAATCCACTCAAAAAATAATTGAATCAATCCAACTTACTCCGCATGAAAAAGGCACTCTTCACTGCACTCCTGCTGTGCGCGCATTTATTCAGTTACGGCCAGGCTACGGTTCTGGAGACAGCTAAATGGTCGCAGGAAAGGGCCGAAGCATGGTACGCGGAGCACGATTGGCTTACCGGCGCCAATTTTAACCCCAGCACCGCCATCAACCAGCTGGAGATGTGGCAGGAAGCTACCTTCGATCCCGAGACCATTGACCGCGAATTAGGCTACGCGGAGGGCATCGGATTCAACACGATGCGGGTGTACCTGCACAGCCTGGCGTATCAGGCCGATCCGGGCGGATTCAAGCAGCGCATGGACACTTACCTGGGCCTGGCCGACAAGCACGGTATACAGACGATGTTCGTCATCTTTGACGACGTGTGGGGCAAGTCGCCCCAACTCGGGCCGCAACCCGCTCCCGTTTCCGGTACCCACAATTCCGGTTGGGTCCAGGATCCCGGAGATCCCGCTTCTCGGGACGAAAAGAATTTTCCGGCCCTGGAACGCTACGTCAAGGACGTGCTGACCACCTTTGCCGACGACCCACGCGTACTGATGTGGGACCTGTACAACGAGCCGGGTAATACGGATAAGCTGACGTCTTCGCTGCCCCTGTTAACGCAAGTGTTTCAGTGGGCTAGGGAAGTAAACCCGAGCCAGCCCCTGACCGTCGGCTTGTGGGCGTGGGATTTTCAGGAGCTGAATGCCTTTCAGGCCCAGAACTCAGATATTCTCACCTACCACCAGTACGAGGGGCCGAGAGAACATCAGCTGATCATTAACCTGCTGTCGACCCACGGTCGGCCGATGATCTGTACGGAATATATGGCCCGGACCAACAACAGCCGTTTCTCGAATATCCTCCCCCTGCTCAAGCAGGAGAATATCGGGGCGATTAACTGGGGGCTGGTTGCGGGAAAGTCGAACACCATATACGCCTGGAATACACCCATTGCAGACGGTAGCGAACCCAATGAATGGTTCCACGATATCTTCCGCAAGGATGGCACCCCCTACCGTAAGGACGAGACGGACCTCATCCGGAACCTGAATGCCGAAGAATGACCCTTGGGTAGCGGCTGGTATGGTCTGCTTTCATCCGAATAAACCCGGGTGGAGTTTCCGGCGGGCACTGCGGGCCACAGTACCTTTGTGTCGCCATGAAACTCAGCACCTGCGTCCCCGCCCTCTTTCTCCTGCTGCTCTGCGGCTGTAATGCCTTTGAAGACGACGGCTACCTGCCCGCCCACCGCATCGACGGGGAGGCGATGGGGTCCTACTACCGGATCACCTACCTCGGCGATGACCTGCCCTCCCTGCAGCAGAGCGTGGACAGCCTCCTGGACGCCTATAACCTGGAGCTGTCGCCCTGGGTGGAAGAAAGTACCATCAACGCGTTCAACCGCAGTGATACGGGGGTAAGCCTGGCCGAGACCGTGCACTTCCTGCCCAATCTCGACCTGGCCGCGAAAGTGGTCAGGGAAACCGGGGGGGCGTACGATCCTACCGTGGCACCCCTGGTAAAATTCTGGGGATTCGGGGGAGCAGAGCACCGGACCACGGGCGCGGTGGATACTAAGGAACTGGATAGTGTGCGGGCGCAAGTCGGCTTTTCGTTGATTCGCTATGACGATGGCTACCTGCATAAATCTAAGCCCGGCGTACAGCTCGACCTGAACGCCAGCGCCAAGGGCTACGGGGTGGACCTCATCTCCCGGATGCTCACCGAGCGCGGCCGGCCCGATCACCTCATCGACGTCGGCGGCGAAATGCGGGCCGGGGGTACCAAAAACGGTAGTCCCTGGACGGTTGGCATCCGGCTGCCCGACGAGGATGCCACCAAGGTCGCCGCCGCGGGCACCCTCCCACTCGAAAAGGGCCGCGCGATCGCCACCAGCGGCAACTACCTCAACTACTACGAAGTGGATGGGGAAAAGTACAGTCACACCATCAATCCACTCACGGGCTACGTGGAACGCAACCGGTTGCTGAGCGCCAGTGTGCTCGCCAACGACTGCGCTACCGCCGACGCATTCGCTACGGCTTGCATGGTGTTAGGACCGGAGGAGGCATTAAAACTTATTGAACGGGAGCCGGAGCTGGACGGCTACTTTCTGGTGCGGGGGGCGAATGATTCGCTGGAGATCGTGGCTTCTTCGGGCTTGGTGGAGGAGGGCTTATGAGCCTGTCGGTTCGTGACCTCTGGTCGCAATGGGGCACCTTGACGTAAAGCAAAAGTGTCAGGGTCGGAGACCACGTCCTTCCGGCGCTGCCATAGCCAGCGTTGCACCGCGCGGTCGGAGACCGCATTGTACTAGACGGGGCGGAGCCAGCCGTGGATATCTTCGACCTTACCGACGCGGAGGCCGTCGATGTGGCGCTTGAGCATGGGCCCGATCTTGCGACCTTCTACCGGGGGCAGCGTCATCAGCTTGTTTTTGTACTGGAGCTCGGAGACGTGGCTGACCACGGCCGCGGTGCCGGCGCCGAAGATCTCCTGGAGGGTACCGGCTTCGGAAGCCGCGACGACCTCGTCGATCTCGATGATGCGCTCACTGATGGGAATGCCCTTGTCCCGGAGGATCTGGATAAACATCTTGCGGGTGATGCCCTTGAGGATCGCGCCGTCGGTGGCGGGGGTAATGACCTCGCCGTCGATGACGAAGAAGATATTCATGGTGCCTACTTCCTGGATCTGGGTGCGCTCGGGGCCGCCCATCCAGACGACCTGGTCGAAACCTTTCTGCTGGGCGAGGTGAGCGGGGAGAAGGGAAGCGGCGTAGTTGCCGGCGGCCTTGGCCTCACCGGTGCCTCCGGGGACGGCGCGCATGTACTCCTGCTCCACGATGAGTCGAACGGGCTTAGCGTAGTAAGGCCCTACCGGGGCGGTGAAGATGCAGAAACGGTAGGTCTCACTGGGGCGGACGCCAATGAACTCGTCGGTGGCATACATATAGGGACGCAGGTAAAGTGCGCTGCCTTCGGTGGGCGGGATCCAATCCTTGTCCAGGGCGACCAGCTGACCGACGGCCTCCACGAAGCGATCTTCGGGGAATTCGGCCATCATGAGGCGCCGGGCGCTGGCGTTAAGGCGCCGGGAGTGCTCTTGTGGCTGCATCAGCATGGGGGTGCCGTCTTCGTGCTTGCTGGCTTTCATCCCTTCGAAGATGGCCTGCCCGTAGTGTAGGACCATGCTGGCGGGGTGCATCGTAAAGTGACCGAAGGGGATGATGCGGTCGTCGGTCCACTCGCCGTCGCGGTAGTCGCTGACAAACATGTGGTCGCTGAAGATCTTGCCGAAGGGCAGGTTAGAGAAGTCGACGGAGTCGAGCCGGCTTTGCTGGACGCGCTCGGTCCGGATGGCAGTGGCGGTGGTCATGGTTGGGGCGTTTACGAAGATTAAAGGTACTATGACGGGAGGTTATGGTGGTAACCTGGAAGGTGGCGATTCGTTGGGTGTCCGGCGGACTTCGGCCGGGTACCGGTGCGTATGCATCCCGGCCGGGATCAATACCTTTGGGGCATGCTGCAATTTGACCTTATTGGGCAACCGGACACCGACAAGGTGTTGGGCCAGCTCGGGCCGGCACGCGACCTGGACCTGCTGGTTCTCTACTACGGCGAGCTCACCCGCCGCGCGTTCCTTGCCCGTATCCTGGGAGCGGCCGGCTATAAAGATCCCGGCACCCAACTCCACCTGCTGGAATGGCCGGTGGCCGAAGACCTCGATCTGACGGGCCTTGTCCGCCGTCTGGGGGCCCGCAAGGTGCTGCTCTTTGGCTACGACCCCGCCAGGCTCGGGCTGCACGTTCAGGTCGCTAATTACTTCCCGCTCACCCTCGGGGGTCTTACCTTTTTGCTCGCAGACAGCCTGGAATTCATCGAGCAGACCAAAGAGGGGGGAGATAACCGCGCTGCGGGAGCGTTGTGGACCGCGGTGAAGGCGGATTTTATGCGCTAAACGCGTACATTGTCCAAACACCCCCTAACACCTGTCCACTCATGACCAAAGGGAATATAGACCTCGGCCTGCTTATCCTCCGCTTATGGTTTGGCCTCGAAATGGCCCTGGCGCACGGCCTGGGGAAGATCATCAAGGTCCTCAACGGAAACTTCGAATTTGGTGACCCCATCGGCATTGGCGTGGAGCCTAGCTTAGTACTGGCGGGTTCCGCGGAATTCTTCGGCGGTATTCTCATCGCGATCGGATTCTTTACCCGCATCGCCGCCATTCCCTACCTCTTCACCATGCTGGTCGCGATCTTCCTCGTGCACCTCGGCGAAGAATGGGGCCGCATTGCTACGCCTACGCACTACGCCATTGCCGCTATCGTGATCCTGGTCGCCGGCCCCGGCCGGTATTCGCTGGACCATAGGCTGTTTGTTGACAAAGTGAGGTAGAAGCTCGCTGTGCTTGCTTTAGAGGGCTAGGCCGTCAGAGGTTCGCTGCGCTTGCGTTAGAGGCCTGCGCCGTTAGAGGTTCCGATGTGCTTGCGTTAGAGGGCTGCGCCGTTAGTCGTTTAGTTCTAACGGGCGCCAGCCCTCTAACGAGTGCGAAGCACGACCAAGGGCGTAGCCCACTAAGGCGCGCTAGCGCGCGAAGCTATTTCCCAAACACATAACTACCATCCACCGCCTTGCGGATGTACTCGCCCCAGGTCAGGTTGTCCCTGCCGGGTTGCTGGGCCTGGGCCCGCTCGATGGCGTAGTTAGCGGCGGTTTCGATGACCCACTCGAAGTTCTCTTCGCCTACGCTGAACTTGTCGGCGTCGGGGGCGGGGTTGCAGAAGTCGATGGCGTAGGGGATGCCGTCGCGGATGGCGAACTCGACGGTGTTGAAGTCGTAGCCGAGCCAGTTATTCAGTTTCAGGACGTAGTCGGTGATGGTGTCGAGCATCTCCTGGCTCACGTCGTGCTTGACCCTGTAGCGGTCGAGAAATTCGTTGCGGGGCTCGTAGTGCATGATCTTCACGTACTTGCGGCCGATGCAGTAGCAGCGGAAGTAGCTGGTGAAGTCGATGGCCTCCTGCAGCATCATGACGAGCTGACCGGTCTCCTGGTGGGCCTTCCAGAGTTCCTCGGCGCTGTCGAGCTTGTAGACGCTCTTCCAGCCACCGCCGGCGTGGGGCTTCATGAAGGCGGGCCAGCCGATGTAGGTGAAGATGCTCTGCCAGTCCAGGGGATAGGCCATATTGGTAAAACTCTTGTCGCTCGTATCGGTGGGTAGTTCGGCGCTGGGCAGCAGGACGGTTTTCGGTACCGGTACGCCGGCCGGGCCTACGCTGAGGACGTTGTTGAAAAACTTCTCGTCGGCGCTCCACCAGAAGGGATTGTTGATGACGGCCGTGCCGGTGGCCGCGGCATTCTTCAGCATCGCCCGGTAGAAGGGGACGTCCTGGCTGATGCGGTCGATGATGACGGCATATCCGGGATTGAGGCCCTGTCCCACTTTATCGATCTTCACGGGCTCGGCCATGATGCCGTCCACGTTTTTGTCATTGATGCGCTGGATGACCGCGGGGGGGAAGGAGCGTTCTTGTCCGTAGAGGATGCCGATCTTTTTCATAGGGAGTAGTTTGTTAGGCCATAAAGCAGGGCCGTGGGAAATGTTTACAAGTGGGTGAGTACAGCCCTTCTAGGCTGCGCTACAAAACTAACCAGCCCGTGACATTCTGCCGGACATCATTCGGTGTGGTACCGTCGGGAACTATATTTGGTTGGATCAACTGACCCCACAGGCCCGAACCCCCTATTGCTATGCACCTACGTCTACTGCTCTTTTTCCTTTTTGCCGGCACCTGCGTCTGCGCCCAGACCGACTTTCAGCTTTTTCGGCCCGGCGTGCAGTACCTCTACGAAAATCCGGACTTCAACAGCAAGACCTACCAGATCGCCACCCAGTACTACGGGGTGAAGGTCGACAGTCTCGGCTGCCAGGAGCTGTACGGCTCGCTGCAGCCCGATGACGTCTTCGGCGATGGTATCCAGTGTGTGTCCCGGGTGCCGTCCCCCTTCGGCTACTCCCTGTGCCAGACCGCCGATAGCACCGTTATGGAGTTCGGAGGTACGGACCGACTGGTGATTTACCAGCGTGCCGAGATAGGTACCCGCTGGGTGGCCCGGGATAGCGCCGGTGTCCGGACGATGGGCGAGGTACTCGGCCAGGTAACGGCTAACGATACGGCAACGGTGCTCGGATTGAGCGATGAGTTGAAGGCAATCGGCCTCTTTTCCGAGGCGGGCGCTCTACTCGGCCCACCCGTGATCATCAGCCGTCAGTACGGATTAGTGGAGGGAATGCGTTTCTACCAACCCGGAGCCGAAACCCAACCCCTGCGGCTGGCGGGGATGAGTGCCCCGCTGGCGGGTGTACAGCGGCCGCCGGCCGCGGCCTACGGGGCCGCCTCGGTGGGTGACATCTACCACGTCGAAACCACGGTAGTACAACAACAGAATTCCCCTACCCAAACGGATATCTATTTCCTGCACCAGTTCGAGACGGCCGAGGTCATCGGTGTGGATACCCTCGCGGCCGATACGATCGATTACACCTTCCGGTCCGATGTCCTCAACTTTCGTTCCCCGAGTCGGAGTACGGCCGGTGGTCGCGATTCGGTCTTGGTCCGCGATTCGGTTTTTCACCGGCATTTCACGCCGCCGGCCGCGGGGTTGACGGATCTGCAACCGGGAGCCCGTACCCCGGAAAACTCGACCTTGGGCATCAATTACGTGTACCTGGTTAAGCTGTACCAGCAGAAGTGCGACTTGCTGAGTATCCGATTCAGTACGGAAGTCGTCTTTACCGAGAATGACGACTGCGGCTTCGATGCCTCGGCGGTGGATTCCGGACCGCAGGAGGCCTATACGGCCAACGTCCCTTTCTACCTGGACTCCCTGGACTACCTGACGGGCGTGTACTACAAGACGCTGTTGTACGCGGAGACAGCCGGTATCGAGTGCGGTACGCCCATCGATCTGAGTGATATCATCATCACCACCGATGACTTCTCCGCTGCGCTCGACGCAGCGATTCAGGTGTATCCCAACCCCACGACCGACCAGCTCAGGATTGAGGTGCCCCAAACCGTCGGCGAAGTATCAGTGCGGTTGTACAACGTGGCGGGCGCCCAGGTGCAACGCCAACCCTTCGGGGGTAATGCAAGCACGATCCTCACCACCTCCGGATTATCCAGGGGCGCCTACTTTCTGGTGATCTTTGAGGACGACCGTCCCGTCGCCCGCCGCCGGGTGGTACTTCACTAGAAGTCCCCGTCGCCGCCGCCGTCCTCTCCGCGGCGGTTG
Source organism: Chitinophagales bacterium (assembly GCA_038258275.1). Lineage (GTDB taxonomy): Bacteria > Bacteroidota > Bacteroidia > Chitinophagales > Saprospiraceae > Neolewinella. The sequence continues at coordinate 5,600 of JBBSPZ010000086.1, read as the reverse complement.
CCTTCCTTCCGCTGGCCCAGCTGGTTGAGGCTGTACTGGAAGCCCAGGTATACGATGCGGCTCTCCCGCTGGAATTCGCTTTCGGTGGTGATGCCGCCGGTCTCGGTGGTGAAGCGGTAGCGCCGCTGATTGAAGAGGTCGGTGACGCGTAGGGTAATGGAGCCCCTATCGTTGAGGATGTCACGGCGGAAGCCGAGGTCCACGCTCTGGATGGCCTGGATGCGCCCCTGCGGCCGGACCCCCGGGCTGCGGTAAAAGTAGGTGAACTGGGCGTTGATGTCCCACGGGAGTTTGTAGCTGCCCTGTACGTTGCCGCTGAAGAGGTAGCCGTTCTGGTCGATGTTCTCATCGTCGCTGTTGCCGATGATCTCGGAGCGGTAGCCGTTACCGCTGATGGTAAGGTCGAGCTTGTCGGTGGGCCGGTAGGTGGTGATGAGCTCGATCCCGTAATCGCGCCCCCAGTCGAGGTTGGCGCGGGTACTCAGGGAGACGCCCCCGTCCTGGATGCGGGTGATGCGGCTGATGATGTCGTTGAGCTGGCGGTAATAGACGCCCCCGGTAAAGGTGCCTTTGCCGTATTCCTGCTGTAGGTTGAGCTCGAAGCTGTTGATCAGCTCGGGCAGCAGGAAGGGGTTGCCGGCACGCAGGTTGAAGGGGTCGCCGCGGTCGACGAAGGGGTTGAGCGCCCAGGCCCGTGGCCGCTCAATGCGGCGGCTGTAACTGGCCTGCAGGGTGGTGTTGTCGTCGAAGGCATAGCCCACGAAGATGCTGGGGTAGACCTTGAAGTAATCGTTCTCAAAGGTCTCTACCTCAGGCTCCAGCAGGCGGCTGGTGGTGTAGGCCTGTTCGGCGCGCAGCCCGGCGTTGAAGGTGATCTTGTCGATGGTGCCACCGAAGGTGGCGTAGAGGGCGTGCACGTCCTCTTCGTACGCAAAGAGATTACTGAGGCTGTCGATGGTCAGAAAGTCGCCGCCCCGGAAGAGCTGAAAGGCGGCATCCTCCTCCAGCCGCTGGATGGTACTGCGCCATCCGGTAGTGAATTTGAAGTCTCCGACGGGCTGCTCGTAGTCGATCTGTCCCAAAAACTGGGTGCGGCCCTCCAGGGCGGGGGAGCGCTGCAGGTCCGTGCTGAGGGGGGCACCGAAGGCATCGAAGATGATCTCATCGTAGTTCTCGATCTCTTCCTCGTCGTTGCCGCTGTACTGCAGCTGGCCGCTGAGCCGGCGACCCTCCTGGGCGAAGGTCTGGTTGTAGTTGGCCTGTACTTCGTAGTCGGTTTCGGTACTGGGTTCGGTTTCGGTACGCTGCTGGGTGCGATCGAGCTGCCCCTCGCTGTTGAAAAAATCAGTGGTTCGGAGGTTGTTGTTGTCGCCGCTTTCAAGTTGCAGGTTCCCCTGAATACCAATGGTGGCCCGCGGGGTCACGGCGTATTCGGTGCCGAGTTTGAAGAGCCGGCTTTCCCGGAGCCGGTCGCCGTTGAAGTTGAAGTAGCGGCTGAAGGTAGAGTCGCCCAGGGTACCCGTCTGCTGGCGGTAGCCGCGGAAGAAGCGTTCGTCGTAGCGGGCCGCCACCCCGGCGAAGGAATTGAATTTGCCCTCGCGCCAGTTGAGGTCGACGTTGCCGTCGTACTTGTTGTTGGTGCCGGCGTTCAGGTTGACCGACATATTGAAGCCGTCCTCCTGCTTCTTCTTCAGCACGATGTTGATGATGCCCGCCGTCCCCTCGGGGTCAAAGGCCGCCCCGGGGTTGGTGATTACCTCCACCCGCTGGATGCTGGCCGAGGGCAGTGACTTGAGGTAAGTCGCCGGGTCCGTACCGACCAGCCCGCTGGGGCGCCCGTTGATCAGGAAACGAACGCCCTCGCTGCCGCGCAGGCTGACGTTGCCCTCCAGGTCGACGGTGATGCCGGGGATCTGCCGCAGCAGGTCCTCGGCCGAGCCCCCGCTTGCCGCCACGCTCTTTTCCACGTTGAAGCTTTTTCGGTCCAGGCCCAGTTCCATGATCGCCCGCTCGGCGGTCACGACTACCTCATCGAGGTTGGTGGCCCCGCCGGTGCTGAGGTCGATCTTGCCCACGGCCAGGAAGCGTTCCGCATTGTTGAGCTCCAGCATCATTTCCTCGCCTTCGTAGCCGAGGAAGGTCACCTCTAGCCGGTAATCACCGTAGGGGAGGTCCTTAATGGTGAAATTGCCGTCGATATCGCTGGTGGTACCGCCGATGAGGTCCCCGCCTTCTACCGTGTACACGGCAATGTTGGCAAAACCCACGGGTTCCGCACTGCCCGCGTCGCGCAGTTGTCCGCCCACGCCACCGGTATTCGGGGCCAGCACGGGTTTCGTCGGTTCGTTCTGGGCGCGGACGCAGGTGCAAAGGAAAATCAGTAAAGCAGTGTATATCAGGCGCATGGGTCGTATTTGGGGACACTATTGCAACGTGAACTTTCTGCGGCCGTTCAGCAACTCCTTCCATTCCGGGGCGGTAATCTACCTTCGCCCCGTTTTACTATACGATCCGGTAAGTTCCAGTGCAGCCTGCCCGACGCGGTAGCCCCGTACGGAGCCACTGATGATCGATGACATCCGGCAGGAAGACCATGGCGACTGGACCGGCTGCCGTACTACGAGCGGGTGGGGGAAGAGTAGCAGGTAGCGAACCGCATCCGGCGGGAGGGGTTATGCCGGTATGCCTGCTACTGCCTTATCTCCCCTTACTGCCCTGCTGAAGGATCCGGGTGGCTACCTGGAAGGGACCGACCTCCAGATTACCCTGCCGCTCACCCGGGCCCTGCTGAACGAGGTGCTGGCAGCGCGCCCCGCCCATCCGCCGGTAAAGGAACTCTACCTCGATCCGGAAGAGAACAACCGTTTTCGGGTGCACCTGGCGGCAAACGCGCCCGTCCTGGGTACCGTCTCGCGGCGGATCACCCTGGTACCGGGGCCGGCGGTGACCTTTCCCGCCCAGCCGTGGCTCACCTTTAGTATAGTGGACGGGCTCAAGTTTCTTGACAAGCCGCTCATCAACCTCCTGCAGGGGCAGGTAGAGGCCCGGCTTCCCAGTGGGATCGTCATCAACTCCAAGTTTATTCGCATCCACCTGCCCGCCCTGATGACCTACCTCGGCTACCAGCAGCTGGTGCCCCTGCTTCATTCCCTGCGGGTGTCGAGCGAGGCCAACCGCCTACTGCTCCACGTGCACCTCCGCGCCGATTCCACTCTAACCGCCTAACGCCGTCCTACTTATGCATCCCGTACTCCGCCACCTCCTCGATACCGACTTCGCTGACCTGAAGGGCAGCAAGATTTCCGGGCAGATCGCCCTAACCGACGAACTCATCAATTTGGGGCTCCACGATCTCCTGGGCCAGTTGACTAAGGCCGCCGCACCTGCGTCTGATTCCCCGGCACCCGCGTCCGCGCCCAAGCCCACGGGTCCGGCCCTGCCCGATCCGAAACTACTGCTGCAGAAGCTGCAGGTAGCGCACCTGAAGTACCGCACGGAGGCCGGCCGCACGATTCTGGAGATCGAGGCAGGGGTGTAGGTATTTTTCATAAACTTGCACCATCCAGGGATAGTCGCTACCTTTGCGCTCCAATTCTAAAAATATGATAGGTAAATGCTAATTATCAACGTACGTGAGGGCGAGAACATCGACCGCGCTCTCAAGCGCTACAAGCGCAAATCCATCAACACCCGCGTTATCCGTGAACTCCGCAACCGTCGTGAGTTTACCAAGCCCAGCGTGAAGCGGCGTAAAGAGAAACTGAAGGCGGAATACCGCCTGGAGAAATACGGCGAGCGCTAGCGTACGCCCATAGGAAGGCCCCGGCTTTCCACCTGCGAACGGCTTTCGGAGATCACTGCTCCGGGAGCCGTTTGTGTATTTCCCCACAACCCTCCGCGGCCTCCCCCGTTACCTCCGCTATGACCGCCAACCGCGATACCGACCTGCGCATCCGCACCGAAACCCTGCTCGACGCCCTGACCGAAGGGCTGTACGAGCGCGACCACGCCATGGGCCTGGCCCTGCTGACGGCCGTAGCGGGGGAGAGTATTTTTCTCCTCGGCCCTCCCGGCGTAGGTAAGAGCCTGATCGCCCGCCGCCTCAAGTACGCCTTCCGCGACGGGGTGAGTTTCGAGTACCTGATGTCGAAATTTTCGACGCCGGACGAGGTCTTCGGGCCCATCTCGATCAAGAAACTGCGCGACGAAGACAAGTACGAGCGCCTTACCGACCGCTACCTGCCCGGAGCCAACATCGTGTTTCTCGACGAGATCTGGAAGGCGGGGCCGGCGATCCAGAATGCCCTCCTAACGATCCTCAACGAGAAGATCTACCGCAACGGGGAGGAAGATATGAAGGTCAACATCCGCGGCATCATCACGGCCAGCAACGAACTGCCGGCCCGCAGCGCGAACCTGGCACCCATCTGGGACCGCTTCCTTGTGCGCCTGGAACTCGGGAAGATCAGCCAGTACCAGAACTTCGTCCGGATGGTCGTGGATACCCAGGACGTCTACGAAGACAACATCCCCGACCCCACCAAGCTCTCGGAAGAGGAACTCGACCGCTGGTCGGCCCAGATCGACGCCGTGGAGGTGCCCGCCGAGGTGCTCAACACCCTGCAGCTGCTGCTCTACAAGATCGAGCAGTACAACGAGCAGCCCAACCACGCCGCTACCCAGATCCAGATCTACGACCGCCGCTGGAAAAAGGCCGTGCGCCTCCTGCGCGCCTCCGCCTTCCTCCATGGCCGGAGCCGGGTGAGCCTGATGGACTGCTTCCTCCTCGAGCACTGCCTCTGGAACGGCCCCGAGCAGCGGGAAGTCATCCGGGAGATGATCGTGGACGCGGTGCGCAAGCACGGCTACTCCGTGGCCGTCAACCTCTCCGCCCTCAAGAAGGAAGTGCGGGAATTCGAGGAGGACGTGCGCGAGGAAACCCGCATCAAGCACGTCAGGGAAGAGGAGCAGTTGCTGCCCGTACAGGAGAGCTACTACGAAATGGAGAAGGACGTGAGTCAGTTCCGCGGCGTACTGGTCACGATCGAGCAATTTCGCAGCCTCAGCGACCGGGAGCTGAGCAGCGTCAATTTCTACGACGAAGAGCAGAACCTGGTCAACCGGATCCGTGCCCGCAAGGGGCCCCGGGAGAACACCATCGAGGTAAATTTTAACGGCACCGATACCGTCTTCCGTTTCAAGACCCACCTGGTCGAGCGCCACGAGATTATCCGCAAACAGCCCCACCGCATCTTACGCGATTTTTGGGACGAACGCACCGAACGGCTGCGCAGCTACCTGGAGCAACAGCTGAAATCCCTCGACGAGCAGGGCCCCGCCGAACTACAGGACCTGAGCGACCACCTGTTCGTCGACGCGAAGTACGCCGAGGTCGTCACCGCCAACCTGACCGAAGTGCGGGAGGCCATGGCCGGCCTGTTGCTGCGGCTGGAGAAGCTGCAGTTCGAGTACGGGGAGGTGACAGGGGGGTGAAGGAGTGAGGGATTGGAGGGGTTGAGGGCGGGCATGACAGTGCGGGATGCTGAGTAGACGTGCCGCAGCTATCTTCGGACCATCGTGGCCTAACGCCTTAGCCCCTC
>JBBSPZ010000085.1:0-17385 GCA_038258275.1 Chitinophagales bacterium | reverse complement strand
GACCAGCAGCAGGGCTGCGCCGGCGAGTAGGAGTCCCCTCGTTTTATCAACTCCCGGCAGCAGCAGGTATTGGCCGGCCAGCACGCCGATCAGGCAGGTAGCCACGGAAGGGAGCGTACTGAGCAGGCCCTCCGGGTCGTAATCCACCTGGTAGGTATGACTGCCAAGAAGCTGGGTATCCACGTACATCGCCCAGTTGTTGGCGGCCCGCTCGAAGGTAGGCAGGCTGCCGTCGGGTAAGGGGATAAATCCCATCCAAACCCAGTAGCCCAGCAAGAGCACCGCCGTGACGACAACAAGCTGGCGGGACCGCAGGTGCAGGGCCAGCGGTGCCGCCAGCAAAAACACCAGGCCGATACGCTGCAGCACCCCCGGCAGGCGGATTTCACTCCAGGCCTTTAAGAAGGGCGGAAAGAGCAGGAATGCCCCCAGGAAGATTCCCAACCCGATCAGCTTCAGGCTGCGCACGGCTATCTTCCAGTAAGTGTCCGCTCCGGGAGACTTACTCCGGTAGGCAAAGGCGATCGAGCAGCCGACGATGAAGAGGAAAAAGGGGAAGATGAGGTCGGTAGGCGTGTACCCGTGCCAATCGGCGTGACGGAAGGGGGGATAGACTGCCGACCAGCTACCCGGATTGTTGACCAGGATCATAGCGGCGATGGTCAGCCCCCGTAGCAGATCAACGGAGAGGATGCGGTCGCGGGTTAGCGTCATCATGGTCTAGTGCTTGAGGAATGATTCGGCCTTCTCTACCATTTTCTGACTGCCGGCAAACAGGGGCACCCGTTCGTGAATGTGCCCGGGCTTGATGTCCAGGATACGCCGGTGGCCGTCGGTTGCGCGGCCGCCGGCCTGCTCTACGATGAAGGCAATGGGGTTGCATTCGTACACCAGCCGCAGCTTCCCCTCCTCCCTCTCGGAGCTTTTGGGGTAGATGTAGATGCCTCCCTGGATCAGGTTGCGGTGAATGTCGCTGACCATGCTGCCGATGTAGCGGCTCGTGTACGGTCGATCGTCCTCCTCCTTCTGGCAATACTTGATGTAGTCCTTTACGCCCTGGGGGAAGTGAGCATAGTACCCTTCGTTGATGGAGTACACTCTACCCTCCTGGGGGATCTTGATGTTGGGGTGCGACAGGTAATAGGTGCCGATGGCGGGGTTCAGGGTGAACCCGTTCACCCCGTTACCGGTGGTGTAGACCAGGATGGTGGACGTGCCGTAGATAATGTAGCCGGCCGCTACCTGCATGTTTCCGGGCTGGAGGAAATCGTCGAGGGTTACGGGGGTGCCCTCCGGAGAGATCCGGCGGAAAATGCCGAATACCGTACCCACCGACACGCCGGCGTCGATGTTGGAACTGCCGTCGAGGGGGTCCATCACCACCACGTACTTGTTGCGGTTGGCATTGTTGGCTCCGCTGATCGTAATAAATTCCTCGTTTTCCTCGGAGACGATCCCGCAGACGATGTTGCGGTTGGTCAGGGCATTGATGAAAACGTCGTTGGCGAAAACGTCCAGCTTTTTCTGTTGCTCACCCTGTATGTTCACGTTGCCGACGGTGCCCGTGATGTCCACCAGACCGGCCTGGCGGATCTCGTGATTGACGACCTTAGCCGCCAGGCGGATGCAGTTGAGGAGTCGGGTTAGTTCACCGGAGGAATACTCAAAATCTTTCTGGTTGCTGATGATGAATTCACCGAGCGTCTGTGGGTGTGCTTTCATGATGTAGAAGTGGAGGGGGTGGTGTAATTAATAATAGTCGCCGGAGGTAAGGTATTCGCGTACATAGGCAGACACGCCCGCTTCCAGCGAAGTAAATGGTGAGGTATAGCCCGCGATCCGCAGCTTGTGCATGTCTGCCTGGGTGAAGTACTGGTACTTCTCCCGCAGATCGGAAGGGGTATCGATAAAGGAGACGGCGGGCGGCCGCTCCATGGCGTCGAAGGTGGCGTGCACCAGGTCCAGGAAAGTGCGGGCTTCGCCGGTGCCGAGGTTGTAGAGTCCGTTGGGCCCGGGCCGGTTTTCCATCAGCCAGTGGCACACGTCACAGAGGTCCATCACGTAGATGAAATCGCGACGCTGCTCGCCGTCAGCGTAATCGTCGCGGTGGCTGCGAAAGAGCTGCATGGCCCCGGTAGCCTTCACCTGGCGGAAGGTGTGCCAAATGACGCTGGCCATGCGGCCCTTATGGTATTCGTTGGGTCCGTAGACGTTGAAAAATTTCAGGCCGTACCAGTGGGGCGGTGCCGTAGGATACTGGAGGGCCCACTTGTCAAACTCGTGCTTGCTGCGACCGTATTCGTTGAGGGGCTCGAGATCGGCCAGTTGGGACTCCTCGTCGGAAAAGCCGTGCTCCCCGCCCCCGTAGGTGGCGGCACTGCTTGCGTAGACGAGCGGGATGTTAAGTTGGGCACACCGCTCCCAGATTTCCTTGGAGTAGTTGAGATTAAGTTTGTCAAAGATCTCCCGGTCGGGTTCAGCGGTGTCCGTGCGTGCGCCGAGGTGGTAGACGCCCTGCAGCGGCCACTGCTCCTGATCCCAGATGGGAAAGAGGGTGTCCCGTTCCACCTTCACCAGGTAATCCTTCCCTTCCAGGTTGGGGGTCTTGTCGGCGTAGTGCACGAAGTCATCGACGAGAATGAGGTCGGTGATGCCGTGGAGGTTGAGGTGGCCGACCAGAACGCTGCCGATGAAGCCGTTCGCACCGGTGATCAAATACATATGGGCGATTTGTGCGGGTAATGTAAGCCATTTGCCGCGAGCCACTGTTCCGTGCTGTCCGGAAAGGGCCCCTGCACCTGCGCCCGCGCCCCTACTCCTGCCCTTACCCTGCTGCGCTTACCTTTGCCCAAAATTGAGCACGATGGCAAAGAACGCAGTAAACAAGAAGAGCCGGATCACGATCGACGTGGGCCTGGACGCCCAGAATATGCCCGTGGAAATGCGGTGGACGGCCAGCGACAATCCCACCGGCAACACGCCACAGCCCTGTAAGGCAATGCTATTGGCACTATTCGATGAGAAAACCAAGGAAACCCTGAAGATCGACCTGTGGACCAAGGAAATGCAGGTCCTGGAAATGGACCGCATGTTCTACCAGACCCTGCGCGGACTAGCCGATACCTACTTCCGGGCCACCCAGAACAAGGAAATGGCCAACCAGATGCAACAGTTCGTCTTTTACTTCGGACAGGCCACCGGAGCCATCCCGAAGGAGGAATAAAAGCATCCACCTCCGCCAACCCGCGAAATCGATTGCGCGAGCACCCCTGGTTTTCTGATTGCTACTTACCTTACGCAGCACAAACCCATCATTCCAACCATGGCAACCTATTTTGACCACATTCCGACCATCGCTTACGAGGGTCCCGAGAGCGATAACCCCCTTGCATTCAAGTATTACCAGAAAGACAAGGTGGTGGCCGGCAAGACGATGGCCGAGCAGTTCAGGTTCGCCATGGCCTGGTGGCACACCCTGCGCAATACCGGGGGAGACCCTTTCGGTCCCGGCACCGCGAACTACCCCTGGCTGGGCGACTCCGATCCCGTACGGGAAGCGAAGAACACCGCCGATGCCGGCTTCGAGATCCTGGAGAAACTGGGCCTGGATTACTTCTGCTTCCACGACGTTGACCTGCTGGAGGAAGCCGGCGCCGACCTGCCCACCTACCGGAAGCGCCTCGGGGAGGTGACCGATTATGTGAAGCAGAAGATGGACGCCACGGGCGTGAAGTGCCTCTGGGGCACGGCCAACCTGTTCAGCAACCCACGCTACATGAACGGCGCGAGCACGAATCCCGACTTCAAGGTCGTGGCCTACGCCGGAGCCCAGCTGAAGAATGCGATCGACGCCACGATCAAGCTCGGCGGCGAGAACTACGTCTTCTGGGGCGGCCGGGAAGGGTACATGAGCCTGCTCAATACCGACCTCAAGCGCGAGGTAGATCACCTGGCCCGCTTCCTGACCATGGCCCGCGATTACGCGCGTAGCCAGGGCTTTAAGGGCTACTTCTTCATCGAACCCAAGCCCTTCGAACCCAGCAAGCACCAGTATGACTTCGACAGCGCCACGGTGGCCGGCTTCCTGCGGCAGTACGACCTCCTGGACGACTTCAAGCTGAACATTGAGGTGAACCACGCTACCCTGGCCCAACACACCTTCGACCACGAACTCGCCGTGGCCGCCAGCCAGGGCCTCCTCGGCAGCATCGACGCCAACCGCGGCGACTACCAGAATGGATGGGATACCGACCAGTTTCCCAACAGCGTACAGGAGCTGACCGAAGCCATGATCGTCATCCTCGAGGCCGGTGGCCTGCAGGGCGGCGGCGTAAACTTCGACGCGAAGACGCGCCGCAACTCCAGCGACCTGGAAGATATCTTCCACGCCCACGTCGGTGGCATGGACGTATTCGCGCGGGCCCTCATGGCCGCCGACCGCGTGCTCACCAAATCCAAGTTCAGCGAAATGCGCACGACGCGCTACTCCAGCTTCGACGGCGGCGACGGCAAGAAGTACGAAGAAGGCAGCCTCAGTCTGCAGGACCTCGCCAAGATCGGCCTGGCCGGTGGGGAACCCGCCCAGACCAGCGGCCGCCAGGAACGCTACGAAAACATCATCGCGCAGTGGATGTAGTCGAATTCCGACGACAGTTTGAAAATTGATCAACGATCCCCGGGGAGAAATCGCCGGGGATCGTTATATTTAGACATGATTCTTTACGAGGAACAGCAAAAGTTTAACCAGCTCTGGTTGTGGGCCCTGCTGATTGCCGTCACGGCCATCATGCTGGTGGATCTCTATCCGGCACTCCGGGACGGGGGCAGCATGAAAGCCGTCATGAGCGTATGCGTCATGGCCGCGGTGGCCATCGTGTTCGCCCTCCTCAGCCTGCGAACCACCATCAGTGAAGACCGGCTGACCGTCGGCTTTTACCCCTTCGGCGGAAAAACTATTTTCAAACGGGACATCCAGCGGGCCTACGTCCGCACCTACAGCCCCCTCGGCGAGTATGGCGGATGGGGATACCGCATCGGCAAAAGCGGCACCGCTTACAACACCATGGGAAGCGAGGGCTTGCAGCTGGTCCTGCGAAATGGCGAACGGGTACTGATCGGCACCCAGAGCCCGGAGGTGCTCAAGCGGGTGATCGAGGCCTGGCTTGGCTGATCCCTTGTCTGCGCTACTTTCTTGCCGCAGACGGTTGAAGCCGTTGCTAGGCTAGCGCCTGACGAATCCTCACCAGTTTAGTTAGTAACCCTTCCAGTTGATCCAGCGGGAGCATGTTGTCGGCATCGCTTTTAGCTTCCGCAGGATTGGGGTGAGTTTCCAGGAAGAGTCCGTCTACCCCTACCGCTACCCCGGCCCTGGCAATGGTTTCGATCATCCCGGGCCGGCCGCCGGTGACCCCACTGCTCTGGTTGGGTTGCTGGAGGCTGTGGGTACAGTCGAGGATGACCGGGGCCCCGAAAGACTGCATGGTCGGAATTCCCCTGAAGTCTACCACCAGATCCGTATACCCGAACGTAACGCCCCGCTCGGTCATCCACACCTGGTCGTTGCCGCTGTCGATCACCTTTTGCTGGGCGTGCTGCATTGCGGCGGGACTCAGGAATTGCCCCTTCTTGATGTTCACCACTTTACCGGTTTCGGCGGCGGCGATGAGCAGCGAAGTCTGCCGGCACAGAAAGGCCGGGATCTGCAGTACGTCCACATACTCCGCGGCCATGGCGGCTTCCTCGTCGGCATGAATGTCGGTGGTCGTCGGCAGGTCGAAGTGCTCGCCTACCTTACGTAGGATCTTAAGCGACGTTTCGTCGCCGATGCCGGAGAAGCTGTCGATACGGCTGCGGTTGGCCTTGCGGTAGCTTCCCTTGAAGATAAAGGGAATCTTCAGGTGGTCCGTGATGGTCAGCACCCGTTCGGCAATGCGCATGGCCATGTCCTCGCCTTCGATGGCGCAGGGACCGGCGATCAGAAAAAAGTTATTGGCAGACTGGTGCTTGAGGTTCATAAGCGACTGGGGTTCAGGCATGGTGACTTGCCCGAGTGAGTTCGATAAATCTGGCCTTCACTTCTCCGGCGAGCTGTTGGGCCCGGGCCTGGGTGTTGGCTTCCGCGTAAACGCGCACGATGGGCTCGGTGTTGGAGCCGCGCAGGTGGACCCAGCCGTCGGGGAAATCGAGTTTGAGGCCGTCGATGTTCGTGAGCGGGGTATCGGGGTAGAGGCTTTCCATCACGGAGAGGGCGTCGGGCAGGTCGAGGGCAGGGTCGAGTTCGATCTTGTCCTTCACCATTTCGTAGTGCACGTAGGAGTCGCGCAATTCGTTGATCGACTTGCCGCTGGTCGCCAGGTGGCTGAGTACCAGGGCCAGGCCGATGAGGCTGTCGCGGCCGTAGTGCAGGCGGGGATCGATGATGCCGCCGTTGCCTTCGCCGCCGATGACGGCACCGACCTCCTTCATCTTTTCCACCACGTTTACCTCGCCCACTTTAGCGGCGTAATACGGCTGTCCGTAGCTCCGCGCGAGGTCCGGGAGCGCACGGCTGCTGCTGAGATTGCTGACTACCGGTCCGGGGTCGTGGCCAAGTACGTAATCCGCCACGGTGACCAGGGTGTATTCCTCTCCGATCCAGCGGCCGCCGGGGCCGACCAGGGCCAGGCGATCGACGTCCGGATCGACGGCAATTCCGAGATCGGCTCCCGAATTCTCCATCCGTTCCGTGAGGTCGATCAGGTGATCGGGCAGGGGTTCCGGGTTGTGGGCGAACTGCCCGTCCAGCGTCCCGTTCATCACCTCGCACGCTACGCCAAGCGCATCACAGAGGGGGGGAATGGAAATGGCCCCCACGCTGTTCACCGCATCCAGGACGACCCGGAAACCGGCCGCCCGGATCTCCGCTACCCGGACGAGGGGGTGGGCCAGTACGGCAGCAATGTGATCTTCAAGGGCGGTAGTATCGGTGGACAGGTTCCCGAGATCATCGACGGACGCGTAGGTGATGTCGCCCGCCAGCACGCTGGCGATGAGCGACTGCCCGTCCTCGTGGCTGATGAATTCACCGCGGTGGTTGAGCAGCTTCAAGGCATTGTATTCCTTCGGATTATGGCTGGCGGAAAGGATGATGCCGCCCCCGGCTCCGCGGGAGACGACGGCCATCTCCACCGTGGGCGTGGTCGCAAAGCCACAGTCTAACACGTCGATGCCCATACACTGTAGGGTCGCGGCGGTGAGCGCGGAAACGACGGGACCGGAGGGGCGACCGTCGCGGCCGATCACCACCAGGCGGTTGGCTCCGCTACGGATCAGCCAGTCGCCGTAGCCGGCCACGCTGGATACGATGTCTTCGGGCGTCAGGTTTTCGCCGGCGCGGCCGCCGATGGTGCCGCGAAAACCGGAAATGGATTTGATGAGAGGCATGGGGAATAGGTCGTTTGGTAATGACGGAAAAGATCGGGCAGTACATCGGATGTGTCCACCGCTGCAAAGAAACCACTTAAGGCGGTTACCGGCTACCTTTACCCCCATGATGCATCCCCTCAACGACCGGAAGACGCTCAACGGCTGGGCCCTTTTCGACTGGGCCAATTCCGCTTTCGCCCTCGTGATCACGACGGCGATCTTCCCCCCGTACTTCGAGGAGATGATCGATCCGGAGTTCACGGTGCTCGGCCTCGGCTTCACCAACAGTTCGTGGTTTGCGTACCTGATAACCTTCAGCTACCTCGTCATTGCGCTGCTCTCTCCCCTGCTCAGCGGCATTGCCGACGCCGGAGGACGGAGGAAGTGGTTCCTGAAATTTTTTACGACCATGGGCGGCCTGGGGTGCCTCAGCCTGTTCTTCTTCACGGGGATGTCCACCATGTGGATCGGCAGCCTGGGCTTCATCGTCGGGCTGATCGGCTTCGCCGGCGGCCTGGTCTTCTACAACAGTTTCCTGCCGGTGATCGCTACGGAAGACCGCTTCGACCGCCTCAGCGCCCGGGGCTTTGCCATGGGCTACGTCGGCAGCGTGCTGCTGCTGCTCCTCAACCTGGCGATGGTACAGAAGCCGGAGTGGTTCGGCCTGCCCGCCACGGGTACCCTGGCTGTCCGCATGGCCTTCGTCACGGTGGGCGCCTGGTGGCTGATCTTTGCCTCTATCTCCCTGGCGCGGCTTCCCGACGACGTCCGCAAACCCGGCACCGGACTGGGCGACATGGCCGCCCGCGGCTGGCAGGAACTCCGGCAGGTGTGGGACCGGCTCACCGGCTATCCCGAGGCCAAACGATTTCTTACGGCCTTTTTCTGCTACAGTGCGGGGGTACAGACCATCATCTTCCTGGCCAGCATCTTCGCCAAAAAAGAGCTGGGATTCGAAACGGCGGAGCTCATCGTCGTCGTGCTGATCCTCCAGATCGTCGCGATCGGCGGGGCCTACCTGGCGGCCAAGATCAGCGAGTGGAGGGGAAACAAGTTCGCCCTCTACTTCGAGCTGATCATCTGGATCGTGATCTGCCTGCTGGCCTATTTCGTCGAAGGGAAGACCCAGTTTTACTTCATCGCCGCGGCCGTGGGGCTCGTCATGGGCGGCGTCCAGTCGCTGAGCCGCTCCACCTATGCGAAAGTGATTCCGGCCGATCAGGAGGCCGACGGTTCCCGGACCGACACCACTTCCTGGTTCAGTTTCTACGACGTGCTGGAGAAGGTGGCCATCGTATTCGGCACCTTTCTTTTCGGTTTCCTGGATGCCCTGACGGGCAGCATGCGGATCAGCATCCTGATCCTGTCGCTTTTCTTCCTCGCCGGCATGGGCTTCCTTTCCCGCTTCTACCTGCGCCCCGCCGCCCGGGTATAAACTTGGTTACTTTCCGGCGGTTAGGTATGGCATGAGTGATCGTATGGAAATCGTGGCCAGCCGGAAGACGGCCCTCCTCCTGGGAGCGACGGGCCTGGTCGGGGAACAACTCCTGGACCGCCTGCTGGCCCACCCGGCCTACGCTAGGGTGATCGCGCCCACCCGCCGGCCACTGCACCGCCAGAGCAAGAAGCTGGAGAATCCACAGATCGACTTCAACCGCATGGAACGCCACCGCGAGCGCTTCCGCTGCCAGGATATTTTCATCGCCCTGGGTACGACGATCAAAAAAGCCGGGGGTGAGGAAGCGTTCCGGAAAGTCGATTACGAATACATCGTCCACGCCGCCCAACTCGCCCAGGCCAACGGAGCCAATCAGTGCCTCCTGGTCAGCGCGGCCTCGGCGGACTCCGAAAGCAGCTTTTTCTACAACCGCGTAAAGGGAGAAACGGAGGAAGCGGTCACCCGGCTCGATTACTGGTCCATTCACGTCTTCCGGCCCGGCGTATTGGTGGGCGAACGCGACGAAACCCGCCTCGGGGAACGCGTCGCCGCGGGCATCACGACCCTGCTGCGCAAGATCTCTCCCAACTTACTGGGGGATTATAATCCCACCAACGCCGTCACCCTGGCCGCTAAAATGGTAGAGGCCGCCCAGGTCATTTCTCCTGGCGTCCACTTTCACGGGGCCCGGGAGCTCATTTAACCGGCGCTCCCTACTCTTCCTCGTTTTTGGCCCTGGTATCCTTGGGATAGGCGATCCGCAGGTGGTGGGAGGTCTTCAGCACCGACCGGAATATGCGCCGGAGGGTTTCCAGCTCCAGGAAACTGAGTCGGCTCTGCACCAACTGCCCCTTGGTAAGCTTGCCCCGGATGATGTTGTCGATGAGGTCGTACAATTCCTCCTCCGTGGGTTGCTTGAGGGATTTGGAGGCCGCCTCAACGCTGTCCGCAAGCATCAGTACCGTCTGTTCCTTGCTGGTGGGTAGGGGGCCGTCGTAGCGGAAGTAGGGTTCGTCTACCTCCCGCTCGGGATGATCCTTGATGTGGTTGCGGTAGAAGTATTCGGCCAGCGTCGTGCCGTGGTGGGTGCGGATGAAATCGAGGATCACCTCCGGCAGCCCCGCGGCCTTGGCCAGGCGGACGCCCTCGTTGACGTGATCAATGATGATCTTGGCACTCTCCAGGTCGGTAATGCGGTCGTGGGGGTTGGGTCCGTTCTGGTTTTCGATGAAGTACTCCGGATTCTTCAACTTACCGACGTCGTGGTAGAGGGCTGCCGTACGGACGAGCAGGGAGTTGATACCGATCTCGCTGGCGACCCGCTCGGCCAGGTTGGCCACGTTGAGGCTGTGCTGCCAGGTGCCCGCGGCCTGACGGGCGAGCCGCTCGAGCAGCGGACGATTCATGTCGTTGAGTTCGATCAGGGTAATGGGCGAGGTCAATCCGAAAAAGCGTTCCAGCAGGGGGATCAGCGGGTAAGCGAGCAACACCAGGAAGACGTTCAGCGCCAGCCACATGATGTCCACGTAGTTGATCGTCAGGAAGCCCGAACCCTGCACCAGCTGAATGCCGATGTAGCCGAACAGGTAAAAGGCAAACAGCAGCAGCAAACTGCTGAAGAAGCGCGACCAGTCGCGGGTATCGATGTCCATGAAGATCACCACCACCCCCGCCATGATGCTCAGAAAGGTGAAGGGATACCCCAGGGAGGTGAGGAAGCTGGCGATCAGCACGACCGCCACGTGCACGAAAAAGGCCAGTCGCTCGGTAAAAAAGATCCGCATCACGATGGGTACGATACAGAAGGGCACCACGTATCCGCTCCAGCCGGGCGCCAATTCGATCGAGCGTACGAGCACCGCATAGATCAGGGGCCAGATCAGGATGAAGACCAGGTTCTTCGGCCGTACATACACCAAGGGAAAGAAGGTGCGCAGGTAGAGGAACAACAACAGGATCACCAGCCCGACCAGGATGCTGTATCCCCCGAAGACCGACAGGTAGCTGCTCGACCCCTGCAAATTATCGTTGTACAGCCGCCGGTAACTCACCAGCTTTTGGTATACGTTCTCGGAAATCACTTCGCCCTGGCGGACCAGCACGTCTCCCTGGGAAACGAGACCGTCAAACGGACTCACCGCGTCCAGTGACTGCTCCCTTAAGCGGTTGGTCAAACTGTCGTTGTAGAAGGTATTGTACTCCAACTTATCTTCCAGCAGCGGCTGCAGAAAGTCAGGAGCTGCCAACCGGGTGTACAGCAGGCTGTCGTTGAGCCACTGGCGGGCCCGGCCGGGGGTGGTGAATACCTGGCCGATGGTGCGAGTATCCACCTCGCTGCCGTCCACGATCTGGAGTACGGAGGCCATACCGGAGCGCGCCTCATCCTCGGTGCGCAGGCGTACGATGCCGCGCTTGTAGATCCGGTCCAGGATTTCCAGGCCGTAGAGTCGGTGGGCTTCGGACTGCAGGCGTAGTGCGGCAAACGTCCCGCGGGCCGCCGCGGAATCGACCGCTACCCGGAACGATTCGATGTATGCGGTACGGTTGCGCCGGGCGATCTCCGCATCGCGGCGGTATACCGGCGTCAGGCTGCGAATGACCGCCTGCCGGTCGTCGGCCAGGCGCTCGTCCCGTTTCAGAATCGGGATGGCGTAGGGGGCGCTGAGGTCGGCGTACTGCCAGGTCTGATTGAGCTCGAACTGGTAGGGGAACGTCAGGTTGTTGGGATACAACAGGCTGATGAGCACCACGGCGGATACTCCCAGGAGGATGCGCGGCAGTCTCCGGCCCCATGTTCCGCGTTGGGTGTGTCCCTCCATGGGGTCAAGTTATGCTTTTTCCAGGTTCAGCAGGGAGCGGCGTCCGTAGCGGGAGCAGATCGGACAGGTACGCATCCGGTGTCCGCGCGCCGTACAGTACTCCCGCCCGAAGAAGATGAGTTGGAGGTGTAATTTGTTCCATGCTTCCACTGGAAACAACCGTTTGAGGTCGTATTCCGTTTTGACCACGTTTTTACCGGTGGAAAGGGCCCAGCGGTAGGCCAGGCGGTGGATGTGGGTATCCACCGGGAAGGCCGGCACCCCGAAGGCCTGACTCATGACCACGCCCGCCGTCTTGTGTCCGACCCCCGGCAGGGCTTCCAGCGCGGCCCAGTCCTGGGGCACTACCCCACCGTGTTCCTCGTCGATGATGCGGCTGAGTTCCCGGATAGCCCTACTCTTGCCGGGAGAGAGGCCACAGGGACGGATGATTTCCCGGATGTCCTCCACCGCCACCTCCTTCATCACTTCCGGTCGGTCGGCCAGGTCCCACAACGCGGGGGTTACCTGGTTTACGCGTACGTCCGTACACTGGGCGGAAAGCAGGACGGCCACCAGCAGGGTGTAGGGATCTTTATGATCCAGGGGAATAGGTGTCGTGGGGTACAATCCATCCAGGATGTCCTGGATATCCGCTGCTTTTTCCGCTCTCGTCACGTCTTCACTCGTTTACCCGCAAAGGTATTTCATATCCGGCGGGACCGCTGGTGCAACGAACTTCCCGTGATTCTCAAAAGCTTGGATTCCATTTATGGGTCGGTCACCCGCGTTAAGTTAGTCGATGTACCGCCGCAGGAGCCCGTCGTACGCATCGATCCGGCGATCGCGGAAGAAGGGCCAGATCCGGCGTACGTCGGCCGTTCGCTTGCGGTCGACCGCTACCACGGCGACGTCTTCCTCCTGGCGGGGCGACTGGTAGAGGTATTCTCCCTGGGGGCCGGCGACGAAGCTGCTTCCCCAGAATTGGATCCCGCCGGTCGTCCCGCTGGGATCCGGTTCGAAACCGGTGCGGTTCACGGCCACCACGGGCAGGCCGTTATAGACGGCGTGCCCCCGCTGGGAAATGATCCAGGCGTCCCGCTGCCGCTCCTGCTCCTCGGGGGGGTCGGTGGTTTCGAACCCGATGGCGGTGGGATAGATCAGCAGCTCTGCCCCGGCGAGTGCCATGAGGCGAGCCGCTTCCGGATACCACTGGTCCCAACAGACGAGCACCCCCAATTTGCCCACGCTGGTCTGTACCGGCTGGAAGCCCAGGTCGCCGGGCGTAAAGTAGAATTTTTCGTAGTAGGCCGGGTCGTCGGGGATGTGCATCTTGCGGTAGCGCCCGGCGATACTGCCGTCGCGTTCGATCACGACGGCAGTATTATGGCAGAGCCCGGGGGCCCGGCTCTCGAAGAGGCTCAGCACCAGGACCAGGTCCAGTTCTCTGGCGAGTGCGCCGAAGAACTGCGTACTCGGCCCGGGGATGGGCTCGGCCTGGTCAAAGATTTCCGTCTCCTCCGTCTGGCAAAAGTAGAGTCCGGTATGTAGCTCTACCAACACGACCAGCTCCGCGCCCATTTCCTTGCACCTGCGGATCCCGCCCGCGCTCTTTTCGATATTGGCGGTGCGGTCGCCGGTGTTGGATTGCTGGACGAGGCCGATGTTGAGCGTAGTGGGCATGCTACTCTCCTTCGTAGTCGAAGGGCAACCGCTTGACGTCCTTGACGGTCGACAGAGTCATCAGCGTCTTCAGGCGCTCGATCTCGTCGATTTGCTGCAGCGTCTTGAAGAGCAGCCGCTCGTAGGTCGGTATGTCCTTGCAGATGATCTTGATGAGGAAATCGGCTTCCCCGGTGATGATGTAGCATTCGGTGATCTCCTCGATGTTTTTCACCTGCTCGAGGAAGTTTTCCCGGGCCTGATTTTTGCGCCAGTCCAGGGAGACCAGGACAAACGTTTTCACGTTCAGTCCGATGGCAACGGGGCTGACCTGGGCGTGGTAGCTCTGCACGACCTCGTTCTGCTCCAGCTTCTTGACCCGTTCGAGGGTGGGAGCCGGGCTGAGGCCAATGCGCTTGGAGAGATCGAGGTTCGTGATCTTGCTGTTGTCCTGAAGGATCTTCAGGATACTCAGGTCGATTTTATCAAGTTTGTCGGACATGGAATAAGGTTGGCTAGGATGATGCGGCAAAGATAGCCGCACCAACAATTATTTCACAATTGCAATGAAATAAGTATTTTATTCGCCAATTTATTGTCTACGGCCAAATACCCAGGCTGATGTAGTCATTCGATATCTTGCTGATTGCCAGCGCGAAGGCGGCCGTCCGCAGGTCCTTGATCCCCTCTTTTTCTTTGTAGAGGGAGTATACTCCCTGGAAGCCGGCGATCATGGTTTCCTCCAATCCGGAACGCACCAGGTCGATTTCGTCGGCGCCGTGGATGATCATTTCCCGGTCGCGGTCGCTGATTTTCTTTCCGGTGGTGGTTTCGATCTGCTCCACGATGCGGCGGTAATTCTGCTCGTCGAAGCGCTTCTGCAGGCGACCGAAGCGCATGTGACTGAGGTTCTTCAGCCACTCGAAGTAGCTCACGGTCACCCCGCCGGCATTGAGGTAGATATCCGGCAGCACCATGATCCCGCGCTGGGCCAGGATGGCGGAACCGTCGGCCGTGATCGGACCGTTGGCGGCCTCGGCCACGATCTTCGCCTTCACGTTGTAGGCGTTGTCGGCGTCGATCTGGTTCTCGAGGGCGGCGGGCACCAGGATGTCGCATTCAAATTCCATCACCGCGCGCCGGTCGTCCTTCCCGAAGGCCTGGGCACCGGGGTAGCTCAGTATACTGCCGGATTCGGCGCGGTGCCGCATGACGTCGTGGATATCGAAGCCGTTCTTGTTGTAGATCGCGCCCTCCACTTCGGAAACGCCGATGATCTTGACGCCCCCCTCGTCCTGGCTGATCGTAGCGGTATGGGAGCCGACGTTGCCGAGTCCCTGCACGACCATGGTCTTGCCCTCGATGCCGAGGTTCAGTCCCAGCTTATCCATCAGGTCCTTTTGGTTGCAGGCCTCCCGGATGCCGTAGAAGACGCCGCGGCCGGTGGCCTCGGTACGTCCGCGTACGCCGTTCTGGCTGACGGGCTTACCGGTGACACAGCCGGCGGCGTTGATGTCGTCCGGGTGAAAGCTGCGGTAGGTATCGTAGATCCAGGCCATTTCCCGGGGGCCGGTCCCGTAGTCGGGGGCGGGCACGTCGATGGCCGGCCCGATAAATTTGCGGCGGATCAGTTCGGTGGTGTAGCGGCGGGTGATCTTCTCCAGGTCGGCCTCGGTGTACTCCCAGGGATTGATGCGGACACCGCCCTTGGCACCGCCGAAGGGCACGTCCACAATGGCACACTTGTACGACATCAGGGTCGCCAGGGCGACTACCTCTTCCTGATTCACGTGGTTGGAGTAGCGGATACCGCCCTTGGTGGGGCTCCGGTGGTGGCTGTGCTGGGCGCGGTAGGCTTCGATGACCCTGACCTCGCCGTCGATCTTGACGGGGAAGTAAATCTGGTAAACGGAGTTGCAGACCTTGATCTGCTTCAACAGGCCATCCGGCAGACCGGTATGGGGTGCGGCGGCGTCAAAATAACGTCCTACGCTCTCGAGAAATGTTTTTTCAGGCATGATCTTCAATTTGATGTTCAATACTGGTTAGGCGCCGGTCCAACCGCCAGAGGTAAAGGGCGAGACCGAGAAAGACAACGACAATGACCGCAACCACCACGTACATTTTCCCGATGCTCCGCAGAAAGTCCGCGGGGGGTTCCGCCGTACCCTGGGCAAACAGGGACAGGGCGGGGACGCAGGTGCAAAGCAGAAGGGAAAAGCGGAGGAGGCGTGGCATATCGTCGGCTGGTTAAGCGGGGTGAAGGTAATACGGCAAAGATTACTGGCGCTGGTTTCAGGCGACGCGCGCGACTTAGCGCCGGGCGGGTCGATGATCGACCGCCAGGGTGCGTTGGTCTATCCCCCTTGCCGGCAAGGCGGCCCGGCGGTAGTTTCGTAGCAAATCATATTCCCATGCGCATCTTATCCCTCCCCATCGACGACGACCTCCTGGAAGTGCACAACAGCATGTGGACCGGGGAGGAAAAAGTTTACTTCAACGGACAACTGGCCAGCGTCGGCGCCAGCGTCTTCGGACGCAGCCATTACTTTACCGTCGATGCCGCTACCGGAGAGGGCACGGACAAATTTCGCGTCGAGATCGGCATGAGCTGGATTGGCGGCGTGACGGTGGACGTATTCCGCAACGACCGCTGCCTGCTTGCCAGTATCAAGACGCCCATCACCCGCGTGGATGGGCGCCTGCTCGATGCCGGAGACTCGAAGCCCTTCCACATCAAGCGGGACAAGCAGCCGCATACCCTGGACGACGAGTTCTTCGTCTAGCTTACCTTCGCAGACAAATCCAGCCTATGTCCGCCCTGCAGTCGATCAGTCCCATCGATGGCCGCTACGCCTCCAAAACGAGCGAGCTATCGGCCTTCTTCAGTGAATACGCCCTGATCCGTTACCGGGTGCTGGTAGAGGTGAGGTACCTGCAATCGCTCTACCACCTAGGTCTGCCGCAGTTGCAGGGAGCCGATGCTTCGGCCATCTCGGCGCTCGACTCCATCGTCACCGACTTCAACGAAGCGGACGCCGAGGAGATCAAGCGGACCGAGCGGGTCACGAACCACGACGTCAAGGCCGTCGAGTACTTCGTGAAAAAGAAACTGGAAGAGCGGGACCTCGGCGCCATCGTAGAATTTACCCACTTCGGACTCACCAGCCAGGACATCAACAATACGGCCGTCCCCCTAAGCCTCAAGGATGCCCTGAACGAGGTGATCTATCCCGCCCTGGTGGCCCTGATTGAGCAACTGGAATCCCTGGTTCAGGAATGGCGGGACATCCCCATGCTTGCCCGCACCCATGGCCAGCCCGCCTCCCCTACCCTGCTCGGGAAAGAATTCGCCGTCTGGACCCACCGCCTGCGCGAGCAACTACGCCAGCTGCGGGAAGTGCCGCTCTCCGCTAAATTCGGCGGCGCCACCGGGAATATGAACGCCCACTACGTGAGCTATCCCGACCACGACTGGCACGCTTTCGCGGATCGCTTCGTGAACGACACCCTTGGCCTGGACCGCAGCTACCCCACCACCCAGATCGAGCACTACGACAACCTCGGGGCCCTCTTCCACGCCCTCACCCGCATCTCCACCATCCTGATCGACCTGTGCCGTGACGCCTGGACCTACATCAGCATGGAGTACTTCCGCCAGCGTACCTTAGCCGGCGAGATCGGGAGCTCGGCCATGCCCCACAAGGTCAACCCCATCGACTTTGAAAACGCGGAAGGAAACCTGGGCCTGGCCCGTGCCCTGTTTACCCACCTGGCCGACAAGCTCCCCATCAGCCGCCTGCAGCGTGACCTGACGGACTCTACCGTCCTCCGGAACCTGGGGGTCCCAATCGCTCACCTCCTGCTTTCCGTGAAGGCCATCGACAAGGGGCTCGGTAAGCTCGTCCTCAATCCCGACAAGATCGCCGCCGACCTGGAAGCCAACTGGATGGTCACTGCCGAGGCGATCCAGAACATCCTGCGCCGGGAAGGCTACCCCCGGCCCTACGAGGCGCTGAAGGCGCTGACCCGCGGGCGGACGAATATCAACGCCCGGGTCATCCACGAATTCGTGGAAGGGCT
>JBBSPZ010000084.1:0-17387 GCA_038258275.1 Chitinophagales bacterium | reverse complement strand
CGTCCCGGCTGTCGATCAGCCCGCGGCCCAGGCTCCGGAAATGCTCCTGCATGCCCAGCTCGCTGATGAAGGTATCGCCGTTGCCGTAGAAGGTGGGCAGGCTCGCCAGGTAATCGAAGCCGAAGTAGCACCAGAAGGTGATGGCCAATGCGAGCAGGAAGCTGACGACCTGATTCGTAGTCAGGGAGCTGGAAAAGAGACCGATCGCCACGAAGGCCATACTCAGAAACAGCAGGCCCAGGTAACTGCCGATCGTGCCGCCGGCGTCGATGTTGCCGACCGGCTCGCCCAGTTGGTAAATGGTGTAGTAATAGAGGAGGGTAGGGAGGAGGGCAATCACGACCAATAGCAGGCAGGCGAGGAATTTGCCCATCACGATCTCGATGTCGCGGAGCGGCCGGGTCACCAGCAGCTCGATCGCCCCGGATTGCCGTTCCTCCGCAAAGGCGCGCATACAAATGGCGGGAATGAGGAAGAGCAGGACGTTCGGCGCCAGGGTGAAAACGGGACCGAGGGTGGCATAGCCATAGGTAAGCAGGCTTGTATCCGGAAAAACGAAGAGGAAAAGGCCCATGACGATCAGGAAGACCGCGATCACGACGTAGCCGATCAGGCTGGCAAAAAAGGCGTTGATCTCCTTGCGAAAAATGGCAATCATCTAACGGTTGGCTTGGGGCAGGGGGAGCAGCAGCGGGTGGCGTTCGTTGAAGATGACGAGGGCACGCAGCACTTTATTCTCCTCGTTGTGTGCCGTGCGTTCCAGGGCAGATAAGAGGTCGTCTTCCCCGTCCACCAGCCGCATCACCGTAGCCTGATCGAGGGGCAACCGCCGGCCGCTGCGCATATCGACGATCCGCCGCAGGGCATTCTGGCGGTCGCGCTCCACGTACCCTTCCCGAAAAGCGATGCCGTTTACCGGGTTGTAGGCTTTCATGAGGTGACGGGTGCGAACCACCGTATCGTACTGCATCGTACTGTAGGTGCCCCGAATGCGGAGCCCGGCAAATTCATGGAAGCCGCGGCTGGGTTCTTCCCGCACGAAGAGGTAGGGCAGGCCGTCCAGGCTGATGGCGTATGGTTGGTCGTATGCACCCGACTTGTAGCCGAACCCTTCCACCTGTACGCGGTGATCTTCCGTAAGCTGTACCATTTCCCCGTCGATATCGCTCCAGTCCACATCGGGTCGGTTATTCAGCAGCGCGGCATGGGTCAGGTACACGCCGTCGTTGAAGCGGAAGTTTCCGTCCAGGGGCGCGCGTTGCTGAGCATTCAGCCAGAGGGGAAGCAACAGGAAGATCCATTTCATCACGGCGTAAAGGTAAAACTTATCCAACGGCGGTAAGGGCACGAAAGACTTCTTCTACGCTGAGCTCTTCCATAGCTAGACCCATCAGTACCAAATCGTTGGCTACGGCGAAGCGAAAGACATCCGGACGCGGGTCCGTTTCCCCCAGCAGAAAGAGCCGGTAGGTAAACGGATGTTTACCGGGGACGATGTTGCTCACCCCGGGAATGCGCAATAACTGCGCTTCGGCCACCGGTCGATCGAATGCTACGGTGAGCGACCGGTCTCCGCTAAGCCGTCGCTGCAGGCGTTCGATGGGGTCGTCAGCCACGAGTTTACCCCGGTCGATGATGATGACCCGGTCGCAGATGGCTTGTACCTCCTGCATAATGTGGGTACTGAAGATGACCGTTTTTTTCTCCCCGAGCTGCTTGATCAGGCGACGGATCTCCGCGAGTTGGTTGGGATCGAGGCCGCTGGTGGGCTCATCCAGAATCAGCACCTTGGGGTCATGGAGCATGGCCTGGGCGAGTCCGACCCGCTGCCGGTAGCCCTTCGAAAGGGCCCCGATGAGCTTGTGAGCCTCCCGCCCGAGCCCCGTGATCTCGATGAGGTCCTCGATACGCGCCCGGGGCTGGCGGACACCGTGGGCGGCCGCGGCAAAGCGCAGGTATTCCCGTACGTACATGTCTTTGTACAGCGGGTTGTGCTCGGGCAGGTAGCCGATCAATTTACGTACCGCCAGGCTATCGCTGGCCACGTCGTGGCCGCAGACCTCCGCACTGCCCGAGGTCTGGCTCAGGTAACAGGTCAGGATCTTCATGGTGGTCGTCTTTCCGGCGCCGTTGGGCCCCAGGAAACCGAGGACCTCCCCGGGAGCGGCCGCAAAGCTGATCCCGTCCAGGGCAAGCTGGTTGCCGTATGCCTTGGTAAGGTCCTTTACAATTACTGACATTGCCTTCAAGATTATGCCCGGCTAACGCGGAAGGGGCCGGAGAACTTGCCTTTCCGGGCCGGCGCCCCGGCAGTGAGTGATTAGTAACCGATATGAAACAGGGCATCGCCCTGGCTGACCACCGCGGCATTGTTGTGGCCGATGATGAATCCGTTGCGCGGACACAGGATCCGCTTGTTGGGCCGTACGCCGTGGGGATCGTGAATGATGCCGATCGGTTCGCTCTTGCGCACGGCGTAGCCACTGCGTTTGGTCCACTGGAAGAGACCGGCACGGCCGGCCCGGACCCAGCTGCTGGACGAAACCCGGACGGGCTCGCGGGTGAAATCATCCTCCGAGCGGGCGAGCATGTCGCGGGCCGCAAGCAGCCGGCGGATGCCGGCCAGCCCCTCGTGGATGCTGTGGCCGTCGTAGCGCAGGTTTTCACCACCTTCGAAGGTCAGCACGCTCAGGCCGAGGGATTTATGGGCAGACCGCCGCAGCGACTTGATCGGAGCCTTGGCGGAAAGAATGATCGGTGGATTAAACTGCAGGGCGGCCTTCAGTGCCTCCTCGTCGTCGGGGGAATACCGGAGCTGGGGGTAATTGAACACCCCGCGGCCACCGGTATGAAAATCAACCGCCAGGTCGCAGTGGGCCAGCAGGTTCTTGCTCAGCCCGTGGGCGATCCGGCTGGCCAGGGAGCCGGTGGCGTTGCCCGGAAAGCTGCGGTTAACGTCCTTGCCGTCGGGGACGTCCCGGCTGAAGGAATTGAAGCCGAAGACGTTGAGCAGCGGTACTACGATCACCGTACCGGCCATGATGTTGGAAAAGATCTGTTCCCCGATGCCCAGCCGCAGGATCTCGACGCCGTTGATCTCGTCGCCGTGGACGCCTCCGATGAAGAGGATAATGGGGCCCGGCTTGTAGCTCCGGAACACATGGGCCCGGATCGAGACCGGATTTCCACTGGGGAGTTGCCCGGCTACGAGTTCGACCGTACCCGATTGGCCGGGATAAAATTCACCATTCGCCAGAACCAGGGGGGAAATATCACTCATATCTTGCTTGCTGCGTACCGAATAATGGCCCCGGCGATATCTACCTCGGTCGCCCCCTCGATGCCTTCCAGTCCCGGACTGGCGTTGACCTCCATCACCAGGGGGCCGCGCTTGCTCGGGATCAGGTCGATGCCCGCGACTTCTACTCCGATCACGGCGGCGGTGCGCATGACCAGGGCGCGGTCCTCCGCGCTGAGTTCCACCGGGGTGGCCGTAGCGCCCCGGTGAATGTTGGCCCGGAATTCTCCCGGGGCGGCCTTGCGTTGCATAGCGGCGACGATCTCGTCGCCCACTACGAAGGCCCGGATATCGCAGCCGTTGCTTTCCCGAATGTACTCCTGGAGAAGGATACGGTCCTGCAACTGTAAAAACCCGTCCACCAGCCGCTCGAGCTGGTAGAGGTTGTGGGCCAAGGCAACCCCTACGCCGTGGGTGCCCTCGAGCAGCTTCACCACGATCGGGAAGGGGCCCATGCGGCGGGCGGCGCGCTTGGCCTCGTAGGCGGAAAAGCAAAGAACGGTACGCGGCACGTCGACTCCGGCTTCCGTCAATTTCTGCAGGCAACTCATCTTATCCCGCGCCAGGAGGAGGGCATCGGCCGACAAAATATGGGGCACGCTCAGGGCATCGAGCTGGCGGATGATGGCCACCCCGCGGTTGGTGATATTGGCCCCGATGCGGGGGACGGCAACCTGCGGGAGCTCCATGGGCGCCCCGTGGTAGAGGATGGAACTCTTCTCGCCGAACAGGGAGGGACTGCAGAGTGCGTGGTCCACCACTACCATGGCATGGCCCTGTTCTTCACCGGCTTCCACCAGGCGTCGGGTACTGTACAGGCTGGGCCCGCGGGAAAAGACGGTGATCCGCATGGCGGCAAAGGTAAGTTGGCTTTTTTCTATCTTTCCCCTCTACCCGGTCCGCAATTTCATAAAAGCCCGATGCCTCCACTTGCCCTGCACCCGCGGCCCCGCCAAGCACTACCTTTCCCCATGCGTATTCTATCCCCCGAGGAGTTTTTTGCCCTGGACCGGCGCCCCGTTCTGCTGGACGTACGGAGCCCCGGAGAGTTCACGGCCGGTCATGCCCCCGGTGCGGTCAGTATGCCCCTGTTCGACAATGCCGAGCGGGCGGAAGTGGGTACTCTGTATAAGCAGGTGAGTCCGGACGAGGCCCTGCTCCGGGGGCTGGAAATCGCGGGAGGTAAGCTGCGGCACCTGGTAGAGCAGGCCCGTGCCGCGGCACCTGACGGGAGCATGGTCGTACAGTGCTGGCGGGGAGGACAGCGGAGTGCCAGCGTCGCCTGGCTGCTGGAACGTGCGGGGATGGACGTACACCAGCTGAGCGGCGGATACCAGGCTTACCGGGCGTACGTCCGGGAATGGCTATCCCGGGATCACCACCAGCTGCGGGTACTGAGCGGACCGACGGGTTCCGGCAAGACGCCGATCCTGCTGGCCATGCGCGAACAGGGGGCCGCGGTCATCGACCTCGAGGGACTGGCCAACCACAAGGGCTCTTCCTTCGGTGCCCTCGGGGAAGATTCACAACCCACGACCGAAGAATTCGAAAACTTACTCTACGCCGCCCTGAGTGAAATTTCCCCGGGAACTACGGTGTGGCTGGAAGACGAAAGCCGCTTGATCGGCACCGTTTGTCAGCCGGAAGTTTTCTACGACCGCCTACTGGCCGCCCCGGCCATCGAGCTGGTGCAGCCCACTGCATGGCGAGTGGATAATCTGGTGCGGGACTATGCGGGCTACCCCCGGGAGGGGCTCGCCGCTGCCTTCATCCGACTGCGCAAAAAGCTGGGGAGCAACCACCTGCAGGCCGCCCTCGAAGCCCTGGAAAGCAGCGATTTCGCGGAGGCGTGCCGCATCGCTCTCGTGTATTACGACAAAGCCTACGCGCACTACGCGAGCAAGAAGCCCGCCGGCCAACTGATCCGGGTCGAGGCCCGGGACCCCGCCCCGGAATCCATCGCCCGCCAGCTACTAGCGCTGCCGTGAACCGCCTCGTCACCTTCATCGACGCCGTGGTGAGCTGGATCGGGCGGGCCGCCGGACTCCTCAATCTCGTACTGATCGTGCTCGTGGTGGTCGACGTGGTCCTGCGCTGGTCGCTTTCCCAGACCGCCGCCTGGGTGATCGAACTCGAATGGCACCTCTTTTCCCTCATCTTCCTGTTAGGTATTCCCTACGCCCTCCAACAGGACCGTCACGTGCGGGTCGATCTGTTCTACGAAAAATTCAGCGCCCGCGACCAGCGGCTCGTGAACGTGTTCGGTACCCTCATTTTCTTGTTGCCCTGGGCGGCCGTGCTTTTCTATACCAGTTGGCAATACGCCGCCGATGCCCTGGTGGCCGGGGAGGGGAGTCCCAATCCAAACGGTAATCCCTACTTCTTTCCCATTAAAGCCGTCGTGCCCTTTGCCGCCGCCCTGCTGTTCCTACAGGGCATTGCCACGGCCTGGACGGCGTACCAAGAACCCGCCGCGTGAGCCTGGCCGTCCTCGCACTGATCCTGTTCGTCAGCATCTTTCTGCTGGTGCTCTACGGCTACCCGGTGGCCTTTACCCTGGGCGGACTCAGCCTGCTCTACGCCTTCTGTTTCCTGGATCCCACCGTGCTCACCCTCCTGCCCAACCGGGTCATGGGGGTGATGGACAATTCGGTCCTGCTGGCGGTTCCTCTCTTCGTGTTTATGGGCATCATGCTGGAAAAGAGCGGACTGGCCGAACGGATGCTCAACAGTATGGCGAGCCTGTTCGGTTCCGTGCGCGGGGGCATGGCGGTCTCGGTGGTGATCGTGGGGGCGCTGCTGGCGGCGTCCACCGGGATCGTCGGAGCCACCGTCATCACGATGGGGCTGATCAGTTTGCCCCCCATGCTGCGCCAGGGCTATCCGCCTACCGTGGCAACGGGGGTGATCGCGGCTTCCGGTACGCTGGGACAAATCATCCCGCCTTCCGTGGTGCTGGTGTTGCTCGGTAGCGTGCTCCAGGTAAGCGTGGGGTCACTCTTCCGGGCGGCCCTGTTTCCGAGCATGTTGTTGGTAGGGGGGTATATCGTCTATATCCTGGTGCTGGGAATCGTAAAGCCAACGGTTTTCCCCCTTCCGGAAGGAAGTGATGAAAAGTGGAGTAAAAATCTGTGGATCAATGTGTTGCAGAGTCTGTTTTTACCCCTGTTGCTAATCGTCGCGGTACTTGGCAGTATTTTACTGGGCGTCGCTTCTCCAACGGAAGCAGCGGGGGTCGGGGCCGCGGGGGCTGTGCTCCTCACGGCGAGCCAGCGCCGGCTGGACTGGCAAGTGACCAGGGAGGTCTGCCGGGATACAACCCACCTGACAAGCATGGTCTTCATGATACTGCTGGGGGCAACGACCTTCTCCCTCGTGTTCCGGGAGTTGGGCGGCGACCGCTTCCTGGTGGCCCTCATCGAGCGCCACGACCTGCCGGAATATCAGTTTCTGGCCCTGGTGATGGTGGTGGTATTCATCGCCGGTTTCTTTATCGATTTTATCGAGATCGTCTTCATCATCGTCCCCGTGGTGACTCCCGTCTTCATCGCCTACGGTACCGACCTGATCTGGCTCGGCATCCTGTTGGGCATTAACCTCCAGACGAGTTTTCTCTCGCCGCCATTTGGCTTTGCGCTGTTTTACCTCAAAGGGGTCGCTCCGCCGGAGGTGACTACCGCTCACCTGTATAAGGGGATCGTGCCGTTCCTGATTATTCAGTTGGTGCTGCTGATCATCGTGGTCTTCTTTCCCCACTGGCTGGGTATTTAGGCATTCTCGGGACTAGGGCCTCCAGGCTCACGCAGTCGCGTGGAGGGCCTCCAGGCCCGACTTGGTCGCGTGGAGTAGTGATGCATCGGCTCGGCAGGCCCGTCACCCGGGTCAGCCGAACAACATCTCAGGTGATCGGCTCGATCGGCGCAGGTGGCACCGCAAAATCCACCTCTACCTCATTGTCGTCGACGATCAGGCAGAGCAGGCCCGCGATGCCGAAGGAGACGGCTCCGATGAGCAGGGCATTGATGGGGATATTGCCAAAGAAGGTGCGCAGGATATATCCCAGGATACCGGCAGCGAGGATTTGCGGGATGACGATGAAGAAGTTGAAGACCCCCATGTAGTAGCCCATCTTATTCGCCGGCAGGATGCTGGAAATGATGGCGTAGGGCATGGATAGGATACTGGCCCACGCAATGCCGACACCGATCATGGACACCAGGAGCAGGGTAGGGTCGCTGATAAAGTAGACCGAGGCCAGGCCGACGCCACCGCAGAAGAGGGCCAGCAGGTGGGTAAGCCGGCGGTTGAGGCTGCGGGCGATGACCGGCAACAGGAAGGCGGCCAGGGCGGCTACCCCGTTGTAGACCGCAAAGCAGATCCCCACCCAGTCGGCGCCTTCATTGTACAACGCCGAATCGCTGTCGCTCGTACCGTAAACGTGGCTCGTCACGGCGGAAGTCATGTAGATCCACATGGAAAAGAGGGCGAACCAAGAAAAGAACTGTACGGCGGAGAGCTGCACCATGGTCTTCGGCATTTTAAAGATTCCCCGGAAGGAGGCCTTTATACCGTCGTAGATCCCTTCCGCGGCATTTTCCTCCTTGAGCTTTTGGATGTCGTCGGGGGGGTATTCCTTGGACCGGAAAACCGTCCACATCACGGCCGAGAAGTATGCGACACCCCCGAGGTAGAACGACCACCGCACGGAATCCGGGATGGTACCCGGCGCGGCGGTGTTCTCCAGTCCGAACCAGTTGGTAAACATCCAGGGCAGGGCGGAGGCAACGACGGCACCGGTACCGATAAAGAAGGACTGCATGGCGAATCCGCTGGTACGTTGCTCGTTGGGCAGCATGTCACCGACGAAGGCCCGGAAGGGCTCCATGCTGATGTTGATCGAGGCGTCCAGTAGCCAGAGCATGATCACCGCCATCCACAAAGCGGTACTGTTGGGCATGGCAAAGAGCGCAAGGGTAGCCAGCAGGGCACCGATGGCGAAGAAGGGGCGCCGGCGGCCCCACTTCTCGCTCCAGGTCCGGTCGCTGTAGTAACCGATGATGGGCTGTACCAAAAGTCCGGTGGCCGGGGCGGCCAGCCAGAGGATGGGGAGCTCGTCCTGGGAAGCTCCCAGGGTTTCGAAGATCCGGCTGACGTTGGCGTTCTGGAGGGCGAAGCCGAACTGGATACCGAGGAAACCGAAACTCATATTCCAGATTTCCCAGAAGCTTAGGCGCGGCTTGTAGGAGCCGATGGAAATTTTTGACATGATCGTAGAAAGCTTGGCGGGCAAGATACCCTTAGCCGTTCCATTTTCGGTAAATTTCTGGCCGGTAGTACCGCACGGTGCAGTACTTCGCTTTTTGGAAGAATGTATCTTCGTGCACCCAAAATTAACTCAACCTATGGCTACTACCGCAACCTCCCTGCTCTCCGATCGCGTCCGCAATATGGAAGAATCCGCAACCCTCCGGATGGCCCAGCTTGGCCGGGAAGTGAAGGCAAAGGGATTTGACGTGATCAGCCTCAGCCTGGGTGAGCCCGACTTCGATACCCCCGAGCACATCAAGGATGCCGCCAAGCGTGCCCTCGACGCCGGCCACACCAAGTACACCCCCGTACCCGGAATTGCCGAGCTCCGGCAGGCCATCTCCGACAAGTTCACCCGCGAAAACGGACTGGACTACCCGCCCTCCCACATCGTGGTCAGCACCGGCGCCAAGCAGAGCATTGCCAATGTCTGCTTCGCCCTCCTGAATGAGGGAGACGAAGTGGTGATCCTGGCGCCCTTCTGGGTAAGCTATTCGGCCATGGTGGAAGTCGCCGGTGGTAAGGCCGTCATCGTTGGAGCCGGCATCGAAGACGACTATAAGGCAGGGCCCGCGGCCATCGCCGCGGCCATCACCGACCGCACCAAGTTTATTCTCTTCTCCTCCCCCTGCAATCCGACCGGGTCGGTCTTCACCGGGGACGAGCTCGGAGCCATTGCTAAAATGCTGGTCGACTACCCCGACGTCTACGTCGTTTCCGATGAGATCTACGAGCACATCAACTTCACCGGCAAGCACGTCAGTATCGGCACCTTCCCGGAGGTCAGGGACCGCACCATTACCGTGAACGGCTTCTCGAAGGGTTTCGCCATGACCGGCTGGCGCCTCGGCTACCTGGGCGCGCCCCTGGACATTGCCGAAGCCTGTAACAAGCTCCAGGGACAAAGCACCAGCGGTGCCAACAGCATCGCGCAGTACGCCGGGGCCCACGCCCTCAACAGTGACCTCGGACCCACGGTAAAGATGAAGGAAGCCTTCGCCCGCCGCCGGGAGCTGATCATCGAGGGACTGGAAAAGATCGAAGGGCTCAAGGTGAATCGTCCCCAGGGGGCATTCTACATTTTCCCTGACGTCAGCGCCTTCTTCGGCAAATCGAACGGAGAATTCACGATTACCAACGCCGACGACCTGTCCGAGTACCTGCTGATGGATGCCCACGTAGCGACCGTGACCGGAGACGCCTTCGGTGCCCCTACCTGCCTGCGCATCAGCTATGCCGCCAGCGAGGAGCAGCTCCAGCAGGCGGTCGATCGCATCGGTGATGCGCTGCGGGCCCTGAAATAAGGATCAGTAGCCGGTAACGTCATCGTCGGGGTTGCGGGGATCCGCGGCAGCCTGCATGCTGCCGTCGGGCAGCACCAGGATGGCCTTGATGACGGCCATACTATTCACTTCGCGGAACTGATACCCCAGGGCCTCCAGGCTGTCCTTTGTCCCGTGAGCGAGGGCATCCCTTTCGTACAGGATCTGGTCCGGCAGCCACTGGTGGTGGAAGCGGGGAGCGTCTACCGCCTCGGGCAGGGACATCCCATAGTCGACCACATTCAGGAAGGTTTGCAGGACGGCGGTAATGATCGTCGAGCCACCCGGCGCTCCGAGGACCAGGAAAAGTTCCCCGTCCTTCTCTACGATGGTCGGCGTCATACTGGACAGCATCCGCTTACCTGGCTGAATGGCGTTGGCCTCCTTGCCCACCAGTCCGAACATATTCGGTACGCCGGGCTTGGCACTGAAGTCGTCCATCTCGTTGTTGAGGAAGAAGCCCCCGCCGTCCACCATCACCTTGCTGCCGAAGTTGCCGTTGAGGGTGGTGGTGATGGACACAGCATTGCCGAGACTGTCTACGATGCTGATGTGGGTAGTCTCATACGATTCTTTCATGGCCATCTGACCGGCCACGATGTTGGTGCTGGTACCCGCGGTGTCGGTACGGAAGTCCGCCATCCGCTGCCGCAGGTAGGTGTCGCTGAGGAGGGAATCCACGGGAACGGCATAAAAATCAGCGTCTCCGAGATACTCCGCCCGATCGGCGTAGGCCCGGCGCATGGCCTCCACGATAAGCTGTACCGAGCGGGGGGACTGGAAGCCGTATTCGGATAGAGGATAATCCTCCAGCATTTCTGTCATCTGGGCCAGGGCGACCCCGCCGCTGCTGCTGGGCGGCATGGAAATAAGGCGGTAGTTTTTGTAGTGCTTGGTAATCGGTTCCTTCCACTTCGGTTCGTAGGCCAGGAGGTCTTCGGTGGTGATGAGACCGCCTCCGCTTTCCATTTCCGCTACGAGGAGGCGGGCGGTTTCCCCGTCGTAAAATCCGGCGCGGCCGGTATCGCGGATGCGGGTTAGGGTGGCGCCCAGGTCGGGTTGCTGCACCTGCGTTCCCGCCACGACACTGCTGTCGGAGAAGGGGGTAGTCGCGTTGAACTCGATAAACTCATCGTGGTAGCTCTTAAGGCGATTCACCTCACTTTCGCTGAGGCGGTAGCCCTTTATGGCAAAGTCGATCGCTGGCTGCACCAATTCCGCCCACGGGAGGCTGCCGAAGCGCTGGTGCATGGCCTCGATGCCGGCTACGGTGCCGGGTACCCCGACGGCGAGGTGGCCGCGGGTGCTGAGCCCCTCGGTGACGTTCCCGAGGGAATCCAGGTACATATCGCGACGGGCGGCCGCGGGAGCGGTTTCGCGGTAATCCAACGTGATGGGGTCGCCGTCCGCCGGACGGTAGACGAGGAATCCACCGCCGCCGATGTTGCCGGCCCGGGGGAAGACGACGGCCATGGTGAGTTGCATGGCTACGGCCGCGTCGATGGCATTGCCCCCGCGTTGGAGCACGTCAATGCCCACCTGGGTGGCGAGCGGGTGGGGACCGGCAATGGCCGCCGTGGAGTACGTCTCCGTCTTGACTGATTCGTAGTCTACCCGCGGCGTTTCGCGGCAACCAAGGAGGAGGAGGAAAGCAAGCAGGAGGGGTAGATAGTTCATGGGGGAGCTTTCCCCACAAAGTACGGCATGACGAAAATCTTTGCACCTTCGCATCCCTACCAGTTACCCTGACCATGCAAACCACCCACCACCTGCTCATGGTGCGCCCCGCCAACTTTGCGCGCGCCAGTGAGACCGTCGCCGACAACTCCTTCCAGGAAGCCGTGACCGGCGAAAGCTTTTCCCAGATCGGCCAGCGCGCCGTAGAGGAATTCGACCATTTCGTCGCCCTGCTGCGGGAGGCCGGCGTAACTGTTCACGTGGTAGCCGATACCCCCGCGCCGGTAAAACCCGATGCCGTCTTCCCCAACAACTGGTTTTCCACCCACGAAGACGGTACGTTGGTGACCTATCCGTCCTACTGGCCGCAGCGCCGCTTGGAGCGGAGGGCCGACGTCATCGAGCAACTACATGACCGCTTCTTCCTCGCCCGCCACATCGACCTGTCGGGATGGGAAGAGGAGGATCGGTTCCTGGAGAGCACCGGCTCCCTACTTCTGGACCGGGGTGCCCGGGTAGCCTACGCCTGCCTCTCCCAGCGGTGTACGGCGGAGGCGGTGCATGCCTGGTGTACGCTCATGGATTACCAGCCCGTTTCGTTTCACGGTACCGACCTGCGGGGAGAGGTCATCTACCACACCAACGTGATGATGGCCATCGGCCGAACCCACGTCATCGTATGCCTGGACGCGGTGGCCGACCCGGCGGAGAAATCAAAACTGACGGAAAGCCTGCTGCTGTCGGGGAAACGAATCGTGGGCCTCTCGCTGGAGCAGGTCGACCACTTCGCCGGTAACGCCTTGGAGGCCCGGACCCCCGACGGTCCGGTGTGGATCATGTCGACGGCGGCCTTCACCTCCCTGAGTCCCGAACAACGGGATGCCCTGATGGAGCCGGAGGGCATGCGCATCGTCCACTCCGATCTGAACACGATCGAGCGGTACGGCGGGGGAAGTGCGCGCTGCATGCTCGGCGAGATCTTCCTGCCGGAGCGTTAACAGTTCTTAATGCGATTTAACCCTTCAATACATGCGGGGTATGGGTGGCGGGCCTAGTTTTGTCGTAAACTAGACGTAATGACACGCACCATGCTTCCCAACTTCCTCTTCCTGCTGCTGGGAATGGTCGTGCTGGCGGCTCCCGCGTGCACCTCCGTACAGGATCTCGTTGAATCGGGCAACTACGAGGAGACCATTGCCCTGGCCCAACGTCGGCTGACGGGGAAGGACAAGAAAAATCCCAAGCTCGTCGCCGCCCTCGAGGATGCGGTCAACCGCGCCAACCAGGAAGACGTCAACCGGGCGGACTACCTCCGCAACAGCAGTGCTCCCGACTGGGTCCGCATTCATGCCATCTACGATAACCTGAAGAACAGGCAGGATGCGCTTCATCCCCTCCTGCCCCTGACCGACAAGAACGGGCGCAAGGCCAATTTTCGCTTCGTGAAGGTGGAAGGCCTGGTCCTCGACGCCGCCGAACGGGCCGCGGAACAGGTCTACGCCCAGGCGGTGGAAGAACTGGAAGCGGGCCGCCGGGGAGATAAGTCGGCTGCCCGGGCGGCTTATGCCGACTTCGAACGCCTCGACCGCTACCACCGGGATTTTCGCGATAGTGGCGTGCTGGCCGCGGAAGCCGAGCAGCTCGGTCGGGTCTACGTCACCGTTGACGTAGTGAATGAAAGCGGCGGCTACCTGCCCGCCGGGTTCGAAGTGGAGTTGCTCCGGATGCAAACTTCGGACATGGACGACCAGTGGCGGGTGTTCGATTTTCAGCGCCGCAACGACCGGGCCTACGATTACAGCGCCCATATTGTTATCCGTGACATCACCGTTAGCCCCGAGCGGGTATCCGAACGTAGTTACGTCGACGAGCGTAAGATCATTGACGGAAAAGAATACGTCCTGGACGCCAACGGCAACGTGGCCAAGGACAGCCTGGGTAACGACATCACCCGCCCCCGGGAGGTAATCGTTCGGGCCGAAGTGCTGGAGGTTCTGCAACAAAAGTCAGCCATGGTTGCGGGTTCCATGCAGCTGTACGACCTCCGCCGCCAGCGGGTGGTGGATGAGGAAGAGCTCACCGCGGAAGCGATTTTTGAAAACTACGCCAGCACCTTTCGCGGCGATAACCGCGCACTCAGCGGCGACAGTCGCCGCCGGATCGGAAACGCGCCCCGCACCTTTCCCTCTGACGAGGCCCTGATCCTCGACGCGGTTGCCGTACTCAAGCCAAAATTACAGAACCGGCTGGCCTACAGTCAACGACTGATATAATCCCAACAACGTAGTCGTAATTTCCCCGTATTTGCAGTTCCCGTCGCCAATTCCCTTATCGACGGGAGCTTTTCATTAGTCTACCAGACCCGCCTGATCGAGCACCCAGGCATAATCCCGGGCGACTTCTTTGATCTGTTCGAAGCGTCCCGATGCACCGCCGTGCCCGGCCTCCATATTCGTGTGGAAGAGGATGTCGTTGTCGTCGGTTTTCAGTTCCCGCAGCTTGGCCACCCACTTGGCGGGCTCCCAGTACTGCACCTGGCTGTCGTGGAAACCGGTGGTCACCAGCATTTTAGGGTAGGCTTTGGCTTCCACCTGGTCGATCGGACTGTACCCCTTGATGTACTGGTAATAGGCTTGCTCGTTCGGGTTTCCCCATTCGTCGTACTCGCCGGTAGTGAGGGGGATGGAGTCGTCGAGCATCGTGGTGACCACGTCCACGAAGGGCACCTGGGACACGATGCCCGCGAAGAGGTCCGGGCGCAGGTTAGCTACCGCACCCATGAGCAAACCACCCGCGCTCCCGCCCATGGCGTAGAGCGTATCCTTGCGGGTATACTGGTGGTCGATCAGCCACTCGCCGACATCGATGAAGTCGTAGAAGGTGTTCATCTTTTTAAGCAACTTACCGTCTTCGTACCACTGCCGTCCCATCTCCTCGCCGCCGCGGATGTGGGCGATCACGAAGGTCATTCCCCGGTCGAGCAGGCTGAGCCGGGTGATGCTGAAGCTGGGATCCATGCTGTGCCCGTAGCTGCCGTAGGCGTAGAGTAACAGGGGAGCACTGCCGTCGCGCGGCGTGCCCTTCCGGTAAACGATGCTGAGGGGCACCTTCGTT
Source organism: Chitinophagales bacterium (assembly GCA_038258275.1). Classification (GTDB taxonomy): domain Bacteria; phylum Bacteroidota; class Bacteroidia; order Chitinophagales; family Saprospiraceae; genus Neolewinella. The sequence continues at coordinate 2,669 of JBBSPZ010000084.1, read as the reverse complement.
CCGTCCCGGGAGACCGAAAAGGCCCGCTCGCTCGCGTAGTTTTCGGGATCGAAATCGCCCAGTACGGGTTGCTGCTTGAGCAGGATTTGCTCCTGATTCCGCATGTTGAAGTCGAAGGTGCTCGGTGGCGTGGTCATGCTCTGGTAGCCGTAGCGCAGGACCTCGGATTCCATGTCGGGATTGACGCTGGTGTAGGCCAGGTAGGCCCCGTCCGTAAAATCAAGGTAGTATTCTTCTCCGGAGAAGGGGCGTACCCGTAGCCTGGTCAGCCCCTTTTCCCGCTCGCTAAGGACCAGGTAATCGCGGAACAGTTCTACGCCTTCCAGGAGTACGTCCGGTCGATTGGGGATCACGGTAGACCAGTTCTCCTTGCCCGTTTTGTCCGCGGGGGTCACCATCAGCTGGAAGTTTTTGGCCTGGTAATTGGTGAGTACGTAGAAGCGGTCCTCGGTGTGCTCGATGCCGTACTCCAGGTCCCGTTGCCGGACTTGGAAGATGCGGGGCTCGGCCAGCGGGGTGGTGGCCTCCAGGATGCGGTATTCCGTACTCACCGTCTGGGCGGAGCCGATGATGATGTACTTGCGTGACTTGCTGCGGTAGACGTAGGTACGGAAAGTTTCGTCGGTCTCTTCAAAGACGACGACATCGTCCTGGGGGGCGGTACCCAGGCGGTGCCGCATGATTTTGTAGGGCCGCAGGGCTTCGTCCTTGACGGAGTAGAAGAGGTACGCTCCGTCGGCACTCCATACGCTACCGCCGGTGGTGTTGGGGATCTGGTCCGCCAGGTTCTTGCCGGTGAGCATGTCCTTGATGTGCACCGTGTAGATGCGGCGGCTGAGGGTGTCCTCCCCGTAGCTGATGTAGCGGTTGTCGTCACTCACGCTCATGCCCCCGATGTCAAAATAGTCGTAGGGCTTGGCCATCTCATTGACGTCGAAAATGAGTTCTTCCTCGTCCCTGCCGACCTGGGTACGTAGGTAGCGCGGGTACTGGTCGCCGAGCTCGTAGCGCGTCTGGTATACATAGCCGTGCTTGGTGTAGGGGACGCTGCTGTCGTCCTCCTTGATGCGGCCCTTGATCTCCTGGAAGAGCTTTTCCTGGAAATCCTTTACGTGGGCCATTTTGAACTCGAAGTAGGCGTTTTCAGACTCCAGGTGGGCGATTACTTCCGGGTCTTCCCGCTTGTTCATCCAGTAATACTGGTCGATGCGGGTATCGCCATGGAGGGTTAGCTCCTTGGCTACTTTTTTGGGGATCGGTGGATTCATCACGGCAAGGTACAGTAGCGACGGCTTTGGGCGTTACGCTGCAAGCATTCCGGAGAGCAGGATGGCTAGACTCGCCGCTACGCTAGCCAAACAGCCCGAATATCCCATACTCCAGGAAAAAGAGAACCCAGAACCCCTGGTAGAAACGGGCGATGGAAGCCTGATCCGTGAGATCGAGTTGAGAATTGATGTACTGAAACCCACCCAACAGGGCAAGCTGTCCGACCGCGATTGGCCAGTTTCCGCCGCGGAAGGCAAAAAACGCGACGCCCAGCATCGTCAGGGCAAACACGATCGCGCCCGCGCGAAACACCCACTTCCGATTCTTGACCAGGGACAGGGTACGGATGCCGAAGGCCGCGTCTCCCTCGGTATCCGGCAGGTCCTTAAACCAGGCGATCACGATGCCGAAGGTGAACACGGCGGCGGTGAGCAACCACACGGTATCGGGGATGACCGGGTTCCCCCCGAGCCACCAGCTGAAGTGGAGGTACAGCAGCAGGTTGACAATGAGCCCGCGCACCACGATAATACAGAAGGCCGCCCAGAAGTGAAAACGCTTTAAGCGTAGGGGCGGAACGCTGTAGGCCGTCCCGATCAGCAGGCTGGAAATGACGGTGGCCGGCAAGAAGGGCGTATATATAAAACAGGTGAGCAGCGACCCTGCCAGGCATAGGCCCACGATCAGGTAACCCGTAGTGATGGTGTACGCCCCGCTGGCCAGGGGCAGGTACGGCTTGTTGATGCGGTCGATCTCGACGTCCGTCAGCTGATTGAGACCGGTGATGAATACATTGGCGCAGAGGCAGCTGAACAGGGTGATACCCAGCAAGCCGTAGTTCGTGGTATGGAGGTGGCGACAGGCCACGAAATAGAGCGCCAGCAGGGAGACCGTGGTGCCCACCAGGGTGTGGGCCCGGGCGAAGCGCAGAAAGGTGATCATGACGGGTTCCTTTGGATTAACCGACCAGGGCGATGCAGCTGATCTCGACGTTGACGTACTTCGGTAGATTGGCCACCTGCACGAGCGCGCGGGCGGGGGCGGTAGCTTCGGCGAAGTACGTCGCGTAGACGGCGTTGATGCGCGAGAAGTTCTCCATATCACTCACAAATACCTCGCACTTGAGCACCTGTTCCATGCTACTCCCACCGGCTTCAACAATGGCCTGCAGGTTATCCATTACCCGGCGGGTTTCGGTTTCGATGTCGGAAGTCAGTAATTCACCGCTTTCGGGGTGCAGGGCGATTTGCCCGCTCACGTAGAGCATGCCGTTGGCCAGGGTGGCCTGGTTGTAGGCGCCCACGGGGGCGGGTGCGTTGTCGGTGCGGATGATTTGCTTGGGCATACTCGATTTTTGCCGCAAGATAGCGGACCGGGAATAAACACAGTTAGGCCGTCGG
>JBBSPZ010000083.1:0-17498 GCA_038258275.1 Chitinophagales bacterium | reverse complement strand
GGAGCAGTTCATCACGACCCCCGTCGAGCTGGCCCTGCAGAACCTCCAGGACCTGGTCGAGATCCGCTCCATTTCCCGCTTCGGGCTGTCGGTCGTTACGGTTGTCTTCGAGGAGAGCACCGACATTTACCTCGGTCGCCAACTCGTGAGCGAACACCTCAAGGAAGCGGTCGAAAATATTCCGGAGGGGCTCGGAACGCCGGTGATGGCACCCATCTCCACGGGGCTAGGCGAGATCTACCAATACGTCGTTCGCCCCGAAGAGGGCTACGAAGACCAATATTCGTCCACCGAGTTGCGCAGCATTCAGGACTGGATTGTGAGTCGCCAGCTCTCCGGCATTGAAGGAGTGGTGGAAGTCAACACCATGGGGGGCTTCCTCAAGCAGTATGAAGTGGCGGTCGACCCCGATCTGCTCAAATCCGTCGGCATCAGTATCGCGGATGTTTTCGCCGCCCTCGAGAACAGCAACGAAAATACCGGTGGTGCCTACATTGAGAAAAACCCCCGCACGTACTACATCCGCACCAACGGCATCGTACGTGACCTGAACGACATCCGCAAGATCGTGGTCGACGTCCGTGCCGGTAGACCCATTCTGATCGAAGACGTAGCCACCGTGCAGTTCGGGGAAGCCCCCCGGTACGGCGCGCTGGTGCGCAATGGCGAAGAAGCCGTCGGTGGCCGCGTCATGATGCTGAAGGGAGCCAACTCCTCGGCCGTCACCGCGCGGGTGAAGGAGCGGGTGGAGCAGATCCAGCTTTCTCTGCCCGAAGGGGTAATCATCGAGCCCTACCTGGTGCGCGACAAGCTGGTCAGTACCGCCATCGGTACCGTAGAGAAGAACCTGATCGAGGGGGGACTGATCGTGGTATTTATCCTCATTCTGCTGCTGGGCAACTGGCGGGCCGGTCTGATCGTAGCCTCTGTCATTCCCCTGGCGATGCTCTTTGCTATTTCGATGATGAACCTGCTGGGCATTTCGGCCAACCTGATGAGCCTGGGGGCCATCGACTTCGGCCTCATCGTCGACGGCGCGGTGATCATCGTCGAGGCCATCGTGCACCGCTTGCAGGTAGGATTTGGCGGGCGTAAACTCACCCAATTGGAGATGGACCAGGAGGTTGCAACGGCTTCCATCAAGATTCGTAGTTCGGCGGCCTTCGGGGAGATCATCATTCTGATGGTGTACATTCCCATCCTGGCGCTGGTGGGCATCGAGGGCAAGATGTTCCGACCCATGGCGCAGACCGTCATGCTGGCCATCGCCGGGGCATTAGTCCTGTCGCTGACGTACGTACCCGCCATGTCGGCGCTCTTTCTCAGCAAGTATATTACCAACAAGCGTACGATCGCCGATCGCATCATCGGCTTCTTCCAGCGCGGCTACACCCCCCTGCTGAATGTGGCCCTGCGTTTTAAAACGGTCTTCGTGCTGGCCACGGTGGCCCTTTTCGCCGTCAGCATGTGGGTCTTCACCCGTATGGGCGGCGAGTTTATTCCCACGCTGGAGGAAGGAGACCTGGCCATGCAGCAGATCCTGCCGCCCGGCACCTCCCTGGCACAGAGCGTGGAGATGACCGGAAGGGTCCAGACAACGTTATTAAAGGAATTCCCGGAGATCCTGGAGGTCGTCACTGCCATCGGCTCGGCCGAGATACCTACCGATCCCATGCCGGTAGAGACCGGCGACTACACGATTGTCATGAAACCTAAGGAAGAGTGGACTACCGCTTCCGACCGCCAGGGAATGTTCGCCGCTATTGAAGAGGCGCTCGACGTGTACCCCGGCGTGGGACTTGAGTTTTCCCAACCCATCCAACTGCGCTTCAATGAGCTCATGACCGGTACCAAGGCCGACATTGCCATCAAACTCTACGGGGCCGATCTTGACGTAGCCTATGCCAAAGCCAAGGAGGCGGAGGCGGTCATTCGCGGCATCCCGGGCACCGGCACCGTGACCGTAGAACAGACCGTGGGCATGCCCCAGATCGTCATTGATTTCAATTATCCCCGGATGGCGCAGTACGGACTTCAGGTGCGCGACATCAACCGGGTGGTCCGCTCCGCCTTTGCCGGTGCTACGGCCGGGACGGTCTATGAGGGAGAGCGAAGATTTGATCTTATCGTCCGCCTCCAAAAGGGGTCCCGGGCCGGGATCGACGACGTGGCCGATCTTTACATCCCCCTCGCCAACGGCAGCCAGGTTCCCCTGCGGTCGGTGGCCCGCGTGCAGCTCACGGACGCGCCCATGCAGATCAGCCGGGAGAATACCAACCGCCGTATAGTCATCGGCGTCAACATAGGCGATACCGATGTAGAGACCCTCGTCACCAAAATTCAGCAGGCCCTCAACGAGGAGATTGAGTTACCCGCCGGCTACTACTTCACTTACGGCGGACAGTTCGAAAACCTTAAGGCGGCCAGCGATCGATTGGCCATTGCCGTACCGGTTGCCCTCGCGCTCATTTTTATCCTGCTGTTCTTCACCTTCGGCAGCTTCAGTCAGGCGGCGCTGATCTTCGTGGCGATTCCGCTATCCGCTATCGGTGGGGTGTGGGCACTACAGCTTCGGGGGATGCCCTTTAGCATCTCGGCGGGCATCGGCTTCATCGCCCTTTTCGGGGTGGCGGTGCTCAACGGCATCGTGCTCATCGGCTATCTCAACGACCTGAAGGCGGCGGGTTGGACCAACGTCCGCGACCGTATTATCGAGGGAACCCGCGTCCGCCTGCGGCCCGTGATCATGACCGCTTCGGTGGCTTCCCTCGGCTTTTTGCCCATGGCCATCTCCAATTCGGGCGGCGCGGAGGTACAGCGACCGCTCGCCACCGTGGTTATCGGCGGCCTCCTCACCGCTACTTTCCTGACCCTCATCGTCCTGCCCATCCTGTATAGCTGGTTGGAACGGTGGAAAGATCGCCGCATGGCCAAGCGCAATTTGCTCCTTCTGCTTCCCTTCTTTTTTTTGTTACCCAATTGGGCGGCCGCGCAGGTGCAACGATTATCCCTGGAGCAAGCTATCGACCGGGCCGTAATGCAGCACCCCGAAGTACGTGCCGCTAACCAGGTTACGGAACAGAGTCGGGCCCTGCAGAGCTTACCCTATACTCCCGGTACCACCAATCTGAGCTACAACGGTGACGGGCTCTTCCAGTCCAACAACCAGCGCGTCAACCAGCTGACCCTGATCCAACGCTTCGATCACCCGGCAGCGGTCCGGGCGGCCAATGCGGTGCAGGATGCCACCGTAGCCGCTAACCTCGTGCGCGGTAAACTGACGGAGGCCGCACTGACCCTGCAAGTGAAGCAAACGTATTATGAGTTACAGCACGCGGAAGCTTTGCTGCAACTTCACGAAAGCCTGATCGACACCATTACCGAATATTTCCGTGTCGCGAATGTCCGCGTGTCCGCCGGCGCGGCCAATCCCCTCGAGACGCTCAATCTCGGTACCCGCCTCCGGGAAGAGGAGCTGCGGGCCGAACAGTCTCGGCTCAACGTCAGCAGCTACCGGCAGCAGCTCGGCATGCTCATCGGCACCCGTGATCCAATTGGGGCGGCGGATACTTTTTCGCTGGTGGTGATTCCTATTCTGGCCGACAGCCTCGCGTCTCCGCTTTCGGTACAATTGGCTGAACGGAATATCTCCACCACGCGCCTCGGTATCGATCGTACCCGGGCGGAGATCAAACCCGGGTTTCGATTCGGCTATTCCGCCCAGCAGTACGACCAGGGCGGCTACCTGAGTGGCCTCGAGGCCGGAATCACCTTATCCCTGTTCAACCAGCCTACCCGCCGGAGGATAGAATCCCAGCAACTGGGGATTGCCGTCGCCGAAACCCGCCTGGAAGCCGAGCGCCTGCGCTACGATCTTCAACAGGTCGAAATCGTTGCACAGTTGGCTGTTTATGCCGCCGCGGTGGATTTTTACCGTCAGCAACTGGCCCTGATCAACCCCGAGATCATCCGCATCTCCCGACTGAACTACCGCGCCGGAGAGCTCACCTACCTCGAACTGCTCAACAGCCTCCGCCTCTTTACGGACAACAGCGTCAGCCATCTCGCCAGCGTCCTCAACCACAATCTGGCCGTCGCACGCCTCCAGTTCCTCACCACCCCCTAACCCCCCCCGTTGGACGGCTTAGCCGTTGGACGGTTGTAGTGAAAATCTAGCGAAAATGCAAATCCAATATTTATCATTGCTTCTTCCCCTATTTCTCTGGACCTGCGGCCCCGCCCAAACCGAAGCCCCGCCGGAACAGCAACCCGCCGATAATAGGGCGGGCGAGGAACCCGAAGAACACCACGACGACGAACCCGGCGTGCACCTCACCGCCGCCCAGGTCGATAATATGGACATCAAGTTTGGCGACCTCAGCCAGCTAAAGATCAATGACTACCTCAGCGCCACCGGCGTGCTCGGCCTGCCCCCGAATGCCTACATCGCCGTCAATGCCCGGGCCAGCGGATTCGTACACAACGTGCCCAACTACGTCGAGGGCGACTTCGTGAGGAAGGGAGCGGTGCTGGGGTACCTCGAGAATCCTGAATTTATCGATCACCAGCAACGATTCCTGGAGGAGACTGCTGAACTCGTCTATTTACGGCAGGAACTGGAGCGACAGGAGCACCTACTTGCCGCCGACGCCGGCATCCTGAAGTCCGTACAACGATTGCGATCGGAAGTTGCCGCCAAGACGGCGACCCTGGCCGGCATTTCTCAGCGACTGGAGTACCTCGGTATCCGAACGGCGAACATCACGCCCGACAACCTTACGGACCGCATCACCCTGTTCGCGCCGCGCTCCGGATACATCACCACGATCTCCCTGCACGACGGCCTGTACGTCGAGCCCAGCACCGAATTAATCGAGCTCATCGACGAAGACCACCTGCACCTGGAACTGGAGGTTTTCGAGCGCGACATCGCCCGCGTAGAGAAGGGGCAGCGGGTCACCTACCGCATCCCGGCGTTAGGGGCGACCACCTACGAGGCCGAGATCCACGTGATCGGAAAGGAGTTCAACACGGAGAACAAAACGGTGCGCGTGCACGCCCACCTACAGGGTGAGCAGCCTCCCTTCGTGGAAGGACGCTTCGCCGAGGTCCGTATCTGGCTCGATGATGAGACCGTACAGGCCCTTCCCGAGGAAGCCGTGCTCCGCGACGGAGAGATCGCTTACGTATTCGTTTCCTCGGTTGAAACTACCGGTGGTGAAATTAGCTTCGAACGCCTAAAGGTCAATCCCGGTATTACCGATAACGGCTTCACTTCGGTGCGACTAATCGATCCTCTCCCCCCCGGGATGCGGATCGTGACGGAAGGAGCGTATTACGTCTACGCTCAGGCACAGGCGGGGGCGCTGGAGCACGAGCATTAAATATAGAGCAATGTCCCGCACCATCAATGCCGAAAATTTCAACGTAGAGCTGCACGATCTGGCCGTGCCCGTGAGGGAAAAAGCCGTGGAGATCGCCAACGACCTGCTCGCGCGGGAAGACGATCTCTCTCCGCGAGCTGCTATTGAACGGGCCATTCCACTCGCCGAGCAGTGGTACTTAGACCAGGCGGGCTGAATAAAAGAACTATGAGCAAACTTACCCTGGACCTCCCCGTTCTCCTTCCGGAAATACCCGATGAGCGCGACCGCTGCGTCGAGCGCCTGATCACCGCCCTGAGCAGTGAGCCGGGCGTGGAAGAAGCTCACCTCAAAGCCGGCGATCCTCCGCAGGTCTGTATCCACTACGACCCGGATCAGCTGGCCCTCGAAAAGGTGGAAGCACTGGCGAAGCGGGCCGGTGCCCAGATCACCCGACGCTACCGTCACCTGCTGCTTGACGTCACCGGCATTCGCCACCAGCGGCACGCGCGGCAAGTTGGCGAGCGGATAGGCATGACCGAAGGGATCTTGGAAGCCGTGGTCTCCGGGGCGGGCGTAGCGCGAGTGGAGTACGATTCCGAGGAGATCGACGAGCCGTCGGTGCGTAAGGCGATCGCGGCTACCGACCTCATTATCAAATCTACGGTCGACGACCACGGACCGGGGGAACATGACAACGGCGGATCGGCCCACGCTCACGATCATGGCGGCATTTTCGGGGAGAATACGGAGCTATACTTTGCAATTTTAAGTGGGATTTTCTGGCTGACCGGATTGCTTTTGAGCTTCCTCGCCAGCGTTCCCGAACTCGTAACCACGGTGCTTTACGCGATCGCCATCCTGCTCGGTGGCTACTTCATTTTGATCGAGGCTATTCAGACCATTCGGCAGGGGAAGTTCGAGATCGATTTTCTCATGCTCGTGGCCGCGGCCGGAGCCTGTGCACTGGGGGAGTTCCAGGAGGCGGCGCTGCTCCTCTTTCTCTTCAGTATCGGACATGCCCTGGAGAATTACGCGATGGGTAGGGCACGAAAATCGATTGCCGCCCTGTCCGAACTTGCCCCGCCCACGGCCCTGGTGAAACGTGATGGTACCACCGTCGAGGTAGGCGTAAAGGAGTTAAAAATCAATGACGTCATCGTCGTCCGGCCCAACTCCAAGATCGCGGCAGATGGGGTAATTGTGGATGGTACGTCGGCCGTCGACCAGGCGCCCATTACGGGAGAGAGCGTGCCGGTAGATAAGCGGCCGGTAGACAACCCGGATAAAGCGTACGACCTGGAAACCCTAGCCGCCGAGCATCGTGCCTTTGCCGGCACCATCAACGGAAGCTCGCCGCTGGAGATCCAGGTGATGAAACTGGCCGGCGACAGCACCCTGAGCAGATTAGTCACCCTGGTAAAGGAGGCAGAGACTCAGCAATCGCCCACCCAACAGCTGACGGATAAGTTCGAGCGGTATTTCGTGCCGGCTGTAATCGGACTGGTTGCGCTGCTGCTACTTGCTTTTCTGGTGATCGATGAGCTCTTCTCCCGTAGCTTCTACCGGGCCATGGCGGTACTGGTCGCGGCTTCTCCCTGCGCACTGGCGATCTCCACGCCCTCCGCCGTACTGGCCGGCGTGGCGCGTGCCGCGCGCCAGGGGGTACTCATTAAGGGCGGCAGACCACTTGAGGACCTGGGTGGTATCACGGCCCTTGCCTTTGATAAAACCGGTACCCTGACCGAGGGACGGCCGCGACTGACGCAGGTCTTGCCCGCTACCGGAATTACGGAAACCGAATTGCTCACCACGGCCGTCGCCGTAGAGGAACTGAGCGATCACCCCCTGGCCTCCGCCATCGTGGAGGGAGGAAAGGAACGGCTGAATGGCGCTGCAATCCCGAAGGCGGATAAGCTCGAAGCGCTGACTGCCCGCGGTATCCGCGCCACGGTAGCCGGTCAGCAGGTTCACATCGGTAATCGGCGGCTCTTCGAGGAACTGACGGGTACGAACGTACCCCAGGAAATCGACGGGCAAATGGCCGAACTGGAAACTAAGGGCAATACCGCCATGAACGTACACCGCGATGGAAAGTATCTCGGCATCATTGCGGTGATGGACGTGGCCCGCCCCGAGGCAAAGGCTACCCTGGCCGCCCTGAAAGAGATAGGCATCAAGAAGATGGTCATGCTCACCGGCGATCACCAGAAGGTGGCCGACGCCGTTGCCGCAGAAATCGGCATCACCGATCCACTGGGCAGCCTGTTGCCCGAAGACAAGGTGGCCGCCATCGAGCGACTGCGTGCCGAAGAAGGCATGGTCGCAATGATCGGTGATGGGGTCAACGATGCGCCGGCCATGGCCAAGTCTACCGTCGGTATCGCGATGGGTGCCGCCGGCTCCGATGTAGCCCTGGAAACCGCCGACGTAGCCCTCATGGCCGACCGCCTCGATAATTTACCCTTTGCCATCGGGCTGAGCCGGAAGGCAAAGTCGATCATCAAGCAGAATTTGATCATCAGCCTGGGTATGGTCGTGATCCTGATTCCGCTTACCCTGTTAGGTATCGCCGAGATCGGACCGGCGGTCATCGCCCACGAGGGGTCTACGCTGGTGGTGGTGGGGAATGCACTGCGGTTGTTGGCGTATAAACCCTGATCACCGAAAGGTTCGGTATGTAGCCCGACTAAACAAATCTAAACCTGTTTGTGGCGGCGGAGCGCGGGTCCAATGCTATAATTGGTACCTGGTAAGCTTCGCAATGGTAGCATAATACTCGTATTCAAATTGCAGAAAATGGAGTATAGCATTGTGATACAGGCTAGTCTCCAGAAAATATTCAAGCGTCGTGATTTCGCCGAATTGGAGGGCTTTGTTTAGCAAGGCGGTATTGTCAGCGCGACTGAACGCCAGGCCGTATTCCTCCAGGTATTGACTGAGGGCTGCTTGCCGGTCATATAGCTTGCGCAATTCGTAGTGGTTGGTATTTAGGTATTGATCGAACTGGAGACCTACATGGAGTATCCGTTCCTGTTGTGCTTGGGTACGATTCTTGTGCTCCCACAGGGGTAGTGTCACCCCCGCGTGAATACCGTTGAAGCGTTGCCCCAGGATGCCCTGGTAGCGGTATCCTGCAGCGAAGCTGGGCAAACGGTACAGTTGGCTGACCTCGAGCTCCTTTTCCGCGATGCGCTTCCGTTGGTTGTATAGCTGTCGTTGGGGATCCTTTGCCGCGTGTATCCGTTCGACCTGCTCGAAATCAAGAATTTCGGGTAATGCCGGATATATGGAATCCCGGAAGGCTATCTCCTCTCCTCCGTTCAATGCATCCAAGCGCGTTTGTAGGGCACGGAACTGAAGCTGGTTTTCCGTTGCGGACTGCTGAAGTTCGAGTAGTTGTAAGCTGATCTTGTTTACGTCCAGAATATTGCCTTCCCCCCTTTGGAGTTTATTTTGGAAATCGTTCCGGAGCTGGTCCAGATCCGTTTGGCGACGTTCGTAATGTTCAGTCAACTTGTTCCGGTATACCAGTTCCAGACAGGTCAACTTAGTTTGGAGTATTAATTCCTGCCTGAGTGAAGCGATTTCCGGCGCGGACACCCCCGACCTGGTTTGAGCCAGTTCGCGTCTTTTTCGGTAGGCAACGGGTAGATCGAACGCTTGTAAGGCGGAGAAATCGATTTGATTGCCTGCCGTTTCGGGGGAGCCAAATAGATATTCTCCCTGAATGGTAGGATTGGGTAGGGATAGCCCTATCTGATTGCGCAAGTTTTCCGCTTCCCAGAACTGTCGCACGGCCCTTAGTCCGGGATTGTTTCGGACCACGACGGCCAGTACCGTGTCCAGAGAAGACTGGCTGCACAGTGGAGAAGAGGTAATGACCAGTATAGAGATGAAAAATGGAATGATTTTCATAGTGTTTTCGGTTGATCGGTGGTGCCGGGAAGGACGGGGCGGGGTTCTGTACGCGGACGAAAGAAGAGAAGGGCAATAATGGCGAGTGCCACGGTGAGGGTACCGCCAAGCAGGAAATCACTTTGCGGGAAATTATTACCGAGGAATCCGGCAATGGGGTAAGCAACCGCCCACCACAAGTGGGAAAAAGCGAAGTGGGAACCGTATACCTTCCCCTGATCTTCTTTCGCGATCTGCTCCCCAATGAGCGTTTCGGATGGCATATCGGCAAGCGTCTGGCCTAGTCCCGCGAAAACCCAGAGTACCAGAAAAACGGGATAATTAGCATAGTTAGCGAAGGATACGGCCAGTCCCACTACCAAAGCGCCCAGAATTAAGGAGCTGCTCCGGTTGGCTGATTTGTCCACTACGCCGGCGACAAAGGCAGCCACGGCAGCGCCAATGCCGAAGACCGCCATCGCCCAGCCGTATTCGCTGTCACTTAATTGTAGATCGGTCATGACGTGACCGATGGTGTTCACGAGTACCTGGGCTCCTGCTATCGCGGAGATGAACTCGATACTGAGGGCAAACCGTAGCACCTTGTTGCCGAACAGGAGGCGAATGCCGGCGACGACATCGGTCCAAGCCTTCCCATTTCCCTTCGCTACGACAATGCCACGCTGAAGGTCCTTCGCCGGAATCAGCAGGATCAGCCCGCCCGCCACCACGAAGGAAGCCGCGTCGGCCAGGAAAATTTCTCTGGCGCCAAACCAAACGGCCAGTATACCGGCCAGTGCCGGCCCCAGTACTCCAAGTACCTGAAAAGTGGCGACCGAAAGTCCGACGGCCTCCCGGTAGTGCTTACTCTCCACGATCTGCGGAATGATGGCGCGGTACGTCGGGGTGAAGAAAGCGTTGAATACATTGAGCAAGAATACCAGTAGGTAGATCTGCCATTCCAGCGTTACGAAGGGGAGGCCGCCAACGATTGCCATGCGGATGAAGTGAGTAACGTAGAGGATTGACTTACGCTCCACCCGGTCTGCCAGCACACCGGCAAAGGGGGAGAAAATGATAAAGGCCAGGACACGGAGCGTCAGCGCCGTGGCCAGAATCAACGGCGAACGTTCCGGGTCGATCTCGTAAGCCAGCAATGCCAACCCCACCCAGGTGAAGGCGTCCCCGGCCAGACTGATGGTTTGGGCAAAGTAGAGTTTGGCAAAGGTTCGGTTTTTCAGAACCCGGAAGGGCTCTAAAAAAGAACTTACCCGAAAGTGCATCATACCGTTTCCCCTTTTGGATCGATCAGGTAATACACTACCGGTACCACGATCAGGTTAAGTAGGGTAGAGGTAAGCAGTCCGCCGAGGATGACCTTGGCCATGGGACTCTGAATTTCGTTGCCCGGCAGATCGCCTGCGATGGCGAGCGGAATTAGCGCCAACCCGGCCGTCAGGGCGGTCATCAGTATCGGTGAAAGACGATCAACGGAACCCACGATCACGGTATCTGCCAAAGATTTCCCTTCCTCCCTCAGGGTTATGTAGCGGGAAATGAGTAGTATTCCGTTGCGGGTGGCAATACCAAAGAGGGTAATAAAGCCGATGATGGCGGGAATGCTCAAAATGCCCGATGTCACCCATATGCTGAAGACCCCTCCAATCAGCGCCAGCGGTAAATTCAGGAGAATGATGGAGGCCGTTTTCAAATTTTTGAATTCCTGAAAGAGCAGCAGAAAGATGACAAGAAGCGATAGTAACGAGGTGACCAGCAAAGTGGTCGAAGCTTCCGCCTCGGCCTCGAACTGACCTCCGTATTCTATCCGGTAACCTTCGGGCAGATCGATATTCCTGTTCACGGCTTCCCGAATCTCCTCGACCGCACCCCGCTGGTCCCGCCCGGCAACGTTTACCGATACGACGGTCTTGCGTTGTACGTTCTCACGGTTTATGGTATTCGGTCCGGAAGTGCTGATGATTTCGGCTACGTACCGAAGCGGGATTTTTTGTCCGTTGGCTGCATCGATCATCGTGTTCCGGATGTTATCGGCGCTACCCCGATTTAGATCGTTGAAACGAAGCACCAGATCGAAAGTGCGGTTGCCCTCGTAAATCTCCGAAACCTTTTCCCCGGCAAAGGCAACATCGACAAACTCATTAAATTCCCCGATCGATATGCCGTAGTGATTTAGGAGATCCCGCTTCGGCCTGATTTGGAGTTGTGGAATATCGACTTGCTGCTCGACACTCAGGTCGACGAGCCCGTCGATGGGTGTAATGGCGGTTTTTATTTCATTGGACAGCGAATACATTCGCGCCAGATCGGTGCCGAACAGCTTGATGGCAATGTTGGCCCGCGTACCCGATAGCATGTGATCTATGCGGTGGCCAATGGGCTGACCGATGGTGATGTTCACCCCGGAGACACCGGCCAGTTTTTCCCGAACGTCATTCATGAACTCCGCGCGGTCACGGTCAGCGAGGATGAAGGGCGCGTCAATTTCGGCGGCGTTGACCCCCTGCGCGTGCTCATCCAATTCCGCGCGCCCCGTTCTACGGGTGGTGACTCGTATCTCCGGCACACGTAGTAATTCCCGCTCGATCCGGGTACCTATCTTGTTACTTTCCTCCAGTGAAACCCCGGGTAGGGTAACGGCGGAAATAACCAGTGACCCCTCATTGAACTCAGGCAAGAAACTCCTCCCCAGCTGATTCAGGGCAAAGAGCGATACGGCGAGCAGTACGATGGATACTACAAGCACTGCCGCTTTCGCCCGCATCACGACGCGTAGGAGATCGGCGTAGCCGCTTTGAAGCCGTCTGACGATCCAGCTTTCTCCATGTTGCCGCTGCAACATCTTCTCCTGAGTCAGTAAGTAACTACCCAGTACCGGGGTGAGCGTTATGCTGACCACAAGGGAAGCGAACAGCGATACGATGAAAGCGATTCCTAAGGGGGCGAGTAATTTGCCCTCCATTCCGGAGAGGAAGAACAAGGGTAAGAACGCCACGATGATGATCAGGGTAGCGTTGATGATGCTGGTGCGAATTTCCACCGATGCATCGAAGATCACTCCCAGGGACGCCCTTCGCTGGTCGGCAGGTAGAGCCGCATTCTGTTTGAGTCGCTTATACACGTTCTCCACATCGATGATGGCATCATCGACAAGCGCACCAATAGCAATAGCCATTCCACCGAGGGACATGGTATTAATGGTGAATCCCAGCCACTTTAGGGTGAGAATGGTTACAACGAGGGAAACCGGGATGGCCAATAGCGATATCACGGTTGCGCGCCAGTTCATGAGGAACAAAAACAGTACCACGACCACGAATATGCTTCCCTCCAACAGCGTCTTCTGAATATTGGAGATGGAGGCATTGATGAAGTCGGCCTGCCGGAAGATGCGGGTATTGATCCTCACGCCCGCGGGCATCGTTTTTTCCAACTCGAGGATTGCTTCGTCGATCTGCTCCGTCAACAGCAGCGTATTGGTGGCGGGTTGCTTCATCACGGTCATGATGACCGCCGGCTTTCCGCTCAATGACCCGTCTCCGATCTTAGGGGCGGCCCCGATGACCAAGGTGGCTACGTTCTCGAGTTTGACCGATCCGGACGGGGTGGACTTTATTACCGACTTGGCCAGTTCTTCCAGGTCCGTCGTTCTGCCTACTCCCCGCACGATATACTCGTTGCCGTATTCGTTTAGTACCCCTCCGGAGGAATTCCCGTTGGCCGCGCGAGAGGCCTCCAGTAGTTCATTGAGTGATACGCCAAACGCCTTCATCTTCTGGGGCGATGCCAGAATCTGGTACTGCTTGTACTCCCCGCCGATCACCACCACCTGGGCCACTCCCCCCGTCGCGAGCAGGCGGGGCCGCAACGTCCAGTCCGCAATCGTACGTAGATCCATTTGCGAGCTGCTGTCTCCCGTCAGGCTGATCAGCATAATTTCGCCCATGATACTCGTTTGCGGTGCCATGGTCGGGGCACCTACTCCCGTTGGCAGACGTTCAGCAACGGCCTGAATCTTTTCATTGACAATTTGGCGGGCTTTGAAGATGTCGGTATCCCACTCGAATTCGATCCATACAATGGAGATACCCGTGGAGGAGGAGGAACGAACACGGCGCACGTTGGTCGCCCCGTTCACGGCCGTTTCAAGGGGAAAAGTGACGAGCTTCTCTACTTCTTCCGGAGCCATACCATGGGCTTCAGTAAGCACGACGACCGTAGGGGCGGTCAGGTCGGGGAAGACATCCACCTCCATGCGGTAAGCCACCAGAGAGCCGAAGACGAGGAGCAGAATAGTCGCCACCACCACCAGCAATCGGTTGTGAAGGGAAAACGCTATAATTTTATTGAGCATGGTGCCGGCGTTTAGTGTTCGTGACCGTGTGCCGGGAGGGTACCCGAGGCGGTAGATAATTTGATCTGGTAGCCCCCCTGAGTCACTACCCGCTCCCCCTCCGCGATACCGGAGCGTACGACAACGTTGATCCCATCGGAGGCCCCCAGTGCGAGCTCCCGCTTTTCAAAGCTTTCCCCTGCAGTCTGTACGTAAGCATAGAATATGCCCATATTTTCCAGCAGGGCGGAGGTAGGAATGGTCAGCGCGGGTCGTGGTCTTGAGATCAGGAAGACCTCGACCACGGAGCCGGGGATGATTTTTGCCGCATTGTCTATTTCAAAAAAGAGCGGCACGAAGGGACTCCCGACTCCCGCGGACTTGCCGAACGAGATCACCTTACCCCGTAAATCTTGCGTGTTGTACACCGTCTTCCCGCCCGGCAGGATGAAGTTGGCTTCGGTAAATGAGCCGAGATCGGGGAAGTGCCCCTGGGCAACGTCCACCCGTAGTAAGAGACGTTCGTTTCTAGATATCGTTGCCAGGGGTTGCCCGGCCTCAACAAACTGGCCGTTCTCCACCGCAATTTCCTTGAGAAAGCCCCGCAGCGGGGTAGCAACCCGCTGTCGACTCTGATTGAAACTTTTGGACACCGACACGTCGGTGACTCGCGCTCGCGCATTCTCAAGCCGGAGTTCCGCTTCCAGGAATTCCCTTTGGGAGATGATTCGGTCCTCCACGAGGTCCCCGGCGCGGGCGTAATTCTTCTCGGCTACGGCCAGGTCGTTTTGTGCTTGCGTTAACGCCGCATTGATGGTGCTGCGCACAACGTCATTGCTACGAATATGGAATAGCGTCGTACCCTTGGCTACCTCAGTGCCTACGACGTAATCATTTTCAGTGAACGATACGAGACCACTGATCTGCGCGCTCAGGACCACCTCGTCACCCGGAGCGGGTAGGAGCTGTCCGCTGGTCTTGATCACCTCACCAAACGGTCGCACGCGGGCAGGCGCATTCGCGAACTCCACCTTCCAGGCCTGCTCCTTCAAATAAGTGATGTCGTTGCCGTTGGTTTGCCCGGTCGCCGGAAAGTGTCGCATGGCTTCCGATACATCGGGGAACACTTGGACGTTATTAATGCTGATCGTATCCCTGTACTCCGGAGTCTGAACCGTAAAGACCAAGTCGAATGCTCCGGCTTGCTGCGGGGTCATCCGTAATCTGAAAATGCCGGGAACTTCCGGTTCCTCGGCCGTAATGGATTGGATCGTCCCCTCACCGATTAGGGAAAGTTTGACCTCCCCTTTACCAACGGCCTTGAAAAGGTCACCCAGGGCGGTAAAGTGGGCGGCGAAGCGGCTTTCGGTTCCGACAATCAGGGGTTTGAATTCTACAAAAAGCTCCGTTTTGTCTGTATAGAGCGTATAGTCGAGCGCCTCTAGCGACTGCTCAACGTGTTCAACGTGATCGCCGGCGGCATCGTGAGCGTGATCACTTTCAGTGCCGTGATCGTGGGTGCAACCCATCAGGAAACACACTAGGGCCGCCGAAGGCAGCATCAGGTAATTCATTACTGGAAAATTTGGGAACCATAGACATCCACAGACCGATTCCCCCGCAAGGGCATTGGGCCGTTAGGATAAAACCGCGAAATAAATGGATGGACAAAACCGACTAAGCGACGGTGTCAGCGGAAGATGCTATGCTCTGGGGGGTTCCCAAATGTTCCCGGAGTAGGATACGGAATGCCATTGCCGCGGAATGCAGATCAATGGGCTTAGGACAAGTTCTACTTTTTTAATTCCAGCGAAGTCTGGAAAAGCAGGCAATAAAAATGGCCGCTGGGCCGAAGGCGCCTGATCTTGCGTTGAATGATGATGATGCTGAAAGGGGAGGTTCTCGTGCTCATCGTGATCCTCCTCGTGGTGCTGGTCGTCGGAATAGTGCAACACCAGAAAATCTACGATACCGGCCGCATCCCCATGACCGTCAACGTGGTGCACGAAGTGCTGAATGAAAGAGTTAGCTACCTCGACTACACGCAACGCATCAAAATTCGGCATACTGGAGGCCAAGATCTGAAGAGCAAGAAGAATGGAGATATAGGTCCTCATTTCGGACCGTAAGGTAAGGCATGTTTCGCTTCCGGCAGTATACAGGCCCAGTTCTCGGTCTCTAGATGAATATTTAAATAAGCTCCGCGATTGGGTAGAGTAATCCTACACTATTTACGCTCACTCCACCGGCTGGGCACTGAAGCCCGCCTCGCTTACCGTACGGCTTACTTCAGCGGGGGTGACTGAATCGTCGACTTCCACGGTCAGGATGCGGTCGTCACTTTGTAGGTCGACCTTCCAGTTTTTGATGGACTCGTGTCCGTCGAGGGAAGGGGTCACGCCGCGGACGCAACCGCCGCAGTTGATATTGGTCTTGAATTGCATGGTTTTCATGGGAAAGGATTGAGGGGATGAGGGGATGGGTGGATAAAGTTAGAGTTTGATAGATTTCAGTCTTAGGCTGTTGGCTACTACCGAGACTGAACTGAAGGCCATGGCGGCTCCGGCGATCATGGGATCCAGGAGGAAGCCGTTGATGGGGTAGAGGAGTCCGGCGGCGATGGGGATGCCGATGAGGTTGTAAATGAAGGCCCAGAACAGGTTTTGGCGAATGCCGCGCACGGTGATCTTCGATAGTTCCAGGGCGCGGGGAATGGCCTCCAGATCGGAGGTGATGAGGGTCATCTTGGCAACGTCCATGGCGATGTCGGAGCCGTGACCCATGGCGATACTCACGTCGGCCGTGGCCAGTGCCTGGGAGTCGTTGATGCCGTCGCCGACCATGGCTACCACCTTTCCTTTTTGTTGTAATTCCTTTACGAAGTCCGCTTTATCGGCCGGCAATACTTCGGCTCGGTAGTCGGTGAGTCCAACCTGTTGGGCTACCGCGGCGGCGGTCTGCTCGTTATCGCCCGTAAGCATGTAAACCTCGATGTTCCGTTCCTGGAGCTGTTTGATGGCACGGGCGGAGCTTTCCTTGACCGGGTCGGAGATGGCAACGAGCCCCAACGCTTCCCCTTCGCTGGCCATGAAGATGACGGTATTTGCTTGCTGGCGCAGCTCGTTGGCCTGCTGGTGCAGCGTGGCGCCGAGGGTGATCCCCTGCTCGGTCATCAGCCGCTCGTTTCCGACGAAGTAGGTGGCGGAGTCGTGGGTGAACCTTATCCCACGGCCCGTCAGGCTTTCGAAATCAGTGATGTCGACCGGGGTCAGTTGCTGATCTTCCAGCCAGTCGACTACCGCCTGGGCGAGGGGGTGTTCGGAGCGGGATTCCCCGGCGCTTAAAATGGATTTTATAGCTCCCGCGTCCCCGCCCCCTTCCCAGTACTCAGCCGTAACGCTCGGCTTGCCCTGGGTGATGGTGCCGGTCTTGTCGAGGACCACGGCGTTGACCCGGTGGCCGATTTCGAGGCTTTCGGCATCCTTGATGAGGATATTATTTTCCGCTCCCTTGCCGATGCCGACCATGATGGCGGTAGGCGTAGCCAGGCCGAGGGCACACGGGCAGGCAATGACCAAGACAGCTACGGAAGCCAGCAAGGCGTGGGAAAAGGCGTCTTCCCCGCCGAGAATCATCCACGCAATGAAGGTTACGATGGAAATTCCGATGACGATTGGCACGAAGATGCCGGCAATCTTGTCCACCAATTTCTGCACGGGGGCCTTGCTTCCTTGCGCCTCGCGGACCATGCGGATGATTGAGGCCAGCAGGGTAGTGCCGCCTACTTTTTCTGCTACGAAGCGGAAACTGCCCCGCTGGTTGACGGTGCCGGCGAAGACCGCCTCTCCATCCTCTTTTCGGACGGGAATGGGTTCCCCGGTGATCAT
>JBBSPZ010000082.1:0-17604 GCA_038258275.1 Chitinophagales bacterium | reverse complement strand
TGGTAGAACAGGGCGGACTGCCGGGCATTGCCCACGAGCAACTCGATGTAGTCGGTGCCGTTGATGGGAAAGGCGTCGGTATTCGGTGCGGTGGTGGGGCTGGGGGCGGACTGGGTCATGATCTTAATTTATTGTTTTGACAACTATTGGCGTGGCAAAGTTGCGGGATTTTACCCGATCTTCCAAGATACTTCTTCAACCGGGGAGCGGGCGCCGGAGTTTTCCGGATGGTTGCTGGGCGCGGTGCGTTCTCCTTCCAGCCATTTACCTCCGCACCTGCGGCCCCGCCCATGCTACTAAAAACCCGCGGCATCATCTTCCGCTCCACCAAGTACGGCGACTCTTCCCTCATCCTGGAGGTATACACCGAGGAGCGTGGCATCCGGAAGTACATCGTCAGCGGGGTGCGCAAGGCCCGCAGCACGACGCCGGCCAGCAAGCTGCAGTTGATGAACCTGGTGGACCTCGTGGCTTACGAACGCCCCGGCAAGGACCTTACCCGCCTCAAGGAAGTGCAATCCGCGTTCATCTATACCCGCATCCCCTTTGCCGTCGAGCGGGGGACCATCGGCCTGTTCATGCTGGAGGTGGCCCGTAACAGCATTCGGGAGGCGGAGGAAAACCCCACCCTCTTCCAGTTTCTTTTCGAGTCCTTCGCCTTCCTCGATTCGACCACCGGCCCCATCAACAACTTCCACCTTCACTTCCTGCTGGAGCTGACCGCCCACCTGGGCTTCCTGCCCTCCGGCGACTATGGGGAGGCGACGCCCCTCTTCGACCTGCGGGAGGGCCGCTTCGTGGGTGACTTTCCGGGGCACACCGAATACCTGGCCGCCGAACGGGCCGCCCTGATGGACCGGCTGCTGCACGCCGACCGGGAAGTGCTGGCTACCATCACCCTCACCCGCGACGAACGCTCCGGACTACTGACCGACCTGCTGCGCTACTACCGCTACCACATCGAGGGGATGAAGGAAATTAACTCCCTGGGTATCCTACGCGAGGTCATGAAGTAGCCCGCCAGTATCTTCGTCCCATGTCTCCCAAGACCCGCCTATACCTTTCCCTCTTCTTTACGGCCCTGGCCGTCATCCTTGCCTACGTGATGTACGCCCGGGCCGAGCAGGAGGAACTTTGGAACTACCTGCCCCTCGGGCTCTACCTCTTTGCCTGGGCGGCCGTCACCCAGTTCCTGCAACGGCGGGCTTCCATCGAGGCTCGCGGCCGCTTCTACCAATCGTCGGCTACCGGCCTACTGCTCGGCCTGGGGTTTCCGGGGTTTCTGCCCCTGCCGCTGCTGTTGCTCATCGCCTGGGTGCCCCTGCTGTTGCTGCAGCGGCGCGACCTGCGTACGGGCGCCATCTTCCGCCACGGCCTCAATGCCTTTCTGCTCTACAATATCCTGGCTACCTTCTGGGTCACCAATACCGCCTTTGCCGCCGGCCTCTTCGCCGTGGTGGTCAACAGCCTGTTGATGTGCATCCCGTGGATGTTGTTTCACTGGACGAGCCGGGTGTCGCCCCGCGTCTCCTACCTGTCCCTGATCGCGTTCTGGCTGAGTTTTGAGTACTTCCACTACCACTGGTCGCTGAACTGGCCGTGGCTCACCCTCGGCAACGGCTTCGCCCGCTTCCCCTCGGTGGTGCAGTGGTACGAGCTCACCGGCGTGCTCGGCGGCAGCGCCTGGATCCTGCTGGTCAACTGGCTGGCCATGCGGTTTTACGTACCCGCCCGTCCACGGCGCTTCCCGGTTTTGCTCACTGCCGTGGTGGTCATTCCGGTGATGGCGTCCTTGATCCGCTACTTCACCTACGCGCCGCCGGCCGGGGAAACGGTGACGGTCAGCGCCATCCAGCCCAATTTCGAGCCCCACTACGAGAAGTTCAGCGGCGGCCCGCAGCAGCAGCTCGACGTCTTCCTCGACCTGAGCCGCAAGGCCCTAGCCGCCCGGTCCGGACCGATCGACTACCTCCTGCTCCCCGAAACCAGTTTCTCGCAGATCGACGAAGCTACCGCCGGCACCGCACCCGCGCTCCGCGCCCTGATGGATGGACTGCCGCAGGGTAAGGTGCGCTACCTGATCACCGGCTTCGATGGCTACTACCGATTCCGGGCCGGGGAGCCCGTGACCGACGCCGTGCGCTACTACCCCGCCCCCGACGGCGGCGAGATCGCGCTGGAAGCCCTGAACGGGGCCGTGCAGATCGACCTGGCAACCCGCGATTTCCAGACCTACCGCAAGGGCGTCTTCGTGCCGGGGGCCGAGAGTTTCCCCTTCCGCGACGTTCTCTTTTTCCTGGAGCCGCTGGTCAATAGCCTCGGCGGCACCGTATCCGGAAGGGGCACCCAGGCGGACCGTACGCCCCTGGTCGGCGAGACGGCCCGGATCGCGCCCGTCATCTGCTACGAAAGCGTCTTCGGCGACTACTTCACCGATTACGTGCGGGAGGGGGCCCAGGCAGCCTTCGTGATGACCAACGACGGCTGGTGGGACAACACCGCCGGCCACCGCCAGCACCTCTACTTTTCCAGCCTGCGGGCCATCGAGACCCGCCGCGACGTCGTGCGCTCCGCCAACCTGGGGGCCTGTGCCTTCATCGACCAGCGGGGCCATATCGTCAGCCGGACCTACTACGACGAGCGGGGCTTCCTCAACGGGACCGTGCGCCTCAACGACGGGATCACCCCCTACGTGCGCTACGGCGACCTCATCTCCCGGGTAGCGCTGCTGCTGGCCGCCATGGCCTTCCTCTCCAACCTGGCGCATACGCTAAGGCGGCGGGCGGGGACGTTGGAGGAGCAGTAACTCCCACCGATGCGCATCGCCCTCCTTTCCTTCCTGATCCTGCTCTCGCTCCGGGCGGGGGCGCAGGTGGCGGGCAAGTGGGTGCTGGAGCCGGTGGCGACGGATTTTACCTGGGCCGACCGGGTACCCGAAGCATTTGCCGATTCCCTGGCCGTGGTGGACTACCTCGCCGACTGGCAGGAGGAAGCGCTGGGCCGTGCACACTGGGAAGCCTCCGTCGATACCCTTTTCTCCACCGCCCCCGGCCGGCTCACCGCCGTGCTGCACCGGGGGCCGGCCTACTCCTGGACCTCCCTGGCGCTGCCCGAAGATCCCGAGGTGGCCCGCTGGGCCCGCCGCGCCGGCTACCGCGACCGGCGCTTCGGCAACGGCCGCCGCCTCTCCCCCGCCGCCTGGGTGGCGGTGCGGGACAGCCTGGTCTCCCGGGCCGCGACCAATGGCTACCCCTTCGCCTCCGTGGCGCTGACGGGAATCGACTGGGCCGCGCCCGGGGAGCTGTCGGCCGTCGTCGACGTCAGAAAGGGCCCGCAGGTGCGCGTCGGGGAAGTGCGGGTGCCCGAAGGCGTGCGCGTCCGCACCATCTTCCTCGAGCGCTACCTCGGCCTGGTGCCCGGGGAGCCCTACTCCCAGCGACGGGTGCGGCGCCTGGGCGACCGCCTGGCCCAGCTGCCTTACCTGAGCATGGCGGGCCCGCCGGTGATCAGCTTCCGCGACAGCCTGGCCTACCTGGACCTCCCCCTCGAGCGCCGCCCCGCCAGCCGCTTCGACTTCGTGATCGGGGTGCTGCCCAACAGCAACCAGACCGGCCGCCTCCTCATCACCGGGGAACTGAATGGGGAATTGTACAACGGATTCGGACAGGGCGAGCGGATCGCCGCCCGCTTCGAGCAGCTTAAGCCACAGACCCAGGAGTTGCAACTGGGCCTCGACTACCCCTTTCTCTTCGGACTGCCCTTCGGCTTCGAGGGAGAGCTGGAACTGTACCGCCGCGATACCTCCTTCCTGAACCTCAGCTGGCACGTAGCCGGCACCTACCTGCGGGAGGGCAACGACCGCCTTTCCGCCTTCTGGGAGCAACGCCGGACCATCGTGCCCGGGCTCGACAGCACCCGGCTCGTCAACGGTCAGCTGCCCGACACCCTCGGCGTAAATCGTTCCTTCTTCGGCCTGCAACTGCGGCGGACGCGCACCGACCGCCGCTTCAGTCCACGCAACGGCTATGCCGTGGACCTCAGCGCCGCGGCGGGATTCCGGCGGCTGCGCAACCTGGAGTTTACGGGGGAGGCAGCCGATAGCCTGACCCAGCGCAGTACCCAGTTTCAACTCGCGGCCGCCCTGGACTTCTACCTCGACCCCCTGGTGGGTACCGTACTATACTTCGGCTTCCGGGCCCAGGCCCTGGTGACCGACCGCGGCGTGCTCTCCAACGAACAGTACCGCATCGGGGGAGCACGCCTGCTGCGGGGATTCGACGAACAGCAGTTCTTCGCCACCGACTACCAGATGCTGACGGCGGAGTTTCGCCTGCTGCTCGGGGAGCGGGCCTTTCTCTACGCCTTCGCGGACGGGGGGCGGCTCAACCAACGCAGTACGGCGCGGCCAAACCGGCCCATCAACTACCCCCTGGGCTTTGGGGCGGGCATCAACTTCGAAACGCGGGCCGGGATTTTTGCGCTGAGCCTGGCCCTGGGCACCCAGCGGGGGGAGCCGGTGGACCTGGGCGCACCCAAGGTCCACCTCGGCTACGTCAGCGTCTTCTAAAACTTAATCACCAACGGCAGGCGGGCCTGGGGAGTTTGGGCTTTGGTCAGGTCGCGGAGCAGCTCGAAGTGCGCGTAGGTTTCGGTACCGAGCTGGCTTTTGAGGGCCTTGGTGACCACCTGGTTGTCGTCCGATTCTCCCATCAGGTCTTCGAGGAAGATCTCCCAGGCGGGTTTGAGCTTGGGGTAGTACCCTACCGAGTGATCGTCTTCGTTTTCCAGGCCGGCGAGGCGGGCGGCGGAGGCGATGGCGGCGTCGAGGCCGCCGAACTGGTCGATGAGGCCCAGGTCTTTGGCCTCGATTCCGGAATACACGCGGCCTCCGGCGATCTGCCGTACCCGTTCGAGGGGCAGCTTACGCCCGTCGGCTACCCGGCCGATGAAGGTGGCGTAGATCGACTGGGTCCGCTGGTTGAGCAACTGCTTCTCCTCCTCGCTCATGTCGCGAAAGGCGCTGAAGGCGTTGGCGTTGCGGGTGGTGTTGACGGTATCGAAGTTGATCCCGATCTTATCTTCCATGAGCTCCTTCACGATGGGGAAGGTGAGGAATACGCCGATCGAGCCGGTGATCGTGGTGGGCTCGGCAAAGATGCTATCGGCCGCCGCCGCGATGTAGTATCCGCCACTGGCCGCGTAGTCGCCCATGCTGACGACGACCGGCTTGCCGGTTTCCTTGAGGCGCTCGATCGCGTACCAGATGTTCTCGGAGCTGCTGGCGCTACCACCGCCGCTGTTGACGCGCAGGACCACGGCCTTGACGTCGTCGTCTTCGGCGAGTTTCTCGATCTCGTTGACGTACTTCTTATCGCCAATGCTGCCCAGGCCGCCGGCGCCGTCGACGATGCTGCCTTCGGCGACCAGGACGGCAATTTCGTCATCTCCGCCGGTCAGTTTTTCGAGGCGGGCGGCGAAGTAGCGGGAGATGTCGATGGTGGGGAGCTTCTCGTCCTGACCGAGGCCGATCTTATCGTGCAGCAACCGGTCGATCTCACTGCGGTGACGGATGCCGTCGATGAGGCCTGCGTCCACGGCCTCCTGGTCCTTCCAGCCGGTCATGTTGGCGGCGGCGGTGCGCAGCCGGGCGGTATCGATGTTGCGGCTTGCGCCGATGTCGGTAAGCATTACCCCGAAGAGGTCGCCCAGGAATTTTTTGGTCTGCTCCCGGTTTTCGGGACTGATGCTGGTGCGGCGGAGGGGCTCGGTGGCACTCTTGTAGTCGCCGGCGTAGAAGATCTCGAAGCGGATGCCGGCCTTGTCCAGGGCGGTTTTTAAGAAGGGGATTTCGGCGCCGAGTCCGCGGAAGTCGATCACGCCGAGCGGCCCTACGTAGACTTCATCCGCCACGCTGCCGAGGTAGTAGGCGCTCTGGGAATAGTAGGGGGAATAGGAAACGACGAACTTTCCCGCCGCCCGGAAGTCGGCGATCGCTTCCCGGACGGTACGCAGGGAAGTGAAGGGCACGCCGGAAACCGCATCGTTGAGGAAGATGCCCTTGATGTCGTCGTCCTGAGTCGCCCGCCGGATGGCGCGGACCACATCGTGCAGGCCGGGCGCCACCTCCCCGTTGAGGGTCGGGAAGGGGGAGGCATCCGTGGAATTTCCCGTGAGCTCGGGGAGGGCCTGCAGGTCGAGGGTAAGGATCGAATTGGCCGCTACGGTGGGCTTCTCCGTACCGGATGCGGCCAGTCCGCTGGCGGCGGAAATGCCGATGGCGACCAGCAGCACGAGCGCCAGCAGCGTGCCCAGACAGGACCCGAGAAGAATTTTGAGGAAATTAGGCATGCGGAAGCAGTTAGAGGTACGAACAGTAAAGTCTGCAAAGAACGGGACGTCAACCGAAAGGTTATACCCTTTTCGATCAACGCACGGTAATCGCAGACGGCCGCACCGCCTTTTCGGGTATGGAGGAGGCTAACGCTATCTTTGCCCTCCCTAAGCCATCCGCACCATGTCCGAAGCCCGTGCCCTCCGCATTGCGGATTACGATTATCCCCTCCCCGACGGGCGCATTGCCCGCTACCCCCTGGCCGAGCGTGCCGGATCCAAGCTGTTGCAGTACTGCGCGGGCAGCATCACCGACCGGCAGTTCGCCGACCTCCCCCAACTCCTCCCCGCCGGCAGCCTCCTGATCGGAAACCAGACGCGCGTGATTCACGCCCGCCTCTATTTCCCCTTAGCCAACGGACGGATAGTGGAGGTTTTCTGCCTGGAACCGCTGGAGCCGGAGGACTATGCCCGCTCCCTGGGCAGTACGGAAGCAGTGACCTGGAAGTGCCTGGTGGGCGGCAACCGCCGCTGGAAATCGGGGACGATCGACCTGGACTTCCCCGCCGGCACCCTCACCGCGGAACGCGGGGACCGGATCGACAACACCTTCGCCGTGACCTTCCGCTGGTTGTCTCCTACCCCGCTGAGCTTCGGGGAGGTGCTGGAAGCGGCCGGTACCATTCCCCTGCCGCCCTACCTCAACCGCGTGGCCGAAGGGGAAGACCGCGACCGCTACCAGACGGTGTTCGCCCAGCAGGAGGGCTCCGTCGCCGCCCCGACCGCCGGCCTTCACTTCACGCCGGAAATTCTGGACGCGCTGCGGCGGGACGGGGTGAAGTGCCGGACCCTGACCCTCCACGTCGGAGCGGGGACCTTCAAGCCGGTCACCTCCGCTACCCTGGGCAACCACGTCATGCACCGCGAATACTTCAGCGTGCCCCTCGGACTGCTGGTCGCCATCCGCGACCAGCTGCTGAGCGGGCAGCCGCTCGTATCCATCGGAACCACCAGTATGCGCTGCCTCGAAAGCCTGTTCTACTACGGGGCCCACCTGCTGTCGGGTGCGACGAACGGGGAGGCCCTGGATCAGTGGGCAGCCACCGACCCCCACCTTTCCGGTACGGACCCCGCACCTGCGTTCACCGCCCTGATCGAGGCCCTGGAGGCATCGGGGCAGCCTGCGTTCAGCGGGCATACCCAATTGTTGCTGACGCCGGCGGCACGGGTGCGGGTGGTAGATGCCCTGATCACGAATTTTCACCAGCCGCGCTCTACCCTGCTGTTGCTGGTGGCGGCGATGGTGGGCAACGACTGGCGCCGGATATACGCCCATGCCCTGGATCACGGATACCGTTTCCTTAGTTACGGCGACAGCAGCCTACTGTGGCGGCGGAGCGCTGGTGCGGAGTAAGACGACAAAGCGCTCGGCGGTATCGGCCTGCATCCGCAGCACCAGGCTGTCGACGGTCAGCTTTTCAATGGCGACCACCCGTTCCGGATTGGTGGGCTGGGTGGTGTCCTTGGCGAAGAGGTACCCACTGTCGTAGCGCCAGGTACCCGCCTCGCGGTACCGGAGGGTGGACGTAAAGTCGTAGCGGTTATCCGGACGAAAATCGAAGGTAATCTCGCGGGGGTCGAGCTTCAGGCTGTCTCCGTCTTCCATCACCCGCGTACCCTCCCACTGGCCCAGGAGCAGTTCGTCCTCCCGCTCGCAGTGGAGCAACAGCAGGAGGGGCAGGAAGAGAAGCAAGCGGGTGGACAAAGCGGAATGGACTAGTGGCCGATATTGAAGGTCGACTCGATGATCAGGAACACGGCGGCACCGGCCGCGAAACCGATGAAGGCCAGCCAGGCGATCTTCTTGAAGTACCAGATGAAGTCAATGCGTTCCATCCCCATGGCGGCTACCCCTGCGGCGGAGCCGATGATGAGCATACTGCCCCCCGTGCCGGCGCTGTAGGCGATGAAGTGCCAGAGGCGGGCGTCCATGGGGTGAGTGACCAGGTCGTACATACCCATGGAGGCAGCCACGAGGGGCACGTTGTCGATGATGGCGGAGAGGAAACCGAGCACCAGGATGACGATGTCCTCGTTCGGGATGATGGACTGGAGGCTCTCGGCGATCGCGCGGAGCGAGCCTACGCCGTTGACCACCATCGTTTCCAGGGCGGCGACCGACATCAGGATACCGAGGAAGAACAGGATGGAAGACATTTCGATGCGGCTCAGGGCCTTGTGGGCCGAGTACTGGACCTTGCGCTCTTCGGAAAAATCTTCTTCCGGGTGGATATACTCGGAGACGAGCCAGACCACGCCGAGGCTGAGCATCATGCCCAGGTAGGGAGGCAGGTGGGTGAGGGTCTTGAAGATCGGCACGAAAACGATCATGCCGAGACCGAGAAACAGCATGGTTTTGCTGGACAGCAGGCGGCCCTGCTCTTCCTCTTCCTCGGCGGTCAGTTCGACCATTTCCAGCTCCCCCTGGAAAGGCTTCATGAAGCTGGCGACCAGGAAGGGAACGATGAAACAGGTAAGCGAGGGCACGATGAGGTACTCCATCAGGCCGGAGGTGCTGACCCGCTTTCCGATCCAGAGCATGGTGGTCGTCACGTCACCGATGGGCGACCAGGCGCCGCCGGCATTGGCGGCGATGATGATGAGGGCGACGTACCAGATGCGCTCGTCGCGGTTGGGCACCAGTTTGCGCAGCAGGGTGACCAGCACGATGGTGGCCGTCAGGTTGTCGATGATGGCGGAAAGGATAAAGCCGAGCACGCCGACGATCCAGAGCAGCTTCTTCTTATTGCGGGTGTGTACCCAGCTCTTGAGCACGTCGAAGCCCCGGTGGAGGTCGATGATCTCCACGATGGTCATGGCACCGATGAGGAAGATGAGGATCTCGGCCGTCTTGCCCAGGTGGTGCAGGAGGGTGCCGACAAATCCTTCCTCCGCGAGTTCGTGGGCGCCGGCGTGACCGACCTCCATGGCCTCGCCGCTGAGGCTGTTGAACATGTTGAACACCTCCCCTTCGGTGTTGACGATCTCGAGGGTGCCGGAATTAAAGCCTACGCTGAGCAGGGCCCAGCAGATGGCGCCCATGAGCAGGGCGGGCACGGTCTTATCCAGACGAAGGGGGTGCTCAAATACGATTACGATGTAACCGATGACAAAACAGGCTACTACGGCTGCGATCATGGTGCGGGAGGGTTATCTTGGGCGGCGTGACTACCTTACTGGCTGGCAATTATACGAATAGTACGCAACTACCACCGACATAAAACAGTTTCTTAGGCATGAAACCGGAACAAGGACCCGACTTGACACGCGTACTCCTGATTGGCGGCCTGATCCTCCTCAGCCTGCTGCTCCTACTACGTGTGTATCCCCCAATGGCTTTTATGGGCTTTGCGATCGGTAGCATCGTGGGATTTTTTCTCCTCGGAGGCCAGCTGACCAAATGGATCAGCGGAGGCCTGCTCTTCAGGGCCGGCACTGCCCCGGCAGAAAGTGAGTTCTCCCGCCGCGTGGCCGAGCGCCTGACCGACTGCCGGCAGCGCGAGGAACGCTTCCGCGACGAGGGCGAGCGCATCATGAAGAGCATCAGTACCCTCCGCGACGACCTCGACCGCAACAAGGCCGCCGACGCCCAGGAAATTGCCCGGGCCGAAACCGTGATCAAGGAACTGGAGGCTGAATTCAGCCTGCGCCACGCCAAGGCCAGCTTCTTTGCCGACTGCGCCGCCCGCCTGCGCGAATTGCTCGATCGCCACCGGCTCGTAGAAAGCATCGCCGCCCGCCGCCGGGAACTGCGCGACATGCGGCAGACCAACTTCGACGACGAGGCCGCCGTAGAAGAAACCCGCTTCAGCATCGAGCAGGACAGCATCGAGCTCGACACCATCGTGGAGCTCAGCAACTCCGCCGCCAGTACCCACAAGGCCGAGCAAGCCGAACACCTGCGCGACCGGCTGGAGCGCCTCCGCGGCTCACTGGGCAAGCGGGGAAGCCAGGAAAGCACGCCTTCCTGAGGATTTTTTTCGCAATCGCTTGCGGTTTTCCATCCTACTTCTATCTTTGCACTCGCTTACGCCAGCATGCTGGCATTAGGATCTACAATTTACCAGGTACACTATACCATTGGCCTGCAGCATAGGCGTGACCGCCAATGGTAAACGGTACATCCGTAATTTGTAATTGGTAAATTCTTCCGGCCCGTTCGTCTATCGGTTAGGACGCCAGGTTTTCATCCTGGTAAGAGGGGTTCGATTCCCCTACGGGCTACTTTACTGGATCGTAGTACAGGTACGCGGGTGCACCCATGCCCTGGTCGACCAACCGACTCCAGACCTCCCCGCTCTACTGAGTACCTTGCCCTAATTGTGTTTTTTACACTAAGTGGCGTACTTTTGAACTTTCAGCAGCACAATCCTTTATCTTAGCTCCCTCCCTGCTGTACGTTGCACCTGCGGCCCCGCCCGAAAGCGCAGCTGATTTGAGTGGGAGAGCACCTTCAAAATCTAGTATCAATTATGGCAAGAATTGCAATTAACGGTTTCGGCCGCATCGGACGTATTACCCTGCGCAACCTGCTTGAGAAAGGGCTCGACGTGGTGGCCATCAATGACCTGACGGATAACGCCACCCTCGCCCACCTCTTTAAGTACGACAGCGTACAGGGCAACTACCCGGGTGAAGTGACCTCCGACGACGACAATATCTACATCGACGGCAAGAAGATCGATGCCCTGAGCCAGCCCGACCCGAGTAAATTGCCCTGGGGAGACCTGAACGTGGATGTAGTGCTGGAATGCACCGGCCGCTTCGTCGAGCGCTCGAAGGCGGATCTGCACCTTCAGGCAGGCGCCAAAAAGGTACTGATCTCCGCTCCGGCCAAGGGCGACGTGACCACGGTGGTCCTCGGCGTCAACGATCACGTGATCAAGCCGGAAGTCAAGGTCTACAGCAATGCCAGCTGTACCACCAACTGCCTGGCTCCGATGGTGAAAGTACTCGACGATGCCTTTGGCGTGGAGAAAGGCTTCATTACCACCGTGCACGCCTATACGGCCGACCAGAACCTGCAGGACGGTCCCCACAAGGACCTCCGCCGCGCCCGCGCCGCTGCCCTCAATATCGTACCCACGACCACCGGTGCCGCTAAGGCCGTCGGGCTCGTGCTTCCCCACCTGGACGGCAAACTCGACGGCGGCGCCATGCGCGTTCCCGTACCGACCGGCTCGCTGACCGACCTTACGGCCATCGTGAAGCGCGACGTTACCCTGGAAGAGGTGGACAACGCCTTCAAGGCCGCTGCCGAAAGTGGCAGCCTAAAGGGTATTCTCGCCTACGTTGATGCTCCCTACGTGAGCAGTGACATCGTAGGCAGTAAGTACAGCAGCCTCTACGACAAGGAAATGACGATCGTATCCGGCACCCTCGTGAAGGTGGTGGCCTGGTACGACAACGAGGCCGGCTACAGTGCCCGCCTTGCCGACCTCTGCGAGCGCATCGCACAACTTTAAGCCTTTCAACTTATAGGAAGGGGCGTGGTGTAAGGCCGCGCCCCTTTTTGCATGTCAACCACCCAAGCCACTATGAATCTCCAAGAACTCGACGTAAACGACAAAACCGTACTGGTACGCGTAGACTTCAACGTCCCCATCGACAAAAACGGAAAGATCACCGACGATACCCGCATCGAGAAGGCCGCCCCGACCATTAAGTATTTGCTGGAAAAAGGCGCCGCCGTGGTGCTGATGTCCCACCTGGGTCGCCCGCAGCAGGAAAAGCTGGAAGACGGGACGGTGGATAAGGAATCCTTTACCCTGGCGCCGGTGGTTTCCAACCTCGAAGACCACATCGGCTGCCAGGTTTCCTTCGTGAAGGATACCATCGGCGTGGACGCCCAGGAGGCCGTCCGGGCCCTCCAGCCCGGTCACGTCCTCCTGCTGGAGAACACCCGCTTCTACGCCGGGGAGGAGAAGGGCGATGAAGACCTCGCCAAGGCCATGGCCGCCCTCGGTGACGTCTACGTCAACGACGCCTTCGGAGCCGCCCACCGCGAGCATGCTTCCACCGCCACGGTCGCGAAGTACTTCGACGCTTCCCACAAAGCCTTCGGTTTCCTCATGGGTGCCGAGCTGGAGGGCGCCGAAAAGTTGCTCAACAACCCCGCCCACCCCGTAACCGCCATCGTGGGGGGTGCCAAGGTGAGCGACAAGATCAAACTGCTGGATAAGCTCCTCAACTTTGCCGACAACATCATCATCGGCGGAGCCATGGCCTATACCTTCAGCCTGGCCCAGGGCGGCAAGGTCGGCAACTCCCTGGTGGAGCGCGACAAGACCGGACTGGCGCTCGACTTACTCAAGAAAGCGGAAGCCAAGGGCACCAGGATCTACCTCCCCGTCGACACCATCGTCGGTAAGGAATTCAGCAACGAGACCGTTTCCGACACCGTAGCCACCGGCGAGATCGGCGACGAGTGGGAAGGGCTGGACATCGGCCCCAAATCCATCGCCTCCTTCACGGAGGTGATCGCCAGGAGTAAATCCATCCTCTGGAACGGTCCGATGGGCGTATTCGAGATGAAGAACTTCGCCAAAGGGACCAACGCGATCGCCCAGGCCGTGGCCGATGCCACCTCCGAAAACGGCGCCTACAGCCTCATCGGGGGCGGTGATTCCGTTTCCGCCATCAACCAGGCCGGACTGGCGGATCAGGTGAGTTTCGTCTCCACCGGCGGGGGCGCCATGCTCGAGTTGCTGGAAGGCAAGGAGCTCCCCGGCATCAAGGCCGTGCGGACCAGGTAGAACCCTTTGCCCCCGCCGGGGTGTTTCCCCGCTATGGAAGTAGAGGTACGCGTCGACGATTACGCGAACAAGTTGGGCATTCCCGTCAGTTTTCGGGACCTCCAGGGGGACGAGCCCGCCTTCGACCCCCTGGATATGCCCTACCCGTCCGTGCTCTGTCTTGACGTGGCGATCCGTCAGGTGGAAGCCCTCGTGGAGACCGGAGATTCCGGCATCCGGTTCCTGGCGGCCGAGCTCCTCCGCCGGGTGGAAGCGCTGCCGGAGCTGCGCGGCCCCATCTACGACGTGAGTCTGCTCCACCGCCATCCGGAGGTATTCAACCTCCTGATGCTGTTCCTGATCTCCCCCCTGGACCGCAACACCCAGCTCTTCAAGTTTTCCCGCCCCTTTCAACTGACCCCCCTGTTCGTGAGCAAAGCCCTGCGCGAACTCATGGGACGCAAGGACGTCTGCTACTCCTTTGAGGCGGACGCGGCGGAAGTATGGCAAACCCACCAGATTACCCTGGGCTGCACCATCCTGAAGCAGTGCTACGGGGTAGAAGTCAACCTCAGCAATACCCCGATGCTGACGGTACCGGATGCGGAAACCGGCCTGCGCCGCTTTTACCGGGCTACACTCAACCACGATTTCGTGGAGGTGGTCGTACGCGGAGAATTACCGGTGCTGAGTGAGGCCACTATCCAGCGCCTCCTCCATAATATTCACGACACCGGCCTCTGGCGGAACTTGCTTCCGCCCGATAAATTTGCCTTCCACGGGTTTCACGTGGCCCGACTGCAGGACGTGACGGAAGAGGAAAGCCTCAGCCGCCTCAAGCACCGCCTGATCAGCCGCGACGCGGTACTCGACGTCGACCGGGTGAAGGAACTGGCCGACCTGGTGCGCCTCCACTTTCAGCGTCCCCACCTCCAGCTGGGCCTCACGGCCGTGGATTACCCCCTGGAGCGGGCCATCGACCACGAATACCGTATTCGGTATAACCTGCTGTCCGACGAGGTCGATCGCCTGGTCAGTCCCAACCACGCAGGCAGCATCTACGACCAGGTCTTCCAGTCCGGGGAAATGATGGTGATCGAGGACCTGCGGGAAATCTCCGAGCCCACCATCCTGGAAACCAAGCTTATCGACCTGGGCTACCGCAGCATGCTCCTCGCTCCCCTGCTGAGCCAGGAAAAGCACATCATCGGTATCGTGGAACTGGCCAGCCCGGAGCCCTACTCCCTCAATGCCTTCCTGGAAGCCAAGTTCCAGGAGATCCGCGGACTGTTCCGGACGGCCGTGGAGCGCAGCCGGGAGTACATCGACAACCGCATCGAGATCATCATGCGGGAGCAGTACACCAGCCTCCACCCCACGATCGAGTGGCGCTTTACCGAGGCGGCCTTCAACATCCTCAAGCGGCAGGAGGAAGGGCTTCCCCAGGTGGCGGAGGAAATCCGGTTCAAGAAGGTGTACGCCCTGTACGGTCAGGCGGACATCGTGGGCAGCAGCAACCTGCGGAACGCGGCCATCTACCAGGATCTCTTCGACAACCTGCGGGCCGGACGCTTCTTCCTCAGCCGCGCGCTGGAACTGGTCGACTTCCCCATCGTGAATCAGGTGATCCTCTCGCTGGACGTCCACCTCTCCACTACTATGGACCAATTCGATAACAGCCACGAGATCCGCTTCGGAGACTTCATTCACAAGCAACTCACCCCGCTGGTCAAGCAGTTGGGCAGCCAGCTCCCGGAACTCCGGAAACTCGCGAATACCTACATAAAGGACCTGGACCCGGATCTGGGGCTCTTCTACCGCGTACGCCGCGATTACGAGCAGAGCGTCACGACCCTTAACCGGACCATCAGCGACTTCCTCACGGAGCGGGACCAGGCCGCCCAGCAAGTGATGCCGCATTACTTCGAAAAGTACAAGACGGATGGCGTCGAGTACGAGATCTACGCCGGCCAGAGCCTGCTCAAGCGCCAGGACTTCTCCCGCATTCACCTGCGTAACCTCCGGCTGTCGCAGTTGGTCGATATGTGTGAACTCACCCGTCGCGTCCACGCCCTGACCAACGAGCTGCCCATGCCCCTGCGCACGGCCCAGCTGATCTTTGCCTACACCACGCCGCTCACTATTCGCTTCCGGATGGACGAAAAGCGCTTCGACGTGGACGGCGACTACAACGTCCGCTACGAGATCCTGAAAAAGCGGATCGACAAGGCTACCATCCGGCAGGGCGAGGAACGACTGACCCAACCGGGCATGGTGAGCATCGTATACCTGCAGGACCGCGACGTGGAAGAATACGAAGACTACCTCCACTACCTCCGCCAGGCCCATTACATTACCGGGGAGGTGGAATACCTGACCCTCGACCCCCTCCAGTCGGTGAGCGGGTTGCGGGCCCTCCGCTTCCGGGTCCAGGTCTAACCAAGGCGGGGCCGCAGGTGGAGCGAACACACTTCTGTACGCATCCGTGAACTAATTCCTCAACTTTGCCCCTTTTACCCGGTTTTACTTTCATCGAGCCACGGCACCTTTTTCGTGGCCTAAACGCACACGTTTGAGCGAAATCGTAATGACCATCAACGGGGTAGACCCCGTCGAACTTCTCGGGGAGAACAACAAAAAGCTGGATTTGCTGCGCGCCTCGTATCCGGAGGCAACCATCACCCAGCGGGGAACGAACGTCAAGATCAAGGCCGAAAAGCAGGACGCACAAAAGATCAAGCATCACCTGGAACTGATGATGCGGTTGCTGCAGGACAACCGGGACCTGAGCGACCAGACCGTGGAAGATTTGCTGGCCGGGGAAAACCCCTTCCAGACCCGGCTCGGGAACGGGGACAAAAATAAAACCATTGTCTTCGGCCGCAACGGGAAGCCGATCAAGGCCCGGACGCCCAACCAGGCCCTCATGATCGAGTCGGCGGAAACCCACGATATTGTCTTCGCCGTAGGTCCTGCCGGTACCGGAAAAACATATACCGCCGTAGCCCTGGCGATCCGCGCCCTGAAGAACAAACTCGTGAAGAAAATCATCCTGACCCGACCGGCCGTAGAAGCGGGAGAAAGCCTCGGCTTTCTGCCCGGCGACCTTCAGGACAAGATTGATCCCTACCTTCGCCCGCTTTACGATGCCCTGGACGATATGCTGCCGCGCGAGCGGCTCGACAAGTTTCGGGAAGACGGTACGATAGAGATCGCTCCGCTGGCCTACATGCGCGGGCGAACCCTCGACAATGCCTTCGTGATTATGGATGAGGCACAGAACACCACGACCTCCCAGATCAAAATGTTCCTCACCCGCCTCGGCCCCTCCGCCAAGTGTATCGTGACGGGTGACCTGAGCCAGGTAGACCTTCCCCGCAACCAGGTGTCCGGGCTCCGCCGGGCCATCAAGCTCCTGGCTCCGATCAAGGGCATCTCGGTGATTCGCCTGACGGCGGAAGACGTCGTCCGCCACCGCCTCGTGAAATCCATCATCATGGCCTACGATGCCGCGGATGAAGCGGAAGGCCGCGGTCGATTTGGCCCCCCGCACGAGAGCACATTTGAGCGTTTAGGGCCTCCTGGACGCAGCAGACGGGACGATTATGATGACTCAGACGCGGCAGAGCAGGAGATTTAGCCCTTATCTCATATTACAGATATGCAGAAAGCCAGTGGTGTAAACCACTGGCTTTCTGCATTTTACAAGATATCATACTGCTTCACCCCCAAATATCGGGTTAAAATCGGCCGTAAAGTGCCGATGATCCGGCCTCCTTACCCCCCCATCTTTGGATCACAATCAGCAACAGCGATTTAATCTTCTCTCATGAAACTGACCCACTTTAATTCCTCACCCGCCCCAGTCCTGGCAACCTGTTCTACAGCGTCTCCGCAGCCAGGTCGGACAATTAATCCACAGCATCATGGTCGAAGATATCATCATGTAAGATAGGCCCATCGGGTCATCTTCCCCCCCCACTGCCTCCTTTTTTTGGGGGCAACCATCCATCACCTCTCAATTTTCTGTCATGTCCTTCTTTTCCGAATTTTTCACTCCCGACACCCTCCACGCTGCCCAGTCCTTCATCGACTACCTCGGCACCATCACCCCCCACATCGTCGTCGAGGACATCATCATGCGCGGTCATGAGCTGGCTTCCTCCCACATCGTAGTCGAGGACATCATCATGCGCGGCAACGAGCTGGCTTCCTCCAACATCGTAGTCGAGGACATCATCATGCGCGGCCATGAGCTGGCTTCCGCCAACATCGTAGTCGCAGACATCATCATGCGCGGCGCCGGCATCGTCGTCGAAGACATCATCATGTAATTGCCCGCCCCGGCAACCTCCCGAAACACCTCCTTCCGTTCCATTTTTGGAATGGCTCTATCCAATCCTTTATAGCTTCTCAGTCATGTCCTTCTTTACCGAATTTTTCTCTCCCGACACCCTCCACGCTGCCCAGTCCTTCATCG
>JBBSPZ010000081.1:0-17622 GCA_038258275.1 Chitinophagales bacterium | reverse complement strand
AGTCCGCCTACTACGAACACAGCCTCCTGGCCCGCATGATG
The DNA here is from genome assembly GCA_038258275.1 of Chitinophagales bacterium. Lineage (GTDB taxonomy): Bacteria > Bacteroidota > Bacteroidia > Chitinophagales > Saprospiraceae > Neolewinella. The sequence goes on along the minus strand of JBBSPZ010000081.1, from coordinate 17,581 downwards.
GACTGCGATCTCGTCGAAGGCCCCGACCTCTACGTCGACGACGATACCGTCTACCTCAAGACCATCAGCGGCCGCATGCGGGTCGACGTGATCTACCGACGCATCGACGATGCCTTCCTCGATCCCGAGGTATTCAATCCCACCAGTATGCTCGGGGTGGCCGGACTGATGCGGGCCTACGCCAAGGGGCGGGTCACCATCGTGAATGCCCCCGGCACCGGAATCGCCGACGACAAGGCCATCTGCGCGTACGTGCCCGAGATGATCCGCTTCTACCTCAAGCAGGAGCCCATCATCGGCAACGTACCTACCTACATCTGCGGGCGCCCGGAAGATCTGCAGTACACCCTGGAACACCTGCCCGAGCTGGTGGTGAAGCCCGTCGACATGTCGGGAGGCTACGGCGTCATGATCTGCGACAGCCTCAGCAAGGCCGAGCTTACGGAGCTGGCCGAGAAGATCAAGGGCGATCCGCGGAACTACATCGCTCAGCCCAAGATCATGCTGAGTACCCATTCCACGTATATCGAGGAGCAGAATCGCTTCGCTCCGCGCCACATCGACCTGCGCACCTTCACCCTCCTCGGCGCCGATAAAACGCGCGTGCTCAAGGGTGGCCTCACCCGCGTTGCCCTGCGGGAAGGCAGCCTCATCGTGAATTCCAGCCAGGGGGGCGGCTCCAAGGATACCTGGGTGATCTGCTAAATTTAAAATGTCAAATTTTAAATTTTAAATTTCCAATTTTTATGCTGGCACGAATCGCCTCCACCCTCTACTGGACCGGCCGCTACATCGAGCGCTCCGAGCACCTGGCGCGTTACCTGCGGGTGCAGTACTTTTCCATGCTCGACGCCCCGATGAGCCAGAGCAAGGATTTTATCCTTCGTTCCATCCTCAATATGTACGGTATTCCTGTCGAGGACGACGAGCAGCTTGTAGAAACCGATGTACTGCGGCGTGTCGGGATGGATTATTCCGTACCTACCAGCATCCGGTCGACCGTGAAAGCGGCCCGCGAAAACGCCGGCAGCGTCCGGCACATCATTTCCACCGAACTGTGGGAGGCGATCAATTCCTTCTACGTGTACAGTGATCATACGGACACCGAGGACTTTGCCGTTCGCGGACTCTACGACTATACCTTCGAGGTAGGCCGCCAGTGCGCCATCGTGCGTTCCCGCATCCACGATACCCTGCTGCACGACCAGTCTTGGCTCTTCGTAAAACTCGGTATCCACCTCGAACGGGTCGCCCAGGTGATCCGCATCATCAACAGCAAGCTCAACGACGCGGACGTGATCTCCGACAGCGGCGGGCCCAACGAAAACAAGGTGCTGAAGCTCTACCAGCAGACCATCCTCCTGAAGGTGGTCGAAGGCTTCGACATGCACCGGCGGGCCTACCAGCGCCGGCAGACGCGGCGCACCACCCTGGAATTCCTGATCGGCCACCCGGAGTTTTCCCGGTCCATCGTGTACAACCTGGAACGGGTGATGGGGCTGCTCGCCCGCTTGCACGGCCAGCAGGACGTGCAGGATCCGCTCCAGTTCCGTGCCGGAAAGCTGTACGCTTACTTTCGCTACCTCGACTACGACGTCATCAGCGACCATCCCATCGAGGTACTGACCGATGCCCTCACCGAAGTGTATACCTTGCACGACGAGATCGAACGTCGTTACTTCAATCCGGTTAGTACCACACCTCCCACCCAGTCGCAGTCGCAGCAGCAGCGCTGATAAATTTCCATCCATGACCTACTGTCTGGGCATCCGCGTAAAGAACGGCCTGGTGGCCATCGCCGACACCCGCATCACCTCCGGCTCGGAAACGACTTCGGCCAAAAAGATTTCTATTCATAAACAGGGGAAAAACAATATTTTCCTGATGACCAGCGGCCTGCGTTCCGTTCGCGATAAGGCCGTCACCTACTTCGAGGAAGTACTCGAGAACGAGAGCAGTCACTTCGACAAGATCTACAAGGCTGTTAACGCCTTCGGCGAGCAACTGCGCCGGGTGGCCGAGGAAGACAAGGCCAGCCTGGCCGCCTCCGGCCTCTCCTTCAACCTCTTTACCATCGTCGGAGGGCAACTCGAAAACGACAAGGACCACAAGCTTTACCTTCTCTACCCCGAGGGCAACTGGATCGAGATCGGGGAAGCCACCCCCTTCACCATCATCGGTAACTCCGGCTACGGAAAACCCATCCTTAACCGGACCCTCACCTACGACTCCCCCCTCAACTTCGCCATCAAGTGCGGCTTCCTGAGCTTCGACAGCACCCGCGTCAGCGCCAACGACGTCGGCTACCCCATCGATATGGTGATCTACCACAAGGATACCGGATTCATGCACGAGACCCGCTTTGAAGAAAAGGACACCGGCCACCTCGGGAATATGTGGGGCAGCCGCCTGCGGGAAGTGATCAAGGAAATCCCCGACGACTGGATCGACGACCTGGTCACCTCCGTCGAAAAGCAGGGTAAAGACAATAAGGTGCGGCAAATTCAGGTAGCCCAACAACAGCAGTAGACCGCCCGGCCCATGCCGTTCCAGCTCATAAAAGCACGGGAGATCAGCCTCATCCTGACCGGCATCGGCGTGCTGATCGCCGCCGTCTGCGTCGACCGCCACGACACCGAGCCCGTGTTTTCCCCCTACCGCGAAGGCTACTCGGGTGACGAAATCAATCCACTGGATCGCCTCGGTTTCACTACCCGCAACGAGCGCGCCGGACAGCTCGCCGATGCCGGCCTTTACGGTGGGCCCACGCTGCCGCTGTTGCTTTCCCTGGACCCGCGTACCCGCCCCTACTACCCCACGGTGCTGCTGATGTGGCTGGAAACGATGCTGCTCACCTTGGCCCTGTCCAGCCTCATCAAAAACGTGGTCAGCCGGCCCCGTCCCTACGTTTACAATGCGGAGTGGGAGCTCGACCGCAGCCTGACCCGAAAAGACCGGGCGGCCTTCATTTCCGGTCACGCCGCCAATGCCACGGCCGGCGCGGTGCTCTTTGCAGCCCTAGTGGAAGCCTATGATACCCGCGCGGCCCGCTACGGCCGGGTGCTGGCGGTGGGGGTTGCCGGAGGGACTGCCTACCTTCGCGTCAGGGCCGGGAAACACTGGATCACCGACGCTGCGGCGGGCGTGCTGCTGGGCGGCGGGATCGCCGGTGCAATGATTCGTATGCACCGGAGGTGACCGGATTGACGAACCATCCCTTCCCTCATCCGTTCAATTAGCGAATTTTCGCTTTTATAGTTGCGCTTAAACGATCCGCATGAAATTACTTGTCTGCGTCAGCAAGACGCCCGAAACCACGACCAAGATTCAACTCACTTCCGACGGTAGCGATATCGATACGGCCGGGGTACAGTACATCATGAATCCCTACGATGAGTGGTACGCCCTGGTGCGCGCTCTCGAGCTGCAGGAAGCCGCGGGCGGCAGCGTCACCATCCTCAACGTAGGCCCGGCGGACAACGACTCCGTCATCCGTAAAGGACTGGCCATCGGGGCTGACGACGCCGTGCGCATCGACGTGAGCGAGGAAAAAGACAGCCTCTATACCGCCCGTCAGATCGCCGAGTATGCGCGGGCGGAGAGCTTTGACCTGATCTTCTTCGGTAAGGAGACGATCTCTTACAATGGTTCCGAAGTCGGCGCCATGGTCGCGGAATTCCTCGACCTGCCCTTCATCGGGGAAGCCAGTCACCTGGAAATGAACGGCACGACCGCCACCGTTACCCGCGACATCGAAGGCGGGGAAGAAGTGATCGAGGTAGAAACCCCCTTCGCGCTCAGTGCCGCCAAGGGCATGGCCGAGCAACGCATCCCCAATATGCGGGGCATCATGATGGCGAAGCGCAAGCCGCTGAACGTGGTAGCTCCGGTCGATTATCCCGACACCACCCGCATCGCGTCCTACGATAAGCCCGCCGAAAAAGGGAGCGTCAAGCTCGTCGATCCGGAGAACATGGACGAGCTGGTCCGCCTCTTGCACGAGGAAGCGAAAGTGATCTAAACCACTAAGCTCCCCTTCCACTAAAACACGAAAAGAATAAATATATGGTACTCGTATACGCTGAGGCGACCAACGGAAAATTCAAAAAAATGGCCCATGAGGTCGTCGTTTACGCAAAGCGAACGGCCGACGTGCTGGGCACCGCATGCCACGCCCTGGTACTGGGGGATGCACCGGGGGCGGAAGATCTCGGCCGCTTCGGGGCTGCCACCGTGCACCGGGTCACCAGCCCGCAGCTGGCTTCCTTCGACGCCGCCGTTTATACGGTGGCCATCGCCGAGGCGGCCAAGCAGCTCGGGGCCACGGTGATCGTCCTTTCCCACAACAGCACCGGCAAGAACCTGACCGGTCGCCTGGCCGCCCGCCTGGAAGCCGGATCGGTCGCCGGCGCGAATGCCGTACCGATGATGAAGGAGGGCTACTTCACCGTCAGCAAGCCGGTTTTTTCCGGCAAGGCCTTTGCCGACGTGCAGTTGCTGACCGACGTCAAGATCATCAGCCTGGCCGGCAACTCCATCCCCGTGGTGGAGCTCGGACAGGAAGTTGCCGTTGAGTCCCTCGCCCTCGACCTGCCCGCTCCCCGCACCAAGGTGGTCAAGCACCAGGTCGCCACCGGTACCGTACCCCTGCCGGAAGCGGAGTTGGTCGTGAGCGGCGGACGTGGCCTGAAGGGACCGGAAAACTGGGCCGTCATCGAGGACCTGGCTACTGCCCTGGGTGCCACCACGGCCTGCAGCCGCCCGGTGGCCGACAGCGACTGGCGCCCCCACCACGAGCACGTCGGGCAGACCGGCGTAGCCATCCGCCCCAACCTCTACATCGCCGCCGGGATCAGCGGAGCGATCCAGCACCTGGCGGGGGTAAACAACTCCAAGACGATCGTAGTGATCAACAAGGACCCCGATGCCCCCTTCTTCAAGGCCGCGGACTACGGCGTAGTCGGCGACCTCTTCGACGTGCTGCCGCGACTGACAGAAGCCGTGAAGAAGTACAAGGGACAGTAGCGGTTGCTATCAGCTTATAAGGACCAGTACGCTGCGGGTGATTACCGTATCCTCTGCTACCTGTAGGGGATACTCGCCGGCTTGTAGGTTTGGCATGGGGAAAGATCGTTCCGTTCCCGTCCGGGGGAAAGTGGCCATTCCCCGACCGGTAGCGTGAAACAGTTGGGCCATGGTCCTCGGCCGGACACTTCCGCGCATCCTTCCCCGGCAAAACGGACGGGGTCGCGCTATTGCAATTCCGAACACACTAACTGATCGTTCTCCTTTTTTCAGTTTCCAGCCGGCTACCGCCGACTCCGAATTCCAAGCATGCCGAGCAGGCCCCTGGTCACTTCCCGGGCTACGGTACGGCCAATCTGCCGGGTGGTGGTATTGGACATGATTTTTTCGAAGGCCGATTTTTCGGAAGTTTGCCGCCGCGAAGTAGTGGTCTGCCGCGCCTTTTCCCGCTGTTCTTCCATTTTCTCCCGCTGCTCCTCCGAGCGGGCCTGCTCCAGCTTGGCCTCCAGCATCTCGTAGGCGCTGTCGCGGTCGATGGTCTGGTTGTATTTCCGTACCAGGGGCGAGTCGTCGACCAGCTCCCGGATCTCCTGGGCGGTCAGCACGTCCATGCGGCTCTCGGGCGCGCGCAGCAGGGTACGCACGAGTGGGGTGGGGCGGCCCTTACGATCTAGGGCGGTGACGAAGGCCTCGCCGGTGCCGAGCTCGGTCAGCGTTTGGTCGATATCGTAGAAGTCACTGAGCGGGTAGTTCTCGCTGGCCAGTTTGATGGCCTTGCGGTCCCTGGCGGTAAAGGCGCGCAGGGCGTGCTGCACCTTGAGTCCGAGTTGCCCGAGGATATCGGAAGGAATATCGGCCGGGTTCTGGGTGACGAAGATGATGCCGATGCCCTTGGAGCGGATCAGTTTTATGATGGCCTCGAGCTGGTCGAGCAGGGCGTCGGTCGCCTCCTCGAAGATGAGGTGGGCCTCGTCGATAAAGACCACGAGTTTGGGGCGGTCCAGGTCCCCCGCTTCCGGGAAGGTGGCGTAGACCTCCGCCAGCAGCTGCAGCATGAAGGTGGAAAAAAGCTTGGGCCGGTCCTGCACGTCGGTGAGGCGGACGATGGAGATGATACCACGGCCGCTTTCATCGAGCCGGGTCAGGTCTTCCACGTCGAAGCTCCGTTCGCCGAAGAATTTCTCGGCTCCCTGCCCTTCGAGTTCCACGATCCGCCGCATGATGGCGCCGACGGAAGCGGTAGACAGGCGGCCGTACTCTTTTTCACCTGCTTCCCTGCCCTCGTTGGTGAGGTACTGCATCACCTTGCGCAGGTCCTTGAGGTCGAGCAGCGGCAGGCCCTGGTCTTCGGCGTACTTAAAGACGACGGCCATGATGCCCGACTGGGTGTCGTTGAGGTCCAGCATCTTGGAAAAGAGGACCGGTCCGAATTCCAGCACGGTGGCCCGCAGCCGGGCTCCGGGCTCGTCGCTCAGGGTCAGCAGTTCGACCGGACTCCCGCTGGCCGCAAAGGGGATGCCGATGGCGGCCTGGCGCTCGTCGATCCTGGGGTGGCCGGCACTGGCGACGGCCACGCCGCTGAGGTCGCCCTTGATGTCCATGAGCAGGCTGGGTACCCCCTCCCGGCTGAGTTGCTCGGCGATGATCTGCAGGGTTTTAGTTTTGCCGGTACCCGTTGCGCCGGCAATGAGGCCGTGGCGGTTGAGGGTGCCGAGGGGCAGGCGCACGAGGGTGCCGGTCTGGGTTTCCTCCCCGAGCATGGCCCCGCCGAGCAGGAGGGACGGCCCGTCGAAGGTGTACCCCGCTTCCATTGCCTGCTTAAATGCTGCTTTATCTGCCATCATTGATCACTTTGTCTTATTCCATTGCCCGACGCGGCGGTCGAATTTCTGTTTGCTGAAGGGCCAGAGGTCAGGATTAGCGGTCCGCTCCAGGGAATCTTCCAGCACCTGCGGCATGAGCTCCGCGAAGAAGTCGATGCCGGTCGCTTCCTCGACCGCGTTGATGCTCAGGGCATAGTTCTCCAGCGGCTCGAAACTGACCGCGTTAGGGATCACGAAGCCGATGCCTTTCTGCTGGGGTTCGTCGAGGTCGAGCAGGACCTTATAGAAGGCCCGCGGCACCGCGACCCGGGATTCCCGCCCGATGCGGCCCTGCTCGCCGAGGGGGATGACCGGTCCGGTCACCACGTACAGCCGCTCGTTCTTGCGCGCCCAGTCGCGGGTGAGCTCCTCGAGTTCCCGCCACACGCCGCCGTTGAACTGCCGGGCCTGGGGGCTTACGTTGGAGAGGTAGAAGGTGGCGTCGGCCAGCTCCGCGTTCCAGGCAAAATCCGCGAAGGGCGCCAGATGGCCGCGGTCGTAGCCGCTGCCCCGATAGTCGGCGGTCGTGGCGGAGGCATCACGCACGGCGGGGTCGGGCCGGAAGTGGTCGTCGCGTTTGGTCCAGTCTTCTTCGAGGTGGGCGCGGGTGAGGATGTAGGCGACCCACTCGGCCTGTTCCCAGTCTTCGTAGTAAGACAGTATGAAGCCTCCGTGGTCGATGACCTGTCCCTGCGTTCCCGCCGGCAGGTAGTAGGCTTCCCCGGCGTAGTCGATGGTGGCGGGCGGACCTGGCAGCGGTGGCCCCGCATTCCACTGCAGGAAGGCCCAGACCAGGGCGAGGAGGAGGAAGGCGAAAAGACTCACCTTCACGATGGTCGAGGCCGAGGCCGCCGTACCCTTTGAAGCGTGATTCCTGCGCAATTTGGCCATGGCCCGAAGGTAGGAATAAGCTACATCAACCAGTGGCCCCGGAATTTACCCCGGCTGTACTCGAGCGCCGGCGCGGGCACCTTGATGAAATCCAGGATCCCCAGGGCCAGGCGTACCCAGCGCTTGCGGGTGGGAATGCGGCTGAAGTAGATGTCCGGACTGAGGAACCACTGCCGGTAGCGCTCGGGGGCGTAGCGGAAGCGCTCGCCGCTGTCGGTCCAGGAATTGTAGTAGGCCCCGTAAACGTCCTCCGCGCCGTAGCCGACGGCAAGGTTGAGCCACGGCGGCAGGCGGCGCTGCGGGCTGAAGGCGGCCGGATTGACCGAAAGCCAGATGGTCTGGGCATTGTAATCCTTGAGGAAGCGCTCGAAGGGGTTGTCGCCGAAGCGTTCCCGGTCGATGTAGCCCAGGTTAGAGGTGGCCCCCGCTTTGTTGGTAACGGGGATATCCGGAGGCCCGCGGAAGTCGTTGGAGACCTTCAGGAGGATGCGCTGCTCCTGCCAGAGCGCATCCTGTGCCGTAAAGACGAGGCTGCCGGCGAGGTTGGCGGCCATGTCGGTGGGGCTAAACCCCCAGTTGGCGCTGAAGCCGTCCAGGGTCTCGATCGTAGCCTGCAGCAGGTTGGCCACGCCGAGGGCGGTGTAGCGGGCGGCGGGGCGTTTCAGGCCGGCCCAGCGTAAGCCGGCAAAGGCGCTGCGGCTGAAGAAATAGGCCGTAAACGCGTGGCCCGCCTTGTCCATCTGTTCCCACTCGGGCCAGTCGTTGAAGGTATGGAAGCCCTCCAGGGGGTAGTCCTTGTACCAGATGGAATACAGGCCGACCCCGAAGGAAACGTAGGCGCCCGTGCCAATGCCCGCCGCGGTATAAAAACGGGAGGAGTTGAAGGCCGGGGCGGGGGTCAGCCAGTTGTCGGGCGCCACCTCGGCCAGCGGGTCGCGTAGCGTATAGTCGTAGTGGTAGCGCAGTCCCGCCTGTGCAGTCAGGGCGGTACCCGCGGGTGGAAGGAAAAACAGGAAAATCAGGTAGGGTAGGGCGTGCTTCATACGTACGGCATTGTGGCCTTAACGTTTTTCGAGCTGGTTTAGCGTTTATTCCACCGGACCAACTTGACGGGCCATTGAACTGCGGGATCGTAATTTGCGTCTCTACGGTTTTAATTCGTTCCCATGGCTCACCTCGTTGCCCCCTCCCTGCTTGCCGCCGATTTCCTCCACCTCGACCGGGCCGTCGAACTGGTTAATTCCAGTGAGGCCGACTGGTTTCACCTGGATGTAATGGACGGTCGGTTCGTGCCCAACATTTCCTTCGGGCAGTTCATCATCCGGCAGATCGCGGCGAAGGCGCAAAAGTACGTCGACGTCCACCTCATGATCGAGGATCCGGGCCGCTACGTGGAAGGCTTCCTGGAGGCCGGCGCGACCGGCGTGACGGTCCACGCCGAAGCCTGCATCCACCTCCACCGGGTGGTGCAGCAGATCAGGGAAGCGGGCGGTCGCGCGGGGGTAGCCCTGAACCCCCACACCCCGGTCAGCCACCTCGAAAACATCATCGAGGACCTGGACGTCGTGCTCGTGATGACGGTCAACCCCGGTTTCGGCGGCCAGAAATTCATCTACCAGAGCATCCCCAAGATCCGCCAGGTGGCCGATCTCATCGCCGTGCACAACTCCCGCGCCCTCATCGAGGTGGACGGCGGTATCGGCCTGCAGAATGCCCAGAAAGTGCTCGAAGCCGGCGCCCGGGTACTGGTCGCGGGCAGTGCCGTATTCGGTGCCGACGACCCGGCGGAGTATATCCGCAAGTTGAAAGCGATCGACCCCAACCCGGTCGCCTACGTATAAGGTGGGCTTACATGACGGAAGCTTCCTGTTTAAAGGTGGCGCGGGGTTACCCGGGTACGTGGTGCCCGCAGTATCTTTGTGGCTTCATTCATCGCATGGCAGATAATATTCACCCCATTTACGACCGATTGGTCCAGCGCGAAGAGCGGGAAACCGCCAACGGGCACCGGGGCGGGGTCGTGTGGCTCACCGGCCTTTCGGGCAGTGGAAAGAGTACCATCGCCACCGCCGTCGAACGCAAGCTCTTCCAACGCGGCGTTTTTGCCCAGGTGCTGGACGGCGACAACGTCCGCAACGGACTCAACGGCAACCTCGGTTTCAGCCTGGAGGACCGCCAAGAAAATACCCGCCGCGTGGCGGAGGTCGCCAAGCTCTTCGCCGAGGCGGGGGCCGTCGTCCTCTGCTCCTTCGTGAGTCCGACCCGCTCCATTCGCCAGGCGGTGTCCGATATCGTGGGTGCCGACGATTTCCTGGAGGTCTTCGTCAATACCCCCCTCGAGATCTGTGAGGGCCGCGACGTCAAGGGCCTCTACGCCAAGGCCCGCGCCGGCCAGCTCAAAGATTTTACCGGGATCGACAGCCCCTACGAGGCGCCGACCGCCCCATTTTTGGATCTCCAAACCGCTCACGTAAGTGTGGAGGAAGCCGCCGATGCCCTCATCGCCGCCCTTTCCGACCGCCTCCGCCTGCCTGCCTAATTTCTACAATTCCCCTCCCCGCTATGTCCGCCAATTATCAGCTCAATCACCTCCGGGAGCTCGAGTCCGAAAGCATTTTCGTGCTTCGGGAAGTAGCCGCCCAGTTTGAAAATCCCGTACTGCTGTTTAGCGGAGGCAAGGATTCGATCCTCATGGTCCACCTGGCCGTAAAGGCCTTCTATCCCGCCAAGATCCCCTTTACCCTCCTGCACGTGGATACGGGCCACAACTTCCAGGAAACGATCGACTACCGCGACCAGCTCGTGGAGCGCATCGGGGCTAACCTCATCGTCGGCTCCGTACAGGAAGCCATCGACAACGGCATGGTCCGCGAAGAATCCGGCTACAACGCCACCCGCAACTTCCTGCAGACGGCCGTCCTGCTCGACTCCCTGGAGAAGGGCAAGTACGACGCCGCCCTCGGCGGAGGTCGCCGCGACGAGGAGAAGGCCCGCGCCAAGGAGCGCTTCTTCAGCCACCGCGACGAGTTCGGACAGTGGGATCCCAAAAACCAGCGCCCCGAGCTCTGGAACCTCTTCAACGGCCGCAAGCAGTACGGCGAGCACTTCCGCATCTTCCCAATCTCCAACTGGACGGAGCTCGACGTCTGGCAGTACCTGGCCGTCGAGAACGTAGAGCTGCCCAGCCTCTACTTTGCCCACGAGCGGAAAGTATTCAAGCGCGACGGTATGCTGCTCGCCGACTCTGAGGTGCTGCCCCGCCGCCCCGAAGAAACCCTGGAAACCCGAATGGTACGCTGCCGGACCATCGGCGACATCACCACCACCGGTGTCTGGGAATCCGAAGCCGCGACCCTCGAAGACATCATCGCCGAAGTCAGCATCGCCCGCCAGACCGAACGCGGCGGCCGCGCCGACGATAAGCGGAGCGAAACGGCTATGGAAGACCGGAAAAAACAAGGATACTTTTAGCGGGCGGCCCGCTGCGCTTGTGGCCGGTAGACGGCCTGGGTTAGACGATGCTTCGTCGCTGGAGTATTGCCCGCGAGCGTAGCCGCAAATTGGCAATTGTAAATTGTAAATTGTAAATGGTAAATTAAATATGGTAAATTCTCTCGAGCACACCGAACTCCTCCGCTTCACGACCGCCGGCTCCGTCGATGACGGCAAGTCTACCCTGATCGGACGGCTGCTGTACGACTCCAAGTCCATCTTTGAGGACCAGTACGAGGCCATCTCCCAGACCAGCGCCAAACGGGGGGAACTCGGCGTCAACCTGGCGCTGCTAACGGACGGACTCAAGGCCGAGCGCGAGCAGGGCATCACCATCGACGTAGCCTACCGCTACTTCGCTACGCCCAAGCGGAAATTTATCATTGCCGATACCCCGGGCCATATCCAGTATACCCGCAATATGGTAACCGGTGCTTCGACGGCCAACGTCGCCCTGATCCTTGTTGATGCCCGACACGGCGTCGTGGAGCAGACCCGCCGCCACTCCTTCATCGCCTCCCTGTTGCAGATCCCCCACCTCATCGTTTGTATCAATAAGATGGACCTGGTGGACTTCGACGAGGATACCTACAATAAGATCAAGGATGACTTCAGCTCCTTCAGTCACCGCCTCGACGTGAAGGACGTGGACTTCATCCCGATGTCCGCCCTGCTCGGAGATAACGTGGTGGACCGGAGTACGAATATGGACTGGTACGGCGGCTCGACCCTGCTGTATTCCCTGGAGAATGTGCACATCGGCAGCGACAACAACTTCATCGACTGCCGCCTGCCCGTGCAGACCGTCATTCGTCCCTACAGCGACGACTACCACGATTACCGCGGCTACGCCGGGCGCATCGCCGGAGGGGTCTTCAAGAAGGGAGATAAGGTCACGGTACTCCCCAGCGGATTTACCACCACCATTGCCAAGATCGACACCTTTGACGGGGAGCTGGAGGAGGCCTTCCCGCCGATGTCCGTCACCCTCCTGCTCGAAGACGACATCGACATCAGCCGCGGCAACATGATCGTGCGCGAGAACAACCAGCCGGAGGTGACCCAGGATGTCGAGGCCATGCTCTGCTGGTTCAACGAGCGCCCCCTGCAGCCCCGCGGCAAGTACGCCATCATGCATACCACCCAGGAGGTCCGCTGCGTGATCAAAGACGTGCGCTACCGCCTCGACATCAACACCCTCCACCGCGATGAGGAAAATAAGGAGGTGAAGATGAACGACATCTGCCGCGTGCAGCTGCGTACCACCGCCCCCCTGTTTACCGATTCCTACCGCAAGAACCGCATCACCGGCTCCATCATCCTCGTCGATGAGCAGACCAACGAAACGGTTGCCGCCGGCATGATCATCTAATCCCCGCCCATGCGTTTCCTCCTGGCTACCGCCCTGGCGATGCTGCTGTGCAGCTGTTACGAGGACAGCACCGGCTGCCTGGATCCCGACGCCGACAACTACGACCTGGTGGCCGACCTCGGCTGCCTGGACTGCTGCACCTTCCCCGAACTCTCCGTGCGGCTTGCAACGGTCTGGAAAGACAGCGCAGTAGTACTCGGTCGCACCTATACCGACGGCGCGGGCAACGACTTCCAGTTCGTCCGCTTTCGCTACTACCTCGGTGACCTCCGCCTGGAATCCTCCACTACGGACCTGGCCGACCCCAGTCGCCCCCTCGAGCTGATCGCGACCGACAGCACCACCCTCTCCCTCAACGGCAACTACCTGCTCGCCTCGCTTAGTACCACGACTACGGCCGTTGGTGCGTTGCGGACCGGTACCGCGTCACTGACGGCCCTCACCGGAAGCTACGGCTTGCCCGATCGCTACCGGACGGTCGCCCCCGCCCGTGCGCCCAACGGAGACGCCCTGCGCACCCAGCCCGGCCGGCTCAACTTCAACGACGGCCGCGGCTACGTGCAGGCCCGGCTCGAGTATACCCGCATGCCCGGCGGAGATACCCTATCGGTGAGTTCCTTCGGCAGCTCCCCCTTTGCGTTAAGCTTCGGGGAAACGATCGTTCCCATCCGCGGATTCGATATCCGTATAGATTTGGAGGCCGATCTACACAAATTACTGAGTGCGACTGATCTGTCCGCCGACAGTACCACGATCTCCAACCTTTTGAGGACTGCGACGTCCTTTATTTCCGTGGTCGGATACGCTCAGTAGCCTTACTTTACGCGGATGCCGCGCCGACTTTTAATCCTGTTGCTACTCGCAATGTTCGCCTGCACCGAACCGACGGAGCCCCGGTTCCAGATAGAGCAGCCATTCTATCTGGTCGAGGGAGACATTGCCGATCGGGCCGGGTACAGCGAGATACGGGTTTCCAGGTCCGATTTCGGCAGCGTGCAACTCAAATTTGAACAGGTCGTCGATGCTACCGTAACCACGACGGAGGAGGGGGCGGGCACCCAGGTGCCGTGGTCTCATGACCCCGACCGCCCCGGCACCTACTTGCCCCCCCCGGGATTTGCCGCCCGCCCCGGCGATTCCTGGTCGGTGACCGTACTTTTCTCGGACGGTACCCAGGCGGCTTCCCTTCCGGAGCAGCTGCCGCCGCCGGTAAGTATCGGCAACTTTCGGGTAATATTTGACCAGGAGGGGGAGTACGATCGCTCCCGGCGCTTCTTCGTTCCTGTGTTTCGCCTGCTGATGGATTACACAGATCCGGAAAGCACGTCGAACTTTTACCAATGGGACTTTCGGTACTGGGAGGAAGAAGTCGTCTGCGCCACCTGTGAGGGTGGCGTATACCGGGAAGGAAAGTGCGTATCGACTGCTACAAGTCCGGGACGTGATTCTCGTTACGATTACGCATGCGAGGGTGAGGAACCCTGTTTTCGGCAAACCCGGAGTAACCGCTTCAATTTTGGGTCCGACCGCGCCTTCGACGGCAGTACGGTAACCAGCGACGAGATCGGCACCATAGAATTCACCACATTAGGGGGAATATTGGTGGAAGGAATACTGTTCGGCCTCACTGCCGAAGCCTACGGCTACGGTAAGGTCGTGGCCGATATCGTGGAGGGTAGCACTGGCCTCAACGCAACGATACCGGCCGCGCTGAACGGTAACCTCAGGGATCCGCTCGATGAAACCCGCCAAATCCTGGGATATGTACGGGTGGTTAGTGTCTCAACCGCAAGGACGTATTTGCTCCGCAACGCTTCCACGGGTACTCCCTCACCCAATCAGCCCCGCATCAATTACGAGCCGATGGTCGGCCTCTTCGTGCCCCCGCGTGCTCCGTGCAGGGGGCAGGGCCGAGCCTTAGGCAAGCCGGAGGGGTGGCCGTGACGGTGTCGCCATCCTCCGATCTCCTCACGCTCACTTTCTCCTGCTCGATGCGCATCCTTTTGTTCCTGCTGTTTCCCGTGGCGCTGGCCGGTCAGTCATACGAACTGGCGCTGCGGGTGATCGACCATACGTCCGAAGCGCCGCTTTCCTACGTTAGCGTGTATCTCACTCCGGGGGGCATTGGCGGACAGACGGACGAGGAGGGGAGGATCGTACTGCGCGCCAACCGCGGCAGTTACGTGCTACACGCCAGCTATACCGGATATACTTCCTTCGAGCAGGAGATCCTGCTGCGGGATGACCTGGAAGCAACGCTCCGGCTCGAACCGGCTTCCGCGCAACTTCAGACCGTCACCGTAACCGATCGTGCCGACCGACTTGCATTGACCAGGCCGAGTATGGGGGTAGAGCGCCTCACCGCCGAAGCATTGGCCAGTATCCCCACCGTGCTTGGGGAGCGGGATGTCCTCAAATCGCTACAGCTCATCGCCGGTGTTTCCTCCGCGGGTGAGGCCAGTAATGGCATCAGCGTGCGCGGCGGCACCGTGGATCAGAACCTCATCCTCCTGGATGGTGCGCCGATATTTACGCCGACCCATCTTTTCGGGCTCTTCACCATTTTCACGCCGGATGCGGTGGGTAGCGTAGATCTGTACCGCGGGAACATTCCCGCGCGGTTCGGCGGCAGGGTCGCCTCGGTGCTCGACGTGCGGTCCAAGGTCCCGAATTTGGAGCGAACCGAAATTCGCGGTGGGGTGGGGGTGGTGTCGAGTTTCCTGGGCGTAGAGACGCCCCTCGGGCGGCAGAAAAAAGTGGGCCTGTTGGTGACCGCCCGTGGCGGTTTCAACGACTTCGTATTTCCGCTGCTAAAACGGCTGAAGAATACCCGAAGCCGCTTCGGCGATGCTACTTTACGGCTGCGCTACCGAGCCGGGGAACGGGATTTTATAACGGCTAGTGGATTCTACAGCCAGGATTTTTACCAGGTAGATCTACTCAGTAATCTGGGCGGCGTACCTGCAGCCTCTAATCAGTACGCCTACCTGACCCTGAATGGCGGTCTCGAATGGCTGCATCTGTTTAATGATATTGTGGGATTGACCGTGAGTATGAGCCGGGCCGGTTACGCGTCGGAATTGAGATTTCCCCAACTGGACGGGGGAAGAATTGATTTCCTCGCCGGGATCGACTACCTGACCGGGCGCGGGGGGTTGAGCCTGGCAAAAGAACGCCACCAGGCATCCCTGGGCGTTCAGGCGGACCGGTACACCATTTCCCCCGGGAAGCTCGATCCCGGCTCCGTGACGGGTATCCTGCCCGTTATCCTCGATCCGGAGACCGGACAGGAATTGGCCGTTTACGTAGAAGATGAATGGAGTATATCCGACCGACTGGCCTTCAGTGGTGGGCTACGGTACGTGATGTACCGAAGAGTAGGGCCGGGGCAGGTAAGAACTTACCTGGAAGGAGAAGTGGTCAGGGCGTCAACCCTCACGGCGATTGAAGAAGGGGAGAAGGGCAGCGCATTAGCTCAATACGGTGGGTTGGAGCCCCGGTTCGGGATGAATTATCGGATCAGCGACCTGGTCAGTTGGAAGGCTTCCTACGCCCGGTCCCGGCAGTACCTGCAGAATATTTACAACTCTACCACCCCCGTCCCCACCAGCCGCTGGAAGGTAAGCGACAACAACGTGGGGCCGCAGACGGCCGATCTCTACTCGGCTGGTATTACCCACCGCACCGCTGATCAACGCTACACCTTCCAGGTCGAAGCGTATTACCGTAGGGTGCAAGACCTGCTGGAATACCGGCCGGGAGCCGATTTTTTTCTTAATCCCACGGTCGAAACGGATCTGGTACGGGGTGCCGGCCGCGGCTACGGCCTGGAGGTTACGGCCAGACGTGCTTCCGGACGCTTTACCGGAGAGCTCAATTATACATACGCTCGGGTAGAGAACCGCGTAGCGGGACCATCCCCGGACACGCGCATCAATCGCGGAGAGTGGTACCCCGGCTACTTTGATCAGCCCCATACCTTTATCGCCAATGTGGTGATGGACCAAGGACGGACCCATGAGCTCGGCTTCAATTTCGTGGTGCAGAGCAACCGGCCGTATACGGTGCCGAATGGTTTCGTCTCCATCCGTGGGACCCCGGTACCCCTATTCCTCGAGCGAAACAACGACCGCCTGCCACTGTACCACCGGCTGGACTTTAGCTGGACTATCCATAATTTCCGGCGACAACAAAGGAAATGGACGGGCGAGTGGGTATTTACCGTTTACAACTTGTACGGCAGGGACAATGCGTACAATATTTTTTTCCAACCCCGGGACAACAACACCCCGGCCCTGGGTATTTTCCAGGGGAGCCCCTTTGCGGCCTACCGCCTGTCCATCTTCGGCGCGCCGATCCTTTCGCTGGCGTACAAGTTCACCTTCTTGCCCTAGCAACCAACCCCGCACCCGCGGCCCCGCCCCATGCACGTATCCGTTGAGATCTCCCTCTACCCCCTGGTTGCCGACTACGAGCCGCCCATCATCGACTTCATCAGGCGGCTGCAGGGCCGGGGCGGGATCGAGGTCGCCGCGAACCACCTCTCCACCCAGCTAACGGGGGACTACGAAGACGTGATGCAGGCGCTCACCGAAACGATGCGCCCGACCCTGGCGGGGGAGACCAAATGCTCCTTCGTGATCAAAGTACTGAACGTAGCCATCGAACCCGGTGGCGAGGCTTCGCTGTAGGAATCAATACTTGGCGGTGATCCACTTGCCCATGTCCTTCAGGCTGGACTTCTTGCCGTAGTTGAGGATACCGATGCGGTAGATGCGCGAGGCCATCCACACCATCAGGGTAGCGAAGAGGAAAACGGACAACAGGCTGGCCAGCACCTGCCACAGCGGCGGATCGAAGGCCAGGCGCGCCGGCATCACGATCGGCGCGAAGAGGGGAAAAATCGACGACCAGACCGCCAAGCTGCTATTTGGGTTTT
>JBBSPZ010000080.1:0-17973 GCA_038258275.1 Chitinophagales bacterium | reverse complement strand
GGTGTCCTGCATCTCCGGGCTGCCGCTGAGAAAGATCATCTTGCCGTCGAGCCAGCGGGCGTGACCGGTTTCGGCCACGTAGTTGAACAGGGCATTCCTCGCGGAGCCAAAGTGGTTGGGGAGGCTGTCGCGGGTGAGGGGAATGTACTTGACTCCGCTGGTGGTACCGCTGGTCTTGGCCAGGTAGCGGGGGGTACCCGGCCAACTCACGTTGGCTTCCCCGGCCCTGATGCGGTCGGCGTAGGGTCGGAAGGCTTCGTAATCCCCCATGGGCACTGCACGCTTAAAATCGGTGTAGGTCCGAATGCCGCCGAAGTGATGGTCGCGGCCATACGCCGTGTCCCGGGCCCGTTCAATCAGGTCTTTGCGAATCTCCTCCTGAATATCCACGGCCAGGGAAGCCCGGTAGCGGAGGCGCCGGCTCACGTATCGGGCAACGGGCTGAATGAATAAGGACTTCTTCATACGGGGCGTATACAAACTGGCTCGGGGGGGGGCCAGCGGTTCAGGAAGGGATCTTGATGACGTAGGCTTCCCCCGAACGGATGGTAAGCGAGCCGGTCACTAGCCAGGGATTATACAGTTTGAGCATGCGGTAGGTGGTGCCCTGCTCGCGGGCAAAATCACCCAGGTTAGCTATGGAAGCGGTGACCCTGACCGTCCGGAAGGAATCCAGGGGCTGGTATTCATCGGCTAGGCCCACTTCGTAACCAAATTCCGCGGGCTTTTCCAGGATCGTCTTCAGGGCCACGATGCGGAAAAGGTACTGCATGGTTTCGTCGTTAATGTCGAGGTCGTAGAGCTCCTCGGCCCGCTGCCGTTCCAGCCATTTTTTGAGGTTGGGCCCACCCATATTGTAGGCGGCGGCCACTTTTCCCCAGTCGCCGAACTGCCGGTAGTAGTCTTTCAGGTAGGCGGCCGCCGCCCGGGTCGACTTTTCCAGGTGAAAGCGCTCGTCGACCTCCTCGTTGATCTCCAGGCCGAAGGCGCGCCCGGTGGGGGCCATGAACTGCCAGACGCCCTTGGCGCCAGCGGGACTGGTCACCTCACCCAGGGTGCTTTCGGCGGCGGCCAGGTATTTAAGGTCTTCTGGAACCCCCTCCTCGCGAAGCACGCGCTCGATGGTCGGGAAGTAGCGTCCCCGGCGCTTCAACAGGAGGAGGGTGTTGCGGTGGAAGTAGGCATTGCGCATTAATTCGAGGTCCAGGCGTTCACGGACATCGAAATTTTCCAGGGGCAGTTCCTTACCGGCGAAAGAAAACGGACCGGAAAGATCGACCGGGCGTACCATCTGGGGCAGTCCGGTCGTTAAATTATCGAATTCCGCTGATTTTTCTTCGGAATCCACGTAAGGGGCCTCATGACCGGTACTTAATAGCACCAGCCAGCATGATAAAAACATGAGGCCAATACCAATACCCCCTACTAATGCCTTCATGATTTCTCCGCTTTATTGACTTCAGTTCGCTCCGCCGGATTTGCACAAAGCTAGTTCGTCATCCGGTTGATGCCCCAAGAACGACTTCGGGATCTTTTTTCGGCACGAAAATTTTGAAAATTTTCGTGTACATTGCACCTGCGCGCCGCCGCACTAATTGTAATCCTTACATGCCATCATTGGCTAATCAAGACAATCAGGACGTACTTCTCCAGCTGCTACGTAAGAAAGACGAAGCCGGGATGCGCTACCTGTTTGAACACTACGGAGGCGCCCTCAACAACATTATAAGTCGGATCGTCACCGAACCGGAGATTGCCCAGGAAGTGCTGCAGGACGTCCTGATGCGCATTTGGGAGAACATCGACAAGTACGAAGTGGACAAAAGCCGCCTCTTTACCTGGATGGCCCGGATCGCCCGCAATGCCGCGATCGACCGGGTTCGGTCCAAGGCCTACCGGAAGGGCGGGAAAACCGACCAGCTGGATGTTGTCGTAATTAATCGTAACAACCTTAGCGAAACGATGAACATAGAGCACATCGGATTAGCTAAGCTCTTGAATAACCTGGATGTCAACTACCGGTCGATTATCGACTTGCTCTACTTCAAAGACTATACACAGGCTGAAACCGCCGAGGCCCTTGATCTGCCGCTAGGTACCGTCAAGACCCGGTCCCGCCGTGCCCTGCAACAGCTCCGTCAAGTGCTGAAGCACGAGCTTATCATTTTATTCATCACAACAATCTCCTTCATCTAACTAATACGCCGCCTACTACCCGTGGACCTCTCAGCATACATAAACTCTGGCGTTCTGGAACTATACGTTCTGGACCGCTTGTCCCCCGATGAGCGTCGGGAGGTGGAGCGGTATGCCGACCAGTATCCCGAAGTGAAGGAGGAAATTACGGAGATCGAGGTGGCCCTGGAGCGGTTCGCGCTGCTCAACGGCGCGCAGGCCCTGCCGTCCCCTACCGTGTTGGAGCAGGTCCTCCCAAAGGTCCGGAGCCAAATTCCACCTGCTCCGGCAGCCACTCCCCGCCAGGCTACGCCTTCCCGTCCGGCGATTACTCCGGCAAGCGCTACCTCGCCTGCTGCACTTACCTGGATTTTGGCCGCCGCCCTGCTGATTGCCCTGGGTGGACTCGTATACTTTTACCTGCAGGCTAACCACCGCGGTGAATCCATCAACGAGCTCGAGCAGCGCTTCAGCACCCTCGAACAGGAATGCGAGCAGGAGCGGGCCAGCACCGTTAATGATCAGCAGCAACTCGCCGTACTGACCGACATCGATACCCGCAACGTAATCCTGACCGGCTCGGAGAACGCCCCGGACAGCCGTGCGGTGGTTTTCTACAATCCCACGTCGGGTGAAGCCCTATTTTCGGCGGCGAACCTGCCCGCCCCGCCCGCGGGAAAGCAGTACCAGCTCTGGGCCATTGACGCTCAGGGTCCACAGGACCTGGGCGTGCTTTCCGCCACCCTGTCCAACGACCAGCTGCTCGCCGTGCGCTACCTGCCCGACGTCGCTGCGTTCGCCGTCACCCTCGAGGATGAAGGGGGAAAACCCAGCCCCGACCTGAGCCAGTTGCAAGTGATCGGTGAGGTAGGCTCTTAGGATTAAGGGAGTAGGGTACAAAAAAACTGCCCCGCTCAACCAGAAAGGCCGACGGGACAGTCCACACACTATGAGAACACCCATTAATTCTTGCGGCATCGCGGGCCGCTCCGCTGTATATACTTAGTAAACGAACGAATCAAAAAAAAGTCAGTTCACCGAGCCTGTGTCAAGCGTTAATCTTTGCTTAAGGTCACTGATATTCAACACGTTATGCCGGGGCAATTGCCAATTACTGACACGGAGCCGACGATAAAATTCCTTACCTTTACGGCTATGATAACGGAGGAGAGCGTACGGGAGGTTATCGACACCGCTCGGGTCGAGGATGTGGTGGGGGATTTCGTCAATCTCCGCCGCCGGGGAAACAATTATACCGGTCTCTGTCCCTTCCACAATGAGAAATCGCCATCGTTCAACGTCAATCCCGCGCGCAACATTTATAAATGCTTCGGATGCGGGGTAGGGGGCGACCCCGTCAAGTTCCTGATGGAACTCGAACAGCTTTCGTTTCCCGATGCGATCCGCTGGATCGCCGGGAAGTACAACATCAAGCTCGAAGAAAAAGAACTCAGCGCGGAGGTCCGCGAGGAGCTGCAGGAGCACGACAGCCTCATCATTACCAACGATTTCGCCCGCTCCTACTACGAGGATCAGCTGTACAACACCGAGGAGGGCAAGAGCATCGCCCTGAGTTATTTCAGAGCACGCGGATTCCGGAAGGAAACCATGGAAACCTTCGGGCTGGGCTACGCTCCTCTGCAGCGCGATGGACTCCTCAAGGCCGCCACCGCTGCCGGCCATAAGGAAGACAAGCTGGAAAAGCTGGGCCTTACCCGGAACGGCCGGGATTTTTTCTTCGACCGGGTGATGTTCACCATCCACAACCTGGCGGGGAAACCGATCGCCTTTGCCGGCCGCATCCTGAAGCAAGGGATAAAGGCACCGAAATACGTCAACAGCCCCGAAACCGAGATCTACCACAAGTCGGACGTACTGTACGGGATGTTTCAGGCCCGGCAGTCGGTACGGAAACTGGACAATATGTATATGGTGGAGGGCTACACCGACGTCATCAGCCTCCACCAGAACGGCATCAGGAACGTTGTGGCCACCTCGGGTACCAGCCTGACCGCCGGGCAGGCGCAGCTCGTGAAGCGGTTTACTGAAAACGTGACCCTCCTCTACGATGGCGACAAGGCGGGCATCAAGGCCGCCCTGCGTGGCGTGGACGTGCTGCTCACCGCAGACCTGAATGTGCGGGTGGTCATCCTGCCCGACGGACAGGACCCCGACAGCTATATGCAGGCAGTGGGTACCACCGATTTTCAGGCCTACCTCGACGAGAAGCGTAAGGACTTCCTGTTCTTCAAAGCCGATCTCCTCCTTGAGGAAGCCGGGAAGGACGTAGCCGCGCGCACTACGGCCATTCGCGATATCGGGGCCACCCTCGCCCTGGTGGAGGATCCCCTCAAGCGGGCGGGCTATCTCCAGCAGTTCAGTGGGCGCCTGGGCATTGAGGAAAGCCTGCTCATAAACCTGGTCAATAAGGCCATCGCCGACCGACGGGCCCAGGCCCGCAAGGACCAGGAGCGCGAATCGCGTCGCCGTCAACGCACGGAGAACAACCGACCCGCCGATCAGCGGAGGTCACCGCGCGCTGCTCCTCCCGTTGCGCCTTCCTCCGACGACGACGAGTGGGCAGGTCTGGAGGAACCCGGTTGGTACGGAGACCCTTCGGCGGATTCTCCGGCAGATGCAGGGGAGACCCTGCGACCGGCTCCTCCAGACGACGCTCCGCTCAGACAGGAGCCCGCCTTCGGTCATACGTTCCAGGAGAAGTACCTGGTACAGCTGCTCGTCCGTGACGGGCATAAGCTGTACGACGAGGAAACCAACACGACCATTGCGGATTACCTCACCAGCAACGTAGCCGATATTCTCGGAGATTTCGATGCACCGCAGTACCGGGAAATGGTGGTACTGGTGATGGATCACCTCCGCAGCCACGGCGGCGCGCCCCCCGCCGATTGGTACACCGCCCAGCCCAATGAAGCCCTGCGAGTCCTGGCCCTGGATGCCTTGGTGAGTCCTTACACTTTTAGTCCCAACTGGAAAGAAAAGTACGGCCTTCGCCTCAGCCAAAAGGCACCGGAAGAAAATCAACACCTGGCCGCCCGGACTTTCCTCCACGTCTTCCGGATGGAGAAGATCGAGCGTAAGGGAAAGGAAAACGCGGTGCTTATCGCCAGACTAGAGGCAGCGGGGGAGTTGGAGACCTTACGCGCTCACCTGAAAGTGCAGATGAAGCTGGACGAGATGCGTATGGCCCTGGCCAAAGAACTCGGCACGGTGGTCCTGAGTCGCTAGTGGTCCAATTCAGGTGAAACCAAACTAATCCGACCGCTGGATGGTATTGTTCCAAAGCGAACCGGCACGCTGTCGGTTGGGCCCAGAATTTGTTCTCCGTGACTTCACCCGCCTTACAGAAACTGCCAGACCCCACGACCGTCCCCACCGCCGGCTTTCTGCCGCGGGTTGCGGCTTACCTCGTAGATCAGTTGGTCCTCTTACCGCTTCTCCTGGGCATTTACTTCTTTACCGTTGAGCGCCCCCTGATGCCGGCGATCGTGGTGATCTGGGTCATTCAGACCTTGTACAAACC
Source organism: Chitinophagales bacterium (assembly GCA_038258275.1). Classification (GTDB taxonomy): domain Bacteria; phylum Bacteroidota; class Bacteroidia; order Chitinophagales; family Saprospiraceae; genus Neolewinella. The sequence continues at coordinate 12,254 of JBBSPZ010000080.1, read as the reverse complement.
CCTGACCGAGTGGTACTTCGGACGAACCCTGGGGAAGGCCCTCATTCGACTGCGGGTGGTAGACCGGGGGACCAACCGCCGGCCCAGCCTGAATCAGAGCTTCGTGCGCTACCTGCCCTTCGCGGTAGCTGCGTTTGCGGGCTTGTTCGTGACGATCCGGATCTTTCAATCTCCCGAGTTAGCCCAGGTAATCGGCTTGAGGGACTACGGTTACTATCTGCGGAGCTTTCCCCTCAATCAGGATTATCTCATCAGTACCCTGAATAATGTCCCCGTCTTTTCGGCCGTGTGGATGATTATGGACCCCTGGAGTCGCGCCCTCCACGATCGCTGGGCCCAAACGTTTGTCATTCGGATTCCGCCAGTGGCTAAGCAGTAGGGTTACCGATCCGTGAAGTCCAGGTCCTGCTTCACCGAATTGTACCCGGCAAAGATGCCCAGGCCACTGTCGACGTTATCGAAAATGATGATCGGTTCGTTCAGTCCCCCCGCAGCGCCGCTGTTGTCCCGTGCCAGGCTTCTGCGGTAGAAGTAATATTCGGGGCTAACGGTCCGCAATTCGGCTACGACGCCATTGAGCAGTTCCCTGCCGCTGTTCAACCGGCTTTGCACGCGCACTTCCACCTCACCGGATTCTCCCTTATCCCGTAGGAGTACGCTCACCGTGGAGGCGCCCTCCGGCAGGCGATCGGGCGTACCTACGGCCTTCAGGTAGGAATTCATGCGGACGGTGTCTCCCTCAGCACTGATCTTGAACGGGAGCACGCGTTGGTAGATCCTCAGGTCGTAGTAGTTGATCTCGTCTTGCGGATCGGCATAATCAATGCGGAGCCGGTAATCGTAGATCGTTTCATCCAGTAACTGTGCGGTAGTGAGATGGTGGATGGATAAGCTATTGATCGCTATCGGGTCGGGGATACTACTGACGGCCGTAACCGGGTCATAGCCGGCTGCCGAAACGTGGATGGTATATTTCTGCCCTACGCGGGGACGAAAGCGGTTGGTGCTGTAGCTGCCGGCTTCCCCCGCTTCCTTCCCGGAGAGGAAAGTCAGACGCTCTGCCAGCTCGGTCCCTTCAAACAGCGAAACCTGGGCATCGATGACCGGGATTTTACCGGTACCGATGGGCCGGGTGGCGGATACCCGGAGGGTCACCAGCTCATCGGGAAAAAAATTTGAATTGATGACCAGGCGACTCCGCGGAATGTCTATGTCGAGCTCCACCGGCTCCTCGCAGGAGGAAGCCAGGTGACACAGGGCGAGGACGGTTAACGCCCTCGTCCACCAGGGGGAGGCGGGAGATCGCATGGAGAGTAAAAATAGTCTTTTGTCGACTATTTACCAAAATCCGAACGGTTTCCCCCGCTGAAGATCAGTTGGTAACTCAGAGAAGGAAGCAAGGGAGCCACAAAAATCTTGTAGAAGGTGGTTTCCCGGATGAGTTCTCCGTCGTTTACGTAGTAGTCCGGCCGCGTCTCGTAGTAGATCGGATTGTGGCGATTGTAGGCATTGTAAAGACCCACATCGATGGAGTGCGTCAGCTTTCCATTCGCGCTTCCCAGTTTGGTATGCAGATTGAGGTCGAAGCGGTGGTTGGCCGGCATGCGGAACCCATTGCGTTCGCTGGTAAACGGAACTCCGGGACCCGGCATCTGGGGATCAGGGATGGTCTCCAGGCTCAGGCTGTAGGCGAGTCCCGTTTCGTAGCGCCAGCTGCCGGTCAGCGTCGTGCGCTCCCCTAATTGATAGATAAGCAGGAGATTGACCGCGTGGCGCCGATCGTAACGGAACGGATAGGTGCGCCCCAGGTTGATGCGTTCATCGTACGTGCGGTCGCTCTTCGCCAGGGTATAGGAGAGCCAGCCCCGGAGCTTTCCCCGGCTGCGCTGGATCGACGTTTCCAGTCCGTAGGCCCGCCCCCGGCCGTTGCTGAGGTTTTCAATCCAGTTTACCCGGCTCTGCAAGCCTTCCGGATAGGAAACCAGGTTGTGCATCGATTTATAGTACACCGAGGTTTCGAAGTTCCAGTCGGTGCGTGGCCGTAACTTATACTTGGCACTCAGCTGCTGCGCGGTCGCGGGTGCAATGTCCGGGGTGGAAGGAACCCATAGGTCGGAGGGCAGCCCGATCACGAAGCTGTTGAGCAAATGGATCGGCTGCACGGTCCGGTCGTAGCTCAATTGCCAGTCGGCATTTTCCGTCAGCGGGCCGGCCAGCAGAAGGCGGGGAGAGAGGTTATAGTAGCTCCTGCCCTGATTGCGCCAGAGGCTCGAACGAAAGCCGATCCGGTAGTAAACCTGTCGGTAATTTCCATTGTATGACCCGTAGGAGGTCAGTTGTACCGGCAAGTGGGTATCGTGGGCGGCCACCTCCTGCTCCAGCTCGTAGCTGGCGAGTTTTTCGCTGCCGTTGAGCAATTGCGGGTCAAACTGGTGCAGGTCGGCCTCCAGGCCAAAGCGGAAGAAGCTGTTGAGGGCAGTGCTGTACTGGGCGTCAAAGGCTACCCCGAACTGCCGGATTTTCGAGGCGTAGCTGCCGCTGAATATGTTGCCGCTAACAATTCCATTGGTTACCTCGATGAGGCTGTCGTAGCGTTCGAAGGAAGATTCGGTGACCAGGTCGGAGTACGAAAGGCGAAAATTGCCAAAGGTCCGGTCGTTGAACACATGGTTGTAGCGCAGGGCCCCGACGGTGTTGCCCCAGCGTACGTGCTCCGCCCGGGAGGTGGGGGCTGCATTGATGAACATCGCGCCCGCCGCGTTGATTTGGGTAATGGTATCGGCGTACCAGGTGGTGTTCATGTAATTATCCAGGCCGGAGTACAGGCTGAGGTACACCCGGCCCCGCTCCCCGGCACGCTGGTTCAGCTTGAAATTCACGTCGTAGACATCGTAATCCGTGAACCCCCGGCGCCCGCGGTTGGCCTTGTACGTCTCGCTATAATTGCGGATGAGTTTGCCCGCCCAGAAATACCGTCCGGTCAGTAGAAAAGAACTTTCTCCGTTTTTAATGGGCCCTTCCGCGGCGATCTGGGAGGAAAGCAGGCTGCTGCCAATGGTGTATTCATTCTCGTACAGGTTCCCATCGCGGGTGTGGACGTCGAGGACGCCGCCGATCCGGCCACCGAAGCGAGCGGGAATGGCATCCTTATAGAGATCCATGCGGCGGATGGCCTGGTTGCTGAAGATGCTAAACAGGCCCCCGGCATGGCTGAGGCCGTATACGGGTACCCCGTCCAGCAGAATCAGGTTATGGCCGGCCTCGCTGCCCCGGATAAAAATGCCACCGATCCCGTCTGCGCCACTGGTCACCCCGGAGAGTAAGCGCGCGAGTTGCAGGGGGTCGGCCTCGCCACCGGGCCCCCCGAGTTGGGCTACTTCCTCGCGACCGATCTGGGTGCCCGTGTCCAGGTAGCCGCTGCTCCGCTGATCGGCATTCGTGGCGGTAACGATGATCTGGGGCAGCTCGCGGTTCGGCACCAGCCGCAGGTTGATCAGGCTATCGCTACGCAGCAGAAGCTCCTGCTCAAAGGGGGCATAGCCTACGTAGGTCACCCGGAGGTGTTGCCGTCCCCCGGTGGTGGGGAGGGTGTAAAAGCCGTACTCGTTGGACTGGGTGCCGATGCCGCGGTCACTAACTTGCACCGTAGCGCCGATGAGGCGCTCGCCGGTGCGCCGGTCCGTGACCATACCGAAGAGGTTGAAGGGCTGATTCAGGATGTCCGGATTCGGAAATACCAGATAGCCGGCCGCGCCGCGCTCGTAGGTCAGCTCGGTATCGCGTAGGAGCACCTCCAACCAGCGCTCCAGTGTTCGTTGGCCCCCGGGAATCCGTAGGGGAACTTCCGGAAGCAGGTCGGGGCGGTAACTAAGTTCGGCTCCCGCCTGGGTAAGTTCGATGAGGGCCTGCTCCAGCGACATGACCCGGCGGGGCAGCGCAAAAAGCTCCAGGGGATCAGACTGGGAAAGGCAGCGGGTGAGGGGACTGGCCAACAGGACAAGGAAGATCAGCAGCCGCGGCCACGTCATGGTGGAGCAAATTTATCTGTCGCAGGGACCGCTGAGCTCGAAGTGTTTTCCGTCGGAACCGACTGCTTCCAGGGTTTGGTGCCCCAATTTGGCAATATCCGCTAATACCGCGGCTGCGTCGTTACTGTGAAACTTTCCGCTGACTACGTAGTCACACGCATTTCCGTCCGCCCAGGTGCAGACAAATCCCCAGTTGTCCGTAAAGTACTCGAGCACTTCGGCGATGGGCGTGTGGTCAAACTTAAGCTCTCCCGTTCGCCAGGCGTGGTGATTGAGGTTCGGCGATTGGGAATGGATCAGCGGTTCACCCGTTTTTGCTTGTCCGCACTCCCGGGCAGCCACGGAGATGGACTCCCCGGCACTGAGCAGCAGCACCGACCCTTGCGAAACTTCTACCTCCATCACCTTGTCCGTACTGCGCAGATTAAACTCCGTCCCGGTGACCCGGAGCTCGCTGTGTCCGTTGCTGACGAGGAAAGGATGGCTGGCGTCCGGCTTCACCCGGAAAAAGCCCTGCCCGGTGAGTTGTACCCGGCGGAACTCGGCAGCGTAATCGACGGGTTCATAGGTGAGTTCGCTTCCGCCCTGCAGGGTAAGGCGGGTACCGTCGGGGAGGGTATACTCTGCCAGTTGGGTACCGGAGTTCGTAAGATGTCGGGTGGAATCCGGAGCCAGGAAAAAGGCGGTAGCGGCGACCAGCAGGACCGCGACGGCTGCCACGGCCAGGTACCAGCGGGAACGGGGACGCGGGCGCAACTGCCGAACGGGCGTCAACCGGGTATGCAGCTGCCTGAGCCCCCGCTCCACGTCGGGCGTGAAATCCTCGCGGTAGGAGGTGACCAAACGGTCTATGTCCTGATTATCTAGGCGCATGGGAAAGGTGAGTGAGTGGTGGCTTCACTGGGTAGACCCCAAATGTAACGCAACCCCCTAAGGAACACTCCGTGTTTTGGCATCTTTTCGTCCGGCAGCTGACCGGAAATTGGCACATTACTCATGAAGTAGGGAAATTAAAAGAATAAGTACGCCCAGCCACTCCCTCAGGAATTTATAAGCCCGGGTCATTTGATTCTCTACCGTTTTTACGGAGATTTCCAGTTGGTCAGCGATTTCCCGCTGGCTCATTTCCTCCACTTTGCTCATGACGAAGACCAGGCGGCACCGTTCGGGGAGGCGGTCTATGGCCGCATGGATCCGGGTACGGAGTTCCTCCTGTTCCAGGGAGGCCGATGGGGGGGGCGCCGTATCCGCCGATTCCGGCAGCTCCCCGTCGTCTACCGGTATCCGCTTGCGGTCCCTCAAATAATTTAGGCTGCGGTTACGTACCGACCGGCGCAGGTAAGGACCCACCGCCTGGGCTTCCCCAGGGAGCTTGCTGCGCTTCGTCCACAGCCGGGTAAAGACTTCCTGGACAATATCCTCGGAGGCGGCGGCATCGCGTACCAGCCGGATCGCCACCCGGCACAGGTCCACGTAATACCGGCGAAAGAGCTCATCCAGGGCGGTCGATTGGCCCTGCCGCAATTGGGCGAAGAGCTCGGTGTCGGTTGCTGAAGAGGGCTTATCCATAGGGGAGAGGTAAGGTAGTGTTGTTTGGAGCTTTTAAAAAGTTCCTACCTTGGGGCTCTGACAAATTCCCCCCCAGAGCATGGCCAAACGTTTTTACTTTTTTCTCGCTTCGTTCCTCTCCCCCATCCTAATGTTCGCCCAGGAGGATCCGGAGCTGATCAACGATGTACAGGCCACGGGAACTACCATCGACGAGAAGATCCAGGCCGTGTTCGAGCCCATCACCCGGGTAGTGGAATCCATCGTCTTCTTTACGGTCTCGATCGGGGGCATCGAGATTCCCTTCGTCCTCCCCTGGCTCATCATCGGAGCGACGGTGTTCACCGTTTACATGGGCTTCATCAACCTCACGGGCTTTAAGCACGCACTCGATGTAGTCCGGGGTAAGTACGACGACCCCGACGATGCCGGTGAGGTCTCTCACTTTCAGGCCCTGACCGCCGCCCTGTCGGGTACGGTCGGTGTCGGCAACATCGCCGGAGTGGCCTATGCCGTTGCCCTCGGCGGACCGGGGGCAACCTTCTGGATGATCATTGCGGGTCTCCTCGGCATGACCTCCAAATTCGTGGAATGTTCGCTCGGGGTAATGTACCGCGATGTCCACCCCGACGGTAGCGTCTCCGGCGGCCCCATGTACTACCTCGACAAGGGCATGCGCGAAAAAGGGCCCGGTTGGGGCACCTTCGGTAAGGTGCTGGCCGTCATGTTCTCCATCGCCTGTATCGGCGGCAGTTTCGGCGGGGGCAACATGGTACAGATCAACCAGGCTACTCAGCAGCTTACGGAGGTAACGGGAGGGGTCGACAGCTTCTTTTACGGCCGGGGCTGGATCTTCGGGGTAGCCATGGCGGCTACGGTCGGACTGATCATCCTCGGCGGGATCAAGAGTATTGCCAAGGTCACCGATAAAGTGGTCCCCTTCATGGTAGGTATTTACGTGCTGGGAGCCCTCGTGGTACTCGGCTACCACTTTACCGATATTCCCGAAGCATTCGGCATCATTTTCGATGGGGCCTTCAACGCCAAGGCCCTCTATGGCGGCCTGATCGGCGTACTTATCCAGGGCTTTCGGCGGGCCGCCTTCAGCAACGAGGCCGGCGTAGGTTCGGCATCCATCGCCCACTCCGCCGCCCGTACGGACGAGCCCATCAGCGAGGGAATCGTGGCCCTTCTGGAGCCCTTCATCGATACGGTTGTGATTTGTACGATGACCGCCCTCGTGATCATCATTACCAACTACGGTGGCTACGGCGCGGAGGCCGCCTTCGCCAACAAGAACAGCGGTTTGGTCGGCGATATCACCCTAACCTCCGCTGCTTTCGAGAGCGTCATCAGTTGGTTCCCCATCGTGCTGGGGGTGGCCGTTATCCTGTTTGCCCTTTCAACTATGATCAGCTGGTCCTACTATGGACTCAAGGCCTGGACTTACCTGTTCGGAGAGAGTAAGGTCAACGAAGCTATCTACAAGATCATCTTTTGCATCTTCGTGGTCATTGGCTCAGCCATCTCTGCCTCGGCGGTATTCGACTTCGGCGACGCCATGATCTTTGCCATGTGTTTCCCCAACGTGCTGGGGCTCTACATTCTGATGCCCAACGTACGCCGTGCGCTGTCCAGCTACATGTCCCGCATTGAGAGCGGGGAAATCGCCCGCTTCGAGGATTAAGCTACCACCATACTGCATACAAAACGCCCCGGTCGCAGCTGCGACCGGGGCGTTTTCAATCGAGCAGTGTCCCGCTTTATTTGGTAGCGGTTTCGGTGGGATCCGCAACCAGGGTGAAGGTGCGAACGACGGGGTTTAGGGGAGCCTGTACCACGCTGTCTCCCTTCATCAGGGTAAGGGTGACGGAATTTTCGCCCATCGGCAGCCCTTCGATAAAGTAGGGCTTCCACTCTTCGATCATGAATTCCTTGCCGTTGATGGAGGCCTTTACCTGGTACTCACTGCCCAGGGGCGCATTGACGGGGTAAAAGTCCAGCATCACGTTCTCGGTTTCTTTCGTGCCGGTGTACGTTCCTTTCGGACGGCTGTAGAACAGCATCGGATCCGAAATCGGCTGGGGGTTACCGAAGCTGCCGTTGCTTACGCTGGCCATTACGGCGCGGTGGGCCTGATCCGTTTTAATCGATTCGTGGTAACTGCGGCTCAGAAAGGTGAGCAGGTAGTGATCTCCGTCGGCCATAGGCTGATCGAAGGTGGGGGTGTACTGGGCGATATAGGGCTCGTTGTCGATGATGAGGTGAATGTGCTGCCCCTTGTCGGAGTTGGCGCACATGACGGATTCCGCGTCGTCCGTCTGTCGCCCGAGCGTGTATCCGCCGCCAACGGTATAGTTAAAGGTACCGTTATCGTACTTCCAATCTTCAATCTCAGCGGTAGGGAACTCCTCGGTGGGGGGCATGTCCGTCAGGGTAATGTCCTCACTCCCCGGGTTGCCGGTACCGAGATTGGTCGCGTCGGTTTCCGCGGACTCATTAATGTCCATCGACATCTCCTTTGACTCCCCTCCACAGGAGAAGATGCCCAGCAGGCCAATGAGGAGAAATGAAATGTGTACTACTTTCATGTTGGGTGTGGTTGATTAACAGTTTAGTGCCCTCGGGCGTTATTGGTAGAAGTGGGTTGATAACAATTAGTTCGTGACGAAGCGCTCAGATATAATAGAATTACGGGTAGAGGGGATGGACTGCAACAACTGCGCCATGTCTATCCAGCGGTTTCTCGAACGTAAGGGACTGGAGGACGTGATGGTCAATTTCCAGACCCGCGAAGTCCGCTACCGCCGAAACGATACGGCGGTGGACGCGGGTGCAGTGAAGGCGGGAATCACCAAGCTGGGCTATACCGTGGTGGAAGAGGACGTCGACGGTGCCCCCACTAAACCTGCCGGCCTCACGGCCCGGCAGCGCCTCGTGATCTGTGCGGCATTTACCCTTCCGCTGCTGCTCGGCCACTTCGTCATGATGGCCGGCAACGGAATGAGTTTTCTCGGAAACGGCTGGGTGCAGTTTGCCCTGGCGTTACCGGTATACCTTATCGGGGGACTGCACTTCGGCCGCTCCGCCCTTTCGGGCTTGCGGGAGCGGATGCTTAATATGGACGTGCTGATTTTTCTGGGGGCCACCGCTGCCTTTACGTACAGCCTCGTCGGACTGTACTTCCTGGAACCCCGTTACTACTTCTTCGAGACGGCGGCGACCATCATCACCCTCGTACTGGTAGGCAACTGGCTGGAAGCCCGCGCCGTGGACCGCACCACCACCGCCATCGGCGCACTCACCGACCTGAAGGAAGAGTCGGTCAGGACCGTCATGCCCAGCGGTACGATCGTGAGCCTGCCCATCGAGGAGGTCCGCCCCGGCACCCGCGTCCGCGCCAACTACGGCGATAAAATCCCCCTCGACGGTACGGTGCGGGAGGGCAGCATCTCCGTCAATGAAGCCATGCTGACGGGCGAGAGCCTCCCGGTCGAGAAGCGGGTAGGGGACCGGGTACTCGGGGGTAGCATCGTGGTATCCGGTCAGACCACCTACGAAGTCACCCAGGCCTACCGCGACGGTACGCTGGCCCATATCATCGAACTGGTCAAAACCGCCCAGGCGGACAAGCCCGATCTCCAGCGGCTGGCCGACAAGATCAGTGCCGTCTTCGTACCCGTCGTGGTCGGGATCAGCCTACTGACCTTCCTGATCGGTTGGCTCACCGGTTACGCCTCAGCAACCCAGGCATTGATGAATGCCATCGCCGTCCTGCTGATCTCCTGTCCCTGTGCCATGGGCCTGGCTACCCCTACGGCCGTGATGGTCGGGGTGGGCCGGCTTGCCCGCGCGGGCATTTTGATCCGCGGCGGCAGCACGGTGGAAACCTTCGCCAACATTCAGCAAATGGTCTTTGATAAGACCGGCACCCTCACTACCGGAGCGCTGGAGATCGGCACCTTTACAGTAACCGAAGGCGAAGATCCGCAGCTTATCCGCCGCCTGATCTTCGAGATGGAAGCCTTCAGTTCCCACCCCATTGCTACCTCGGTGCGTGATTACCTCTGGAAACAGGAGCTGGCGGACCACAAAACGGAAGCCTACCGCATATTTGCCGGACCACTGGACGTCCGGGAGACTGCTGGTTTGGGACTTCGGTCCGGAGAATTTTACCTCGGGGCATCCCAGGGCGAGGTGGCCGACGCCGATGTCGTCCTCAAGCGGGGAGACCGCATCCTGGCATGGTTTACCCTGGTAGACGAACTTCGTACCGGCGCGGCCCGCGTACTGGCGGGATTACGGTCTCAGGGCGTCAAGACGATCCTCCTCACCGGCGATCGCCAGGCAAAGGCCGACCGGGTAGCCGAAGCCGTAGGCATCGACGAAGTGTACGCCGGGCAGCTCCCGGAACAGAAACTCAGCCGCATCACGCGGCTTAGCCAGGCACAACCCACCGCGATGGTCGGCGACGGCATCAACGATGCCGCTGCCCTTAGCCGCGCCGATCTCGGCATCAGCCTCGGCGGGGCGAGTGCCGCCGCGCTGGATGCCGCCCAGGTCGTGCTCCTGCGGGATGATCTGGCCTTGCTCGTTGAAGGGAAACGAATTGCGGGACTTACCGTCCGGACGATTCGCGAAAGTCTCTTCTGGGCCTTCAGCTACAACATCGTAGCCATTCCCCTCGCGGCCCTGGGTTACCTCAATCCCATGTGGGCGGCGCTCTTCATGGCCTTTTCCGACGTGGTCGTAATCGGCAACGCCATCCGCCTAAAAAACCGGTAGCATGCCCGAAGTCCCAGCGCCACGCAAGGGCCGCGGGGCCCAGTTGAACGTCGCCAATCCGTACGCTGCATTACGCTACGATGAATTGCCCGATCCGGAGGACGAACTCCGCACCACATACATCCCCACCCAACCCGAAGACCATCCTGAATAAGATCAAGAGTCCTGACCTGGGGGCACTTCAGACTACGAGTTGCTCGGGATCGCGAAACGGGCAAAAGGGGCCGGTGCCCGGAAAATAGGCTACAACCTCGTACGGCTCAACGGCCAGATCGCGGACATCTTCACCGACTGGATCCGCCACGTATACCCCGACCGGGCCGACCGGGTGCTCAACCGTATTCGCGACTGCCGGGGCGGCGAACTGGGGAAAAACGCTTCGGAATCCGGCAGCCCGGGGAGGGGGAACTCGCCCGGCTCATCGAGGAGCAATATCGCCTGGCCACGCGGAAGTTCTTTCTGGAGCCGGAGAACTGGCCGGCCTACGACTTTAGTCACTTCGAGCAACGACGCCGGCCTCAGCTTCGCGTGTTTTAATACAATATGCGGGCCGGTAATGCATTGTAGCTATACCGCACATTCACCCCACTTATATGTCCGTTATTCGTCCGTTGCTGGCCCTCGTACTCGTATCCCTTCTCCTGCCCCAGACCGCCGATGCCCAGCGTCGCCACAAGAACGATGAAGTAGCCTGGCCGCCCGAACGTGCCTATAGCCGCCTCTTCCTGGGCGGTGCCCTGCAGCGCGTTTTCGAACGCCATTACGATTTCTGCGGATTCACCAAAGCCGACGGTAAGCGGGACTATACCCCGCCCAGTATTGAAAAGTTTCTCGGCCAGCGCAGTCTGCGTACCCGGGTGGAAAAGGCGGACATCAACGGCGGTAACCTGCTGAGTTACGTCTTTTCGGCCAACGAAACCCGCGCGCCTCTCGATGCTATTCGCTACAGTCCCGGCAACCTACTCTACAACCAGGAGGAGGGGATCAATATGTTGCCGCAGCCGCGCGACGGGTTCGATTCCTTCATCCTCACCAAAAATTGCGGCGGCTACCTCAAATCCTCGCTTGACGCCGGCCTCAAGCCGCCCTACGCCGCCTTTGCCGCCGCCCTCGACACCGACGCGAAACGCAGCAGCAGCGTGCTGGCCATGGCGGGCAGCTTCGAGAGTCCGCTTTCCGAAATTTTGGGTGCCCATGACGGTCGCACCACGGAGCTTATGGCCCGGCTGTGGCAATTTTACCGGGCGCATCCGGAATACGGAGGCGAAGCCTACTACCTCCGGCAATTCGACGGCGTCATCGTCAAGCACTTGACGGACAGCAAGGAGGTCGTGGCCGCCGAGCAATCCGTGGGGGTCAACGTTTCCCTTCCTCTTTCCGCCAGCCTCAACAGCCAGCTTACCCACCGCCGCGATACCGAGAACACCTTCAGCGGCAGTGATTGGGAGACCATCCTCTACACCGATTTCAGCGGGCCGTATACCCGCGACAAGCTGTACTACCGGCTGCCCGCGCCGGACGAGATCGCCGACTACTTCACGAAGCTGACGGCGGTGGCGGCTACGGCAACGCCCCTCCGCGAAGCCGCATCCCATCACCACACGGTCAGGGTGCCCGGACTGCCCGGTGTACTGGCAGGTGCCGGGTGGCAGGTGCAAAACGTGCGGGGCGGAGCGTACCGGGAGATTCCGAGTCTTTTCGTAGCCACCAGCGCGGAGGGATTGGCCTTTACGCTCACGGGGTATACCGCGCCGGAGCTGTTTGCCCAGCGGCCCGAACAATCGGTAGCGGTTTCCTACGATCTCGTGCTTCCCGCCGGCGCCGGGATGCCGGACATTCGCATTCCCGTACGGCAACGGATGTCGACCTCCGCCCATCCGCTCGTCGATCTCG
>JBBSPZ010000079.1:0-18111 GCA_038258275.1 Chitinophagales bacterium | reverse complement strand
GGCTTTATACCCTCTTCGTGCCGGACGGGGGCCGTTCGTTTAGTAGCCGGGTGGTGGTTAGGTAAGAATTTACCAGGTACAATTTACAATTTGCGGCCATTCGTCACTCGCTGCGCTCGTGACCGTTTTTATTATCGGTTGCTGGTTGCTGGTTGCTGGTTGCGGCCATTCGTCACTCGCTGCGCTCGTGACCGTTTTTATTATAGGTTGCTGGTGGCTGGTTGCTGGTTGCGGCCATTCGTCACTCGCTGCGCTCGTGAACTTAGGCGGTAGAGTACCGGGAGTGTGGAAGAAAGATCAGCAGAGCGTTTCACTATGGCAACGTACGCGAGCGCAGCAAGCGACACGGAGTAGCACCACGAGCAAAGCGAGCAGAGCCACCAATGGTAATTGGTAAATCGTACTTGGTAATTAGTAAATCCCTATTACCGGGCGTAGGCTACCGAACGCGTCTCCCGGATTACCATCACCTTGATCTGGCCGGGGTACTGCATCGTCTCCTGGATCTCCTGGCTGATCTTGAAGCTCAGTTCGCCGGCGTGCTGGTCGCTGACCTTATCGGCCTCTACCATTACGCGCAGCTCGCGGCCCGCTTGCATGGCGAAGGCGGAGTTAACGCCCTCGTTCTTCTTGGCGATATCTTCCAGTTCCTTGATGCGGGTGATGTACCCTTCCAGGATCTCCCGGCGGGCGCCGGGCCGGGCACCGCTGATGGCGTCACAGGCCTGTACGATGGGGGAAATAATATTGGTCATCTCGATCTCGTCGTGGTGGGCACCGATCGCGTTGACCACAATGGCGTGCTCGTTGAACTTCTCGGCCATCTGCATGCCGTAGAGGGCGTGGCTGAGCTCGTTGTCCTCGTCGGCGACCTTGCCGATGTCGTGCAGCAAACCGGCGCGCTTGGCCATCTTCACCTGCTTCTTGTTCAGTCCCATTTCCGCGGCCATGACGGCGCAGAGGTGGGCCGTTTCGACGCTGTGCTTGAGCAGGTTCTGTCCGTAGCTGCTGCGGTAGCGCATGCGACCGACCATACGGATCAGCTCGGCGGGCAGGCCGTGGATGTCGAGCTCGATGACGGTCTTCTGGCCGATCTCCTTGATGCCGTCCTCCAGTTCCTTGCGGGTTTTGCTGACCACTTCCTCGATCCGGGCGGGGTGGATGCGGCCGTCGGTGACCAGCCGCTTGAGCGACAGGCGGGCAACTTCCCTACGAATAGGGTCGAAGCTGGAGATCACGATGGTTTCCGGGGTATCGTCGACGACCAGTTCGGCACCGGTAGCGGCCTCGATGGCGCGGATGTTGCGCCCTTCCCGTCCGATGATCTGTCCCTTCACGCTGTCGTTGTCGAGGCTGAAGACCGAAACCGTATTCTCGATGGTCATCTCCGCGCACATACGCTGGATGGTGTTGATGACCACCTTGCGGGCGTCCTTGGCGGCGTCTTCCCTGGCCTCCTCCAGCAGTTCGCGGCGTAGGCTGAGGGCATCGTTCTGGGATTTGGCGCGCACGTCCTCCAGCAGCCGCTCCTTGGCTTCCGACTGGGAAAGGCCGGCAATGCGGGCCAGTTCGGCGCTAAAGCGCTCGTGCTGGGTTTCCAGTTCGCTCTGCTTCTCCCGGGTGCGTTCGATCTCTTCGTCCAGCTCCTGCTTACGGCCCTGGATCTCTTCTTCCCGCCGCTTGAACCCTTCCTTGGCCTTCAGCACCTCGTCGAGTTCGGCCTTAAAGCCGGCCCGCTCCTCCTTCATGGCGGCTTGTTCTTCCTTCAGCGCTTCCCGCTTTTCGCGCAGCTCGACCAGCTCTTCGGTCTTCTCCTGCTTGAACTCCTCCTTGTAGCGATTGAATTTTTCCCGGCTTTCGGCGATCTTTTGCTTCTTGAATTCCTCCTGCTTCTCGCGGTACTCGGAGAAGGTCTTTTCCGCCTTCAACTCGGCCTCCGACTGCACCTTGTCGGCCTTCAGCTTGGCTTCCGCCAACACTTTTTCGGCTTCCGCGTGGTGGTTCTGGTCCTGTTCTTTAGCCTTTCCTCCGAAGATGAAATAGGCAACGGCTGCGCCGAGGAGGAGCCCGATGACGAGCCCGATGATGATGTCCATGATTACTTTTAATTGAACGGATGAATGCTAGTCCAGCATCCCCTCTACCAAATCATTCAGCTGGGTCAGGCGCTGCGTAAGGGCCTCGTCGCTGCCGCTGACGGCCTGCTCGCGGGCGTTGCGGAGCTCGCTGGCGTAAGTCAGCAGCGTCATCACCAGGCAGTCCTGCTTGTCGCGGTCGCGGTACTTGATCTGAAAATCATTGAAGCGCTCGTTGATCTCGGCGACGAGCGCACGCAGGCCTTCTTCTTCCATTTCCGCGACGCGGATGGGGTACGGGCGACCGGCGATGACTAGGGTAATGGGCTTGTTATCCTGGGCGTTGGCCATGACTTAGTTGCGGTGGAGCCAGTCGAGGCAGCGGTCGATCTCCTGCAGGCAAAACCGGATGGTTTCGCGTTGCTCGGGGGTAGCGGCCGGCCCGGCAGCGGAGTCGCCTGCCGGAGGAGTGGCGGGTGACTGCTGCGCGCGCGCTAGCTTATCCTTCAGCGTGCTCACGACGCCGAGCTGGCGATCGAGGTCCCGCTTCAGGGTTTCGTTTTCGGCTACCACCGCTGCGTGTTGCGCCCGTTGGCGGTCCACTTTAGCGGCCAGTTGCCGGAGTTTTATTTCAAGACCGTCAATTTGGGTTGCCGGTTCCATAGGTAGATGGGTTGAGGGGATGTAAGGAGGAGGGGATGAATGGATTGCATCCACTCCTCCACTTCCCCGCTCATCCGGTATGGGCGAAGTTAGGCATTAACGGCGAACCTCCGCGCCGAGTTGTTTGACCAGCAGCGCTTCCATACTCCGCATGGCCTTGTCCACCTCCTTATCCTGTAGGGTACGCGCGTGGCTCTCAAACAGGAAGCTCACTGCGTAGCTCTTCTTTTCTTTCCCGAGCTGCTCCGCGTTGCGGTACACGTCAAAGAGGTTGACCTCCGTCAGCAAGGCTTTGCCGCCCTTCCGGGCCAGGCGCTCGATGTCGGCGAAGGTTACGCCCGCGTCCACCACCAGCGCTAAATCGCGGCGAACGGTGGGGTACTTGCCCGGGGTGATTACCTGCACCGGTTTACGGGGAAGGACACGCAGCAGGTTATCCCAGTGGAAGTCGGCAAAGTAGACGGCCGACTTCACGGCTCCCGTTTTCAGCAGGGCACCCGCGACCGCGCCAAAATCCACGAGTTCCAGGGGGCCTTTGTGGTACCGCAGGCCGTAGGCGTAGCTCCCGGCGGGGGCCTCCGCGGTCCGGAAGTTGTCGATGCCCAGGCGGTTCAGTACCAGCTCTACGGCGGCCTTGAGGGTGTAGTAGCCGGCTTCCGGGGACTGGCTGCCAGGGGTATGCCACGACTCCGTATTCCGGCGCCCGGTGAGGGTCAGGGTGAGGTGATTGACCTCGCGGTACTGCGCGTCGTCGAGGTGGTAGCTCCGGCCGAATTCGAAGAGGCGCAGGTCCCGCTGACTGAAGGCCTGGTTGTGGCGCACGGCCTCGAGGGCGGAGCGCATCAGCTCGGGCCGCATGACGTCGAGGTGGACGTTGCTGGTGTTGTTGATAGCCACGAGGCCCGCGGGGTCGGCATAGTGACGGCTCTCGGAGAGGCTCAGGGCCATCATTTCGTAAAATCCGTTGGCCGCCAGCAGGTCGCCGATGAGCTCCCGCAGGGCGTTGGGGTCGGGATGGGGAGCGACCACCATTGCGGTCGTGATCATGGCCGGCTCCGGGATGTTGTTGAAGCCGTACACCCGCAGGAGCTCCTCGATCACGTCGACTTCGCGGGTGACGTCTACCTTATTGGTGGGTACGGCCACGGTGAAGCGGTCCGCGGTGCGGTCCACGATCTCCATGTCCATTGTCTCCAGGATAGTATGGATGCGTTCCCTGCCCAGGTCCACCCCGATCAGGTCGTTGACGCGGCCGTAGCGCACCTCCACCCGCTGGGGCTCCACCGGCTTAGGGTAGAGGTCGAGCAGTTGGCCGGATACGTTTCCGCCGGCGACTTCCTGCAGCAGCAGGGCGGCCCGCCGCAGGGCATACCCCGCGATGTTCGGGTCGCTCCCCTTTTCGAAGATCCGGGCGGCGTCGGTGCGCAGGGTGTGGCGCATGCTGCTGCGGCGGACGGTGCCGGCGTCGAAGTGGGCCGACTCCAGGAAGATGCGGGTGGTCGCGTCGGATACCCCACTGCCGCCGCCCCCGAACACGCCGGCGATGCACATGGGCGCGTGCCGACCGTCGCAGATCACCAGGTCGTCGGCGGAAAGCTTCCGCTCCACCTGATCGAGGGAGCGGAAGACGGTGCCTTCGGGCAGCTTGTCTACGATGATCTCCCCCCCGGCGATCTTATCCAGGTCGAAGGCGTGCAGCGGCTGCCCGAGCTCGTGCAACACGTAATTCGTCACGTCCACCACGTTGTTGATGGGCCGTACCCCGATGGCGTTGAGGCGGGCGCGGAGCCAGTCGGGACTGGTTTTCACTTCCAGGTTTTCGATGACCAGTCCGGCGTAGCGGGGCGCCTGGGTAGGGTCGACCACGCGGGCGGGGAACGCGGGTGCGGTGCCCTCGGTGAAGGCAGAGGTATCGGGTTTGCGGACGCTGATCATTTTCCCTTCCGCGACGCTCAGGGCGGCGGCCAGGTCAAAGGCCACGCCGAGGTGGTTAGTCGCGTCGGAGCGGTTGGGGGTCAGGCCGATCTCGTAGACGTAGTCGGTTTCCAGGTCGTACACTTCGGCCGCGGGCGTACCGGGCGTATAGGGCCGGTCGAGCACGACGATGCCGGCGTGGTCGCTGCCGAGGCCGAGTTCGTCCTCCGCACAGATCATGCCTTCGCTGACCTCGCCGCGGATTTTTCCCTGCTTGATGGTGAAGGCCGCGCCGCCGGTCGGATACAGCGTGGCCCCGACGGTAGCGACCAGGACGTACTGCCCTTCCGCGACGTTGGGCGCACCGCAAACGATGGAAACGGGGGCTTCCGCGCCGGTATCGACGCTGGTGAGGGAGAGCCGGTCGGCACCGGGGTGTTTACCGCAGGCGAGAATATGCCCGACCACGATGCCCTCGAGGCCACCGGGTACCGACTCCACCTTTTCCATCCCTTCTACCTCCAGGCCGGTACCGGTGAGCACCTCGCCGAGCCGCTCGGGGGCCAGGTCGATGTCGAGGTATTCCCGCAGCCAATTGAGTGATATCTTCATAGCCGGCAAAGGTAGGGAAGTAAATAATTGTTAAATCCCGCTTCCGCCGCCGAAAAATCGCTTCCCCCGGGATTAATATTGTTGGGCAGCTAACCTTGCCCCCCGATCCTCGTTCATTGTTCCAGACCGCTTACTGCCCCCGGCATGAAAACCGCTTTCTTTTTGTTTGCCCTACTCGTGCTGCAGCCCTTATCGGCGCAGAGCGGAAGTATCTTACGGGTAGAACCGGCCGAAGTAAGCAAGGAAATCGTGGTGGATAACCTGGATGAAGATTTCGAGGACATCACCTCCGTCGTTGTCACCAACAACTCCAACCGGACGGTGCAACTGGTGCGCGATGCGGTGCGGCGGCGGCAACCCGGCTCCTGGAGCTACCAGGCCCTCGACCGCCTCAGTCGGGCCACCCCCTACGTCATGACGGAATCGGAACAACGCAGCGGCCGCCACATTCCCCTGGGCCCCGGGCAGTCGGCCACCTTCTATATCGTGCTGCGTCCCGACGGAGTGACGGGCACCGGCACCACGGAACTGCGTTTCTCCGACCTCACCTTTCCCGGCACCACCCTCGCTACGGCTTCCGTGCGTACCACCCTGAGCCAGCGCCTTCCTGCCGAGCAGGAGGTCACGGGAGAACCCCGCGCCGCGCCGACGACGGTGCGGCTGTACCCCAACCCCGCCGTCGATCGCTTCTACGTTGAATCTCCCCGGGGTACCACGATCGGCCGCGTGGAAGTGACCAACACCCTGGGACGGCAAATCCGTTCGTTCGAGGGCGATGCGGGCACGACGGGCTACGACATCCGGCCGCTACCCGACGGACTTTACCTGATCACGATTTACGACGATACGGGCAAGAAGCTCAAGACCCTCCGGTTACTGCACCGGCAATTCGGTGCCTGAATCCTGGTAGGCCGTTTTTCCTAGCCTTCGATGGCCATGATGTACTTGTCGGCCTGGGCGGCTTCCGAGCTGGAGCCGTACTCGGACTTG
This sequence comes from Chitinophagales bacterium, assembly GCA_038258275.1. Lineage (GTDB taxonomy): Bacteria > Bacteroidota > Bacteroidia > Chitinophagales > Saprospiraceae > Neolewinella. The sequence continues at coordinate 11,857 of JBBSPZ010000079.1, read as the reverse complement.
AGCCGGCGGAAAGCCTCGAGGGCCTCGTCGTTGCGCCCCTGCTTGCGCAGCAGCAGGCCGAGCTTGTTGAGGTAGTAGCCTCCCGTCACGAAGTTGTCGCCGGCTTCGTCCACGGCATCGCGGTAATCACCGATGGCGGTATCGAAGTCCCCGAGTTCACTGTGGAGGTCGCCCATTACGCCGGCCTTCATGGCGGGAAGCAGGTCGCCTTCGGCGTCGAAATCCTGGAGGTAGTCCAGGGCGGCGTCGTACTTACCGAGGTTCAGGTAGCTGACGGCGGCGTAGTAGTTGGCCAGGTTGCCGGAGGGGGTGCCGGAGTATTCGTCGGCAATGTCCAGGAAGCCGGGGTAGCCCTGCCCGGGGTTGGTAAGGGCGAGGCTGAAGCTGTCCTGATCGAACTGGAACTGGGCCTGCTGCATTTGCTCGGCGGCGTTGCGCTCGGCGGGGCCCTTGATGAAGGTGTAGTAGAGCAAGGCCCCGGCTACGATGGCAATCAGGGCGACCACGGCAATGATAATGGGTTTGCGGTTGCGCTCAAAGAAATCCATGCCCTGGTCGCGTACATCGACGATGTCGACGAGGGTATCGTCGCCATTCTCCACCGACTGACGGGTGACGTCGCCGGAAGGGGTGGTACGACCGCTGCTGGGCGTTCCGGTGGGCCGACGGCCAATGTTATTCTTTCTTGCCATAATACTCTAAATGTAGGCCGGCATTGATCGACGCAGCCGGAAAAGTCGCGCAAAGATAAGTATAAGGAGGGGAAAATTCGGAGCCTCCTTCCAGAATGCACGCAGGGGGATGCCGCAGGGTCCGGAGGAGGCCCTCCGGCTACGGTCATCCCCCTGTGCGGGAACAGTCCGGCGCTTTCGCTTAGGTGAGGAAAGGGTAAGGGGTAGAGTAGTTATCCGCATACAGGTCCGCTCCGTCCGGATACGGGCTCTCGTCGGCAAACTGGGCGGCGGCGGCGATTTCTTCCTTGATCTGGTCCTTGATGGCCTTGATCTCCTCCTCGGTGGCGATGCCGTTTTCGAGAATGGTCTTCTCGGTGACCTTAACGGGGTCACGGTCCTGATAGGTTTTCACCTCGTCCTTCTCCCGGTAGCGGGCGGGGTCGGAAACGGAGTGGCCCTTGTAGCGGTAGGTTTTGATCTCGAGGTAGTACGGACCGGCGCCGGAACGAATATGTTCCGCTGCGCGGGAAACGGCCTCGTGCACGGCTTCCGGGCTCATGCCGTCGACGCTCTCGCTGGGCATATTGAAACTGGCCCCGAGCTGGCTCAGGTCGGTTACGTTACTGGTCCGCTCGACGCTGGTACCCATTGCGTAGCCGTTGTTCTCACAGATGTAGAGCACGGGGACCTTCCAGGTCATGGCCATATTCCAGCTTTCCCAGAGGGCTCCCTGGCGGCTGGCTCCGTCACCGAACAGCACGACACAGAGGTTCTTGGTTCCTTTATACTTCTCGGCGAAGGCTATGCCGGTACCAATGGGGATCTGGGCCCCGACGATGCCGTTTCCTCCGTAGTAATTTTTCTCGCGGCTGAAGAAGTGCATGGAGCCGCCCTTGCCCTTGACGATGCCGGTCGACTTACCGTAGAGTTCGGCCATCGCCTGCTTCGGATCAATCCCGCGGCCGATGGCCGTACCGTGCTGGCGGTAGGCAGTCACTATTCCGTCATCTTTGGTGATGGCGCTCTCGATGCCGGCCGCCACGGCTTCCTGGCCGATGTACACGTGGCAGAACCCACGGATGTCCTGCTGACCGTACGCCATCAGTGCCCGCTCCTCGAAACGGCGGATACGCAACATCATGGTGTACCATTCCAGGTACTGTTCTTTGCTGTAGTTCAGTCCCTTAGCGACGCCGTTCTTTTTAGCGGTCGTAGATGCGCGCTGGGGCTTGGCGGTGTTTTTCTGAGCTGTATCCATACTGAGGGAGCGAAATTTCGCGGGTTACGGGAGAGTTACCTGGTGAATATAGGTCACCGGCGACAATCGAGGGTCTTCCTCCTTTAACCGGCCGCCCCCCGCCATAGTTTAGGCGTCGTAGTTTATTAACGGGGTCCCGTTCCGATCAGCTAGGGCGCACCGGCCTCGCGCAGTTCCCGCTGGAGGGAGGGGATCGTTTGATCACGCAGTCGCTCGGTTTCGGGCATCAGCTTCGCCAGCCGGGTGGCCGCGATGCCGAGGCTGCGCCGACGTTCCGGGCCGGATGGCCCGGGTGGAAACTTCCTGGCGAACTTTCTCCCTGCTCACGAAGCCATGCCAAGATGAGAAAGATCAGTCCACTCCGTATTTTCATGGCCGTCTACGGTTCGACCGGAAGTACCTGGTAGAACAGGTGCCGGGACTGGTTTCCCCGGCCGACCAACGACCATCAGCGTCGGTCGGTCGGGGTGTATGCCCGGGTCTTCCCGCCGTCAATTCCTACTACTATGGTGTTGCCCACGGCGACGACCGAGCGGACGTCTCCGCGCACGGACCAATAGTGCGGCAGCACCTCCGGCTCCCCCGACGGGTCCAGGGTGAGCGCAAATCCGGTACCCACGTCCAGCCGGCCACCGAGCACTTCGACGGCATGGTCATTCTGTACCGCCAGCATCCCCGGTCGGCCATCCGTGAGCGTGACGGCGACGGCAGCCCGCAGGGGAGCCGCCTGCCCGATGGAAGGCAGGAAACGGGGCGTAAGGTGACCGGAGCCATCGGCGGAAGGCTGGCATCGGTCCACCCCCCGTAGTGGCGTAGTCGGGAAACTCCCGCTTGCGGCCGGGCAATTGGCGACCGAGGGTATTGCGGGGGTGCACCGGGTAGGCGACGTCGCCCAGGTAAGCCGTCACGATGGGGTCGATCATCCCGTTGCCGTCGTAATCGTCCGCGTGGACGATGATCTTCGAGATGCGCTCGGAGTTTTTCAGTCCCCTGCTCTTCCACTTCTTACCGGCATTATCACTGCGGTAGACGCCGTCTGCGAAGCCCACGTGTCGGCCGCCAACGTTCTCGTCCGTACCCAGCCAGATGCGGGCGTTATTGGCGGCAAAAGGGCGGGCGGAGACGCGGGTGCAAGGGCGGGTCGGGAACCGGTACTTAGTGTGATTTTTACACAAAAAAATCACCCGATATGATAACAGTCCAAATTTATTCCGATATTAACTGTGCCTTTCACTAGTATCGATCACGCGAAATCCGTTTTACATGAAATTACGCTTCACGCAATTCTTTCTCACCCTGACCCTGATTCTGGCCTCCCTCGGCGTTTGTGCCCAAGTACAAGTGAGCGGAACGATCGTTGACGACGCGGGCACCGGCCTGCCGGGCGTGAACGTCCTCGTGGTCGGCACCAGTACGGGTACCGTCACCGATTTGGATGGCAACTTCACGGTCACCGCCCCGGCGGATGCCATTCTCCGCTTATCCTATATCGGCTTCGAAGCCCAGGAAGTGGCCATCGAGGGGCAGTCGATCATCAATGTTACCCTTGCCTCCGACGCCAACCTGATCGACGAGGTCGTCGTGGTCGGCTACGGCAGCCAGAGCCGGGAATCAGTCACGGGGGCCATCTCCTCCGTCAGCGGCGAGGCCCTGACCGAACTGACCACCCCGAACCTGGGTGAGGCCCTACAGGGCCGCCTGGCGGGCGTACAGGTAACGAACTCCGGTGCCCCCGGAGCAAGCCCGGAAATACAGGTGCGCGGCATCGGCTCGATCAGCTTCGGGTCCGGACCCCTAATCGTAGTTGATGGTTTTCCTGCTGCCGGCGGCCTGAATCAATTCGACAGCCGCGACGTAGAGAGTATCACTGTCCTTAAGGATGCTTCCTCCACGGCCGTCTACGGGTCGCGCGCCTCCAACGGCGTGCTCCTCGTGACGACCAAGTCCGGAGGTAAAAACCAGCCCATCAAGATGAGTTTGGAAACTACGGTCGGTGTGCAAATTCAGCGTCAGCGCTACGATGTCATGAACACGGATCAATACCTGCGCTACGCCGAAATCATGACCGGCATGCCGCTGGCGCGCAACCTCGACGAAATTGCACCGGGCACCAATTTAGCCTATCGGGACATCGACACCGACTGGCAGGGGGCCCTTTTTCAGGACGGGCTGATGACGCAGAACAGTTTACATATTTCGGGCGGTAGCGACCGGAGCAGTTTCTTCTCTTCCTTCGGCTACTTCCAACAGGAAGGAGTCATAGTCGGCGGAGGGTACGAACGCTTTAACTTTCGGTTCAATAGCAAACACGACATCTCCGAGAACGGGAAGTTCCGTTTCGGCCAGACGCTGGTGCTCGTGAACGACGAACGGCAAAATGAACCGGGAAACGTGTTCCGCGACGCCGTCCAGGGTATACCCTACCTGCCCGTGCGTAATCCGAATAATATCGGTGGATTCAACGGTGCGAACCAAGGCCTAGATAGTGCCGACCCCCGCAACCCGATCCTCAGTGCGCTACTATTCGATAACGAGAACCGCGACTTCCGGACACTGGGTACGGCCTTTTTGGACTACGATATTCTAGAAGGGCTCACGGCTACCGTGCTATTCGGGGCTAATTATAACGTGGGGCGTAACTACCGCCGCAATCCGATCTTCCAATCCACCACGGACAATATCCTCAACAGCATCACAGAAGAACGGGGAACGGGCTACTCCCCGCTTTACCGCGGGCAGTTGACCTACGACAAGATCCTGGGAAATCACACCATCAACGCCACCGTGGTTGCCGAGCAACAGGAAGGCTACGGGTACTTTACCTCGGTGTCGGGTGATCGGACCGACAATCTGGACGTAGTTAACGGGGCTGGTAATATCAACGGTACCAGCTCACGGAGTAAAACGGTGCTTCGCTCCTTGCTCGCCCGGGCTACTTACGGACTAATGGGCCGCTACCTGTTCACCTTCAGTGTACGGCGTGACCAGTCTTCCATCTTCGCCCCGGGCAACCAGACGGAGATCTTTCCCGCCGGTGCCATCGCCTGGCGCATTAGTGAAGAGCCCTTCATGCAGAACACGGCCGTATCTACCCTGAAGCTGCGCGCCAGCTACGGCCGCACGGGTAGTATAGGCATTGGCCCCTATGAATTCCAGGCCCCAGTGATTCAGGCTTTCGGTCCCGTAGTCGGGGGTAATTCCCCCGTGGTGAGCGCGTTTATCAATGACTTGGCGAACGGAGACCTTAGCTGGGAGCTGACCGACATGCTCAATATTGGGGCAGACATTGGCTTTCTGAATAACCGCTTAAACTTCAGCGTCGAATATTACGACCGGGAGGTGAATAACCTCATTCTGGATGTTCCCCTCCCCCCGTCCTTCGGTCCTGACGGTACCCGGCAAAACGTGGGTGCCATGCGTAATACGGGTCTCGAGTTCCAGGGGCAGTACTTCAGCAACCGGCAGCAGGAGTTCAAGTGGGAAGTAAGTGCCAATCTCAGCCGCAACACGAACGAGGTACTTCGACTGGCTGTGGAGGATGGAGAAATCCTTCTGGGCCAACAGGTAGGACAACCTTACACCGCCGACTTACCCCCTACGATTACCCGCCCGGGCGACCCCGTATTCAGCTTCTATGGTTTTGAGACGAACGGCTTGTTCCAAACGCAATCCGAAATTGCAGACTTGCCTGAGCAGGAGAACGCCCAACCGGGGGATGTCCGCTTTGTCGATCAGAATGGAGACAACGTTATTGACAACCTCGACCGGGTGATCCTGGGTAATTACCTGCCCGACTTCATCTACGGAGTCAACCTGGCCGCTCAGTGGCGAAATTTTGACGCCCGGGTATTCCTTCAGGGCAGTCAGGGTAACGACGTGTACAACGGCTTCCGTTCCATGCTCTTTCAGACCACCCGCCTCTTCAACGGGTCTCCGGACCGGCTCGACGGCTGGACACCGCAGAACACCAGTACGGATGTACCCCGTATCGCCCTGGAGGATAACAACCGCAACCGCCGGATGTCGGACCGTTTCCTGGAGGATGGTTCCTACTTACGCATGAAGAACATCACTATCGGTTACCGGATACCCTTCGGAGGAAACAGCGCGGTTTCCAATTTGCGCTTCTACGTGAGTGCCCAGAACCTCTTTACGATCACGAACTACAGTGGCCTCGACCCCGAGATCGGCCGTGTCACCCAGGGGCTGGTCGGATTCGACGACGGCCGCTACCCCCAGGCGAAAACCTTCCTCTTTGGGGCCCAGGTTGGCTTCTAGCGGACAAATTCCGGTAAACTGTCCGCCCCAAATCCCATTATACAAAGTGGAACGATGTCGCCCCACTGTTTCTCCCTCCCCATTTTTTCAATCCACGATCATGAAACTTCGTCTTTTCTTACTGCTCGGTCTGCTCGGTGTAGTCACTTATGCCTGCAACGAAGAGGACCTGACGCAGCTAAATCCAAACAGCGTCACCCCCGAGAACTATTTCACAACGGCAGGCGAGCTTGAGGCAGCCGTCCTGAGTGGGTACGCCACCCTCCGGGCGCAGCACCTGACGGCCCGCCACTATTTCTTTCTCAACGACCTGATGGATGATCACCACATCGGCACCTCGGCCCTGCAGGTCGCTCCGGAACTGGTACGGGGGCAGCAAGTGGCCGCCAGCCCTCACATCCGGCAGATGTTCGATGCGCTGTACGATCTGGTGCACCGGGAAAACACGGCCCTCGATGGGATCGCCGCCAACGAGACCGTTGATGAAGACGTGAAGCGCGCACTGGAAGCCGAAGCTAAGTTCCTCCGCGGCTGGGCGTACAACGAGATCGCCACCCTCTGGGGTGGTGCGCCCATTTACACGACGCGGAACGTAAGCCTGGGGGACTTCAAACCCCGCTCTTCCCGCGAAGAGGTATTCGCTATAGCGCAGAGCGACTTGCGCTTTGCCGTGGATAACCTGCTACCGGATCGGCCCGATGGAGAGATCGGCCGGGCGACCAAGGGAGCGGCCATGGGGTTCCTGGCCCGCAGTCTAATGCAATCCGGCAACGTCACGGAAGCCAAGACGGTACTACAGGGCATCGTCGAACTCAACAAGTACGCGTTGTTGGACAACTTCGGCGACAACTTCACGGAAGAGAACGCTTTCCTAGGCGAGGCACTCTTCGAGGTTATCTTTGCCCAGAACGGGGGATACAACTGGAGTGATTCGGGCGACGGCACGAATACCCGCTCCATACGTGCTCAGGAGTACGGCCCGAGCTGGCGTAACGTAGTCCCCACCGCCGCCGTGCTGGCGGCCTTCCCCGCCGAAGCGCTTGGCGATTCCTACACGGACCCCCGCCTGTCGGAAACCTTGATCTTTGAAGGGCAAGAATACGCGAACGGTACGGAGACGCTACAGATCAATCCGAACAGCCCGCCCGTGAAGTACGGAGAGAATGAGGTGTACGTCAATTTTTACAAATACGGCGTCTACTATAAAGAAAACCCGGGTGGTTACCGGGAGACCAACGCGAACTTCATCCTGATGCGCTACGCCGATGTCCTGCTGCTGCTGGCCGAAGCCGAAGCCCGCACCAGTGGTGATCTCCAGAAGGCCCGTGACCTGATCAACCAGGTTCGCGCGCGCGCCGGAGCGCCTTTACTGGATGAAGCCGGCATCGCCAATGGAAACGCCAACGAGATCATGGACGCCGTGGTTCACGAACGCGAAGTCGAACTGGTGGGCGAACAAGTGCGCTCCCGCGACCTCCGCCGTTGGCACACGGCGGGTATCGTCAACGCCGAACAGATTTTGGGGTACGCTGAGAATAAATTCCTACTGCCCATTCCCGAGGAGGAAATCACTAACAATCCCATGATCGGCCTGGAAGACCAGAACCCCGGCTACAACTAGGTCTACCCTCCCCCGCTCCTGCCGGAGCACCCGAAAAGGATCACTTTCCCATAAAGTGGTCCTTTTCGTTTTTTACCGCTTACTTGCTCCTATGCCCCGCCCCGCTCTGCTCCGTCGTTCTGCCCTGCACGCTCTCTTCCTGACCGGAGCCATGCTGGGCCTGATCGCCTGTGAGCGGGAAGCGGACTACCGCCTCGACCCCCAGTCCGCCGCGGCCACGGGCATCGATTTCATAAACCGCCTCACTGAAGACGATACGACCAACATTCTCTACAACGAGTACCTCTACAATGGCGGCGGGGTGGGCATAGGTGACTTCGATAACAACGGACTACCCGACCTTTTCTTCGGGGGTAACCTGGTCAGCAGCCGGCTGTATCTGCAGACCGAGCCCTGGACGTTCAAAGAAGTAACCGAAGCGGCGGGGGTAACCACCGCCAGTTGGATAACGGGAGTGAACGTACATGACGTCGACGGCAATGGCTTTGAAGATATCTATCTCTCCACCCTCAATCCGAACGGCTCCCACGACACCCCCAATCTGCTCTTTCTTAATCAGGGCATAGGAAGTGGAGGAGTGCCCACCTTCCGGGAGGCCGCGGCGGAGTACGGCATCGCCGATAGCAGCTATTCCACCCATTCGGCCTGGATCGACCTGGAGGGGGACGGCGATCTCGACCTCTACGTACTCAACAACGCCCTGGAAGAAGACAGCCGAAAAACACTGCGGGGTACGGACAGCAGCGGGATCGCCCGGAGCGTGGACGTGATCTACGAGAACGTGGGCACCTCGCCTACCGAACCCCGCTTCGTGAAAACCGCGCGCGTTCGACAGGAGGGCTGGGGTCTGGGGATCGTCCCCCAGGATTTCAACGGCGATGGCTTTACTGACCTGTACATTGCCAATGATTTTATATCGGATGACGCCTTCCTGATCAATGACGGGCGGGGCCACCTGCACACACGGACCAAAGCGGCCTTCGCCCACACCTCGAAGAATTCCATGGGGGTCGATGCGGCCGACCTGAATAACGATGGCTTGCCGGACCTGGTGACCGCCGACATGTTGCCGGACGACAACCAGCGGCAGAAAACTATGTTCTCGGACGTCCCCTTCCAACTCGATGCTCGGGCGGAACAGCGGGGCTATACCCGGCAGTACGTACGCAATACCCTGCAACTGAACGCGGGGGATGGTACCTACACCGACTTAGCCTTCCTGGCCGGCGTGGCTGCCACGGACTGGAGCTGGACACCCCTGCTCGCCGACTTCGACAATAACGGTTACCGAGATATCTTCATCTCCAATGGCTACCCCCGCGATATTACGAACCGCGACTTCGTGGACTTTGCCCAATCCACCGCCATGTTCGGCTCCAGCGAAGTAGTAATCGCCAATACCCTGAAGGCACTTACTGCACTGGGGGGGGTACACCAACCCAACTCCATTTTCGGCAACTTTGGCGAACTAACCTTCCGGCGGACGGACTGGCTGCCGGGGACTCCAACCTATTCCAACGGAGCAGCCTACGCGGACCTGGATCTGGACGGTGACCTGGACCTCATCACCAATAACCTCAATGAACCGGCCGGGGTGTACCGCAACTACAGCCGGGAGCAGCAGCCCGACAGCACGCACTACCTGCAGCTACGCCTGGAGGGGCCGGCGGCAAACCCCGACGCCCTGGGCACCAAGGTATACCTGAGCTACGGAGATGCACAGCATAGCTACCTCGAACAGCAGCGGCAGCGGGGGTACCTGAGCACGATGGATGCTATCCTGCACTTTGGCCTGGGCGCGGTGCAGCGGGTAGATACCCTGACCATCGTGTGGCCCGATGGCAGGGTAAGCGAACAGACCAACGTATCCGCCAACCAGCGGCTGCACTTGCGGTATCCCACGGACCTGGCACCCGCGCGCCGCCGCCCTGCCTGGGCCAGGAGCCCCCCCCCACGGATCAATGCGCTTCCCCGGAAGGGGCCCCTGCACCGGGAAAGCGCCCATTCGGACTTCGATAGCCATGCCCTGGCGGTTCGTGACCGGAGCCACGACGGACCTGTCCTGGCCGTGCTGGACCTTGATGGAGACGGGGTGAGCGAACTGGTACTGGGGGGGGCTGCGGGACAGCCGGTGACGGTATACCGGCGCGGGCAAGACTCCCTCGTGGTGTACCAGGTGCTGCCGGAGACTTTGCCAGGAGAAGCGACCAGCCTGGCCGTGCTGGACTACGATCAGGACGGCGATCAGGACCTGTACGTGGGTAACGGGAGCAGGGAGTTCGACGGCCAGGAACTAACCGTGTACCGAGACTTGCTGTACGAAAACGTAGATGGCTTCCTGAAGGTGACCTTCGGGGCGCTCCCCGACATCGCACAGGTAACCGCCACCGTAGCCGTAGCAGACCTGGAACTGGATGGCGACCCCGACCTATTCGTGGGGAGTCAGTACCGGTTGGGTACCTACCCGCTAACGGAACCGAGCTATGTGCTGGTGAACGAGGGGGGGACCTTCCAGGTGCAGCAAAAAATTGATGCGGGTCTGGTGACGGATGCCGTGTGGCAGGACCTGAACGGAGACCGGCTGCCAGACCTGGTCACGGTCGGGGAATACGCCCCACCCCGCACCTACCTGAACGTTGCGGGGCGGCTCGGTACTGCGCAGGACGTTGCTCCGGACCTGACCGGATGGTGGTACAGCCTGACCCCAGCGGATCTGGACGCGGACGGCGATGTGGACTTACTCGCCGGGAACCTGGGCATCAACAGTTTTTACCAGGCTTCCCCAACCCACCCCCTGACCCTACGCGTAGCCGACTACGACGACAACGGTACGCTCGACCCCATTATGATGATGTACATCGGGGAGGAGAGCCACCCGGTCCATCCGCGCAATACGCTGGGCCGGCAGCTGCCAAATCTGAAGAAGCAGGCAACTACGTACGCCAGCTACGGGGGGTGGTCGGATGCCAATATGCCCGCGGTGGGTGAACGGGGCTTCATCCTGGAGGCAAGGGAATTCCGCTCGGTGTACCTCGAGAACGACGGACACGGCCGGTTCACGGTGCGGATGCTCCCGTATTCGGGACAGACGGCACCCATCCGGGACGCCCTCCCCACCCGCCTACCAGATGGAAGACCGGCGCTACTCGTAGTACAAAACGACTACGCGGTGGAAGTGCTGGGGGGGCGGTTGGATGCGGGCAACGGCTTCGCGCTGTGGATTGCGAACGGTGTGCCGATAGTGGACAATACCTACTGGTCGGTACGGGGGGATGCCCGTAGCGTGGTCGCGCTGGATAGTCTGATCGCAGTGGGGATCAACGGAGACTACGTGCGCTTGTATCGCTGAGGCCACCCCTCCGTTCAGTTCACGCGATAGCGTCCGGGAATGTCCATTCCTCCGAAGTAATCCTTTATGTGCTGCACGGTCAGCACCGACATCTCCCGGAAGGTCAGGGCGGTCAGGCTCGCGGCGTGGGGCGTGATCACCACGGCCGGGTGTTGCACGATGCGTTCGCATACGTCCGCCGCCGCCATGGGCATCAGGTCGCTGGCATACCCGGCGAGGTGGCCGGATTCCAGGGCAGCCAGCAGGGCGGAAGCATCGACGATTTCGTCGCGGGCGGTATTGATCAGGAAGGCGCCCGGCTTCATACGTTGCAGGGCGGCGGCATCGATGAGTCCACGGGTGTCGGAGGTGAGGGGCAGGTGGAGGCTGACCACGTCGCACTGCGCCAGGAGGTCCGGGAGGGCCAGGGCACCTTCGGGCTTCACGGCCGCTTTTCTGCCGGCATAGCTCACCTGCATCTGCAGGGCAGCCGCGAGTCCCGCCACCAGGTGGCCGATTTCTCCCGTCCCGACGATGCCCAAGCGGAGATTGCGCAGTTCGTGGCCGGCGTAGGTATCGCGGTAGTTCCAGTTCCCGGCTTTGACTTCGCGGACCAGCCTGTACATACCCCGGACCAGCAGCAGCAGTCCGATGGTGTGCTCGGCCACGGTGGCGGCGTTGACCCCGGGTACGTTGAG
>JBBSPZ010000078.1:0-18231 GCA_038258275.1 Chitinophagales bacterium | reverse complement strand
TTAAATCTTGGGATTATCTGCGGCATCTTTCGGCGGGAGGCTTCGTTCCAACATGACTTCCGTAGCTACGGCTATGCAAGCAATTTTGCGCCTCGCCTTCCACCAAAATCTACCAGCACCTAACCCTAATCTTAAGGATTGACAGCCCACTATTCCGCCAGAATTATCACGCCTTTTCGGCGATTCCGGATCCCCGCAACCGGGTGATCGGCCAGACGCTGCCCGATATCTGCCAGGCGGGCTTCGCCCTGTTTCACCTGAAGTTCCCCTCGCTGCTGGACTTCGATTCCCAGACTGTCTTCCAGCGGCAGAATCTCCGCTCCGTCTACGGCCTCCAACACGTATGCAGCGACACCCAACTGCGCCGTATGCTCGATCAGGTGGACCCCCACTACTTCCACCAGCGCATCACGCAACTCATCCAACACGAGTTTGCCCGCGTAGGGGGGTGGACATTTCCGTTCCACCAAGGTCCATTGTGCAGCTTGTCTGACCAGAGATTCGACGAAAACCGGACGGTCCTACCATCACTAGATGCTCTGTGGCAGCATGGTTCACCCCAGCGAATCGACGGTTTTCGTGGCGGTTGCCGAACCCATCGTTCAGCAAGACGGTAGCCATAAAAATGACTGTGAGCGCAGCGCCGCCAAGCGGGTCATCGAAACGGTTTCCGAGGTCTGCCGAAACTACAAATTCCTGGTGGTCGCCGACGGGCTATACAGCTGCGGACCCCTGGTCAAGCAGCTCACCGAGGCGGGGCATGACTTCGTCATCACGGCCAAACCCGGGGATCACCAAGCCTTATTTAAGCACTTCGCAACCTGGTCGGTCCGGGGAGCCACGTCAAAACTTACCCGGCGGGAGGGCCGAACTACTCACCGGTTCGAGTGGGCCACTGGACTGAGCCTGAACGGGAGCTGGGCGGCAATGCGAATCAACGTGTGCACTACGAGGAGGAGGAGGAGGTAGAGGGGTCCAGCGGGAGGAAATTGCGCTTCAGCTGGGTGACCAACCGCGCCATTACCCGCAACAACGTCATGGAACTGATGCGCATCGGCAGGAGCCGCTGGAAGATCGAGAACGAGACCTTCAATACACTGAAGAACCAGGGCTACCAGTTGGAACACAACTACGGGCACGGGGAGCAGCACCTGGCTACGGGCCTGGCCTATTTGATGCTGCTGGCCTTCCTGGTCGACCAGTTAATGGAACTCTGTAGCCAGAAATTCCAGTTGATTTTGAAAGCCGCCAGAACCCGCGTCAATGTATGGTTTACCCAACGCGCCTTATTCACTACTCAGCCGTTCGAGGATTTTTCCGGCATATACGGACGATTAGCCGAGTTTGGCGTATAAGTGGTCTGATTACGTGTACACCTTACCCGGGGAATTGCTGGTTGATCGATCCTAAAGAGCTACAACTCATTCGTTTACAGGCTGATGAGATGTGGTCCTTCGTGGGTCGCAAATCTGCTAAACAGTGGATCTGGGTCATCTACTGGCCCGAACTGAAGCAGGTATTAGCCTATCATGTGGGAGGAAGAAGCAAGCAGGATGCCTAACTGCTCTGGGACAAACTTCCCCAAGACTGGCAAGCCAACTGTTGGTTCGAGACAGATTGCTGGGAGGCATACTTTGCTACGCTTAACCCAGAGCAGCACACGGCCTACAAGGCGCTAACCTACTTCATCGAGGGCTACTTCAGTGGAGTGAGGGCGCGGGTGAGTCGACTCGTACGGCGGGGGTTGTCTTTTTCTAAGAAGCTAACCAATCATGTAGCGGCCATTGGCTACTTCTTCTGGTATCGCAATTTAGCCAACCATCCTTACATCATACACTTCCCACTCGTTTTGTATCCCTACCCCGACAGTCACCAAATTTTCCGTGTAATCGCCTGTAATTCACAAATGAGCATAGTTATTTGTGAATCAATTCATAAATGACTATGTTTGGGCCATGATTGAAAGGACTTTACGCGCTAGGATTGAAGATAAGATGGGACGGGATAAGGCCATTATGTTGATCGGTCCAAGGCAAGTGGGCAAGACCACGCTGATCATGCAATTCCTACAAGATAAAGACTACCTGTTCTTTGATGGAGATGATCCGGTTACTCGAACGACTCTCGACACTCCGAACACGGAGCAGCTACGCAGCCTGATCGGAAGTAGCAAAATTATCTTTATCGATGAAGCACAGCGGGTTTCCAATATTGGTTTAACCATGAAGATAATTGTTGACCAGTTTAAAGATGTTCAATTATGGATCAGTGGGTCATCTTCTTTTTCCCTGTTCAATGAGTTGAATGAGCCGCTTACGGGAAGGAAGTGGGAGTACGAATTATTTCCGATCAGTTGGGAGGAACTAGAAAATGAGGTTGGTTACCTAGCAGCTGAAAGACAGTTAGAAAATAGGCTGGTTTACGGCATGTATCCCGATGTAATAAACAACCCTGGCGAAGAAGTAGAAATACTACAGAATCTGGTCAGTAGTTATTTATACAAGGACATCTTATCCTATGCCGGGATCAAGAAGCCTGGTGTATTGGATAAATTAGTACGGGGTTTAGCCCTGCAAGTTGGTAGCGAAGTTAATTACACTGAATTAGGTCAACTAGTTGGAGTTGACCGTAACACGGTAGAAAAGTACATAACGGTATTGGAACAGGGATACGTAATTTTTCGCTTGCCCAGTTACAACCGCAACGTAAGAAACGAAATCAAGAAAGGCCGTAAAATTTATTTCTATGATAACGGAATTAGAAACATGATAATTGGATCGATGAATGAGATCCAACTCAGGAGTGATATCGGTGCTTTATGGGAGAACTTTTTGATCGCGGAACGGATCAAACAGAACAGGTATAAAATGACACTGGCTAAGTCTTATTTCTGGCGAACGAATCAGCAACAGGAAATCGATTATGTGGAGGAGATCGGTGTTAATCTGGCAGCATTTGAATTTAAGTGGAACCCTAAGAAGCGAGCGGTCATTTCCAAAACATTTATCGACACCTATGATGCCGAAGGACTGGTGGTTAACCGGAATAACTTTCGAGAATTTGTCAAAATTGGCCGATAGAACTATGAGGTGATCGGTACGGCCGGGGCGGCTAACTCCACCCCCCAGCTCACTATCCGCGTTTGATCAGAACGATGCACGCGGCCGTGGCCGACGCGAGTTTCACGGGTAACAGTAAGGCGGATGAAGCCACTCAGGCCCACTTCCGTACCAACCCGCCGAGCGCTATTACGCGGATGGCGGTCATCCCACCAACGAGGGTTTCCGCAGCAAGGTGCCCACATAGATCATCGCTCCGATCGCGAGGCCCGGCAGCGGAATGTCGCCCAGGACTAATTCCCCGACGATAATACCACCAATGTAGGAGCAGAACAGGAAGAACCCAATGTTGCTTGTTTTGGGTAACCAGTACAAGAGGACACAGCCAATCTCGATCAGACCGATCAGAACAGCCTGTTCGGCCATGCCGAGTCGTTCCAGTAGGACATGAATATCAGTACCGGAAAAAAACTTGGTAACCCCTGACGCCAGCACCGCCAGTGAGGGCAACAGCGAGAGCACGTAACCGATTAGGCGGCGGGGTTTGCTTATTCCTTCTTCGTGTAGCTCAGGCATTGCCGATGGGTTTGGTGAGAGGTTCGGGACTCCAACCTTTCCCGCGAATAATGGTTTTCGTATATCCGGTCACAGGGGACGAATGGCGCCTCCTCCTCTACCCTCTTTCTCAAGCGCATATCCAATATGGAGATTTCCGCACTGGCCACCTTCTTCTCCGGGATCTCTTTCCTATTCTTCGGGGTCACCTGCCTGACCTCCTCGTATATGAAAAGTGAGTTTATCCGCTACGGCTACGACCGCCAGCGGCCGCTTACCGGCTATCTCCAGATGCTGGGGGGGCTGGGCCTGATCCTCGGGTATTGGTTGTCGCCTTTATTAGCAACTGCCGCTGCCGCCGGTTTGTGCCTGATGATGATCGTTGGCTTCGGGGTACGGATGAAGATCGGAGACAGTTTCTTGCTGGCTACCCCCGCCTTTTTATACGCCGTATTGAATTTATATTTAAGTATTCACTACGGAAGTTCCGTGTAGTTAGCTTATTTCTCCACCCGCGAAAGCGATGACCAGCGACATAAGGAGGAAGAGGGCCGCCGGAAATGACTTCATGAGGGGATCGCCGATTTTAACGTGCATCGCTACGGAGCCGGTCAGCATGATGGCCAACCCGATGGCGGCGGGAAATTGTAAGCCTGGATACCAGATACTAGCAATCAGCATCACCGCAAGGATGGTCTTTATGATGCCCACCACGTAAACCGACCAGACCGGTAGGCCGTAGACCTGAAATTCTTCTACAATCGTGGTCGCATTGCCGCCCCGCCAGCGGGTGTCCTTATTGTACTGCACCAGCCAGACGTTCAGGATACTGAGGCCGACGATGACCTTGAGGGCAATGATTAGGTAGTCCATTGTTCTATTTTTTAGCGGAACTGCCAAAATTAGTAGCAAATTCTCAGTTCAGACAACGTCGAAATCCGACTACGGTTTACGGGGAAAGTATTGACGATAAGCCGATTAATCTATGTTTATCGAACACACCGGCGGCATATAGTTAGCGATAAAGGGCTGTTCCTTTGCGATTTATCCTGTTTCACCGTGCGTTATACGTTGGTTTCTATCACCTGGTAGGTGGGTAAGGTATTACTGGCTAACCGGCCTACGGGGAATTGCAAGGTCGCGATAGCCGGGTAATTTCAACCGCAGATCGACTGCGTCGCACTCCGACTAAGTCGGGGCTTCGCTCCAGAACAGATGGCCGCGGACTCCCTGGCTTACTAATGCATAACCGGTTCTCCACTCACTCATGATTACACCGATTTCGCCGGACCAATAAGTGCGTACAGTAAAAATTGCTGTACCAGTAAAATGACCTTACGCGTCGTACTAACAACACCGCGAGGGACGTCCCCTCCGGCGCCGGCGCTTCCAATGGTCGAGTGGCCGCTGGCCCGAGTGTGGGAAACACTGTCGCCGCGGGAAGTGGGCTAGCTTTACTATCCCGCCAGGAGGAACAAATCTGCCGTACGGGAAGTACCGCGAGGGGTTTCACCGCCTTGCTAGCTCCGGATGGCTCAGCTCCGGGGCGGGTAGCTGCACTAAGGCGGTGGACTTGTGAGTAGCGAGCGGATCGGCCACGGTGAAAAATATCCGGCTGGCCTTGGAATATCCCGCCTTCATACCGGCCTTCGTTTTTGATGACCTTAGTTCACTACGATAGGCCGGGAGAAGGTTCTTCCCTGCTTACTAAGTTTAAGCCAGTAGAGGCCCGCAGGGAGCCCGGCGGGCATCATTAGTTGCTGATCCCCGGCCAGGGCCTCCTGCTTGATCAACCGTCCTGCGACATCGTAGAGTCGCGCCTGGTAATCATGCGCTGCGGTACCCGATAAGGGAAGCTCGATCGTTACGCTGCCACCGGCAACTACCGGATTGGGATACGCAGTGAAGCTGACGTCACCAGCAAGGTTTGTAGTAGCCGTCGAGGTACCCGAATCCCCGTCGACCCGGAAGGCAAGATCCCAGGCCAGTGGCGGAGGAAGGAGGATGAGATTCGTATCCCCCGCAGCCACGACCACCTCCTCCATGCTGACGATCTCGCCGGTGAGGCAGTCGTACCACTTTGCGTAGTAGGTGCCGGGTGCGAAATCCGCGATCACGACCTCGGTGCCGGTGATGATGTTCGGTACCGATCCGTTACCGGCCAGGTATTCGTGATTGTACTCGTTGTTGAGCAGCCAGCCACCGGCAACGTCTTTTTCCTCGCTGCTGAGCACGTACACATCGGCGCGGGAGCCAAGGCCGCTGAAGCGGTAAGCCGAGATCGTGGCCCAGTCGGTGCCGAGGTTATCCACTTTTATCACCCTGGCCCCGACGGGTACGTTGATCGTATAGTCGGTAGTTGCGGTGGCGATCTCATCGAGCAGCAGCACGTCATCCAGGTAGATGGAGATCCTGGCGGCGGTCCCAAATTCACTACCCGCAGTCACGGTAAACTCTCCCGCTGCGGGGTAGTCTACCAGGAAACTCGGCGGGCTGCGATTCTCGGTATTGTACTCCGAGCCGTAGAGGTAACGGTTGAGGGCAGGGGTCGCCGGAGTAGTCGTGCCGTTGGGGTTGATCGTGATGTCGAGGTCACCCAGTGTTCCCCAACCGAGATTGGGGGAGAGGGTGAGGTCACCCGGGGCGCCACGCACGTATGCTTCCTGTGGCTGCAAGTTTTTGGCCACGAAGGGCATCTCATCGACTACGCGGCGGATGGGGTCGAAGTGGTAGTAAAGATTTTGTACTTCTATGTAAACGTCCCACCACCACGTCATGCCGGTGCCCAGTCCGCCACCGAAGAGGGGACCCCACATTCCGTTGTGAAAGTGAATACCATCGGGGTCGGCGTTCGACTCGGCGGGGTTACCGGAGAGCCCGAACTCACCCGTCAGGGTCGGCTTACCGTATTCATCCAGGTAGTCGCGTATGCCTCCGACCAGCGCGCGTTCGAGGTTGGGGGAGTTGATGTAGAAGTGAGTCTGAGTGAAGTCGATGTCGGGATTACTCCAGACCTCCGGGTCCTGATCGGCATCGGCGTAACTGGTGGTAACCAGGTGCTGATTGGGGTCGATAGTCTTCAGGTAAAGGGCCATCTCGGCGTGCCACTCGGCGATCTCGGCGCGGTGCTGGTCGAAGTCGTCCGTCCAGTTGACCTCGTTGAAGAGTTCCCACGACTGGATGGCGCGCGAGTATCCCCAGCGCGCTACGATGTAGCGGAAGCGGTTTTTGGTGTGGGCGATGGCCTCGGCATTGGTGAAGAATTCCCACGGGTTGGCGCAAGGTCCGCCGTTGGCTACATTATAGGGACTTTCTTCCCAGTTGGGGTTCACGCGGGTGGATACGGGGCCGTGGTGCTGGAGGGCGAGCATCACGTAGATGTCTCTGTCCGCACAGTAATCGTAGAGCCAGTCCTGGTAAGCGGAGGTCTCCTGCTTATAGCGGCGCAGCCCCTCGAAACCCTGCCAGCCGGCTTCCCATTCGATGCCCAGCCCCCAGTGGGCGTGCCAGAGGCGTATAAAATTGCCGCCACTGGCCGAGAGCTTGTCGAGCCAGGAGCGGTAAGTGGCAATGGCATCGTTGCTGTTGTGCCAGGCCATGTTCTCTCCGATGAGCACCAGCTGCTCACCGTTATTCAGTTCGAGGTAGTTGGTGCTGCCGGTGCGGACGAAGCCGCCCGTCGAGCTGTTTTCCGCCACGGCCAGAAAGTCCAGCAACTCCCCGGTAGTCGTGCCCCCGGCATCTTGAACCGATACCCGGTAGGTCCACTGACCAGTTTCATAGGGTGAGAACCGAATTTTGAACGTCCCCGCTCCCGCTACCTTGGGGTTGGCACCACCGCTCAACGGGTAATCTTCCATATAGAAGCCATCTACTGCGGTAGTGCCTCCGGAAGGGGACGTAAAGATGGCGGATACGGTGATCTGATCGTAGTCGTAGGGATTGTCGTAAGCGGCCGTCAAGGCCACGGTTGCCTCGAACTTGTCGTAACGCTTCACGGGGGTAGCATCAGCCGTCACGGCATCGATGGTTGCCGGGGGTAGTTCGAAGTGAAAGGACGGTCCCACCGGGGTGCCGTATGCCGAAAGCGTCAGGGGAGCAAGGCAAACTAAAAATAGGGAGTAGAGTATTTTCATGCGAAGACTGCTTTGAGGATGAATTCAGGTGGATGGGTACCCGTACAAGGTATTCCCACGACTGGCTACGGGGCAGGGGTGTTTGCTACAAGAAGGCGGTGTGTTTGTTTTTCATCGGAATATAATTCCGAAAACCTGATTTTTTGCAACAAATACACCGCTTTATAGCGGTTACCCCCCCCTTATACCTGCTGCTCGCTTTCCACCTTTGTGTATCGTTCACTCCAAGCATTCACTAGATCATGGAAACAGATTTCTCCATTCGGCGATGCAACATCGCCCGCTGTACCGGCTTTTTCCTGTTACTTTTCTTATTCTTCGGTCAGACTGCTTACGCACAGGCTACTCAGCTAACCGGGCAGGTCATTGACGAGACCCAGACGCCGCTCATCGGGGTGAGTATACTGAATAGGACCGGTCAGGGAGGTACCGTAACGGACGTTGACGGGCGCTTCAGCCTATCCGTAAACCAGGGGGATGAGCTCGCCTTCACCTACACCGGCTACGGCGAGGAAACGATACAGGTAGGAAACGACAAAGACATCACCGTACAGCTCAACTCCTCTGCGGCCTTGCTGGACGAGGTAGTGGTGATCGGGTACGGCACGACTAAAAAGAGCGACCTGACCGGATCGGTCTCCTCGGTAAAAGCGGAAGACCTGTCCAAGACCACCGTCACGACGCTGGAGCAGGGCATTCAGGGTCGACTGGCCGGCGTGCAGGTCACCCAGGGCGACGCCGCACCCGGTGCGGGCATCTCCATTCAGATCCGGGGCACCAACTCCATTCTCGGAGGAAGTGAGCCCCTCTACGTGATCGACGGTATTCCGGTGACCAACCCCTCAGCGGGCCAGGGCGACCTGGGTGCATCGGAGGGTAACAACCGCATCATCTCCACCACCAACATCCTGGCAACGATCTCTCCGTCCGACATCGAAAGCATCGAAGTGCTCAAGGATGCATCCGCTACGGCTATCTACGGCTCCCGCGGTGCCAATGGTGTGGTGCTCATCACTACCAAGAAGGGATCTGCGGGTAAGGGAGAGATCACCTTCAACACCTCCTTCGGCCTCGCGACGGTAAAGAACAAACTCGAACTACTCGACGCAGCTACCTTCATCGAGTACCAGAACAAGGCCTACGAAAATGCCGGGCAGCCAGTAAGTGCCTGGCCCTATGCGCCCGATACCGTGTCCAATCCTCAGAAGCCCACCGTAAGCGAGGTCCTCGCCCTGGGCAATGAGGCCTATGTCGACTGGCAGGACGAGGTCTACCAAACCGCTACCATCAACGATTACCAACTGGGCTTCTCCGGGGGCAGCGATAAGGGAAATTATTCCATCCTGGCCAGCTACCTGGACCAGTCGGGGGTAATCAAAGGATCTCAATTCACCCGTGGTGGCCTGCGGACCAACCTGAGCTACAACGTCAACGACCGCGTCAATGTCACCGGTAACCTGGCCGTGACCCGTTCGCGCAACAACCTGGTGCGCTCTTCTACCAACACCACCCAGGCTACGGGAGGTATCGTGCGCTCGGTGCTCAAGTACCCCCCCATCCGTCCGGTGTTCCGGGATACGAACGGCGTGGTTAAACTGAGGGAGAACGAGGACGACTTCCGCCTCGAAGACCCGGCTATCTTCCAGCAGTTCGGGGCCAACCCCCTGCGCTACACCGATGAGGTGACCGAAGAGCAGAACTTCACCCGCCTGCTTGCGGGGGTCAACGTATCGGTAGAGATCTTCGAGTGGCTGAGCGCCGACGTTCGCCTGGCCGCCAACTACCTCGACCGCAAGAATAACACGTATTACCCGCGCACCGTCTCGGAGGGTTTCGGCCTCAATGGACTGGCCGTGGTATCATCGAACGAGTTCAGCAACCTGATCAACGAGAACCTGCTGCGCTTCAATAAGTCGTTCGGTCGCAACCGCCTGGAGGGGCTCGCCGGTTTCACCTACGAAACGAACAAGGACTACTGGATCAACAACGAGGCCAGGGACTTCCCCGACGACGAGTTGACCTTCTACTCCCTGCAACGGGGGCTCTCGCACGTGCCCACCCGCACCAATACCTCGACCTGGAAACTGGCCTCCTACCTGGGGCGGGTCAACTACATCATTGCCGACAAGTACCTGTTTACCGGTACGCTGCGCTACGACGGTTCCTCCAAGTTCGCCCTCGATAAAAAATGGGCGCCATTCTACTCCTTCGCCTTCGCGTGGCGTGCCAGCCAGGAGCCCTTCATCCAGAATATCGAGGCGATCTCTAACCTGAAACTGCGCCTCAGCTACGGCCAGTCGGGCAACCAGGCGGTAGGTGCCTACCAATCGCTGGCCACCATCGAGGGGGTAACGACCTCCTTCAACAACCAACTGGTGCCCGCCGTGGTGGAAGGCCGGTTGGCCAACAGCTCGCTGCGCTGGGAAACGACCAGCCAGTATAATGCGGGCCTGGATTTCGAACTCTGGGACGGCAGGCTGTTCTCCACCGTCAATTACTACTTCAAGGAAACCGACGACCTGCTGCAAAATATTACCCTTGCCCCCAACACCGGCTTCAACAACGCGCTGGTGAATGCGGGAACCATTCAGAACAAGGGCTTCGAATTCGAGCTGGGCCTCAACCCCATCAGAAAATCCGTCACCTGGCAGGTGAGCGCTAACTTCTCCGTGAACCGGAACAAGATCACCGATCTGGGCAGTGTAGAGGAGCAGTTTGCCGACCGGCTGGGCGCGGGCAACGGACTTACCGTACTCCCCTTCATCCAACGGCCGGGCCTCCCCATCGGATCGATCTACGGCTACCAGGAAACCGGTATCTTCCAGAACGAGGAGGAGGTCGCTGCCTTCATCAACGTACAGCCCAACGCCGCCGTGGGGCAGATCCGTTACCAGGATACGAACGGTGACAAAACCATCAACGACGAAGACCGCATCGTGATCGGTGACGTGAACCCGGATTTCATCTGGGGGGTCTCTAACTCCTTCGACTACAAAGGCTTCGACTTCAGCTTCCTGTTCCAGGGAGTGGTCGGTGCCGACATCATCAACACCCTCAGCATTGCCAACCACAATCTGGACGGGCGGACGAACATTCCCCTGTCGGTCTACGAAAGTGCCTGGACCGGTGAGGGCAGCAGCAACACCTTCCGCCAGATCGACCTTGATAATACCAATGGCCGCTTTTCCAACCGCTTCATCGAAGATGGTACCTACCTGCGGCTTAAGAACCTGCAGATCGGCTATAACTTCCGCCAGCCGGCCGGTGTATCCTGGATAAGCAACCTCAGACTTTACGCCAACGCCATCAACCTGATCACGATAACCGATTACTCGGGTTATGACCCGGAGGTGAGCGCCTTCAGCGGTGGGGCCATGCGGGGGGTAGACCTGGGTAACTACCCGCAGTCGCGCACCATCATGTTCGGCCTCAACCTGACACTTTAGCGGCCCGCGGGGCCCCGGCTTGCTCTTGCACCCGCGCCCCCGCCCTTTGATAACACGGACTACAAAAGAAAAAAATGAACTACAAAAATATCATCGTGCTCTGCGGGCTTATGCTGAGCGCCAGTGCCTGTAACGAAGATCTACTACAGGAAGAAGCCTTCACTTTTCAGGCGCCCCAGACCTTTTACTCCAATCCGGAGGAGGTGAAGGCGGCAACCAACGGCATTTACGATGCCCTAATGACCTACGATCTGTGGGTGCACCCCGCCTGGGTATCGGTGTGCCTGGAAAACGCCGATATGCTGACGGTCAACTGGTTCGGCGGTGGCTACGAGGGGCAGCAGAACGGAAGCTGGTACATCGAGCGCCCCTGGAAGGGCTTTTACCAGGTGCTGAACCGTGCAAATACGGTGATCGCCCGCGTAGAGCCCATTGACTTCCTGGACCAGGAGGTGAAGGACGCGGTGCTCGGCCAGGCTTACTTCCTGCGTGCCTATGCCTTCTTCGAGATCGCACGCCGCTTTGGGGATGCACCGATCCGGACGACCCCCTACAACCCTGCCACTGACTCGCCCGACATCGCCCGGATGCCGCAGGTGGAGGTCTTCGCCCAAGCAGCCCGCGATTTTGAAACCGCGGCGGAACTGCTGCCCGTCGACTTCAGTAGCGGGGCCTACAGTGAATCGGACCGGGGCCGGCCGACCGCGTCAGCGGCCTACGGGCTACAGACCAAGGTTTACCTACACATGGCCGGATCGGGGATCGGCGAAACGAAGTACTACAGTGACGCGATCGCCTCGGCCACTAAGGTGATGAATGCCGAGGCCAGCGGGTTCCCGGCACTGGAAAACGACTACATGACCGTCTTCCAGCAGGCTACCCAGGACGCCAGCAACGAGATCCTCTTCTCGATCCAGGCGACCCAGGCCCCCAACGAAGGGCCGGAACTGCCGCGCTTTTACGTGCCGGGCAACACGGCTTTTGCCGGCGGCGGAGGCATCGGTGCGGTATCCATGCGGGACGATTTTTACGAGACCTTCGAAGCGGGTGACCTGCGCGTACAGTTCGGAACTGCCATTTTCGACGAGTGGAACGACATCAACGGCAACCACTTCTACAGCACCAGGAATCTGCCCGACAACATCACCGACACCGTGCGGGTGGGCATCTACGACAACGGCTTCGGTCGCTTCGGCGACGACACCTACCGGCTCTCGTCCGGAGAGGAGATCAGGGCCGAACCGAGGTTGTTCATCAAAAAGTACATCGACGAGGTATCCCAGGTCAAGGATGAAAACGGCTCTAACCCCATCATTCTGCGCTATTCCGACGTGATCCTGTGCCTTGCCGAGGCGGAAAACGAAGCGAACGGTCCGACTGCCATCGCCTACGAGGCCATCAATAAGGTGCGTCGTCGTGCCGGACTGGAAAACCTGGCCGCCGGACTCACCCAGGAAGACTTCCGGCAGCGGGTACGCGACGAGCGGCGTCATGAGCTGTACGGCGAATTCCAACGGCGCTTCGACCTTATCCGCTGGGGCATCTGGCTGGAGACCATGAACCAGGCTAACCGGCCCCGCCTGAAGTACCAGGAACTCTACCCCGTTGCCACGGAGGAGATCGCCGCCAACGCCCTCATCAACTCCAACAATCCCGGGTGGTAACCCCCCGTTAGACCGTCTATGATCACTATCCGTATCCGAGCCGCCGCCGCCGCCACCCTCTTCCTAGTGTTGCTCTCCCTCGTTTCCGGGCTTACCGCTCAGGAGGCCGCCCTGGCAGTCGGCCCCATCGACCAAAAGGCGACCAGGCAAACCACGGCCTTACTGGCTAACCTGAAGCAGATCGCCCCCGGGCAAACCCTGTTCGGGCAGCAGGATGCCCTGGCCTACGGCGTCAACTGGCGCGACTATTACGCCTGGCGCTCCGACGTAAAGGATGTGAGCGGAATGTCTCCGGCCCTATTTGGCTGGGATATCAGCAAGCTAGGCCAGCGGGACATCAACATCGATACCATCCCCTTCGTGCGCATGAAGGAGTGGATGAAGGAGGTCTATCAGCGGGGGGGCGTGAATACCGTGAGCTGGCACGCCGACAACTTTGTCACCGGCGGCAGCTCCTGGGACACGGAGGGCCGGGTGGTGGCTACCATTCTTCCCGGCGGTAAGTACCACGCGGACTATGTCGCCAAACTGGACCTCTTTGCGGACTTCGTGAGGGACCTCCGCCACGGCTTCCTCTTCAGGAAAGACGTGCCGATCATCTTTCGCCCCTTTCACGAGCACAGCGGCAACTGGTTCTGGTGGGGAAAAGCGCACTGCACCCCCGAAGAGTACAAAGCGCTCTGGCACTTTACCGTGAAGTACCTACGGGACGAAAAGAAACTGCACAACCTCCTGTACGCCTACTCACCGGACATTGTAGAGAGCCGCGAAGAATACCTGGAGCGCTATCCCGGAGACGATTACGTGGACATCATCGGGATTGATAACTACCAGGATTTCCGGGCGGGGGGCAAGATCGACGACGCCATTCAGCGGCTACGCATGATCGTAGAGATCGCCGACGAAAAAGGTAAGGTCGCCGCCCTCACCGAAACCGGTCTGGAGGGGGTACCCGAGGCGGACTGGTGGACCAAGAAATTCCTGTACGCCCTCACCAGTGACCCGGTCGCCTCGCGTATTGCCTGGGCCATGGTGTGGCGCAATTCTACGGCCACCCACCACTACGCTCCCTACCCGGATCAGGTCAGTGCCGCGGACTTCAAAAAATTCTCCGCCGTGCCGGAGATCCTATTCCTGGAGGAATTGCCCAAGGTGTATCGGCGCAACAGACCGTAGAAAGTGCAGGAGGTGGGGGCCCGCCTTCGTCGGAGCGGGTGCAGGGGGTATTCCGGAAGTGCCGAGGCTGGTCGTTGATGGTCGGTTGGGATGCCAGCTCTGCGACCGATAGGAGGATTAGGGTGTCTACATCAGGCAGCAAACGAAAAAGGCTTACCTTTCAAGGCTGCTGATTATCCGGGTTTACGCTAGCCCCCCTATTACTCAAACATCACCCCACCCTGGTGGCTACCTTCCCCACACATTACCGAGCTTGCTTAACTGCCCAGCCGTGGTTGGTGATTGTCAAAGCATTCCTACTAACCGTGGCGTGGTCATTCAGCGGCCTGCTCGTGGCCCAGCCGCAGAATTTGGTGGTTTACCGGCTTCCCGCCTCCCTTAACTGGACCACCAACTCCGCCAATGACATCCTGCAGGATTATAAGGGGTACCTGTGGGTAGCCCAGTGGTCGGGCCTGGCTCGGTATGACGGCTACACCGTAAAGCAATACCAGCAGCAGATCGGTCAGTCCTACGGCCTGAAGAGCAACAAAATCACCTGCCTTTTTGAGGACGGCCAGCAGCGGCTCTGGGTGGGCACCAGCTACGCAGGCTTTTACCGCTACGATCGGGAAAAGGACCAGTTCCACCAGTACGCCCACGCGCCGGCGGATATGAATAGCCTGAGCAACAACAACGTCTGGGCGATCACCGAAGATCGCTACGGCATGCTCTGGATCGGCACGGAGAACGGACTCAACCGCTTCGACCCCGAAAGCGGCAAATTCCTTCATTTCCACCGCGTCGAGGCTGACCCCCGGAGCCTTAGCGACAACTTTATATACGCCCTGGCCGAGACCGGTACCGGTGACCTCTGGGTGGGGACGGAAAAGGGGCTCAACCGACTGATCCGTAAACCGGACGGCAGCCCCCACTACTTTGCCCACTATCCCCTCTCCCCCACCGGCACCTCGGAAAACGATTACCTGAGCCACAATTTTATCAAGGCGCTCAGCACCAGTTCCAATAAAGGTGACACCCTCCTGGTGGGCACCCGGCTGGGACTAAAGCGGGTAGCCTACTCCGGTGAACGGCCTTCTTCCTATACGTACCATACGTACACCGGGGATCGGGAGCGATCGCCTAAGGGAAAGGACGATCTGGCGTTCGTCAACGATATTTCCGGCGATGAAGCCACCGGGGACGCGTGGATAGCGACCTACGGAGGTTTGTACCGCCTAGATGGCGGGACGGGATCGTTCACTAAAGCAACTTCGGTCAATGCACCCGAGGTGATCGATGACAACGTGATCAAATCCCTCTATCAGGATCGCTCGGGTATACTCTGGATCGGCGGCGACAAGGGCATCAATAAGGTCAACCTGAACGCGGAGCCATTCACCAAGGTGCGCTTCCGGGGGGAGGCGGACCTGATCCGGCGCGTCACGTTGGCGAAAGACCGTTCGGGCCTCTGGATCGGTACCGATGGAGGCGGCATCGTTTTCCTGCCCCTGGAGAATGGAAGGTTCGATACGGCCGGGGTAACTTATCACCAGATCAAAACGGCCACGTTCGGCGATCTGGCTAACTTCGTCTCGGACCTCATCGTTGACGACAGGGGCTATTTGTGGGTCGCCACGGAGGGGGCAGGCGTTTTCCGAATAAAGGAATCCGATATTCCCTTCCGCAGCGGTGACCTCACCGTCTTTACCCAGTACACCAAGGCGGAGGCACTCAGTGACGACTACGTCCTTTCTTTGCTACAGGCCGAAGACGGTACTATTTGGCTGGGCTACTGGGACCGCGGGATAAGCGTCTTCGACCCCCTTACGGAAACCTTCCACCACTTTACGCATACGGACGATCTGACCCTTGCCCTCCAGGAATACCCCATCGTGCACCTGACGGAAGTTCGGGACGCGGAAGGGTCTAGCGTATGGGCGGGCACCCGCGGCGGCGGTATCTACCAGCTCAAATACCGGGCCGACTCCACTTCTTTACACCTCGTTAATCATTACCGCTACGAAGATGGTTCCGCTGACGGCCTCAGCAGCAACTCCATCAATAGCTTTTACCAAGATAAGGCGGGCAAACTCTGGATCGGCACTGAGTATGGACTTGACGTACTGGACGTTGGTACCGGGGCTATTCACCACTTCCTCCATACGGGGGAGGCGGAGGGGCGGGTGGTGCAATCCGTACTGAGCGACGATCGGGGAAACATTTGGGTGAGCACCCGCCGGGGCGTTGCTCAGGTGGACTCTACCCCCGCAGGGTCAACGGTAAAGACGTACGGTACCTACGACGGGCTGCAGGATCAGCACTTCAACGACGAGGCCGCCATTGCGTTACCCGGCGGTCAGTTAGTGTTTGGGGGAACGAGCGGTCTGAGCGTGCTTTCCCCCGGCGAGCTTCACGCCGATTGGGTAGCTCCGCAGGTGGTGATTAATGAGTTTAAGCTCTTTAATCGCCCCGTACCGGTGGAGGAAGCATTCCGGGGAAGAATTATCCTGGATAAGGTGATTTCCGAAACGGAGCGGGTGGACCTCAGGTATTCCGATAATGTGTTCTCCATCGGCTTCGCCGGCCTGCAGTTTGCCGAACCACAAAAGAACCAGTATGCCTATCGCCTGCTGGGATTCAACGAAGAGTGGATGTATACCGGCGCCAACGAACGCGTAGCCCACTACACCAACCTACCCCACGGAGCATACACCTTTGAAGTAAAGGCCGCTAATGGAGACGGCATCTGGAGCCCGGTAGCGACCCTGAGTATCGTAGTGGCACCACCGCTCTGGCTGACTAACTGGGCACTACTCGCGTATGCCCTCCTCTTTTTGGGCCTGATCTATGGCGTGCGTAAGCTCACTAAAATAAAGGCACGCTACGTGTACGACCTACAACTGGAGAAACTCGAGAAAGACAAAATGAGGGAGGTCAACCAGCTGAAACTGCGCTTTTTCACCAACATCTCCCACGAACTCCGTACCCCCCTTACCCTCATCATCGGCCCGCTCGAACAGCTGATCCGCGAGGAGACCCTCAACAAGGTGCAACACAAGGTTTTCGGCCGCATGCACCACAATGCGAACCGCCTGCTGCTGATGATTAACCAGCTGCTCGATATCCGCAAGGGAGAAGCCGGCCTGATGCAGCTCAAGGTGGTAAAGAGCGACATCGTAAAGTTTACGCGCGAGATCACCCTCTCCTTCCAACCCCTGAGCGAGCAGCGTGGCATTGCCCTCCGCTTTACGAGCGAACGGGAGCGGATCGAGCTCTGGTTTGATCGGACTGAAATGGAGAAGGTCTTCTACAACCTTCTCTCCAACGCCCTGAAGTTTACCGCCGATGGTGGCACCATTGACCTCCGCATCACCTACCGGGACGCTGATCGGATCGCGGTAAGCGTGAGCGATACCGGTATCGGCATGGGGCCCCGTGAACTCGAATTGGTGTTTGACCGCTTCTACCAGGTACGGCAATCAGGAGACAATAAGCTCGCGGCCGGTACCGGTATCGGCCTCTCCCTGGCCAGGAACATCGTAGAGAAGCACCACGGCAGTATAGACGTAAGCAGCGCGTTGGGTGAGGGCAGCACGTTTTCGGTCACGCTACGCCTCGGAAGTGAGCACTTCACCGCGGAAGAGATACTGGAAGACTATGTCGGAAGCGAGGATATCGGCCACTACGCCGACCAACCGGCCACGGTAGCGGCAAGTGGACTCACCGCCGGCACCGCGCCCATGCTACTGATCGTAGAGGACAACGCCGACATTCGGGAATACCTCCGGGAGAACCTGGCGGCCGATTACCGGATCATGGAAGCCGCCAACGGCCTGGAGGGGTACAACGCTTCCCTGAAGGTGATCCCCGACCTGGTCATCGCCGATATCGCCATGCCCGTTATGGACGGCCTCACCCTCTGCAGTAAGATCAAGTCTAACCTCAGTACCAGCCACGTACCCGTCATCCTGCTTACCGCAAGGACCTCCCTCATCTTCAAGATCAACAGCTACGAAAACGGTGCCGACGATTACATCATCAAGCCCTTCAATATGCAGTTGCTCAAAACCCGGGTAAGCAACCTCCTGGCCACGCGCGCCAAGGTGAAAAACTACCTGGCCCAGCCCTTCGACTTCGACCCCTCGGCCGTTGTCCTCAACTCCCTCGACGAGGAGTTTCTCCAGCAGCTCAAGAGTACGGTCGAGCAGCACAT
>JBBSPZ010000077.1:0-18765 GCA_038258275.1 Chitinophagales bacterium | reverse complement strand
TCCTGCGGGAGATCCGCCTCGCCCTGCTCGAGGCCGACGTCAACTTTACCGTGGTCAAGGGCCTCGTGGCCCGCATCCGTGAGCGGGCCATCGGTGCCGATCTGCACGGCGCTCTCAATCCGGCCCAGCAGATCATCGACATCGTTCACCAGGAGCTGATCGCCACCCTGGGTGGCGAGACCATCCGCATCGCCTATGCCGCCAAGCCACCAACCGTGGTGCTCATGGCCGGCCTCCAGGGCTCGGGTAAGACCACCTTCAGCGGCAAGCTGGCGCTGTACCTGAAGGAGAAGCGCAGGATGAAGGTGTTGCTCACGGCCTGTGACGTGTACCGCCCGGCGGCCATCAATCAGCTGACCGTACTAGCCGGGCAGGTCGGCGCCGATATCTACAAGGAGCCGGAGAACAAGAATCCGGTCGAGATCGCCCGGAACGCCATTGCCTTCGCTAAGCAGAACAAGTTCGACGTGGTCATCGTCGACACCGCCGGCCGGCTTTCGGTCGACGAGAAGATGATGCAGGAGATCAGCGACGTCCGCGAAGCGATCAGCCCCAACGAGACGCTCTTTGTCGTGGACTCGATGACCGGTCAGGATGCGGTCAATACCGCCAAGGTCTTCAACGACCGCATCAATTACGACGGCGTCGTCCTCACCAAGCTCGACGGCGATACCCGTGGCGGTGCGGCCCTCTCGGTAAAGTATACGGTGGGCAAGCCCATCAAATTCGTCAGCACCGGCGAGAAGATGGACGCCCTGGACGTCTTCTACCCCGACCGCATGGCCCAGCGTATCCTGGGCATGGGCGACATCATCTCCTTCGTGGAGCGCGCCCAGGACCAGTTCGACGAGGAGGAAGCCAAACGGCTCGAGAAGAAGATCAAGAAAAACAAGTTCGACTTCAACGACTTCCTCAGTCAGCTCGCTCAGCTCAAGAAGATGGGCGACATGAAGAGCCTGCTCAATATGATCCCCGGCATGTCGAAGGCCATGAAGAATATCGACATTGACGACTCCGCCTTCTCCCGCGTGGAGGCCATCATCTACAGTATGACCCCCGCCGAGCGGGCCGCTCCCGAGCTCCTCAACATGAGCCGCAAGAAGCGCATCGCCGTGGGCTGTGGCCAGAGCATGGAAGACGTCAACCGCTTCATCAAGCAATTTGACGGCATGCGCAAGATGATGCACAAAATGTCCAACAACCCCATGATGGCCCAGATGGCCGGCAACTTCAAGGGAGGTAAGGGACGGTAGGTAGTTCCTAAGTCTGTGCGGTCCCTTCGTTCGCGTTACCCGCGCATGCCAGCGGGTGCTAAAGGAGGCGTGGAGGTACCCGGTGAAGGCTGGGGAAAGCTGCTTCATCCGGACAACCGCCTCCCGATGCAACAGACCGAAAAAACCGGACAGCGTGATAAAAATTTGCCAAATTATCAAAGGGACAAAATATCCGCCTCCCCTTATCCGTTTAGTCAATATTCCAATCAATGTTGGAATACCGATACAGCGTAAATTCGCTGTATGATTGTGTTAGTTCATAGTGTCTCTCTCAGTGTCGGTGCTCGTTCCCGTATATGTTTTGTCTGGACTTAGTTTTATCCGGAACGTAGCACCGGCTCCACTATTCTCTCCCACGCCCTCCCGCTACGCTGCGGTGACCGGGCTCCTTCCCCTCCTTATTTCTTCACGACCTTCGGATTGCCAAGCGCACCATACCCCGCGTCCCACAGCTTTTTGTTGAGGGCGGGCACGCGGGTGCGGAGTAATTCATTTCCTTTCGCTTGCAGATCGCCCCATTCCTTGTCAAGCTCCGACAGGCGTTCCCGCGTAGGTGTATTGACGCGGGGAATGGCGCTCTCCGCGTGGTTCAGTGCGAACAGGTAATTGGCGGTAAACTTGTTGGGGAAATTTTCCACGTCGTCATAGGCCTGTGATTTACGCTGGATCATGGATTCGTCCCACGCCTCCAGGTCCTGAAGTAACTGCTTAGCCTCTGCCTGCAGACCATCTTCCCTTCCCTTCGGCATCGCTTGCATGACCGCTTTGAGGCGGTCCTGTACGTCCAGCAGTTCGTTGACCAGGGTGTGCATGGCATTGATCCCGGCCTCGGCCTGCGACATGAAGCTGTCGTAATCGGCGTAATCGGCCTCCTCGAGGTCGTAGAGGGGATTGGGTTTCACCACCACCTCGGTGGTAGTCGTTTGCCCACCCTGGGCCAATTCTACGGTGTAGGTGCCCGGCGACACCTTATGTCCCCGGAAACTTCCTTCAATGTAGGCGGTCGGGGCACCCACGAGTGAGGAATAGCGCAGGTCCCAAACGAAGCGGTTCAGGCCCGCGGCGTCGGGGAGGCTCGGATCGGCGGGCGGTCCCCCGCCGTATACCTCGGCATCGGTGTCCTTGTTGCTGCGGAGGATCCGGACCACGTCGCCCTGGGCGTTCTTGATCGTCAGGGTGACTTCGGTAGAATCCTTCGATTCTGGAAGGTAATAGTAGAGCACGGCACCGGTGGCGGGGTTTACACCCTCCAGGGCATGGGTCCCGTCGAAGTCCGGATCGCTGCCGTCCAGCGCACTGCCGCTGTTGACGAGCATGACGGGCACCGGGGTGTACAGCTTCATCTTGCCGGCCGGTTGCTGGTACTGCCGTACGAGTTCCAGGTCATCCAGCACCCAGAAGGCCCGGCCCGAAGTGGCCACGATCAGGTCGTCGTGGGCGACCATAAGGTCAGTGATCGGGGTGACCGGAAGGTTGAGGTTGAACTTCTCCCAGGCCTTGCCTCCATCGAAAGAAACGTACACGCCCGCTTCCGTGCCGGCGAAGAGCAGGTCTCTGCGCTCGGTGTCTTCCCGGATCACCCGGGTGTAGGCGCCGGTGGGGATGTTGCCGGTGATGTCGGTCCAGCTCTTGCCGTAGTTGGTGGTCTTGAAGATCCGGGGCGTCAGGTCGTTGAACTTGTAGCGGGTCGTGGCGATGTAGGCGGTGGCGGGATCGTGGGGCGAAACCTCGATCGCGTTGACGAGGCATTCCTCCAATCCCTTCGGGGTGACGTTCGTCCAGTTTTTGCCGCCGTCGCGGGTAAGCTGCACGTAGCCGTCGTCGGTCCCTACCCAAATGACCCCCGCTTCCTCGGGTGCGTCCGTGATGTAGGAGATCGTGCCGTAGTTCTCGGCGCCTACGGCCTCGTTGGTGTAGGGACCACCGCCATTCCCCTGTTTATCCTTCTGGTTGCGGGTGAGATCCGGGGAAGCTTCTTCCCAGGTCTTCCCCATATCCCGGGTGCGCAGCAGGATCTGGGAACCGTGGTAATAGGTATTCGCCTCGTGCCGCGACCAAATGATGGGGGCGTTCCAATTGAAGCGGTACTTCATGTCGCTCGACGGCCGGCCGAGGTACTGGATCGGCGCGGCCATGATGTTGGTGCTGGCCCCGGACCGGTTGTCGAGTACCTCGATGGTGCCCAGGTAGCTGCCGCCGAGTACGTAGCGGGGATCGTCGGGGTCGAACGCCAGGAAGGCACTCTCTCCCCCGGCCGAGGCCTTCCAGCTCGAGGAGGAAATGCCGGAAGAACCGAGTTCGCGGCTGGAAATGGCCACGGAAGTATTGTCCTGCTGCCCCCCGTAGATGCGGTAAGGAAAGCTGTTGTCGACGTTAATGCGGTAGAACTGGCCGGTGGGCATATTATCCTGGGTCGACCAGGTATCGCCGTAGTTGAAGCTGATGGCCGCCCCGCCGTCGTTGGCGATGCAGAGGTTGCGGGGATTGTCGGGATTGATCCACAGGTCATGGTAGTCGCCATGGGTGCCATCGAGCCCCTCCCAGGTCTTGCCGCCGTCGATGGAGCGGTAGGGCGTGGCACTAAGCACGTAGACCACGTTTTCGTTGGTGGGATCGGCAAAGACCTCGATATAGTACCAGGCACGCTGAATGAGGCGGTGGTCGTCGCTGACCCGGGTCCAGGAATCGCCGGCATCGGTTGATACGAAGAGCCCCCCCTTACCCGCGTTTGAATCGCTTTCGATGAGGGCATATACTTTATTCGGATTAGACTGGCTAACCGAAATGGCCATTTTCCCCTTTTCCTCGGGCAGGCCTTCGGTCATTTCCGTCCAGGTGGTACCTCCGTCGGTGCTCTTGTAGAGGCCGCTTCCTTCCCCTCCGCTGACCACCTGCCACGGCAGGCGCTGGTGCTCCCACATCGCGGCGTAGAGCACCTGAGGATTGTTGAGGTCCATCGAGAGCTCGGCAGCCCCGGTCAGGTCGTTGACGTACAGCAGTCGTTCCCAGGTCGTACCGCCGTCGGTCGAGCGGTAAACGCCCCGTTCTTCGTTCGGGCCGAAGAGCTGTCCCTGAGCGGCCACGTAGACCACGTCCGGATTATCGGGGTGAATAACGATGCGGGATATGTGGTGGGTTTCTTCCAGTCCCAGGTGGGTCCACGTCTTGCCTGCGTCGGTCGATTTATAGACCCCGTCGCCGTGGGTGGTCATCACGCCACGTGGGGCATGCTCTCCCATCCCCACGTACACGACCTGCGGATTACTGCGCGACACCGCCACGGCCCCTACGGAACCGGTGGTGAAGTAGCCATCGGAAATATTTTCCCAGCGCTGCCCGGCATCGGAGGTTTTCCATACGCCTCCACCGGTGGTGCCCATGTAGTAAGTCAGGGGATCGTTTACCACGCCGGTAGCGGTCACGGAGCGCCCCCCGCGGAAGGGCCCGATGTTGCGGTACTTGAGTGGGGAAAAGAATTCGGTGAGCTCCGAAGTGTCCTGAATGGCCTGGGAAAAACCGGCACCCGAAGCGCAGGTGAACAGGAGAAAAAAGAGCAACGATCTCATGAGCGGGGTATTTGGTCCGCCAAATTACTGTTTTGTAACTTAAGAAGGCGATGACTGCAATTCCCCGCCGTCCTCCACCCGCGTTCCCGCTACCGAATGTTAGTATCCGCGCTTCAGGTCGACGGTGAAGTGAAGCGGTTGACCGCTGCGGTAGCGCCGCAGGTTGCTGACGAAGCGGTCTATGATGCGCCGATTTTCGTCGCGTGCACCGCCCGCGCTGTGTTGGGTGAGGAGGGTTCGCGGGGCGTTCCACAGGGGATCGTCGGCCGGCAGGGGTTCTTTGCCGGTGACATCGAGTACGGCACCGCCGAGCTTGCCCGCCTGCAGCAGATCCAGCAGGGCCGCTTCGTCGATGAGGCTGCCACGCCCGGTGTTCACGAGAATACAATCTTCCGAAAGCAGGGCCAGCCGGTTGGCGTCAAAGAGCTGTACCGTTTCGTCCGTTTCCGGTAGGGCAGCTACTACCAACTGGGCAGTAGGGAGGCGGGCGTCCAGTTCGGCCAGGGTGTAGAAATCCGCGCCCGACCCCACGCGGTTGCCCATGGTTTCGATGGGGCAACCGAAGCCGCTCAGCAGTTGGCGTACCGTGCCGCCGATATCTCCGTGGCCCAGGATGAGCACCCGGCGGCCGGATAGTTTGCCAAGTTGCGGGCGAATCGTGGCGCCCCGCCAGTGTCGGAGTTCTTTATCCCTCACGAAGGTGGGGATGGCCCGCAGCAGCGCCAGTATTCCCGCTACCGCTGTTTCGGCCACCGGAGTACCGAAAAGCCCGGTACAGTTGGTCACCGTAAAGGAAAGATCCCGCTCGCTCAGGCTCGTATACTGCCGGAAACCCGCCGAGGACAATTGGATCCACCGCAGCCGCCCACGCTCCGTCAGCCATTCGAGCGGTGGGTTGCCCAGCACGATTTCCGACTCCCGGAAAGCGGCATGCTTCTCGTCGTCGGTCAGTTCCTGGTCCAGGCATAATTCCTCGCCTCCGGCAGCAGCGCGCAGGTGATCGACCTCGTCGGGGCTCAGGTGCAGTTTGATGTAAAGCATGGGGTTCGGTTCAGGCGCGTACGCGGGTGCAAGGTAAGCCCGTCATACCCACGTTTCGGCGGCTTCCAGGGCGGCGAGTTCGAGCGATTCCATACCCGATCCTTCGCGGATGAAGACCGGGGTCTGGGGGGCGGGGGCCTCGACGGTGATGTACTTGGAACGAATGGCGGACAGGAGTTCAGGAAAGGTATTCCTGACGGAACAATTGATAATTTCTCATGGCCGGCCCGGGAACGATGCAGTTTATTCTATGACCCGGGCCAACCGATCAAGGAGTTGCCCCAACAAAAACGCCCCACCGGATGCTTCCGGCGGGGCGTTTACTGTTGAATCAATCGGGTCGCTATTCAGCGGGTTCCGACTCGGAGGTAATGGTCGCTTGCTCGGCGGCCAGGGCGGCAGCTTCCTCCTCGGCGAAGGCGGCTTGCCGGGTTTCCCAGGCCTGCTGTTGCTCCTTCGTGGTGACGAAGAGGCGGTCGTACTTGCGCATACCGGTACCGGCGGGGATCCGCTTACCGACAATGACGTTCTCCTTCAGGCCCTCCAGGTGGTCCCGCTTGGCCGCGATGGCAGCCGTCGAGAGCACTTTGGTGGTCTCCTGGAACGAGGCGGCACTGATCCAGCTCGGCGTACCGAGGCTCGACTTCGTGATGCCCTGCAGCAGGGGGAAGGAAGTAGCGGCCTGGGCGTCGCGGAAAGCGACTCCCTTCAGGTCGTTGCGCTTCAGGTAGCTGTTTTCCTCACGCACCTGACGCATGGTGACGATCTGTCCTTCCTTAAGCTTCTCGCTTTCACCGGCGTCGGTGATGACCTTCTTGTCGAAGATCCAGTCGTTCTGCTCAAAGAACTCGTAGCGCTCGGCCGCCTCGCCTTCCAGGAAGGTGGTGTCGCCACTGTCTACGATCTGCACCCGGCGCATCATCTGGCGGACGATGGACTCGATGTGCTTGTTGTTGATCGTGATACCCTGTGAACGGTAGACTTCCTGTACTCCGTTGACCAGGTGGGTCTGTACGGCGAAGGGACCTTTGATGTCGAGGATGTCGCGGGGAGCAATGGCTCCGTCGGAGAGCGGCATGCCGGCGCGCACGAAATCCTGGTCCTGTACGAGGATGTGCTTGCTCAGGTTGATGAGATACTTGCGCTTCTGTCCGTCCTTCGCTTCGACGATCAGCTCGCGGTTGCCGCGCTTGATCTTCTTGGAGAAGGTGACTACTCCGTCGATCTCGGAAACTACGGCCGGGTTGCTGGGGTTACGGGCTTCGAAAAGCTCCGTTACCCGCGGCAGACCACCGGTGATATCCGCGATCTTACCCAGCTTCCGGGGGATCTTGACGATCTTCTCGCCGATGACTACGTTGGCCCCGTCCTCGATGCTGATGTAGGCACCTACGGGCAGGTTATAGCTCCGCAGTTCCTCGCCGTCCTTACTCAGGATGGTGATGGTCGGGATCTTCTTCCGGTCACGGGTCTCCATGACCACCTTCTCTTCGAAGCCGGTCTGGTCGTCCCGCTCGGTGCGGAAGGTGACGCCTTCGTCGATGTCACTGAAGCGGGCCACTCCCTTAAATTCGGAGATGATGACCGCGTTGTAGGGGTCCCACTCCGCGATGAGGGCACCCTTCTTGATGTCCTGACCGTCCTTTACGTGGATGGTACCGCCGTAGGGAAGGTGCTGGGTTGCGTACACCTTGCTGGTTTCGGGATCGACGATCTTGACCTCGCCGGAGCGGGACAAGACAACGTCCTGCTTATCGCCCATGTCGTTCTCCGCCGTTACGATCCGGACGCCGTCAAAGACGACCTTACCGTTGAACTTGGCGGTGAGCTCGCTTTCCGCCCGGGTTACCGAGGCGATACCACCTACGTGGAAGGTACGCAACGTCAGCTGGGTTCCCGGTTCACCGATGGACTGGGCGGCGATGATACCGACGGCATCCCCCATTTCGGCCTTGCGACCGGTGGCGAGGTTCTTGCCGTAGCACTTGGCACACACTCCCCGCTTCACCTCACAGGTGAGTACGGAGCGGATGGTGACTTCCTCGATGCCTTCGTCTTCGATGTACTTGGCCGTGCGGTCGTCGATGTACTCGTCGGCCTTCACGATCACCGCGTCGGTGACGGGGTGAACGATATCGTGCAGCGAGTAGCGCCCGGCAATCCGGCTGATCAGGCTCTCTACTATTTTGTCGTTCTCCTTCAGGGCCGAGGTGTCGATACCACGGAGGGTTTCGCAATCGTCTTCCATGATGACCACGTCCTGGGCAACGTCGACGAGTCGACGGGTCAGGTAACCGGCGTCGGCCGTTTTCAGGGCCGTATCCGCGAGACCCTTACGGGCACCGTGGGTGGAGATGAAGTATTCGAGTACGGAGAGTCCGTCGACGAAGTTCGAAAGAATCGGGTTCTCGATAACGGCGGGGCCGCTGTCGTTCGATTTCTTCGGCTTGGCCATCAGGCCCCGCAGTCCACATAGCTGCTTGATCTGCTGGGTAGATCCACGGGCACCGCTGTCCAGCATCATGTAGACCGAGTTGAAGCCTTGCTTGTGCTCGGCCAACTCCTGCATGAGGGTGTTGGTGATCTGGTTGTCCGCGTACGTCCACTTGTCAATGATCTGGTTGTACCGCTCATTGTTGGTGATCAGACCCATGTTGAAGTTGTCCATCACCTCGTCGACCTCGGTGCGCGCCTGGGCGAGTACATCCTGCTTCACGGAAGGGGTGATGAGGTCACCGAGGTTGAAGGACAGACCGCCCTTGAACGCCCAGGTGAAGCCCATATCCTTGATCTTGTCGAGGAAGATGGCGGTAACCGCGAAGTTGGAACGCTCGAGGATATCGGCGATCACCAGCTTGAGGTTCTTTTTGGTCAGCAGCACGTTGACGAAGGGCATGCCCTTCGGTACGGCGCTGTTGAACATCACGCGACCCGTAGTGGTCTCGATCAGCTTCATCTTCACCTTGCCGTTCTCGTCCTCCTGGGGTACGCGGCAATGGATGATGGCGTGCAGATCGAGCTTGCCTTCGTTGTAGGCAATCATGACCTCCTCCGAGCTGTAGAACTTGTTGCCTTCTCCCCTCACCTTCTTCTCGCCTTCGGTGCGGCGTTGCTTGGTGATGTAGTACAGACCGAGTACCATATCCTGGGAAGGAAGGGTCACGGGCGTACCGTTCTGGGGGTTGAGCATGTTGTGGGCCGACAGCATCAGCACCTGGGCTTCCAGGATAGCCGCCTGGCTCAGTGGCACGTGAACGGCCATCTGGTCACCGTCGAAGTCGGCGTTAAAGGCCGAACAGACGAGGGGGTGCAGTTGGATCGCTTTTCCTTCGATCAGTTTAGGCTGGAAGGCCTGGATCGAAAGCCGGTGCAGCGTCGGGGCCCGGTTGAGCATGACGGGATGTCCGCGGAGAATGTTCTCCAGGATTTCCCAGATCACGGGCTCTTTGCGGTCTACCAGTTTCTTGGCGGACTTCACCGTCTTCACGATACCGCGCTCGATGAGCTTACGGATGATGAACGGCTTGAAGAGCTCGGCGGCCATTCCCTTGGGAATACCACACTCGTGCAGCTTCAGCGTGGGGCCTACTACGATAACCGAACGGCCGGAGTAGTCTACCCGCTTACCTAGGAGGTTCTGACGGAAACGTCCCTGCTTACCCTTGAGGATATCGGAGAGCGACTTCAGTGCGCGGCCACCTTCCGCCTTTACGGCATTGGATTTACGGCTGTTGTCGAAGAGGCTGTCTACGGCCTCCTGCAGCATGCGCTTCTCGTTGCGCAGAATGACTTCCGGAGCCTTGATCTCGAGCAGGCGCTTGAGGCGGTTGTTCCGGATGATCACACGACGGTAAAGGTCGTTGAGGTCGGAAGAAGCGAAGCGGCCACCGTCCAGGGGTACCAGCGGACGCAGTTCCGGCGGAACGACGGGCAGGTACTGGATGATGGTCCATTCCGGCTTGTTGACCACGTTCGCCTGGGCATCGCGGAAGGCTTCCACCACGCGCAGGCGCTTCAGGGCCTCGCTCTTACGCTGCTGGCTGGTTTCGGTGTTGGCCTGGTGGCGAAGCTGGAAGCTGAGCTCGTCGAGCTTCAGGCCTTCGAGCAGGTCACGGATCGCCTCGGCGCCCATTTTAGCGACGAACTTGTCGGGGTGACCGTCCTCCAACTGCTGGTTCTCGGGGGGCAGGGTCTCCAGGATGTCCAGGTACTGCTCCTCGGTGATCAGCGTCTTGTGCATGATCTCCTCACTCTCCCGGATACCGGGATTGATGACCACGTAACGCTCGTAATAAATGATGCTTTCCAGGTACTTCGAGCTGAAGCCGAGGAGGTAAGCGATCTTGTTGGGGAGGCTCTTGAAGAACCAGATGTGTACTACGGGTACTACGAGACGAATGTGTCCCATACGCTCCCGACGTACTTTCTTTTCCGTCACCTCTACCCCACAGCGGTCACAGACGATGCCCTTGTACCGGATACGCTTGTACTTACCACAGTAGCACTCGTAATCCTTTACCGGGCCGAAGATGCGCTCACAGAAGAGTCCATCACGTTCGGGCTTATAGCTCCGGTAGTTGATGGTCTCGGGCTTCAGTACTTCACCGTAGCTGCGCTCCAGGATATCGTCCGGGCTCGAAAGGCTGATGGTGATCGCATCGAAGTCCTGTTTCAGGAGGTTGGTACTCTTCTTAAATGCCATAGTTTATTTTATAGGGAAGTCCTGGGCGGCGGAGCGCAGGTGCGGTGAATCTCTACGATCACGGCACCTGCGTTCGCGCCCAAAAACTTTGGTTTTCAAAAATACCCGGCTCACGTCAGAGCTGAGCAACGCTCCACTAGTCGAACTTGACGTCCAGGGCCAGGCCGCGAAGCTCGTGCACCAGTACGTTGAAGGACTCGGGGATATTAGGTTCGGGCAGGTTGTCACCTTTGACAATTGCCTCGTAGGCCTTGGCACGTCCCTGGATATCGTCCGACTTGATCGTCAGGAGCTCCTGCAGGATGTTGGAGGCACCGAAGGCTTCGAGCGCCCACACTTCCATCTCGCCGAAGCGCTGGCCACCGAACTGGGCCTTACCACCCAACGGCTGCTGGGTAATGAGGGAGTAGGGTCCGATGGAGCGGGCGTGCATCTTATCGTCCACCATGTGGCTGAGCTTAAGCATATAGATCACGCCGACCGTAGCCTGCTGGTGGAAGCGGTCGCCCGTTTCCCCGTCGTAGAGGTAAGCCTGACCCAGGGAAGGCAGCTTGGCCTTCTGGATGTACTCCTCGATCTCGTCCTGGCTCGCACCGTCGAAGATCGGCGTGGCAAACTTCATGCCCAGCTTCTCACCGGCCCATCCGAGTACCGTCTCGAAAATCTGTCCCAGGTTCATCCGGGAAGGAACGCCGAGAGGGTTCAGGATGATGTCGACCGCGGTGCCGTCTTCCAGGAAGGGCATGTCCTCATCGCGGACGATACGGGATACGATGCCCTTGTTTCCGTGGCGACCGGCTAGCTTGTCTCCTACCTTCAGCTTACGCTTCTTGGCGAGGTAAACCTTGGCGAGCTTCAGTACACCGGCGGGCAGTTCGTCACCGACGCTGATGTTGAAGGTTTCGCGCTTGTAGCGGCCTACTTCCTCGTTGACCTTGATGCTGTAGTTGTGCAGCAGGCGGGCAATGAGTCCGTTCAGGTCTTCGCTGGTGGTCCAGCCACTGTAGTCGATGGTGGTGTAGTCCACCTCGCGCAGCAGGCTTTGGGTGAATTTCTCTCCCTTCGGCACGACGGCTTCTCCGTAGATGGTGTTGACCCCCTGGCTGGCGCGGCCCCGGACCAGCTTATCGAGCTTGTCCACGAGGAGGGTCTTGAGGTTATTCCGGTTCACCTTGTGCTCGTCCTCCAGTTTCTGGAGTTCCAGCTTCTCGGCGTCCTTCTGCGACTGCTCCTTCTTGGTGCGGCTGAAGAGGTCCTTCCCGATGACCACTCCCTTAAGCGAGGGGCTGGCCTTGAGCGAAGCATCCTTCACGTCACCGGCCTTATCACCGAAGATGGCACGGAGCAACTTCTCCTCGGGGGTCGGATCGCTTTCTCCTTTCGGAGTGATCTTACCGATGAGGATGTCGCCTTCCTTCACCCAGGCACCGACGCGGATGATACCGTTCTCGTCGAGGTCCTTGGTCGCTTCTTCGCTGACGTTGGGGATGTCGTTGGTCAGTTCTTCTTCCCCCAGTTTGGTGTCCCGTACGTCGAGCTCAAAGTGCTCGATGTGGAGGCTGGTGAAGATGTCTTCCCGGACGACGCGCTGGCTCAGCACGATCGCGTCCTCGAAGTTGTAACCTTTCCAGGGCATGAAGGCCACCTTGAGGTTTTGTCCGAGGGCGAGCTCACCCTTTTCGGTCGCATAGCCGTCGCAGAGGATCTCGCCTTCCCGCACCTTCTGTCCGCGGCGGACGATCGGCTTGAGGTTGACGCAGGTTCCCTGGTTGGTCCGGAGGAACTTGGTGAGGCGGTAGGTTTTCTTGTCGTCGTCGAAGGAAACCTGGCGGTCTTCTTCGCTGCGCTCGTAGCGCACGATGATCTCATTGGCATCGACGTACTCGACCACCCCGTCTCCTTCGGCGTTGATGAGCATCCGGCTGTCGCGGGCCACCTTGCCTTCGAGGCCGGTACCCACAATGGGGCTGGTCGGCTTCAGCAGGGGCACCGCCTGACGCTGCATGTTCGAGCCCATCAGGGCGCGGTTGGCGTCATCGTTCTCGAGGAAGGGGATCATGGAGGCGGATACCCCGACAATCTGGTTCGGAGCAACGTCCATGAACTCGATCTGGGAGGGCTCCAACACGGGGAAGTCCCCGTGGTCACGCGCCTTGACGCGGTCGCTGGTGAAAGCTCCCTTCTCGTCGATCGTGGCGTTGGCCTGGGCGATCTTCTTGAAGTCTTCTCCTTCCGCGCTGAGGTAGATCGGATCTCCGTCCATGACCACCTGGCTATCGGCTACCGCACGGTAGGGCGTTTCCAGGAAGCCCATCTTGTTCACTTTGGCGTGGACACAGAGCGTGGAGATGAGTCCGATGTTCGGACCTTCCGGAGTCTCGATGGTACAAAGGCGGCCGTAGTGGCTGTAGTGTACGTCCCGGACTTCGAAGCCGGCCCGCTCACGGCTCAGACCACCGGGTCCGAGGGCGGAGATCCGCCGCTTGTGGGTGATTTCGGAGAGCGGGTTCGTCTGGTCGAGGAACTGGCTCAGCTGACTGGTGCCGAAAAAGGAGTTGATGACGCTCGACAGGGTACGCGCGTTGATCAGGTCGATCGGCGTGAATACCTCGTTGTCGCGGACGTTCATCCGCTCGCGGATCGTGCGGGCCATCCGGGCAAGGCCTACGCCAAACTGGGCGTACAGCTGCTCGCCTACGGTCCGTACCCGGCGGTTGCTGAGGTGATCGATGTCGTCGATCTCGGCGCGCTGGTTCATGAGACCGACCAGGTACTTCACGATGGCGATGATGTCCTCCTTGGTGAGTACCAGGATTTCGTCGTCAGTGCCGGCGTTCAGTTTGCGGTTAATCTTGTAGCGGCCTACTTCCCCTAGGTTGTACCGCTTATCGCTGAAGAACAGCTTGTCGATGATACCGCGGGCGGTCTCCTCGTCGGGGGGATCGCTGCCCCGCAGCTGACGGTAGATATACTGTACAGCTTCGATCTCGCTGCTGGAAGGATCCTTCTGCAGGGTGTTATAGATGATGCTGTAGTCCATTCCCACATTTTCCTTCTGCAGGATAATGTTTTCGATGCCGTCGGCACCGAGAATCTCTTCGATATTATCCTCGGTCAGGATGGTATCGCGCTCGAGAATGATCTCGTTGCGCTCCAGAATCACGAGTTCACCGGTGTCTTCGTCGACGAAGTCTTCCGTCCAGGCACGCAGTACGCGGGCGGCGAGCTTCCGGCCGATGGCGGCGGTAAGGGCTTCGCGGGTACTGGCTACTTCATCGGCCAGGTCGAAGAGGTCCAGGATGGACTTGTCCGAGTCGAAGCCGATGGCGCGCAGCAGCGTCGTGACGGGGAACTTCTTCTTCCGGTCGATGTAGGTGTACATCACCGTGTTGATGTCGGTGGCGAATTCCATCCAGGCACCCTTGAAGGGGATTACGCGGGCGGAATAGATAGCCGTTCCGTTGGGGTGGAAGTTCTGACCGAAGAATACCCCGGGGCTGCGGTGCAGCTGGGAGACGATGACGCGCTCGGCCCCGTTCACTACGAAGGTGCCCTTGGGGGTCATGTAGGGGATGTTTCCGAGGAAGACATCCTGTACGATGGTCTTGAAGTCTACGTGCTCCTCATCGTTGCAGGAAAGGCGGAGCTTGGCCTTGAGGGGAACACTGTAGGTGAGCCCGCGCTGCATACACTCTTCGATGGTATAGCGGGGGGGGTCCACGAAATAATCCAGGAACTCCAGATTGAAGATGTTCCTGGTATCAGAAATGGGGAAATTCTCCTGGAAAACCCGGTAGAGACCCTCTAGCGCCCGGTTTTCGGGCGTGGTCTCCAGCTGGAAGAATTCCTGGAAGGATTTTAATTGGATTTCGAGAAGATCGGGGGAATGATCGGTTAGCTTAATCTTACCGAAGCTCACCCGTTGCTCTTCGGCGTTAAGGATCTGGCCGTTTGACGTCATTAGCAGTTTTCCTTTATATTTAGCCCGGTAAGCCGTCCGCGGTGGCTCGTACCCGGGGGGTATGGTATGGATTCCGGAGGAAATTCTCCGGAGGTATGGGGTATTGTGAAGAATGACAACACAGGGTACCCAATATAGTTTCGCCCGCAGGCGACT
The DNA here is from genome assembly GCA_038258275.1 of Chitinophagales bacterium. Lineage (GTDB taxonomy): Bacteria > Bacteroidota > Bacteroidia > Chitinophagales > Saprospiraceae > Neolewinella. The sequence continues at coordinate 4,065 of JBBSPZ010000077.1, read as the reverse complement.
TCTTATATGCGAATGGCTCAGCCGGACCGATGTCCGCTAAGCCTAACAAAACAAGGAGGAAGTGCGGGGACGAAACCGGGACGGCACCGCCCCCACACTTGTATCCTTGGGAAGGAGGAACTGAATTACTTCAGTACAACCGTAGCACCGGCCTCCTCGAGGGCGGCCTTGATGCTTTCGCCCTCTGCCCTATCGACGCCGGACTTGAGCGTGGCGGGAGCGCCATCGACCATTTCCTTTGCCTCTTTCAGGCCGAGACCGAGCAGGGTCTTCACCTCCTTCACGACCTTCAGCTTGCTGCCACCGGCAGATTCCAGTACTACGTCGAACTCGGTCTGCTCAGCTTCGGCGGTTGCGCCGGCTTCGCCACCTCCTCCACTAGCCACCGCTACTGCGGCTGCTGCGGGCTCGATGCCGTGTTCGTCTTTCAGGATCTGCAGGAGCTCGGTAACGTCCTTGATGGTAAGTTCTACGAGCTGGTCGGCAATTGCTTTGATGTCTGCCATAATAAAAAGGTATTTAATAGTGATACGATAGAGTATCGCGTATCAGCTTGGAAGCCAAATGGATGATTGATGCAGTTCTTTAGGTCTTTAGTTCGTTAGAAACGCCTGTAGGGCGGAAGTCTGAAAAACTAAGTGACGAAGGAACTACGGGGAAAAGCGAAGCCTTCCCCGGAGAAGCTACGCTTCCCGTTCCTCGAGCGTCTTGAGGGCGCCGGCGAGCTTGCCTCCCACGCCGTTGAGGCTGCTGAGGAGGTTCTGCATGGGGCTCTGAAGAAGCGTAAGGATGTCGGCGAGTACTTCGTCGCGCGACTTCAGCTTAACCAGCAGGTCAAGTTGATCGTTGCCGCTGTAGACGGAGGTGGCGATGTAGGCGGCCTTGAGCAGGGGGCGTTCGCCCTTCTCCTCGCGGAACTCCTTGATGACCTTCGCCGGAGCGTTTCCGACTTCGGAGAACAGGATCGCCGTCGGGCCCTTCAGGGCGTCGAACAGGGGGGCGTAGTTGTTCTCCTCGGGAAGTTGCTCCAGGGCCTTACGGGCCAGGGTGTTTTTAACCACCTGCATGGAGACTCCGCGCTTGTAGCAGATGCCCCGGAGGCGGTTGACTTGCTCGACCGAGAGGGTGGATGCGTCGGCAATGTAGAAGTAGTCGTTGCTTTCGAAACGCTCCTTCAGGGATTCAATGGCCGCCGCTTTATCGTTCTTGTTCATGATATATTAATTTGGACGGTTAGCCGAAGACCTTGGGATCAATCTTGATGCCAGGGCTCATGGTAGAGGCGATGGTCACCGATTTCATGTAGTTGCCCTTGGCGCTGCTGGGCTTCATCCGCACCAGGGTGTGGAGGAGCTCATTGACGTTTTCCTTCAGTTGATCCGGGGTAAACTCCACGCGGCCGATGCTGCTGTGTACGATCCCGAACTTGTCAACCCGGAAGGCGATCTTGCCGCCCTTCACATCAGCGATGGCCTTACCGACATCCATGGTAACCGTACCCGTCTTGGGGTTCGGCATAAGGCCACGGGGGCCGAGGACACGACCCAGACGACCGACTTTGGCCATCGTCTGGGGCATCGCTACGACCACGTCGAAGTCCGTCCAGCCGTCAGTGACGCGTTGGACCAGCTCATCGAGACCGGCGTAGTCGGCACCGGCGTCCAGTGCTTCCTGCTCCTTATCGGGAGTTACGAATGCGAGTACGCGCTTGGTTTTACCCGTACCGTGGGGAAGGGTGACCGTGCCCCGGAGCGCCTGGTCAGCCTTGCGGGGGTCGATCCCCAGACGTACGTGTACGTCCACCGATGCGTTGAACTTCGCAGTGTTGGTCTGTTTGACGAGCGCAACGGCCTCTTCGAGGTTGTACTGCTTGGTAGCATCGACTTTCTCAGCGGCAGCTTTGCGCGCCTTACTAAGTTTAGCCATGATTGAAAAATTTGAGGTGTATAGCGCGCACCGGAGGTGCGCTCCCTACGTGATAAAGTTTGATTAATGGATGCAGTGGTGAGTGGATGGGTGCTGTGCGCTCATCCGCTCACCCACGCATCATTTACCTTCCCAGGGCGGCGTACCGTCGACGACGATACCCATCGAGCGGGCGGTACCGGCGACCATCTTCATTCCGCTTTCGACGGTGAAGGCGTTGAGGTCAGCCATCTTGCTTTCGGCAATCGTACGGACCTGGTCCCAGCTTACCTTAGCCACCTTGTTGCGGTTGGGCTCCTTGGAACCGCTCTTGAGCTTCGCTGCTTCCAGGAGCTGGACCGCGGCGGGGGGCGTCTTGATGACGAAGTCGAAAGACTTGTCTTTATAGACGGTGATCACTACCGGCAGGATCTTACCCTGGCTGTCCTGAGTAGCGGCGTTGAAGCGCTTACAGAATTCCATGATGTTGACCCCCTTCGCACCGAGTGCGGGACCGACCGGAGGGGCCGGGTTGGCCGCGCCACCGCGGACCTGTAGTTTGATATAGGTTTCTACTTCCTTAGCCATGCTGACTTATTTGTGTCGTGCTGACGGGACGGGCGCTCAATGGAGATCACCGTCCCTCCGACGTGTAAGGTTAGTTTATAATTAAGCCTGTTTCTCGACCTGCATGAAGTTCAATTCCACTTCCGTACCGCGGCCGAAGATCTTTACGATCACTTTCAGTTTTTTCTTCTCTTCGTTCACTTCCTGGATATCGCCGACGAACTCGTTGAAGGGACCGTCGATAATTTTGACGGTTTCTCCTTCGATGAAGGGCTCGATCATGGTATCCCCGGCTTCGAGGCTTTCGTCGACCTTACCGAGCAAGCGGTTGGCTTCAGACTCCCGCATCGCCACCGGCTCGCTCTTCCCGAGAAAGTGGATGACGTTGGGCAGACTGGTGATCGCGTCCACCACCTCCGCGTTCAGGGCGTAGGGGTCAGCTTCTACGAGAATGTATCCCGGCAGGATGTTCCGATCGGAAATGACCTTCTTGCCGCTGCGGATCTTGTACACCTTTTCGGTTGGTACAACGATCTTCGTCACATGGCTGCCCCAGTCGTTGCGCTCGATTTCCTTCTCGATACGCTCCTTGATCTTCTTTTCCTTGCCGCTGATTACTCTCAGCGAATACCATTTGTTGTCTGCCATGCTAGTATTGATTATCCTCCGGTGCTGTAGATAAAGTCCACCACGTTCTTCCAAACAAAATCCATCATGAGAATCAGGATAGCGAAGATCGCGGAACCGGTCAACACCAGGATGGTATTCGTCTGCAGGGTAGCGTACGGCGGCCAGGTCACGTTGTGCACCAGTTCATTGTAGCTTTCCCGTAAGTAGAGTCCTAGCTTGTCCATTAGAGGTAAGGATTGAAGAATTGAAGGTAAGCGAGAGAAAAACCCGGCCGCCGGATTGAATATCCAGAGAACCTGAGTCCTTCAACTCCTGAAACATGCACGGGCGGAGAGACTTGAACTCCCAGCCCCTGGTTTTGGAGACCAGTGCTCTGCCAATTGAGCTACGCCCGTGTATAAAAATCAGTCGGGGTTATCGTAGCCCTTGGTTGAGCTGCGCTGCTTCCTGCGGAGGTGGGAGACCAGTGATCTGCCACCACGAAGTAGCTGCGCAGCACATTGAGCTACGCCCGTGTATAAAAATCAATCGGGCTTATCGTAGCCCCTGGTTGAGCTGCGCTGCTTCCTGCGGAGGTGGGAGACCAGTGATCTGCCACCACGAAGTAGCTGCGCAGCACATTGAGCTACGCCCGTGTATAAAAATCAGTCGGGCTTATCGTAGACTCGGTTGAGCTGCGCCCGTAAGTTAAATCCGCGGTCCACCGGAATGGATCACGAAGATAAATCTTAAATGGAAAAGTTAAGCGCCTGCTTTCAGGCGCTTAACTTTCTATGCGAACGCGTAAATGACCTTTAAAAAAGTCGCTTAGGCGAGGATTTCAGTTACCTGACCGGCGCCTACAGTACGGCCACCTTCGCGGATAGCGAAGCGCAGGCCTTTCTCCATGGCGATGGTATTGAGCAGCTTAACTTCCAGGGTAACGTTGTCACCGGGCATTACCATCTCCACGTTCTCGGGGAG
>JBBSPZ010000076.1:0-19372 GCA_038258275.1 Chitinophagales bacterium | reverse complement strand
GCACCGGCGCGCCGCCGCCCGCTATTTCTTTTTCGTTACTCCGTACGAATAATTGTTGGACACGGCCGGATCCGTGCTGGGCCTGGGTGACCTGGCGCCGTTTAACTGGCCTGAGCGGGTGTTGGAAGAGGCAGTTCATCGCGCCGCGCAAACAGACCGTCGGAGCCGATGAAGTAGGACTGGCCGTTGCGCATACGTATGTAAAGTCCCTTGCGACCACCGAAGTCGATGCTGCTGAAATCCGAAGACGGATGCGCCAGTACGCCCGACCACCGGGCGGAGGGGGCCACGTCCACGAAGGTGCAGTCTACCATATCGCAGGTAGGGAGCTTGAGCCGACCGCCGATCAGGCCCTTCAGTTTCACCTTAAGGCACTTGTCGTTGACCTTGATGCGTAGGCGGGACCGGAACAGGGCGTACCACGCCGCACCGATGAGCAGGGCGATACCCGCGGTAATGCTGAGTACGCGTACGTCAGGGCCCTCAACCGCCGACAGGCCGAGGCGGTAAATGACCAGAAAGCTCATAAGCCCGAGCAGGGCGATGAGCCCCGGATTGCGGAAACGCTGTTCTTCTTTGTAGTAGGTCATGGTGGCGTAGAGGTTCGTGGTAGAACAAATATAACACTATGCCGTAAACTATAGTTTACCCATGGTTTACATTGAGTTAACATTAGATGATTGTTAACATTACTGGCGGACGACCCGGACCTCCCGTTCCGCCCACCGCAGCATATAAACCCCCGTCGCCAGGTTGGAGGTAGCAAAGCGGGCCTCGGTTTCGCTCACCTGCATTTCCAGCTGGTCGGTCACGTCGCGGCCCTGGACGTCGAAGAGGCGGGGGCGATCGGTGGCCGGCACCACGTGGGGCGCACGCACGGTCAACTGATCCGTGAAGGGGTTGGGAAAGATCAGGAGATCGCTGCTGACCTGCCAGTCCACCCGTACCACCGTAGAGCGGTGCTCGGTGCCGTCGAAATCGACCTGGGCAAGGCGGTAGTAATTCGTTCCAGCCAGGGGGTCGGCATCTGTATACGTGAAGCGTGCGTATTCCTGGGTGGTGCCGTTTCCGGCCATTTCGCCGATGTCGGTCCACCGGGCTGCGTCGGGTGAGCGTTCTACCCGGAAGTAGTCGTTTTCGGTTTCGGAAGCGACCTCCCAGATCAGGTTCACGTCGGCCTGCCCGGCTTCGGCGCGGAAACTGAGCCAGTCTACGGGAGCGGGGCCATTTTCATCCACGAAGGTGATGGCCAGAGGGGTTCCCCCGCTCAGCCGCAGGCAGTTGGGGTTTCCGGGATCGTCACCCGGCAGCTCATCCACGCCTTGGCCCACGAAATCGTTCGCGTTCAGGGCGCTTGCATCATAATTCACGCCGCGGAAGGTGTACGCCCCTACCGGAAGCGCCCGGAAATCGCTGACCGGGCTGGCGGCGCGGACGGTATCGGTTTCGTCGATGGCCAGGTAGGTATAGGCATAACCGGGGGCAAAGGGTTCCGGGGTATAGAAGGTGGGCGGTAGTGCCGCCGAATCATTCGATGCATCCTCCACGAAGATCCGGTATGGTCGGGGATAGGCGAGGGCCGGGTCCTGTCCGGTCATCACGACCACCACGTAGGTACTACCGGCCTCGACCTCAATGGTCACGCTGGGAACATTCGCGAGGGCTTGAAAAGTAGAGCCCATAAAGCTTGGGCAGCTGCTGGCCTGGGAGTCGAAGGTTGCCCGAAAGACAGTTATGGATATGGCGTCGCGATTGACATCCGAGGGATCCTGGCGAATCCGGACCGTGCCGCTCGCGTCCGGGACGATGGGGTAGGCATCGTACGGGTAAGGCGTATTGGCGTCCACCACCTGGCACTCAGGAGGGATGGCCGAAGCGGTCTGGTAGCGAAAAACACTCGTGGGATCGGTTGCGGTGAGTGAACCGTCGATCGGGGTGGCCAGAGGGGTACCGGTGAGGTAAAACAGGTCGAGCCGGGCGTCTTCCGTACCCGCCCCGGCAAACAGGGAAGCGTATTCCGTCGCTACCGTGCTGGCAACGGCATCACAGGGCTGTGCCAAGACCGGCGTCGTTCCCAGCAGTAACAGCACTGCCGACTTGAGCAAGCGGGGAAACGAGGTGTTGTTCATGTGATGGGAGAACGGTTAAAAATAGCACAAGCCCTGAAATGCAGCCTACGGATATGCCAATCCCGCCAATAAGCTTGTAGATTACTAACCCTACGGGAGCCACTCTTTCCATGGTTGGCCGCAAAACTGTTAAACGATTCTTTCAATATTTGTTCATGCCGCCTACTCTCCTCCCCCTATTGGTGCTTCTTTCCCTGACGGTTTCCGCTTGCCGGACAGACCCCGGCACCGCCCGGGTGCTTGTAGCACCCCCGGTAGCGACCCCCTGGCTAACGGGCTTTACGAAGCCGGCGGAAAACCCCATCCTGAGTGCCGACAGCAGCTATTCTTTCCGGGATCCCCTGACCGATAAAGTGGTACGGTGGCAGCGCGCCGACGTTTTTAATCCGGGTGCGGTGGTCAAAGGGGACAGTGTTTACCTCTTTTTCCGGGCCGAAGACAACCCCCGTGCCATCCTCGGGGGATGCACCAGCCGCATTGGCCTGGCAGCAAGTGGCGACGGCATCCACTTCGTGCGCCACCCGGAGCCCGTCCTATATCCCGGCCCCGACGACAACCGCGCCTTCGAATCCCCCGGCGGCTGCGAGGACCCCCGGGTCGTGGCACTGGCCGACGGCCGCTACCTCATGCTCTATACTGCCTGGAACCAGGACGTTGCCCGCCTCTGCGCGGCCACTTCCACCGACCTGACGACCTGGATCAAGCACGGTCCCGTCTTCCAGGAAGCGTACGGAGGAAGGTTTCACAACACCTGGTCGAAATCGGGCTCCGTCGTCTGCCAGCTGGAAGAAAGCGGCCAACTGGTGGCCACCAAAATCCAGGGGAAGTACTGGATGTACTGGGGCGACGCCGTAGTGGGCCTTGCCTACAGCGACGACCTACTTGACTGGACGCCCGTCCTGAACCCGGACGCTACCCTCTTCGATCCCTTGCCCGTGCGCCCCGGCCACTTCGACAGCGACCTCAGCGAGCCCGGGCCGCCCGCCCTGCTCACCGACGCCGGCATCCTGGTGTTCTACAACGGGAAGAATGCGCTGTCCGATTCACTGCGTTATATGGACGCAGGCCCCGGCGCCTACTGCGGCGGACAGGCCCTCTTCAGCGCGACCGATCCGACCGTACTCCTAGACCGCATGGAGGAACCTTTCATCTGCCCCTCCCTGCCCCACGAAGTGAGCGGACAGTACGCCTCCGGTACCACTTTCATCGAGGGGCTGGTCTACTTCAAGCGCAAGTGGTTCCTATACTACGGCACCGCCGACTCCATGGTCGGGGTTGCGGTCAGTGATCAGTAGGGGCCGGGGACGAACTCCTGTCCGTCGAAGGTCCAGACCGTAGCGACGCCCAGTTCCCGGAGCATTCCGTAGGCCTGATCGAACGCCCCGTTGATGTGGCCGGGCGCGTGGGCGTCCGAATTTACCTGCAGCCGGATACCCCGTTCGTGGGCGCGCCGGACGATCCACCGGCTGGGGAAGGTAGCGGAGGTTTCTCCGAGGTAGATGCCCCGGGTATTGACTTCCATAATGAGGTCCGCCGATAAGATGGTCTCCAGGGTTTGCTCGACCGCCTCGACGTGCCAGTCTGCAAGTTCGTCCCAGTATTTCCCGTCTACGTTCCTGCGCTTAATGCGATCCAGGTGGGCTAAAATATCCGGTGGATGAAGTTCAATCATTTCCCGTACGAGGGCGTAGTAGCGCTCGACCATGCGGCGCGGGTCGTTGTCGAAGATGGTTGCTATCCCCCGTTCGAAGACGGGGTTGCGCTGCTGGAAGCTCCACGGTTCGTTCTCCCCGAGGTAATCTACGTAGTGGACGGCACCGACCGTGTAATCCAGCTCCGCTGCCCGGATGTGGGGACAATCGACGTCGATCACCCCGGGAATATAATCGACCTCCAGGCTGCGGAACAGGCGGATCCGGTCGCCGTAAGCGGTACGCAGCCGCTCCGTTTCCCGCACGTAATCGGGCAGTTCCATCATTTTCATGGAGCCGAGGTCGTCCAGCGGAATCGGCGCGTGATCGCTGAAACCATAAGCGGTGAAGCCCGCGTCCAGGGCGGCGCGGACGTATTCTTCGGGTTCTCCGAACCCGTCGCTGTAGCGGGTATGGGCGTGGTGATTGACGTGCATCGGTTACATTTGGGGCTGGCTAAGGTAGTTCCCTGACCAAACATCCTCCTCCTTATCCACTTAGTTCCGGAGCAGTAAACGCTTACACGATTCCCGCAATGAGAAAACCCCGGACCACTAGCCCGGCAGTTCGCGGGGAGCGGCAAAGGGCTGGTCGTAAACCCGCGTACCGGTGGCCCGGTAGATGGCGTTGGCCAGGGCGCCGATGACCGGCGGCAGGGAGGGCTCCCCGAGTCCGGTGGGGGCGATGCCGTTCTCCACGAAGTGGGTGTGGATCGCCTTAGGGGCTTCCAGGTGGCGGATCAGGCGGTAGGTATCGAAGTTCTGCTGATCGGGCTTGCCTTCGGTGAAGGTGATGGCGCCGTACAGTGCGTGCCCTACCCCGTCGATGATACCGCCCTGGATCTGGTTGAGCGCGCCTTCGGGATTGACCACGATGCCGCAGTCGACCGCGCAGTGTACTTCCGTCACCCGGGGTTCGTCGCCCTTCATTTCCAGTTCGAGCACCTGGGCCACGTAGGAATTATGGCAGTAATAGGCGGCTACTCCACGCTTGTCGTCGTTGGTGTTCCAGCCGGACTTATCCCGAACGTGCTTCAGCACGCCGGCGTAGCGCTCTGCGTCGTAGTCGTTTTCCTCGCCTACGGGATCGGTCATTGCCCGGTCGAAGAGTTCCAAGCGGAATTCAATCGGGTCCTTACCGGCGGCCTCGGCAACTTCGTCGAGGAAGGCCTGTTCGGCCCCCGCGATGAAGTTCGACCGGGGTGCCCGCCACGCACCGGTGGAGACGTTGCTTTCGGTGAGTACGTTCTCGGCCAGGTAGTTGTCGACGGTGCCGGCCGGAAAACGGTTAGCAAAAACCGGACTCTCGTTGGCACCCGTGCCGCGGACGTGGAAGGCGATGAGCTTTCCGTCCTCGTCGAGTCCGGCGCGGTAGCGCACCAGGTACTCGGGGCGGTAGGTGCCCTGGGTCATGTCGTCTTCCCGGGTGTACACCAGCTTCACCGGCACACCGGCCGCCTGGCTGATGAGCGCGGCCTCGACGCCGAAGTTGCCGTACAGCCGCCGACCGAAGCCGCCGCCCATACGGGTCATCATGATGCTGATCTTGTCCTCCGGCATATCCAGGACGGCACTAACCGTCTTGCGCAGGAATTCGGGGGTTTGGATGGGCCCGACCAGCTCGGCCTTATCGGCGGTTACGTCGGCAAAGAAGTTCATCGGCTCCATCGTATTGTGGGGCAGGAAGGGTGCCGAATAGCTGCGCTCCACGATGGTCTTGGCCCGGGCAAAGGCGGCTTCCGGGTCGCCGTCGCGGCGGGTTTCTTCGGCCTTGCCGTTGTTCAACTGGTCCGTCAGGGCGGTACGCTGGGCGGCGGAGGATTCCGGGGCACTGGTCTGTTCCCATTCGATGTTCAGGGCTTTTTTGGCCTTGAGCACGCTCCAGGTGTTGTCGCCCACTACGGCGACGAGATTGGGAAAGGCGTTGACGTCCGACCACTGCAGTTCCACCCCTTCCGGCGCGGCGTTGATGGTCACCACGTCCGTGACGCCGGGCATGGCCCGGGCGGCGCGGTCGTCTACCGACTTCAGTTTCATGCCGAAGGCCGGCGGGTGTACGATGGCGGCGTACTTCATACCCTCCCGTTGGAAATCGAGGCCGAACAGCGGCTGTCCGGTGACGATCTTCTTCGCGTCGACGTTCTTCTTGCCGTGGCCGATGATCCTGAAGTCGGCGGGGTCCTTGAGGGTGACCTCTTCGGGGGGCGTCATGGTAGCGGCCAGGGAGGCCACTTCGCCGTAGCCAAGGGTTTTGTCACCGTGGGAGATCACGCCATTCTCGGTGGTGAGCTCGGCGACATCCACGCCCCACTGCTGGGCGGCGGCGGCAAGGAGGAGGGCCCGGGCGGTCGCGCCGGCTTTGCGCAGGGGTTCCCAGCTGGCGCGGATAGACTGGCTTCCCCCGGCAATCTGCCGCTGAAAGTTTTCGGTGTCCAGCCCGGCCTGTTCGACCACGACGTTCTTCCAGTCCACGTCCAGTTCCTCGGCGACCAGCATGGGCATCGAGGTTTTTACGTTTTGCCCGATCTCGGGATTGGGCGACATGATGGTTACCACGCCGTTCTCCCCCACCTTGAGGTAGGCGGTGACGGGCACCCAGTTTTCCGGCATCACCAACTCGGGCTCGCCGTTCGCTTTCGCTTCGGTGCGTTCACAGGAGGAGAGCCAGCTCAGGCCGAGGAGGAGTCCACCGCCGGTGGCGGCCGACACCTTCAGAAAAGAGCGGCGGGTATTCAGGTTTTGTGACATCTTAGCTTAGGTTTTCGGCGGCCGTCTTCACGGCGGCGTGGATTCGGGTGTAGGTTCCGCAACGGCAGATGTTGCCGTTCATCGAGGCGCTGATCTCGGCGTCGTCCGGGTTCGGACTGCCGTTCAGCAGGGAGGCGGCGGTCATCATCTGGCCGGCCTGGCAGTAGCCGCACTGGGGCACGTCGTGTTCCAGCCACGCGAGCTGTACGGGGTGGTCGCCGGTTTCGCTCAGGCCCTCAATGGTGGTGATCGCCTCGCCGTTCAGGCGGCTGACGGGCAGGGAACAGGAGCGCATCGCCGCACCGTCGAGGTGCACCGTGCAGGCACCACAGGCGCCGATGCCGCAGCCGTATTTGGTGCCGACCAGGCCGAGCACATCACGCAGTACCCACAGCAGGGGCATATCGGGTTCCGCTTCCACGGTGTGTTGTTGGCCGTTGACGGCAAGTTGATAGGTAGCCATTCGTTGAATTTTCGCGTACTGCAATATACTGAAAAGATCAGGGCCAGGAAAAGGTTGTCCGCAAGGTAGGGTGTCGGGCAGGGCTGCAGGTGCCACGTTTGCTACCCATAGCACGGAAGCGGCACCCGGCGGCTACTCCGGCGGATGGGAGAGCAACTCCCCGATCAGGGCCTCCGCCGAAGCCCGGCCTTTGCGGCGGACGAACTCCCGGTCGGTATCGTCGCCAATCCCGCAGGTGATGCCCTCGGCGTTGAACTGCGTCCGGAACCAGCCCGCGGAGGTCGGCCGGGAGATGGTCCCCGCGGATTCATGGACCCGGAAGCCCCCGCCGATCCGCTCCTCGATCCCGCGCAGCCAGGCGTCCTGGAAGCCGGGAAGTACCGAAGGGGGCGTATCGGAGTCGAGGGTATGGTAGTCGTCGTGCCAGGCCGAATGAAAATCCAGCCCGAGGATCACCTTCGTTTCGTTGAGGCGCATCTTGTGCACGATGTAGTCAGCTACCTGCCGGACTTCGGGTTGCCGGTAGTAGGCCCAGTCGCGGTTGGCGTCGATGCCGCCGGCGGTGTGGCGCCAGTGCCCCAGGTCCACCCCGTCCGGATTAAGGATCGGAAAGACCAGGAACTGGTAGCGGTCCAGCAGCGCCTCCGCCCGGGGATGTTCCAGCAGGGTTTCCACGAAGGCCTGCAGGGCGAGGTAGCCCGTCACCTCCGGCGGATGCTGGCGGCTGAAGAGCACGACGATGGGCTTGTGCCCATAGCGCATATCGGCGCTGATGCGCAGGACCGGCAACATCCGCCCCAGTTTGCTCGTACCGGCCCGATCCAGCGCTACGTAGGGCGAGCGCAGGGAGAGCAGCCAGTCCATCACGTCCCGCGAATCGACGACCTCCTGCGCGGCCAGGTAGTGGGTGCCCGCGGCCAGGGACAGGCGGACGTCCAGCGTCGTACTGTCGGAATTGTAGGTGAGCCGGCTGCTGTCTACGGGGGTCCACCTTCGCCGGTCCGCGCTCACTTTCGGAAAGTAGCGGTGGCGGACGCCGGGGGGATAGGTCAACCGCAGGGTCAGGTCCCGCGCACGATCGGTGCGGATGCGCAGGGCGTACCACGGACTGGGATTGATCGGGGTGTTCTCGGGCAGGATGATGGCCCGGTAGAGGGTGTCGTTGACCTGCTCGATTCCGTTTAGCCGGGCCGCGTCGAACTGATTGTCAACTACCAGGCCACCCCGGGCAAAAGAATACTCCCGTTTCACCTGCAGGTCCACCGGATGGTCTGCGGTATCGTAGGGAGTAGGAAAATCGTAGGGCGTGGCCCGGCGGGTACAGCCTGCGACCAGCAGAAGGGAGAGGAAGAAAAAGCAGTACCGCATGGGGAGGGGTTCAGTTCACCTGCCACCTGCCTGCCCGCCGGTTATTGATCCCAGAATATCGGATCGGTGAGGGTGACGAGGGGCACGTTATCTGCATTGCGGTCCGTCTCGGTGGTGGGGTACTGGATACGCACGGGAAAGGTGTTCAGTGCGGCATTCTCGGCGAGGGTGAAGTCTTTGTAGGCATAGTCATACCGCCGGGCATCGACCCAGGTTTCGGGGCTCAGGAAGAGGGCGGCATATTTCTCCCGGAAGACGTCGTCGCGGGATACGTCAGCGGAGCCGTAAGCGGCCGCCAGGTAGTCCGTGATGGCCGAAGAATCCACGCCGATCTGCGCCATATTAGCGGTGATACCGGCGACGAAAGCGGCATTTGCGCGGGACTGATCATTGGTGGCCAGCGCCGCTTCGGCTTCGATTAACTGGAGTTCCGCGTAGGTGATAATGGTCAGCGGACTGTTTTCCATCGACAGGGCACCGGTGGTCACTAGGTAGGATTCCAGGGCCTTGGTGCCGTCTCCCTGACGGCCGGCGCCGTTGGGCGTACCCACGAATTCACCGGCGTCGTTGCGGTTGGTCAGCAGCGGCAGACGGGGATCGGCTACGCCGTAGGTCGTCCCGTTGAGGGCATCCACGAACTGCTCGGAGAGCCAGCCGCCGAGGAGTAGGTTGGCATTGTTGTCGGCGACCTGCGCCCAGGGGTTCCGGGTACTGAAGGAAGTGACGGCGGCATCCTCTTCCGGACCGGCAAGGCCGGCATCGACGGCGGCCAGTACGGCGGCGGGGTCGTAGGCGGAGGTCTCACTGAGGTGGTTGAGGTAGCGGGCGCGTAGGGAGTAGGCGGCGCGGGTCCAGCGATCCAGGTCCCCGTTGTACACGAAGTCGCTGCCGTCGCGTACGGCGGGCGCGTCTTCGGCGGTGGCCAGTTCGGCTATGGCCTCGTCGAGCAGGCGGAAAATGGTGGCGTAGAGGTCTTCGGCACTGTCGTAGGTCGGACGGAGGGTTTCTCCGGTGAAGGCATCGCTGTAGGGGGCATCGCCCCAGTTGTCGACCACCAGGCCCAGGTTCATGGCCATCAGCACTTTAGCAATGGCTACGTGGCGGTCGAGGCCGTCCTCCTGCCCGAAGCGAATGAGGTCGTAAAGGTCCGTCATCGCATCGTAGAGCTCACTCCACGCCCCGCCATTGCTGATTTCCTGATAGATATCGGTGGTACTGGCTTCGTTGGGGCTGGCAAAGTACTGCACGTAATAGGCCGTGTGGCCGTCGCTGATGCGGTACTGGTTGAGGGCGGTGCTGTAGGAAGCGCTCGCCAGCAGGCCGTCCAGCGGCGGCCGGGTCGCGACATTGGGGTTTTCGTTGACGTCGAGGTAATCGGCGCCGCAGGCGGAAAAGAAGAGCGCGAAGCAGGCGATCAGGAAGTAGGGGGTGGTGTGTTTCATGGCGGGGTGCGTTAGAAGCCGACGTTGAGCGTGAGGAGGAAGCTGCGGACGCTGGGATAGGTGAATCCACCGAAGCCGTCGTCGCCGTTGCCGTTGCCCCGGTTCCCTTCCGGGTCGAAGCCGCTGAAGGGGGTATCCAGCCACAGGTTGTTGCCGGTAAGGGTAAGGCCGGCGGTACGGATGAAGACGTTCTGTAGCAACGTGGCCGGCAACTGGTAGCTCAGGTTTACGTTGCGGAGGCGAATCCAGTCGGCCTCCTCCACAAAATTCTCCGTGGAGCCGCGGTAGATGTTGCGGTAGTAACCGGCGCCGTAGTTCTCGCCGTCGGGGCCCTCGCCCTGCCCCAGGTAGACGGGGGTAGTATTGGGGGTGCCGTCGGCCGTAACGCCGTCGAAGACGATGGTCTGGTCGCGGTTGACGGTAAAGGGCGAGATGCCGAAAGCCGCAAAGAAGTTGCTCTGCTGGTTGTACTTCTGCACGCCCTGGCGGGTATCGAACTGGAAGGAAAGCCCGATGCCCTTGTAGGAAAAGGTGTTGGTAATGGCCCCGAACCAGTCGGGCTGGGTATTGCCGAGGATCTTCTGAGTGGTCTCGATGATGGGAAAGCCGTCGGCGCCGATCAGCAGGGGCTGGCTGTAGTCGATGAACAAATTATCCGCGTTGTCACCGTTGGGGTTATACCGGGCGTAGCTGCGTCCGTAGATATTGCCGTAGGGTTGCCCCTCGATCAGGCGGATACTGGCCGAGGAGCCGGCGTAGCCGAAGGAGGTGCCAATGAGAATATCTTCCACTCCCTCGAAAATCTTGAGGACTTCGTTGCGGTTGCGGGTGTAGTTGAGGTTCACGTCCCAGGTAAATGACTCATTCGCCACCGGGCTTGCCCGCAGGGATACCTCCACCCCCTGGTTGCGCATGGAGCCGGCGTTAAGCACGAAGGTGCTGAATCCGGAAGCGTTGGAAACGGGTACCGGGATGATCTGGTCTACACTCTTGGCATTGTAGTAGGTAAAGTCGAGGGCCACCCGGTTCTCCAGAAAACGCAGGTCGGTACCGAACTCGATGGTGTTGGTCCGTTCCGGCTTGAGGTCGGGGGCGCCCTGTTGGTCGCCCCGGGTCCACCCGGTCACGCCCGTGATGGGGAAGCCGGCAGAGTTGCCGTAGACTACGTTGGTGCGGTAGGGGTCGGTATCCTTGCCGATGCCTGCGTAGGAGGCCCGCAACTTGACGAAACTGACGTAGTCGGGCAGCTCCAAAACTTCGCCCAGCAGCAGGCTGAGGCTCACCGAAGGATAGAAGAAGGAGCGGTTGGCCTGTGGCAGCGTGCTCGACCAGTCGTTGCGGCCGGTGACCGTCAGGTAAAGGGCGTCCCGGAAGGAGAGCGAAAGGTCGCCGTAGAGTCCCAGCAACCGCCGGTCAACCAGCGCGCTGCTGGTGAGGATATCGGCGGCGTTGTTGAGACTGAACAGGTTGTAGATGTCGAGATCATTGCCGGTCGTGGTGACGCGATCGTAACTGGAATCGAAGGCATCGAAGCCGGCCAGAAGGCGGACGTTGAGGTCCGGCGACAGGTCGGTGGTGAACACGGCATTGATGTTGGACGTGACGTCGCGTCGCCGCAGCCGGGTCTCGACCACGAAGCCATTGCCGTTGCTAAGGTTGTCCTCGAAGTTGGGGGCACCGGTGTAGACCGATCCCTGTCCGTAGTTCTGGCGAAAGTCGCTGTACTGATCCAGGCCGATGGTGTAGTTGATGCGCAGCTGCTGGATGGGCGAGTAGCTGAAGTTGAGGCTGCCGATGTAGCGGTCCACGTCGTCGATGAACTTATTGGTAGCCTCTCCGTACACGGGATTGTTGCCCACGGTGCCGCCGTTGCGGTAGCCGATCATGGAGCCGTCCTCGCGGATGTAGTCCTGTACGTCGTACTGCGGTGCCCAGTAGACGAGGCGTTCGTTGAAGCGATCGGCGTTGACCCGGTTGCCGCCGCTGCGGATGTAGTTGATGCCGCCGCCGAAGCTGAATTTCTCACTGGCCGCGTAGTTCGCATTGATGCGAAAGCTGGTATTATCGTAGGTACTGAAGGGAAGAACGCCCTCCTGGGTAAGGCGGGAGAGGGAGGTTCGGAAGGTGGCTTTCTCGTTGCCACCGGAAACGGAAAGGGAGTGCCGCCACTGGTGGCCCTGGACGTAGCCGTTCTCGAAGTTGTTGTACAGGGCGGCGGGGTGGTTGGGGTCCTGAGCCCGGGCTTCCGCTATGGTGGAGCCCCAGGTAGGCCAGAAGCTGTTGGGGTCATATGCGCCGTTGTAGCCCTGGGTGTAGATGCTCTGGGTCTCAGGGTACTTGTTTACCTCCTCGATCCCGTAGGTCGTACTGAGGTCCACGGAAAGTCCGCCGGCCTGCCCCGTCTTGGTGGTGATCACGATGGCGCCGTTGGCCGCGCGGAGGCCGTAGAGTGCAGTGGCCGGTCCGCCCTTCAGCACGGTCATGGTGGCGATGTCGGCGGGATTGACGTCCGCAATGCGGTTGGAGACGTTGCGGCTGCCCCCGCCGCCTACGGTCAGGGTTTCGTTGGTGACCGGGATACCGTCGATGACGAAGAGGGGCTCGTTGTTAGCTGAGGGGTCCAGGGAGTTGATGCCGCGGATGATGATGCGGGAGGCCTGACCGGGACCGCCCCCGGCACTGGACACCTGCACCCCGGCCACTTGCCCCTGCAGGGCATTGACCAGGTTACTCTGCTTGGTCCGCGTCAGTTCTTCAGAGTTGAGTTCTTCCACGGCGTAGCCCAGGGCCTTCCGTTCACGGGTAATGCCGAGGGCCGTCACGACTACCTCATTGAGCTGGGCACCGGCTTGCATGGTCACGTCGATGACCGACTCCGCGCCCACGTCCCGGGTCACGCTGCCGTATCCCGTGTAACTGAAGAGGAGTACGTCCTTTTCCCTGGCCGTCAGGGCGTAAGTGCCGTCAACGTCCGTGACGGTCCCGCTGCCGGTACCTTGGATCAGGATGCTGACGCCGATCAGGGGCTCGCCCTGATTACCGGTCACCGTACCCGTAATGCCTTTTTGGGTCCAGGCAACGGAGGTAACAAACAGGAGGAGGAACGCCCCGTAGAGCCGATTGAGATGCGCGGATTTCATATACGGTAGTGGTTGAGGTAAGCGGCGCAATTGCCTGAACTTCCCTCAAAATAGGTGCGAGAACATTCAAAACGACCGTATATGAGTATTTTTTTCCATTCCGCCTCCTTTCGCGGTCGCTTTCGCGGTCGCTTTCGCTGCCCCTGCGGCCCCGCCCCAACTAATCTTGCCCGTCAGGCAGGGAAATCACTTCGCCTCCGGGCAGGGCTTCCGCTTCCACCGCTTCAGTTGAAATTTCCTCTACTACCTCGACCGGGGGAATGAACTCGGAGCAGTAAAAACTACGCTTCACCTCGTCGGAGACCGGGGGGAAATCATCGCCCAGGGCGTCCACCGCCGCCGTATCGGCTTCCATATTCTGGAGGAAGTAGGCCCAGATGGGAAGGGCGGAGCGGGCCCCGTTGCCCATGTCGCCGGAGCGGAAGCGCACACCGGGGTTCTCCCCGCCGACCCACGCGCCGCCGGTCATGGCCGGCGTGCTGCCCACGAACCAGCCGTCGGCCATGTTCTGGGTAGTACCGGTCTTACCGATGGAGGGACGCAACACGCCGTATTCCCAGCGCAGTCGGCTGGCGGTACCGCGCTCGACCACGTTTCTCAGCATTTGCACCATGGTCGCGGCCTGTTCTCCGGTCATGGCGGTCACCGGAACGGTTTCGTGCTGGTAGATGACGCGGCCATCCGCCGTTTCGATGCGGCTGACGAGGTAGGGTTCGGCGTGGCGGCCGCCGTTGGGGAAGGTGCCGTAGGCCCCGACCATATCAAAGAGCGTGCTCTCCACCGTACCCAGCGCGATGCTGGGGATGGGAGGAATCTCCCCGCGGATGCCCATTTTCCGGGCCAGGTCCACCACGAGCTGGGGAGTGGTTTCCATGATCAGCTTCACGGCGGCCACGTTGATGGAGTGGGTCAGGGCCCCGTGCATGCTGTAGGTGCCGCCGTGGTTCCAGTCGGAGTTGTGGGGGGTCCACGGCCCGTCCTCATCGGCGTAGGTGCGCAGGGCGTTGCTGATGCGGTAGCAGGGGTCGAAGCCCTGCTGCAGGGCCGTGGCGTAGACGAAGGGTTTGAAGGTCGATCCCGTCTGCCGGCGGCTGGTCACGTGATCGTAGCGGCTGAAGTCGAAGTCCGCCCCGCCCACCCAGGCGCGAACCGCGCCGTCGGTATGATCGATGGCCAGGAAGCCGGCCCGCAGGTAGGAAAGGGAATGCTCGACGCTGTCGAGCGGACTGAACTCGCCCACCAGCGGCTCCCCGTTGGGCACGGGCAGCTCCATCTGGCGCCTGACCTGGAAGGATTCCATGAGGGCCAGGCTGTCCATTCCGTTGGCCCGGCCGCTGCGCCAGCGGTCGCTGTTGCGGATAGCTCCCTGCAACGAAGCCTCGGTTTCCCAGGGGTCGCGCCGGCCAAGGTGGCGTTCGAAATCGCGCTGCAGGATCTTCATCTGTCGCTCCACCGCCCGCTCGGCGTGGGCCTGGTAGCGCAGGTCGAGGGTGGTGAAAATGCGCAGGTTATCGGTGTAGAGGTTGTACGGACGGCCCTTGGGATGGGGTACGTCGGCGAGCAGGGCGGCCGTCTCGCGCTTCACTTGCTCGGTGAAGTAGGGCGCCCGGGCCACCCGGGCCGGCTCGCGGTAGTAATTGAGGCAGAGGCTATCGGCCCGGGCCTCGGTCACTTCCTCGGCGGTAAGGTAGCCGGCCTGTCCCATGAGCCCGATGACCAAGTCGGTACGCGCGGCATTCCGTTCGGGGTAGCGGCGGGGATCGTAGCTGGTCGTACCCTTCAGGGAGGCTACGAGGCTGGCGGCCTGCCGTATGTTCAGGTCGGCGGGTTCCTTTTGGAAGTAGCGGCGGGAAGCGGCGGCAATGCCGTAGGTATTGCCCGGGAAACTGACCGTATTGAGGTAACGCTCCATGACCTCTTCCTTGGGCATCACGTCCTCCAGCCGGCGGGCCAGGATGCCCTCGCGCAACTTGTGGAGCAGGAGGTCGATGCGCGGACCGTAGCCGATCTCCAGCCGGCCGTAAGCGTTCTTCACCAGCTGCTGGCTGAGGGTAGAGCCCCCGCCCTGGTCCTCTTCTCCCTGGAGGATGGTTTTGTAGGCCACGCGGCCGTAGGCTTCCCAGTCTACGCCATTGTGGGTATAAAAACGGCTGTCTTCGGTCGCCACCAGGGCTTCGATAAGGTGGGGTGGCAGGTCGGCGTAGGCGGTTTCCTCCCGGTCCTGGCGGAAGAAGCGGCCCAGGGTTTCGCCGTTGACGTCGAAGGCCTCGCTGCCGATGTCGTTCCGGTAGTCCAACAATTCCTGCCTGCTCGGCATGGCCCCGAAGGCGCCGGTGCTCACCAGCAGCAAAAGGGTGACCACGGCAACGACCCCCAGGCCGGCCAGGGCTAGGAGGCCGGAGACGGTATAATAGGTCTTCGGGCGGTCGTGGCGCCAGCGGCGAAGGCGCGTGCGCGCACCGGCGAGCCGTTGGGTAAAATCATTCATCAACTAAGGGGATAACTACACAATGCTTACCCATAAAACGGGTAGAAGCGGGGGATGTTTCCATTTGGCGGGTCCGCGGGTGTGGGGTACTGGGAGTAACTGGGGGAAATTCAGGAAGGCTGCATGGTTAGACGGGCCGCACGGAAAAGGTAACGCCCCGCGGTACGCTGTCGCTGCCCGGGGTAAAATTCGCAGTGTGAGGCTCAGGGACAAAAGGCGGTCGGCAGGGGGTGGCCCCCGCAAGGCCAGGTGCGAACCGCGGTTTCCGAAGCCGCATTCCGATGCTGGCTCCGAGAAGCCCCCCACCCTGCTGTAGAATCCTGAGTGCCGTCGTGGAGTTCCCGAATTGCTGCTCGTGCCCCTGGTCCACCCCTACGGGAACATCGAGGCCAGGCGATCGCTGAGCTCCCCACCAAGGTAAATTCTCCAGTACAGCCGGCACCTCAGGGCGACTTCCAGTCCGGATACAGGCTGACTACGCACCAGCCGATCCGGCACGTAAAAGACGGCAAAGGGCGGGGTGAGTGACTCCAACCGCTCTTGCGTTACCTGCCCAAAAGAAAGCTTGGCCAGCACAACCCTAAAGCCGCGCATCCACCTCGTCGCTCTCCAACGCCAGTACGCCGAAGACGCTCTCGTGAACCCGGCGCAGGGGTTCCCGCCGGACAAACCGCTCCAGCGCTTCCACCCCGAGGGCAAATTCGCGGAGGGCCAGCGATCGCTTCTTCCCGAGTCCGCGCTTCTTCAGCCGGCTCAGGTTTTCGGGCGTATCGTAGTCGGGGCCATAGATGATGCGCAGGTAGTCACGGCCCCGGCACTTCACGGCGGGTTGCAGCAGCCCCCCTGCGCCGTAGGCCACGAAATTGTAGGGCTTGACGACCATGCCTTCGCCCCCCGCAACGGTCAGTGCAAGCCACCAGTCGACGGCCTCCTGTACGCTGTCGGGCTGGTCGAGGTCAACCATACGGTACTGAGTAGCCCGGAACAGCCCCTCGTCCGCCGCACAAATGCGGTGGATATGGTCCATGTGCCAGCCGTGATCCCGGTCAACGTGGACTGCGCCCTCCGTAGCCAGGATGTGGAAGGGAGCAAGCTTGTAGTCATCGAGGCTGTCTACGGGCCAGCAATAGTTGCCGTAGGCTTCCGTGTAGAGGTCGATAGATGCTGCTTTTTGGGAGAACCGCGCCAGCAAGTCGTCAGCCCCGTCAACTCCGCGGGAGACCGTTTCCCGGAGTGCCGCAGCTACCTCCGGCAGGGCGTGACGGGCGGCTGCACCTACGGCGGCGTACTGCTCTTTGATCAGCGCCTGCGCCTTGGCCGACCAGGGCATCAGCTCGGCATCCAGGCACACCCAGTCGATATCCATTTCTTCCCAAAATTCGGAGGCGGTAAGTGCCTGGGCAACCCGGTCGAGGAAGGCAGTTTCCAGCTCAATGTCGGTGAAGAAGTTGCGGCCGGACCGGGTATAGCAGATCCCCGTCCCACCCCGCTCAATGCCAAAGCGTGCTGCGGCAACCGCTGCGTTCCGGCACACCACCAGCACGGCGCGCGAGCCCATGTGCTTCTCCTCACAGACCACCTTCAGTATCCCCTTGCTCCGGTAGTAGCCCATGGCTTCCGTCGCGTACTCCAGGTAATCGGGCAGGTCGCTGGTTTCGCAGGGCGACATCGTAGGGGGTAAATAAATGAGCCACCTGGGGTTCACGGAAAAGCGGCTCATCACCTCCAATGCGACAACAGATTGCTCCTCCCGCAGGGTCAGGTTGTTGCGCAGACGGGTCTGTACGATGCGCTTGCCGGTGACGTCAGCGATGTCGAGTTGGTCGTCGTATTCCTGCTGGGCCGTACGTACGGATTCGGCGGCCAGGCGCAGCGGACGGACGGGCTCGCAGTACACTTCCTTTGCGTCGACGGATACGAGCTCTTCTTCCGGGTACCGCAGCGCGGTCAGCTTACCCCCGAAGACGCAACCGGTATCGATGTTGAGGGTGCGGTTGAGCCAATCGGCTTCCGGCACGGGGGTGTGGCCGTAGACCACGTGTGCCTTGCCGCGGTATTCGGCGGCCCAGTCGTGGCGGACCGGGAGTCCGAATTCATCGATCTCCCCGGTCGTCTCGCCGTAGGTACAGAAGGCCCGTACCGCTCCCGAACCCCGCCCCTGCATCTCTTCCCGGATGCCGGCGTGGGCCACTACGAGGCGACCGTCATCAAACACGTAGTGGCTAACCAGGCCGTACAGGAAGTCGCGCACGTCATCCCGGAAACGTGAGGACTCTCCCTCCAGCTGCTCCAGGGTTTCGGCGAGGCCGTGCCTGATCGCC
Source organism: Chitinophagales bacterium (assembly GCA_038258275.1). Lineage (GTDB taxonomy): Bacteria > Bacteroidota > Bacteroidia > Chitinophagales > Saprospiraceae > Neolewinella. The sequence goes on along the minus strand of JBBSPZ010000076.1, from coordinate 1,583 downwards.
ACGTTCTTGCCGCTGAGCTTGCGCTGAAGTTTCAGGTCGTGGTTGCCGGGGACGCACCAGGCCACCCCGTCCTTGACCATGCTCATGACGAGACGGAGGACACCGGGAGAGTCCGGGCCGCGGTCGACCAGGTCACCCAGGAAAATGACCTGCCTAGCGGCTGGATGACTGACTTCCAGACCGAAGTACTCCTTGCGTTCGGGGGCCTGACGGATCTGGTAGCCCAGCTTTTCCAGCAATTCGGCGGTTTCCCGGTAACAACCGTGGAGGTCGCCGATGATGTCGAAGGGGCCGGTCACTTCCCGCTTGTCGTTGAAGAGTCGGTCACGGTCGATGCCCGTCACCGCGGCCACCTCCTCCTCAGAATTGAGCACGTAAATCTTGCGGAAGCCTTCCCGCTTGAGGTGTTTCAGGGAACGCTTCAGCTGGATCTTCTGGTGGCGGATGACACGGTTGGGGAAGTTACGGTCGGAGCGGGCCTCGTTCCGGCTGACGCACACCTCCTCGGGGAGGTTCAGCACGATGGCCGCGGGCAGGGTGTGGTACTGCCGGGCGAGGTCAACCAGTCCCTTGCGGGAGTCTTCCTGTACGTTGGTGGCGTCTACGACGGTGAGTAAGCCGTTCTTCAGGCGCTTCGCGATGGTATAGTAGAGCAATTCGAAGGCGTCAGTGGAGGCATCAAGGGCATTCTCGTCGTTGCTCACGATACCACGGCATACATCGGAGGACACCACCTCAAAACGGTCGAAATGCTTGCGGGCAAAGGTGCTCTTGCCCGCCCCGGACGGGCCGATGAGTAAAATCAACGAAAGTTCGGGTACACTAAGTTTCATAAGTGAAGATGGCCATTTGGGAGGGGGCTCCTACCCCCTCGTGTTCGGTTCCGATGGAGGCGAAAGACACCCTGTAGTTAAATTCTTGCCCCACTCGCTCCGCCCAGGTGGCAAATTCCGCGCGCGTCCATTCGAAGCGGTGATCCTGGTGGCGCATGGCACCGGCGTCCAGGGTCTCAAAAACGGTGTTGTACTCCGCATTCGGGGTGGTGACGATGACCATGCCGGGCTGGGCCGCCCCGAATACCACCCGTTCGAAGGCCTGGAGGCGATCCTCATCCAGATGCTCAATGACCTCCACGACCGCTGCGGCGTCGAAACCGGTGAGGCGGGCGTCGCGGTAGAGCAGGGAGCCCTGAATGAGTTCGAGGCGTTCGTGCTGCTTCGGGGCCATCTCCTCGTAGTGAAGGCGACGCATGGCCTTTGCGAGTTCGGCGTAGGATACGTCCATGCCGAGAATGCGGCGGAACTGGCGCTCCTGCAACAGCATGCGGACCAACTTGCCTTCCCCGCAACCCAGGTCGACGACGCTTTCCGCGCCGGAGCCTTTCAGGTGGTCCAGCACCACCCGGAGGCGTTGCTCGTGCAGCGTTGCTTTTCTCGGGCTTTCCATTGTACCTGCGTCCCCGCCCTCCGCTTCCTGACCATTGAGGCGGTCGAGGGCCTGACGCGCCAAACCGTGGAGGTTGGCCAGGTAACGCCGGGTAATCTGCTCGGCCTCGGGATGCTCCGCTAACCAGCCGTCGCCTT
>JBBSPZ010000075.1:0-19590 GCA_038258275.1 Chitinophagales bacterium | reverse complement strand
CTGGGGCCGCCGGCGTTCACGGCGCCGGGGGGTTGCGCCCGGCCCCCCGGGCCGCCCGGGCGCCCGTCGTGGGGTCTGGGGGGGGGGGCACCCCCGCACCACCGCTAGTCGTCCGACGATTTTTCGTCGGACGACTAGTAGCGCGTTTCCCACCAATCCCGGTGGAGGGGTGTTAACTTTCCGGGAATTTCCCATCGACAACTTTCCGCCGTGCACATCGACATCATCTCCGTAGTCCCCGAACTGCTCGCCAGCCCCTTGTCCCACTCCATCATGCAGCGGGCGCAGGACAAGGGCCTGCTCACCGTCGTCGTCCATGACCTGCGCCCCTACGGACTCGGTAAGCACAACAGCGTTGACGACTACCAATTTGGCGGGGGCGCGGGTATGGTGATGCGCTGCGAACCCCTCGCCGCCCTGATCGATGAACTGCGGGCGCAGCGGGCGTACGACGAGATCATTTTCCTGACCCCCGACGGCGAACGCTTCGCCCAGCGCCGGGCCAACCGGCTGAGTCTCTTGGGTAACTTACTATTCATCTGTGGCCACTACAAGGGCATCGACCAGCGCATCCGCGAGGAGTACGTGACCCTGGAACTGAGCATCGGCGACTACGTCCTGTCCGGCGGTGAACTCGCGGCAGCCGTGGTGGTCGACAGCATCGGCCGCCTCCTTCCCGGGGTCATCGGCGACGAGACCAGCGCCCTCACCGACACCTTTCAGGACGATCTGCTGGCCCCGCCGGTGTATACCCGGCCGGCCGAGTGGCGGGGTCGAGAGGTGCCGCCCATTCTACGGAGCGGGAATACGGGTGCTATCGAAGAGTGGCGGCATGCGCAGGCGGTGGAGCGTACGCGGCTGCGGCGGCCTGATTTGTTGGAGAACGCGGAGTAAGTTCCTTTTGTCTTTACGTGTGATAACCAACAAATTGTTCCTTTACCCGTTCCCTCTGTACCCAGTAATCGCAGTCCCATGGCCTTCAACCTCCAGTCGAAATTCTACCCCACCGGCGACCAGCCCCAGGCCATCGAAAAGCTCGTCGGTGGGGTGCAGCACGGAGAGCGCGGACAGGTACTCCTGGGCGTTACCGGCTCGGGTAAGACCTTCACCATGGCCAACGCCATTGCCCAGTTGAACCGGCCGACGCTCGTACTGACCCACAACAAGACCCTGACCGCCCAGCTCTACGGGGAATTTACCGAATTCTTCCCCGACAATGCCGTGGAGTACTTCGTGAGCTACTACGACTACTACCAGCCGGAAGCCTACATCTCGGGCTCCGATACCTACATTGAGAAGGACCTCGCCATCAACGAGGAGGTCGATAAGCTGCGGCTTCGCGCCACCTCTAACTTGCTGAGTGGCCGCCGCGACATCATCATCGTCGCCTCCGTGAGCTGTATTTACGGTATGGGGAACCCGGAGGACTATAAGTCGGGCATTATCCGCCTGGAGGTCGGGCAGACCAAGAGCCGTAACGGATTCCTGTACGACCTGGTGGATAGCCTCTACAGCCGCACCGAGACCGACTTCCGCCGGGCGACCTTCCGCGTGCGTGGGGACACCGTCGACATCAACCTGCCCTACGTGGAATTCGGGTACCGGATCGTCTTCTTTGGCGACGAGATCGAAAGCATCGAGAAGATCGAGATCGAATCGGGCAAGCGCATCGAAGGCATGCAGAATGCGGCCATCTTTCCGGCCAACCTCTACGTGGCCCCCAAGGAGCGCCTCACCGGCATCATCCGCAACATCGAGGACGAGCTCTACGAGCAGGAGCGGTACTTCGAGCGGGAAAGCCGGCTGCTGGAAGCCAAGCGGATCCACGAGCGTACCAGCTTCGATCTCGAGATGATGAAGGAACTCGGCTACTGCAACGGCGTGGAAAACTACAGCCGCTTCTTCGACGGCCGTCGCCCGGGCACCCGGCCCTTCTGCTTGCTGGATTACTTCCCCGACGATTTCCTGATGATCATCGACGAGAGCCACGTGACCCTCCCCCAGGTGCGGGGCATGTTTGGCGGCGACCGGGCCCGCAAGCTTTCGCTGGTCAACTTCGGCTTCCGTCTGCCCTCGGCCATGGACAACCGGCCCCTCAACTTCACCGAGTTTGAGAGCCTGATCAACCAGGTGGTCTACGTGTCCGCCACCCCCGGCGACTACGAGCTCGAGCAGACCGGCGGCGAGATCGTCGAACAGCTCATCCGGCCCACCGGCCTGCTCGATCCGCCCATCGAGGTGCGCCCGAGCCTCAACCAGATCGATGACCTCATCGAGGAGATCGACGAGCGCCGCAAGGTCAACGAGCGGGTGCTCGTCACCACCCTCACCAAGCGCATGAGCGAGGAGCTGACGACCTACTTCGCCAATATGAACATCAAGGTGCGCTACATCCACTCGGAGGTCGATACGATGGAGCGGGTGGAGATCCTGCGCGACCTCCGCCTGGGGGAGTTCGACGTGCTCGTCGGCGTGAACCTGCTGCGGGAGGGCCTCGACCTTCCCGAAGTTTCCCTGGTCGCCATCCTCGATGCCGATAAGGAGGGCTTCCTGCGCAACGAGCGGAGCCTCACCCAGACCGCCGGCCGCGCCGCCCGGAACAGCAACGGCCTGGTCATTTTTTACGCCGACGTGGTGACCAACTCCATGCGCCGCACCATCGACGAGACCAATCGCCGTCGGGCCATTCAGCTGGCCTACAACGAGGAGAACGACATCACGCCGGTCACCATGGCCAAGACCCGGGAGGAGATCATCAACCGCAGTACCATCCTCGACATCCGGGGCAAAAACGGCAAGCGCGCCTACGTCGAGCAGACCCAGCCCAGCCTGGCCGCCGACCCGGTACTCCAGACCATGACCCGGGACCAGCTCGAGCTCGCCATCCAGGAAGCCGAGCGCAAGATGAAGACCGCCGCGAAGGAACTCGACTTTATGAGCGCGGCCCAGTACCGCGACGAGGTCTTCGCCCTCAAGGCCCGCCTGAAGACGGGTGGCATGATGTTGAAGGAGAACTGATCCGCCGTGTCCGGTAGCCCGAAAAGCAATAGCTTTGGGCATGCACGGTACGATCCATCACTTCCTCCAGCGCCATCTGCGTCCCGACGGCAACCAGTGGCTGGAAACCAAGCTCGCGGTCTTTGATCAGGACTTCAAGCCCAGGGCTTTCTACCTCGCCTTCGGTGCCTGTCCACGCTTCCTGGGTACCGGCGAACTGAACTTCACCGAGGCCGAGCTGAGCGCGCTTACGGTAGCCTATCCCAACTTCGGGGCCACCACCTGGACCACCGACCAACTCTCGCGTATCCTGCTGATGACCTGCCTGCCGGTGGAAACCAATCAGTCCATTCTCGACGACCTGTTCGGTACGGCCGACTACCGCGAGCTGATCGCCTTGTATAAGGGGCTGTACTTCCTGGACAATGCCGCCGACTTCGTCGCCCGCGCCCGCGAGGGCCTGCGCACCAATATGGTCGGTGTATTCGATGCCATCGCCCTCGAAAATCCCTTTCCCCCCCGCTACCTCCCCGAGGATGCCTGGAACCACATGGTGCTCAAGGCCATGTTCATGGGCCGGCCGATGTACCGCATCTACCGCATCGAGGACCGCAAAAATGCCACCCTTGCCGACATCTTCATGGACTATGCCGAGGAGCGGTGGTCCGCCTTCCGCCCGGTCAGTCCGGAGCTCTGGCGCTTCGTCAGCGGCTACGTCAGCGACCGCTCCCTTCCCGGCCTGCAGCGGACGATCGGGGAGGGGAGTGCCCTGGAAAGATCAGCCGCCGTCAAGGCAATTCTGGAGAGCGATTACCCCGTGGCAAAAAACTGGCTTGGGGGGCAAGACGTATCTAAAACCGACGTTCCTACCTGGAACGCTATTGGTCTGCAGGAAGAAGGGCGGGACACCGACCCCGCTTAGCGAGACAACGGATGCCTCCCGGATCGCTCATCCGACGTCCGCTCTAAAGAACTACCGTACTAAACCACTAACCCGTGCAATTCATAGACCCCCACGTACACATGGTCTCCCGGACCACCGACGATTACGAAGCCATGCGCGCCGCCGGTGTCGTCGCCCTGATCGAGCCCGCCTTCTGGTTGGGACAGCCGCGGACGGAAGTGGGGTCGTTCAAGGATTACTACAGTACCCTGGTGGGATGGGAACGTTTCCGCTCCTCCCAGTTCGGCATCCGCCACTACTGCACGATGGGCCTGAACTCGAAGGAGTCCAACAACGAGCCCCTCGCCGAAGCCGTCATGGAACTGCTCCCCCTCTTCGCCACCAAGGAAGGGGTAGTCGCCATCGGGGAGATCGGCTACGACGACCAGACCGCCGCCGAGGACAAGTACTTCCGACTCCAGATCGAACTGGCCCTGGAGCTCGACCTGCCCATCCTGATCCACACCCCCCACCGCGATAAGAAAAACGGCACTTACCGGAGCATGGACGTGCTGGAGGAGCATGGCTGTGACCCCACCAAGGTCATCATCGATCACTGCAACGAGGAGACCGCTAAGGAGGTCCTCATCCGCGGCTACTGGACGGCCTTCACCATTTACCCCGGTACCAAGATGGGCAATGAGCGCATGGTCGAGCTCATGAAGCACTACGGTCCGGAGCGCATCATCGTCGACAGCTCCGCCGACTGGGGCATCAGCGATCCCCTCTCCGTGCCGAAGACCGCCGCCCTCATGCTGCAGCGCGGTATCCCCGAGGCCGACGTACGGAAAGTTACCTACGGTAACGCCCTGGCAGCCTACGGGCAGAGCGGACAAATGAAGGAAAGCGACTGGCTCGACGCCCCCGACGTCGACCAGAGCGAGCTCTTCAGCGGCAACAGCGTTCTGCGCAACGGGCGCAAGACCGACAACATCATCAAAAACTAAATTTTCCGCCCGTGGCCCTTCGTGACTACCTGACGCTGATGCGCCCGGCCAACCTCGTGACCGCCGTGGCTGACATCCTCGCCGGCGCCAGCGTGGCCGCGGCCGTGAGTGGGGGAGTGGATCCCCAGCTTGGCTGGCTTGCCCTTGCGACGGTCGGACTCTACGGCGGCGGGGTGGTTTTCAACGACGTTTTCGATCTCGAGCTCGACCGCATCGAGCGTCCCGAACGCGCCCTGCCCGGCGGGCGGGTGACGGTTGCCAGTGCCGTGCTCCTGGGGGGCATGCTCCTCTTCTTCGGCATCATCATTTCGGCCCTCGTATCGGATACCGGCGGCGCCCTCGCGATCGCCGTAGCCGGCCTGGCCCTGCTGTACGATAGGAAGGCCAAGCACCACCCCGTTTTCGGTCCGCTCGTCATGGGCATGTGCCGCGGCGGCAACCTGCTGCTCGGCGTGAGCCTGAGCGCGTTGGCGCTCGAAGATTACTGGTGGCTGGGCATCCTGCCGGTGGTCTTCATCGCCGCCATCACCCTCACCAGCCGGGGCGAGGTGGGCGGACAAAACCGCTCTTCCATCCAGCTTTCCCTGACGCTGGACGTGCTGGTAGCCCTGGCGCTGCTCCTGATCCCCCGCTTCACCATCGCGGAGTTCTGGCCCTTGCTGCCCTTCTTCCTCCTCTGGTTCGGCATGAACGTGCGCGCCAAGCTGGCCGCCATCCGCGACAACCGCCCCGCGCTGATCAAAAAGGCCGTAAAAACGGGCGTCGTTTCCCTCATCCCCCTCAACGCCTGCCTCGCCGCCGGCTTCCTGGGCTGGCCCGCCGGGGTGGTGGTGCTGCTGTTGCTCCCCGTGTCCCTGGGACTGGCCCGTCTCTTTGCGGTTACCTAGTTGTTGGGTTGTTGAATGGTTGCGTTGCTCGCATCGAAGGCGTGACAGCCACGGCCCACGAGCGAAGCGAGCATCGCCGAAAACTCAACAACCCGAAAACCCAACCACTCAACAACCCGCCAACCCATGAGGATCCACCACAACAGCCACCTCACCTACTGCACCAACATCCACCCGGGAGAGACCTGGACGGAGGCAAAGGAAAGCCTGCGCTACGTACTGGAGGTAAAGGAGAAGCTGACCGGCGGCAAGCCCATCGGCATCGGGTTGCGGCTCTCGGCGGTGGCGGCCCGGCAGCTGTCGGAACCCGCTGCCCTGGCCGACTTCAAGGGCTGGCTGGCGGAGCACGACTGCTACGTCTTCACCATGAACGGCTTTCCCTACGGCGGCTTCCACCACGAAGTGGTCAAGGACCAGGTGCACGCCCCCGACTGGAGCACCCGGGCCCGCGTCGAGTACACCAAGCAACTTTTCGACCTCCTCGCCGAGCTGCTGCCCGCAGGCCTGGACGGCGGCGTCTCCACCTCCCCGCTCTCCTACAAACCCTGGCGGGATCATACGGGCGCCGGCGCGCCGGCGCCGTGGACCCCGCAAATGGAGCAGCATATCCTGGAAGTCATCGACTACCTCGCGGATATTCACGTCCGTACCGGCAAGGACCTTCACCTCGACGTAGAACCCGAACCCGATGGACTTTTGGAAAACAGCGCTGAATTCCTCGCCTTCTACGCGCGCATGCTGCAGCTGGGCAAGGAGGAGCGGGTACGCCGCCACCTGGCCATCTGCTACGACGTCTGCCATTTCGCCGTAGGCTACGAGGAGCCCGCCGACGTACTCCGCCAACTCACGGACCGGGGTATCCGCATCGGCCGCCTCCAGATCAGCGCCGCCCTCCAGGCCGACCTGACCGGCGACCGGCAGGTCGTACGCGACAGCCTGCTGCCCTACGACGAGCCAACCTACCTCCACCAGGCGGCCCTGCGGCGCGCGGACGGCTCCTTCACCCGGTTTCCCGACCTTGCCCCTGCGCTCGCCGCCCTGAATGACTCCGCTTACGCGGAACTGCGGACTCACTTTCACGTGCCGATCTACGCGGACCGCTACGGAATTCTGGCGTCGACCAACGATGCCATCCGGGAAACGTTACGGCTGTGGAAGGCCGCGCCCTACACTCCTCACCTCGAGGTGGAGACCTACACCTGGGACGTGCTGCCCGACCACCAACGCCTTACCCTGACCGACTCGATCACCCGCGAGCTGGCCTGGGTCCTGCAAATCCTAAACGACTAAACCGTGCAATCCACCGCCGTCATCGACATCGTAGGCCTGACCGCCGACCTCATCGGGGAGGACACCCCCTTCCTGGCCCGGTGGTCCGCCAGCCGCCAGGTGACCACCGTCGACCCCGCCCTCCCGGCCGTCACGACCACCGCCCAGACCACCTACCTCACCGGCAAGTACCCCCGCGACCACGGCGTCGTGGCTAACGGCTGGCTCTTCCGCGACGAGCAGGAACTGAAGCTGTGGCGGCAGTCTAACCACCTGGTAGAATCGCCCAAGCTCTGGGACATCGCCCGCGACCGCGACCCCTCGTTTACCATCGCCAACATCTGCTGGTGGTACAATATGTACTCCTCGGTCGACTACTGCGTCACGCCCCGCCCGCAGTACCTCGCCGACGGCCGCAAGATGCCGGACTGCTACGCCTTCCCCATGGAGCTGCGCCACCGGCTCACGAAGGAGCTGGGTACCTTCCCGCTCTTTTCCTTCTGGGGGCCGCGCACCAACATCGTTAGCAGTCGCTGGATCGCCGACGCCGCCAAGTTGGTCTACGATTGGCACAAGCCAACGATGAACCTCGTCTACCTCCCCCACCTCGACTACAACCTCCAGCGCCACGGCAACGGCCATCCTTCGGTCAAGCAAGATTTACGCGAGATCGACGCCGTCGCCAGGGATCTCATCGAGCACTACGAGCGCAACGGGGTCGAAGTGATGGTCCTCTCCGAGTACGGGATCATGGACGTCGACCGCCCCGTCCACATCAACCGTATCCTGCGGGAGGCGGGCCTGATCAGCGTCCGGGAAGAGCGGGGTACCGAGCTCCTCGACGTGGGTACCTGCCGGGCCGTGGCGATGTCCGACCACCAGATCGCCCACATCTACATCCGGGATCCCGCCGATATTTCCCCCGTCAAGGCCCTGCTCCAGCGGGTCCCCGGCATCGGTATGCTGCTCGATGAGGAGGGAAAGAAACTCCACCAAATCGACCACCCCCGCGCCGGCGAGTTGGTCGCGGTGGCCGATGCCCGGAGCTGGTTCACCTACTATTACTGGCTCGACGACGCCCGCGCACCCGATTACGCCCGCACCGTCGATATCCACAAGAAGCCGGGCTACGATCCGGTGGAGATGTTCCTGGACCCCGGGAAGAAGCTCATCATCCCCCGCATCGCCCTCAAGGTGGCTGGCAAGAAACTGGGTTTCCGCACCCTCATGGACGTCGTCCCCCTCACCGCCGAACTCGTCAAGGGTTCCCACGGCGGACTCCTCGCCCCCGACAAGGACAAACCCGTCTTCATCAGCAAGCAGGATACCCCCACCAGACTCCAGGCGCCCGAGGTCTTCGACTACCTACTAAAGGCTACTTTTCCAGCCCGCTAGCGGCGCGGCCGCAGGTGCAACGAAGCCACCACCGCAAAGTGATCGGAGGGATAGCGGCGGTTCACCGCATCGGTGAGGGTGGCGAATTTGTCCACCTGCACGCCGGGCGATACCATGATGTAATCAATACGGCGCTCCGCCGGCTCGTCGTAGTTGAAGCCGGTGAAGGTGCCCGCCGGTCCCAGCCGCACGGGGGCCACCGTATAGGCATCGACCAGCGATTCGGTAAAGACCGCGATGGGTTCGGTATCCGGCGTGAGGTTGAGGTCGCCGGTCAGGACGAAGGGCAGGTTGCCGGTATTCAGCGAATCGATCTTGCGCAGCAACAGCCGGGCACTTTCCCGGCGGGCGACTTCGCCTACGTGGTCGAAGTGGGTATTGAAGGCCATGAAATCTTTGCCCGTACGCAGGTCCCGGAAGCGGCCGTACGTGCAGATACGGGGCAGGGCGGCGTCCCAGCCTACGGAGACTTCGTCGGGCGTAGTAGACAGCCAGAAGGTGCCGCTTTCCTCCACCATCAGCCGGTCGCGACGGTAGAAGAGCGCGGAATATTCTCCCTTGTTTCTGCCTTCTCGTCCCACGCCGAGGACGCCATACTCCCGCAGGTGGTCCTTGAGCCAGTCGAGTTGCCGGGGCAGTACTTCCTGGGTGCCCAGGATGTCGGGGGCGTGGTAGAGTACCTGACTGGCGAAGAAGTCGCGGCGCTCGGGCCAGGCATCGTCGCCGTCGTCGCGGTTGTCCAGGCGGATGTTGTACGACATGACCGACAGGGCTGCCTCATCCGCCGCCGGTGTGGCCGGCCGGCGGGCGCAGCTGCCCAGTAGGAGGAAGGTCAGGAGCAGCAGTAGGGCAGACACGGGGCGGCGCATGGCCTTGCCGAAGCGCTCCCCGTTGAACGTGCGGGTAGGCGCTAGTCGGGCCCGTTCCTCGACCGGCAGTTCGTTAAACGCCTGGCATTCCACCGAGCAGCAGCGGTCGTACTCCGTGCTGCATTCCTCACACTGGAGGAAGAGCACATGGCAGGCCGTGTTGGCGCAGTCGAGCTGACGGTCCGATACCTTGCCACACTGGTGGCAGCGGGCGACCACATCGTCGGTGATGCGCTCCCCGAGCCGGTCGTCGAAGACGAAATTCTTGCCGATGTATTTCTTTTCGAGGCCTTCCCGCTCACACTGGCGGGCGTACTCGATGATGCCTCCGTCGACCATGCTTACCCGTTCGAAGCCGCGGTGGAGGTAGTAGGCACTCGCCTTTTCGCAGCGGATGCCGCCGGTGCAGTACATGACGATCTCGCGGTCCTTCTTGTCGGCCAGGATCTCCTCCACCTCGGGCAGCAGGTCCCGAAAGTTGGTAGCCTCGGGGAGGATAGCGCCCCGAAAATAGCCGACCTCGCTTTCGTAGTGGTTGCGCATATCTACGACGATGGTGTCCTTCCGGTCCAGCAGGGCGTTCACTTTCCGGGCGTCGAGGTGACGGCCGCGCTTGGTCACATCGAACGTTTCGTCATGGAGGCCGTCGGCTACGATCTTCGGCCGCACCTTGATGATGAGCTTTAGGAAGGATTTCTCCTGCGCCTCGATCGCGATGTTAAGCCGGGTGCCGGCCAAAAACGGGACGTGGTGGAGCACCTCCCGGAAATCCTCCAGCCGCGAGGCGGGCACGGATAGCTGGCCGTTGATGCCTTCGGTCGCGATGTAAATGCGGCCCAGTACGCCCAGGCCTGACCACCGTTCGTAGCATTGATCCCGGAAGGCCCGGGGGTCGGTGATGTGGGCGTAGCGGTAGAAGGAGAGGGTAGTGCGGGGCTCGGTTTCCGCGTCGAGGCGGGCCTGCAGTACCTCGCGGGGGAGTAGGTTGCGGAGTTCGTGCGCGTTGCCGGTGTTCATGGAGGCAAAGGTACGGTTTACGCTTTACGGAGCTCCCGGCGGAAGGAGGTGGTCTGCAACAGCTGGGTGGCCAGCTTGCCGAAGGCGTCGTACCGCTCGGTGAGGGCGTGCAACTGTTGCCGCAGCCAGGGGAAAGTGTCCAGGTGTAGCAGGGGGATGGCCAGTTTCCAGTGCAGCGCCAGATCGCGCTGGGTAGCGTAGTCGAGCTGGCGGCTGCGGAGGTTGTCGGTTAGTTGGTTGATCATGGCCTTAGTGAGCCGTTCCGACCAGGGCGTATGCCGGCTCAGCGCGAGGAACCGGGCCATGCTCCGCAGGGAGAGTGTCTGCTGTTCCTGGCTGAGAAGCTCGTCGTAAATGCCCGCAAAGTCTGCTTCGCTCAGCTGATTTACCAGTTCGACCGCCAGGGAAAGGGGAAACTGGGCGGGATTGTCCCACACCAGCATCCGCACGAAGGCGATCCGGGCGACAGGGTCGTCATATTCCCGCACCGCTTCCCCGGCTCCGCGCAGTTCCAGGGGTTTCAGGCCCTGCCAGAAGGCGGGCAGGGACGCGGAAGTAATTTCGGCCCACTGCCGTGGGGGCAGCACTTCCAGTAGTACCTGGCGCAGGGTCTGGGGGGCTTTTATCCCACCGTAGGTCGCCAACATCTCCTTGTTCTCGTCCGAAACTCCATTCCGCGCCAGCTGGGTGAAATCACTCAGGGCTTCTTCCTCCCCGGAGCGCAGCAGCAACCGGGAAAGCGCCTGCCGTACCCCTTTCCGCTTCGGCTCCAGGGCACGCCGCAGCCATGGTCCATCGGCGGAGGAGAGGTGTGACCGCATACCTTCCAGCAGCACGACCTGATTGCGGGGATTCAGTTCGTCCCACGCTGCGGCTAGTGCCTGCCGGGCCGCTGCCGGGTCGACCTGTCGCCAGCGTCCCAGGAGGGTAGCCCTTCGACCGGGTTGTCGTTCTGCGTCCCAGGCCAGAGCGTAGTCATACTCATCGGCCAGCACTGCCCAGTCGGGATGGTGGCCCAGCAACCAGCGGCCCCGTGCTCCGCCGGCGGCCACCCAGCGTTTGGCCAGGGAGAAATCCTCGTTTGCTACGCCAGCGGCGCGCTCCATCAGGGCCGGCAGAAGAGGCGGAGGGAGGTACGTCCCTCGCTCGGCCAGGAGATCCACGGCCTCATCGAGTAAGTCGGGGTAGGTCCCTTCCAGAATGAGGTGTAACCCACGCGCCAGTCGGGGAGCGGGTGGAGAAAGCACCTCTTGCGGAGCCGGATCGCTACCGGTTTTGGTCGCCTCCCCGACACGGTTCGTCAAGCGGTGCATCCGTTCCGTGAGCGCTAGGGCAGCCAGCAACTGCTCGGCCGCGTCGGCCTCGGGATCGGTGGCTTCAAGGTCATCCAGCCAGTCCGCGACGGGCGCAGGCAGCTCCCGCCGGGCCGTGCCGAGGGTAATCGCGTGCAGCAGGAGTGAATAATCAGGAGAAGGGACCATCGCCGCACAAGGTAATCCGGCGACCCGCAGCCGCTTAAACGAAGGCGGGGTATATTCCGTTACTTTTCCGTCGCGACCCACCCCAACGGACGTGGCGGCCTTCTTACCCCCGATCCGACCGCGATGAAGACGCTTTTTCTCACGTGCTTTCTATTTCCCCTTTTTCTCTCCGCCCAGGCGACCCTCGATGGCCTCTGGGAAGGCACCATGACCGTCGGGGGCATCTATTCCAGTGAAGCGCTGCCGATGCAGCTGTATATCACTATAGAAGGAAGTGAAATCAAGGGAAGGAGTTACGTTACCCTGCCCAATGGGGAAATCCTACGCATGGACCTCCTCGGTTATTACTACGGAGACCGCTCCATGACCCTGGTTGAGGTAGCCTTTGCCGGCGACGTTGAAAACGAGATCATGCCCGAGTTCAACCGCCAGTACCAGATCGTTTACCGGCCCGACATATGGAACAGCGAACTGCGCGGTTTCTGGCAGGAGGTCACCGACCTTACGTTCAGCGACACCCGCCGCATGGGGCGCATGGTCCTGAAAAAACAGAAGCGGGAAGGCGTTTAGTACACCCGCCTCACCGAAGTCTGCAACAGTCCCTCAATGGCCTCGTGCACCTGCCGGGGTTTCTGCGGCCGCCAGTTTATACCATTGAGGTATTCGCCGTAGCGGATGTACTTGTCCAGTCCGGCGCTTCCCATTTCATCGGCGACGTGGTCCAGTACGTTCAGCATGGCGATCCATCCTCCGCTGTCGGTCACCTCCTGGTACCACTCCTCGTAGTAGTCGTCCTCGGCCGAATGAAAGTTGAGCACTCCTTCCATAATGAGGATGAACTGGGTGATCCCTTCCGCGATCAGATAGTCGATCACCTCCCGCTTCAGGTGCATCGAGTCGTTGTGGAGGGCGTCGTTCCACTCTCCGATCAGTTCAATGATGGCGTAGCGCTCGTCGTAGTCCACGAACAGGATCTTCAGGTACAGCGTCTCAGACCCGAATTCATCCCACTGGGGATGCAGCAGGTAGTTGTACACCTTATTGTTGTAACTGAATTCACTGTATGTCCGCCCGTAGAAGGGGGAAGCGGAATCTTTTTCGGCGCGGTAAGTGTCGCGCCACTGGAAGTGCGGCTCGATGTCGTGCATGGGGTAGAGGGGTAGGTTAGAAGGGGAGGTTAGAGGGCTACGCCGTTAGACGCGCTTTGCTCCAGGGTAGAGAGCTGGGCCGTTAGGGGGTAATGCTGACGCCACAGGTCTCTAACGCAGCAGGCTCTAACGGCGAAGCCCTCTAACGCCACAGGCCCTATTTGGTGTATTCAGGCTTCAGGAGGTCATGAAACGTCTTCATCACCTTCTCCACCTTAGGCCGGCTGACATTCTGGATGTAGCCCTGGTTGGGGTTATTGGGATTTTCGTAGTAGTCCTGGTGGTACGGTTCGGCGACCCAGAAGTGAATGGGGTCCTCGATGGTGGTAGCGATGGGATCACTGAAGGTGCCGCCCTTGTTCAGGGACTCGATCTTGGCCTCGGCGGCCTGGCGCTGTATGGCGTTGAGGGGGAAGATCGCGGAGCGGTACTGGGGGCCTACGTCCGGTCCCTGGCGATTGAGCTGGGTAGGATCATGGGCGACGAAAAAGATGTCGAGGAGCTTATCGTAGGTGATCTCCGTGGAATCGTAGTAGACTACGATGGACTCGGCGTGACCACTCGAGGCGGTATTGCTGTCCTGGTAGGTCGGGTTTTTGAGCTCACCGCCGGCGTAGCCACTGTAAACGTCGTCTACCCCCTGGATGCGGGTGAAGGAGGCCTCCGTGCACCAGAAGCAGCCGCCGGCGAAGTAGGCCTTGGCCATGCCTGGGTGTTGGGCATCGAGTTCATCGATGGAAATGCCGCCGACCAGCTCGCTGTCCGGGATCGCCGCATTGGTTTCGCTGCCTGCCGCAGCCGTCGTAGAAGTAGTGGTGCGCTGGCTGTCGCAGGACGTAAGGGTCAGGGCGAAGGCGAGCGTCAGGAATAGATATTTCATGTTCAAGGGTGGTTACTTCCTTAAAACACGGAACTGCCGCATTGGTTACGTTACACCGTTCTTACTCCGGCGACCCGCGGGGGCCGTCCACCCGCGACAGCCATCCAACCCCTTACTTTACTTCAGCAAGCTCACCCCCGTCATCTCCTTCGGCTGATCCACTCCCAAAAATGCCAGCAGGGTAGGGGCCACGTCCCCCAGTTTGCCGTCGGTGCGCAGCTTCACCTCGCTGACCGCGGGACCGACGTAGATGACGGGCACCGGATTGGTCGTGTGGGCGGTATTCACGCTCCCGTCCTCGTTGGTCATGACGTCGGAGTTGCCGTGGTCGGCGATCACCAACACGTGGTAGCCCTTTTCTCCTGCGGTCGTCAGCAGGCGGCCGAGATTTACGTCGACGGCCTCCGCGGCCTTGATCGCGGCCTCCCAGACGCCCGTGTGGCCCACCATGTCGGTATTGGCGTAGTTGAGGCAGATAAAATCGGGAGCGTTGTCCTGAATGTCCTGAATGATGGCATCGGTAACCCCGTAGACGCTCATTTCCGGCTTCTCGTCGTAGGTCTCTACGTCGCGGGGACTGTCGATCAGGATCCGCCGCTCCCCGGGGAATTTGTCCTCCCGCCCGCCGCTGAAGAAGAAGGTGACGTGGGCGTATTTCTCGGTCTCGGCGATCCGTACCTGCGTCTTGCCGGCCTCGCTGACGACCTGCCCCATGGTTTTGTCGAGGTCGTCGGGGGTGAAGAGCACGTCCACTCCGGTGTACTTCTCGTCGTACAGCGTCAGGCAGATGTAGTGGAGATTCGGGATCGTATGCATGTGCTGCTCCGGGAAATCTTCCTGCGTCAGCGCCCGCGTGATCTGCCGTGGCCGGTCGGTGCGGAAGTTAAAACACAGGACCACGTCCCCCTCCTCGATCCTGGCCACCGGCCGGTCGTCGGCGTCCGTCAGGATAATGGGGTGAAGAAATTCGTCGGTCTTCCCCACGTCGTAGTGGTGCTGGATAGTAGCCAGCACGTCCCTGCTCCTTTCGCCCACGCCGTCGACCATGCCGTGGTAGGCTTCCGCGATCCGTTCCCAGCGGGTGTCGCGGTCCATGGCGTAGAAGCGTCCGGTGACGGTCGCCAGTTCGGTCGGTTGGTCGGCAATGTAGTCAAGCACCGTTTTTATGTAGCCCTTTCCGGAAGTCGGCGCCACGTCCCGCCCGTCGGTGAAGGCGTGAATGAAGATCTTCTGGTTGCCCGCCTGGGTGGCGATATCCGTCAGCCGCAGCAGGTGGTTGATGTGGCTGTGCACGCCTCCGTCACTCACGAGGCCCATCAGGTGGAAGGCCTTGTGGTGCTCCCGGGCGTAGCGCAGGGCGTTCTGCAGCTTGGGCATATCCTGTAGTTCCCCCTCCCGGATCGCCTTGTTGATGCGTGCAAAGCTCTGGTACACTACCCGTCCGGCCCCGATATTCAGGTGGCCGACCTCGGAGTTGCCCATCTGTCCCTCCGGCAGCCCCACGTCCTCCCCGTAGGTAATGAGGGTAGCGTGGGGGTTATTCTTGTAAATATGGTCAAAGGTGGGGGTGCTCGCCTGGCGGAGGGCATCGGCTTCGGGGCGCACGCCGAGTCCCCAGCCATCGAGGATCACAAGGAGGGTTTTCGCGGGGGTCATACTGCAGTAATTTGCCGTAAAGGTAGTTTTTTAGGGCCGCGGCCGCCGGTGCGATGAGTCATCATAACGCCGCCAGCCCGGTGGCAATGGCGATGGTGAGGAGGTTCACCAGGTCGTTCGTCATCCAGCGATACCCACTGACCAGGAGGCAGCCGGGTGACTCGGTATCGCTGAGCCCGCCCGTCGCTTCATCCCGGTACCGCGCCTGGAAACCCGCACCGAGTACGGAGTCCAGCAGCATCCCCAGGAAGCCAAAACCCGCGACCACCAGAAAATCCGGTAAACCGAAACCAGGCAGCAGCAGGAAGCCCAGGATTCCGAGGAGTACGGCACCCGCGGCCCCGCCCAGCGTGCCGGCCGTGCTGACGCCTCCGCTGAGCCCCGGAGGGACGGCTTCCCGCCGCAGGATGTCCACGGTGGGTTGCCGGAAATGCTTGCCGATCTCGCTGGCCCAGGTGTCGGAGGTGGCCACCGCCATCGTCACTAGGAGCAGGATCGGCGGCGCACCGGTTGCCACTAGCAGACCGTAGAGCCCGCCGTTGCAGAGGACTTGTACCGCATCCCGCGGCTGTTTGTCTTTTGCGTCCCCGGCGTCCGGCTCCACCGGAAGGATGCGCCCGATGAGGGCACTGCTCAGAAAAAAGGTGAAGAGGGGGAGCAGCCAGAAGACCCCGGCAGTCACCAGCACCACGGCCCCGAGTATGCCGGCCGCGGCCGCCCCACCGACCGAAAGGCTCTTACGGCGCACGGTCACGACCGCGAAGGCCACGATGAGGAAGAGCCACAGCAGGGCCGTGCCTATGTTCTCCTGAATTACCACTTGTCACCGGGCTTATGCATCGCGTAATGTACACCCCCGAAGCACGAACGAACTAAACTCCTACACCCCCTTGGCGATCCGCTTCTGCTCCATATTGCTGTCGTAGATGCAGTAGGCATCGTAGCGGGCGCGGTCGGTCTCGGCCCAGATGTCCTTGCCGATGTCGCAGACGACAATGAGCTCGTCGTAGATGAGGTTGCCGAGGTCGATGCGGGATTCGACGTGGATGTCGCGGTCGGCCACCTTGTCCTGCTGGACGTTCATGGACAGCTCGAAGGCCTGGCAAGCCTTGGCGAGGCGCTCGAGGTGGCTCTCGTTGAGGCCGGTATCGGCGATAAAATCCCACTGACTGCGGGCCACCCGGATGACCCGGCGGCCGCAGAAGAGGAGCTGGGCATCGGTCATGTCGCCCAGTTTGGCGGTGCCGAACTTGCGGTAGCGGCCCGTGCGGTTGCTAAAGGCGAGACGCACGCGGGTCATGACGGAGCGGATGGCGTGTTTGAGCTTATCGGCGGCTTCGTATTTCTTGTCGGTGACGATCATCTGGTCGCCGAGCAGCTCGTCGTCGTGGGGCATTTCTACGAAGCGCTGGCAACGATCGTGAAAGCCCTTCAGGCGGTGACCGTCGTACTGATATCCGCTCTTGTACTGCGGAAGGTCGCGCTGGGCCAGGCGGATGCTGTCCATGGCCATCTGGTAGAGGTCGGCATCCGGAAAGTTATACTTCCGGGTTACTTTTTGTTTTTTCATCGGGTCAGGTAATCAGTAAGCAAGGCAAAATCCCAACAAAAATAGGCTTTTGCCCCGCGTAAAACAACTTGTGTTTTCCGGCCCCGGCAATGAAAAAGGGCAAACATCCGGATGGATGGTTGCCCTTTTGGGAAGCGAACGAAAAACGCGACTTAGGCGACGGGGGCCTTGGCCACCTTCTTGGCTTCCTTCTCGGCGACCTTTTTCTCGGCCGTGGCGGCGGAGCGCAGGGCGCGGGGTACTTCTACCGTAGCGATGGGCTGGCCACCCGGGTTCATGATCTCGACGCCCTCCATGGGGTCCAGGTCACGGACGCGGATGCTCTGGCCGAGCTCCAGCTCGCTGATGTCGAGGGTCAGGCTATCGACCAGATGCTCGGGGGTAGTCTTGATCTTGATCCGACGCACTGCGACAAGCAGTTTACCACCGCCGCGGACGCCGGGGCTGGTGCCGGTAAAGGTGACGGGTACTTCCACCTTGATGGAACGGCCGTCCTCCAGGGCGAGGAAGTCGATATGACGTAGCTGGTCCGTTACCGGATGGAACTGGTAGTCCTTTACAATGGTGCGGTACGACTGGCCACCTATGTTCACCTCGGCGAGCTTGAAGCTGGAGGTGTAGATGAGGTCACGCAGGTCGAGGGCCTTCACGGCAAAGTGGACGGGGTCACCCATGCCATACACCACGGCGGGCACGAGGCCGTCGCGGCGGGTTTCCTTCGAGGCTTTCTTTCCCAGGGTCTCACGGACTTCGCCGTTTACTTTAATAGTTTCCATACGGTAATACTTTCGCGCTGTTTCGCTTACGGCCCGCAAAGATAGGAAGTTTATGCGGGTCGAGGAACTGTTCGGGGCAAAAAGTTTCCCGGATGCTTAATCGGAACAATGTGCCCGCCCTGTGTTTATACTTTAGCGGGGCGGCAGTACCTTTCCCGCCACAATACGTATAAAAGTCAATCCGACCATGAAAAGGTTCCTACCCCTGCTATTTATCGCCCTGATCACCCTAGCCTGCGGAGGTGGGGAAGAAACCCCTTCCGAAGCCCCCGGTACCACCCCCGCGGTCGCCAAGGCGCAGGACATCGATGTGAAGAAGATCTGGAAGATCCGCTGCATCGCCTGTCACGGACTCTACGGCGACATGGGCACCAACGGTGCCGCCAATCTCCAGGAATCCGTCAAGGATATGGCCTACCGCGTCAACATCATCACCAACGGCAGTGAGAACGGCGTGATGACCGCCTTCGGCGAAATCCTCAGTCCGGAGGAGATCCAGGCCATGGCCAAGTACACCATGAGCTTCAACAAGAGCCTCAACCAGTAGGGTGGGCGAGATGCGCCATACTGTTCTCGGCATTATGTCGGGCAGCTCGCTCGACGGCATCGACTGCGCGGTCTGCTCCTTTACGCTCGATCCCGAACGCCCCGACCCGGTGCTGGACTGGCACATCGAAGCGGCGACTACTCAGCCCTACTCCCCGGAGTGGAAAGAAAGGTTGCGGCAGGCGGTCGGTCTTTCCGGACGGGAATCCTGGCGCCTCCACTCCGAGCTCGGTGACCTGATCGGGGAGCGGGCGGCTGCCTTTTTAGCCGATCGTCCCACCCTTCGTCCCACCCTGGCCGGGTGCCACGGCCATACGGTGTACCACGAACCCACCCTGGGCGTTTCCGTGCAACTCGGTTGCGGCGCCCGCATCGCTCACCGCCTCGGCCTGCCTACGGTAACGGACCTGCGCAGTTCCGACCTCGCGGCAGGGGGAGAGGGAGCCCCCCTGGCTCCCGTGGCCGACCGCCACCTCTTCCCCGATTACGGGGGCTTCCTCAACCTGGGCGGCATCGCCAACTTCAGCATTCGCCAATCCGGCGGTACCTTTTCCGCCGGCGACATCAGTGGCTGCTGCCAGGTCCTCGATCGCCTGGCTGCGCAGCAGGGACTCGACTACGACGACGGCGGCAGCCTGGCCCGCTCCGGCGCTTACCTGCCCGAACTGGCGGACCACCTCTCCGCCTTAGCCTACCACGCCCGGCCATATCCGAAGTCCCTCAGCAACGACTGGGTCGTCCATACCCTCTGGCCCCTCCTCCATACCTTCCCGGCCCCCGTGGCGGATCGCCTGCATACCTTCTGCCACTGGCTGGCTCGCGCCACGGTAGACGTCTTTTCGGGCGGGGACGCTAGTGCGATGCGCATACTGGTGAGCGGTGGGGGTGCTCGCAATACCTTTCTGGTAGAGCAACTGCGGCAGGGGGCATCGGACCTCGAATTTGTCGTCGAGCGGGGACTCACCGGCGACTACAAGGAGGCCGCCCTCGTAGCGCTCTGCGCCCTCTTCCGGCAGCAGGGCATCCCCAACAGCCTGGCCTCCGCCACCGGGGCTGCTCACGATACCCTCAACGGCGCACTCTATGCCGGCTGACCTCCTCCTAACCGGCGCGACCGGCTTCATCGGCTACTACCTCGCCCACGCCCTGGCCGCGGAAGGACGAATGTTTCGTGCTTTGACGCGTCCTTCTTCGATTACCACCTACCTG
>JBBSPZ010000074.1:0-19771 GCA_038258275.1 Chitinophagales bacterium | reverse complement strand
CGAAGAATTCATGCAAAACTACCTCCGCGCCATTCACCAGGAAAGCATCGATCACCAGGATGCTATTGTTAATAGGGTGAATTAGAGTTAGCGTATAGCGTATAGCGTATAGCGTACAGCACGTAGCATGTAGCAGTCAGCGCTATAAGCTATAGGCTGAATGCTATAAGCTATAGGCTGAATGCTATAAGCTGAATGCTAAATCCTCACTCCATCCCCATCACCAGATCCCCTTCCATCACGTCGGGTTCGGATTTCCAGTACTGCTTGATCTTGCCGTGGAATTCGGTGTGCTCGGCGTCGGCCACGTGCTGCTCGAAGTGGGCGTAGGTGTCCCAGCACTCCATGGTGGCGAACTTGGCGGAATTGTTGCGGTCGCGGATCAGGTAAAAGAACAGGCAGCCTTCCTTGGCGCGACTGGCCCTGGCGTGCTCCTTGAATATGGGCGCGAATTCGTCGGGCTTGTTGAGTTCGAACTGGGCAGTGAGGTAGAGTTGCTTGGACATGGTGGGTATTGTTTTTCAGGTAACGGCCTTGTCCGGACTCGGTTCAGGGAGTAGGGTATAGCTTATAGCGTATAGGGGGTAGCGCACAGGAACACCTGCCTACCCCCTATACGATATAAGCTATAAGCTGAATGCTAACCCCTAACTCCTAACTCCTACACATTAAACCGGAAGTGCATCACATCGCCGTCCTCCACGACGTACTCCTTGCCTTCCACGTTAAGCTTGCCGTTATCGCGGGCACCGGATTCGGAGCCGTAGGTGACGTAATCGGCGTAGTGGATCACTTCGGCGCGGATGAACCCTTTCTCGAAATCGCTGTGGATCACGCCGGCGGCGCCGGGGGCTTTCGTGCCGCGGTGGATGGTCCACGCACGCACTTCCTTCTCCCCGGCGGTGAAGTAGGTGACCAGGTCGAGCAGGGAGTAGCTGGCCCGGATAACCTTGTTGACGCCGGGCTCGGTGAGGCCCATTTCCTCGATGAATTCGGCGCGCTCCTCCTTGGTTTCCAGCTCGGCGATATCGGCCTCGATACCGGCGGAGATCAGGATGACCTCGGCGTTCTCGTCGGCGACGGAAGCCATGAAGGCGGCGGTGTGGGCGTTGCCGTCTTCGATGCTGTCGATGTCGACGTTGCAGACGTACAGCACGGGCTTGGCGGTCAGCAGCATCAACTCCTTCAAGACATCTTCTCCTTCCTCGGTGGTCGCGAAGGTGCGGGCGGGTTTTTCGCTTTCCAGGTGGGCGAGGAGGGCTTCGCCTACTTCGACGACGCGCTTGGATTCCTTGTCGCCGCTCTTGGCGGTGCGCCGGAACTTATCAACCTTCTTTTCGACGGTCTCGATGTCCTTGAGGATGAGCTCGGTGTCGATGATCATCTTGTCGCGGACGGGATTGACGCTGCCGTCGACGTGCACCACGTTGTCGTCTTCAAAGCAGCGGACGACGTGCAGGATAGCGTCCGTCTCGCGGATGTTACCGAGGAACTGATTGCCGAGCCCCTCGCCCTTGCTGGCGCCCTTGATGAGACCGGCGATGTCGACGATGTCGACCGCGGTGGGCAGGATGCGCTGGGGATTGACGAGTTCAGCCAGTTTGTCAAGGCGGGGATCGGGGACGGTGATGACGCCGAGATTGGGTTCCTTGGTGGCGAAGGGGTAGTTGGCCGCCAACGCCTTGGCGGAGGTCAGCGCGTTAAAGAGGGTAGACTTGCCCACATTCGGCAGTCCGACGATTCCACACTTAAGTCCCATGCTTGCTTACGTTTTGCTAAAGGCCGGCAAAGGTAGTCCTAATTTTCCCTGCACCGGCGGGCCCGCCCTAGAAATTAGGCCCCTTGGGTTGCATGAGCTCGTCGAGGAAGTAGGTCATCAGCGCCGGCTCGAAGGCCAGGACCAGCACCGAGTAGGCCACCAGGCCGAAAATGGCCCCCCAGAGGTGGGCGTTGTGGCCGATGTTTCCGCGCCCTCGCTTGTCGGCGTAGTGGGAATACAGGATATAACCGATGCCGAGCAGGATGGCCGGCAGCGGCGGAAAAATAAACCAGTTCCAGGGCGCCAGCATCACGTAGGGCCAGATGGTCGCCGCTACGCCCCCGGAGGCACCGAGGCTGGCGTACGTGCGGTTATTCTGGTGGCGCAGGTAGTCCGGAACGCTCGCGGCCACGATAGCGATCAGGTAAAACAGGAGGTAGGCTACGTTGCCGACCACCGGGCCGAAGAGATACTCCTTAAACACGAATTCCACCGAGCCCCCGAAAATGTAGAGGGCGTACATATTGAACAGCAGGTGCTGGAAATCCGCGTGGATGAATCCGTGGCTCAGAAAGCGGTAGTACTCGCCCCGGTCCCTGATCGCAGAGGGGATGAACAAGAGCTTGCCCTTCTGCTCCGGGTTATTGAAGGCCTGCCAGGAGATGAGTACCGTGATCAGGATGATGATGATGGTCATAGGGATGTGGGTTGGCGCGGGTGAAGTATCTTGGCCGCGTACTAAGCTACATCAATGAACTACCGCCTGCTATTGTTTGCCTGCCTCCTTTTTCTTGGCTTCTCCTCTACGGGTTGCGTGGCGCAGCAGGCACAAACTGATCCTATGACCACCACCGCGAATCCGGGTATGGCCCACACCGTCTACTTCTGGCTCAAGGACGGCCTTTCCGCCGAGGAGCTCAAAAGTTTCGAGGAAGGCATACGCAGCCTGACCGGCGCCCCTACGGTGAAGCGCCTGTTTCTCGGCACTCCAGCCGGCACCCCCTCCCGCGGCGTGGTGGATAACAGCTTCGACTACAACCTGGTGCTCTGGTTCGACGACGTCGCCGGCCACGACGCCTACCAGGTTTCGCCCACCCACCTAAAATTCGTCGCGGATCACGAGGCGAAATTCGACGTGGTCAAGGTCATGGATACCGGCTACTAGATCAGTTCTTTTCTAAGTT
Source organism: Chitinophagales bacterium (assembly GCA_038258275.1). Lineage (GTDB taxonomy): Bacteria > Bacteroidota > Bacteroidia > Chitinophagales > Saprospiraceae > Neolewinella. The sequence goes on along the minus strand of JBBSPZ010000074.1, from coordinate 16,828 downwards.
CCAACAACAGTTCCCGCTCGGCCGGCACCAGTTTGGCGGCAAGGGTGGCCCCTCGCCAACGGAGGAAATCCTCGATTTGCCGCAGCGCCCAATTAGTGAGCAGCAGGGAAAGCACCAGCCAGACCTTGCCGGTCCAGGGCAGGAGGAACAGTAAGGGGAGGTAGAAAAGGGTACCCACCGCAACCGCAGCCCAGCGGACCGGACTGTAAAATTCCACCGTCTTCGCGCCGCGCAGGGCTACCATTTCCGCGACCGCCCACAACGGCAACTGCGGGAGGAGGAGGAGCCCGGCCGGTATCCAGGTCCAGGACATCTTCCGTTGATCGCGTTTATCCAGCAAATCGGCATCCGTGATCCCGTGCTTCTGCAGGCGGGCGGCGTAGCGCAGGATGCCGGGTCCGTTGGAAAGCGGCGCGGCCACGACGGCCAGTTCGGTGTCGAGTTGTTTGCCGGAGTGGCTGACGCCGGTTCCGTGCAGGTGGAGGTCGTTGCGGGCCAGCTCCAATTTCCGCTCGTAAACCTCATCGATCAGGCGGTCCGGGATCCGGATCACCAGGCCTTGCAGCCGTTGTCGCAGCTCGTCGGTCAGGGTGCGGAGCCCCGCGGTTTCGTTCTGCCGGTATTCGGACAGGTAAGCACTCGCGATAACCGGCGGTCCGCAACGAATCATGACCGTCGAACGCACCCGGTCAGCCGCCACGAAATTGACGCCTACCGGGACGATGTATACCTCATGCAGGCTCGTATCGCGGTCCAGGGCCCCGAGGGCGATACGGGCCGTTCCCTTGCGAAGCGGGCGGAGCCGTTTCTCGTGGATGCAGCGGCCTTCGGCCAGGATCATCACGGCCTTTTGCTGGCTGAGTACCCGGTAGCAGTCTTCAAAGGTTTCGTAGTTGCGGTTTACTTGTCCGTAGCCCCCGTCCTGTATCCGGTACACCGGCAGCATGCGGAGGGCTCGGAGTAGCCAGCTGGCGAGGCTGTTTTTGTACAGATCACCGCGTACCAGGAAATGGAGCGGCCGGCGCTGAAAACAGGCCATAATGCAGGGTTCCAGGAAGGCGGTGGGATGGTTTGCCGCGAGGATGACCGCCGCGTTGGGGGGGATGTGCTCGAGCCCCGTGATGTCGATCCGCCGGAAGTAGTAGGCGAGCACGTAACGGGCCAGGGGGCGTACCAGGAAATACAACATCTACGCTTCGTTGCGCCGCGCAGCCAGGAGGTAGAGGACGGCCATGCGCACGGCCACGCCGTTTTCCACCTGCTGCAGGATGATGCTGTGGCGGGAGTCGGCGACCTCGGTATCGATCTCCACCCCGCGATTGATGGGACCGGGGTGCATGATGACGATCTCTTTGTCGAGCTGCTCCATCCGGGCCTGCGTAATGCCGAAGTAGCGGTTGTATTCCCGCAGGCTGGGGATGAACTTGGTGTCCTGTCGCTCGAGTTGAATGCGAAGTACGTTGGCGACATCGCACCAGGCGAGGCTTTCCTGAACGTTGTAACTCACTTCCACTCCCAGGCTGGTTATATGCTTGGGAATCAGGGTAGGGGGGCCGCACACCCGCACCTGTGCTCCCAGCCGCTGCAGGCAGAAAATATTGGAGAGCGCGACCCGCGAGTGGGTGATGTCCCCGAAAATGCAAACGTGTTTGCCGCGCAGTTCGCCCCCCAGCGCGTCGCGCATGGAGTAGGCGTCGAGCAGGGCCTGGGTGGGGTGCTCGTGGGTGCCGTCTCCGGCATTGACGATGCTGGCGTTGATCTTCTGGGCCAGGAAGTGGTGGGCGCCGGGGGCGGGGTGGCGCATCACGACCATGTCCACCTTCATCGCCAGGATGTTATTCACGGTATCGAGGAGGGTTTCTCCCTTCTTGACCGAGGAGCTGGAGGCACTGAAATTGACGGTGTCGGCGCTCAGCCGTTTTTCGGCCAGCTCGAAGCTGATGCGGGTGCGGGTGGAATTTTCGAAGAAGAGGTTGGCGATGGTGATGTCCCGCAGGCTGGGCACCTTCTTGATGGGGCGGTTGATCACGTCCTTGAATTCCCGGGCAGTATCCAGGATCAGCTCGACGTCGGCAGCGGTGAGGTACTTGATGCCGAGGATGTGCTTGGTGGAGAGTTGCTGGACGGAGGCCATGGAAGAAATTAGGACCCGGTGAGGATGATCTGGTCGCTGCCGTGGGTCTCGGCCCACTGCACGTCGACGTATTCGTTGGTGAGGGTGTCCACGGTGATGCCCCGGTAGTTAGCCTGTACGGGCAGGGTACGCCGGAAGCGGCGGTCGACCATCACGAGCAGTTCGACGGCGGCGGGCCGGCCGAAGTCGTTCAGGGCCGTCATGGCGCTGAGCACGGTGCGGCCGCTGAAGAGGACGTCGTCGACCAAGACCACCCGCTTATTTTCGACCAGGAAGTCGATCTCGGTGGGGTGTGCCGTCAGGGGGCCGGCCTTGGTGCGGAAATCGTCGCGGTAGAAGGTGATGTCGAGCTTGCCGTAGAGGAGGTGCTGCACGCCCAGGTCGATCAGCCGCGCGTAGAGCCGTTCGGCCAGCTGGACCCCCCCGGTCTGGATGCCGATGAGGCAGCTATCGCGGAAGTCGCCGTGCTCCTCGATGAGGTGGCGGCAAAGGCGCTCGAGGGTCAGGGCGAAGCGGGCGGGGTCGTGTATGGTGCGGGTGTCGGGCACGGGGCGAAGGTATAGATTTCGGATGAGTGTTGAGTTGTGGGGGTAATGAATTGGTGCGGTGGCTAGTGCATGCTCCGCTTGCGGCCGGTGCGGGCGGGTGCGGACGAACCCTGTCTGGTCTCGGCCGTTATTCGTGGGTGCGTTGCTGAAGACGCTCACTAACGTTTTCCTCCTTTATGCAGTACCGGCCAGGGCAAGCATCCGATTTTACCCACCTGGAAACCTTCGTGTGGCAGGCCATCTTTCCGGCCTTTGACGTGCCCGGACTGACCGACGCCCAGCGCCGGGAAAACGACCTGATGGTAGAGCAGTCGCGGACATCCGTACTGGCCGCCCTGGAGGATGCTCAGTTTGCCGTGTTCTCCGCCTGGGACGAGCGGCGGCGCGCGCTGGCTGGGTACATCATTGTCAATGCCGGGCACCGGCCCTTCGCGGAGATCGAGCAGCTGGTCGTACGCCGGGCCGACTGGGGGATCGGAGTAGGAGGGAAATTACTGGCGTTAGGACTGGAACGCATCGGTCGCCACCGGTCCGTATTGCTCGCGGTGCGGGCCTATAATTCCCGGGCGATTGCGCTCTTCCAAAAGCTGGGGTTCGTCGATTCGGGAGAAGTGGCCGGAGAATTTGAGATCGACAGGATCCTGATGGTAAAGGAAGCGGAAACGACCGCACCGACCGAGGAACCCGAACCCGCCGACGTGGTGGTGGAGGATACTGCGCCCTTCCCCTCCGAATCCGACGAGCCCTACTACGAAGCGCTGCCCGACTACTCGCTGGCCAGCGAGCCGCTTTTGGAACCGATCTTCGATCCGGAGGAATCTTTTCTGGATAACGCCCAACGGAGTCAGCTGGAAACCTTCATCGCCCGGGCCAAGGCCATCAAGGCGGGGCAGGAAGCACCACCCCCGGTGAAGCGCCACCCGGAGATTCCGCTGGAGATCGTTACCGGAACCGAGGAGGAAGAAGCGGAGGTAGAAGAACGCGAGGACGACGAGCCGGAATCCTCCCCGGCTACACCGCTGAGTTTCGAGTTTGCCTTTGGTCCGGCACCTGCGTCCGCGCCCGCGCAATGTCCCAACTGTGGTGCGGAGGTACCGCGGGATGCCCTCTTTTGTCCGACCTGTGGCCACCACCTGACGGGGGCGGCGGAGGTGCTGGAACTGGATGATTTTTCGGAGCCGGAAAGTAAGGCGACGGAGGGGACCTTCCTGAAGCCTGAACCCGAAGGCGAACCGGATCAATCTCCTTCGCCAGCGCCGTTGGAGATCACCCCGGCTACCCTGCGCAGCGAACTCGAAGACCACCTCGGCGAACGGCTGACGGCCTACTTCGGCGCGGAAGCCCTGCCCGGGTACCTGCGGCGCTACCGTCGCGACGAGGACTTTCACCGCATCCGCGACGCCAGCCTGATCACTCTGGCGCGCTGGCTGAACCTGCAACTCGTGGCTACCAAAGCAGTCCGGCGAAGGAAACGCGATACCCTGGCTGAACTGGTGGAATACTTCGTCGTGGAAAGCGGCAGCGCACTCCACGGAGACCTCTTTCCCCAGCGGCTGCTGCGCTACCAGGGGGCAGACTGGAAGCGGGTCGACCTCTTCCGGATGATCATGGATTACCTGCAGCTCAAGGAAGAAGAACTTACGGTGTATACGGATTTCGTGACCACCCCGCAGAAGGTCCTCAAGAATGCAACGGCCAGTTACCTGCGCGCCGGCAAGGACGAGCGGGTGTTCTTTGTTGTCGATCAGAGCCTATTTGGTAGTGGGAAACAGGGCTTTGCGCTTACCGACAGCAATATCTACTGGAAGAACGTGCTGCAGCCCGCCGGCACCGCTACCTATACCACCCTGACCTTCGTGGAAATGAAGGAGGGCCACCTCACGATCGACGGACAGTTCTTCGACGCCGGCCGGAAGCTCAACCTCCGGGTGGCGCTCTTGTTGGATAAGCTCCGCAGGATGGACCTATCGGAATGATTACCTTTGCGCCCCAATTCAGCAGTCATGCACTACATCACCCGGCGGGAAACATTTAACGCCGCCCACAAACTGGCGCGTGCCGACTGGTCGGACGAGCAGAACCGCGCGGTATTCGGCAAGTGCGCCAACCACAACTGGCACGGCCACAACTACGACCTGCGCGTGACCGTCTCCGGTATCCCCGATCCGGTCACCGGGTTCGTGATGGATGCCAAGAAGCTTTCCGATCTCGTGCGGCAGCTGGTCGTCGATAAACTGGACCACTCCAACCTGAACCTGGACATCGACTGGTTCCAGGACGGGAAGCTGCCCACCACCGAAAACCTGACCAGCCAGATCTTTCAGCGCCTGGAAGCTGCCGTCGCCGAACAGGGCGCGACCCTCTACCGTATCCGTCTCTTCGAAACCGAAAACATCTACGCCGACTATTATGGTCCGGCCGGAAGAAAATAATCCACGCCCTTGAAAAACGTCATCAGCTACCAGGAGGAAACCACCGATACCCTCAGTGGACACTTCGCCGAGATCATCTCCGGAATCGGGGAAGACGTCTCCCGTGACGGCCTGCTGAAAACCCCCGTGCGCGCCGCCAAGGCTATGCAGTTCCTCACCCAGGGCTACGACCTCAGCGCCGAGAATATCCTGCGCTCCGCGATGTTCGCCGAGGATTATTCCGAAATGGTGATCGTCAAGGACATCGAATTCTACTCCCTCTGCGAGCACCACGTCCTGCCCTTCTTTGGCAAGGCCCACGTCGCTTACATCCCCGATGGCTACATCGTCGGCCTCAGCAAGATCCCCCGCGTCATCGAGGTCTTTTCCCGTCGCCTCCAGGTACAGGAGCGGCTCACCGACCAGATCCTACAGGCCATCCAGAAGACCCTCAATCCCCTGGGCGTCGCCGTCGTCATCGAGGCGCGTCACATGTGCATGATGATGCGCGGCGTACAGAAGCAGAGCAGCGTCACGACTACTTCCGCCTTCACCGGTGCCTTTAAATCGGAGCGGACCCGGAACGAGTTTTTGAAGCTGATTACCAGTAATTTGCACTAGTTGTTGGGTTGTGGTTGTTGGGTTGTTGAATTGTCGGGTTGGCTTCCGCAGTTGCTGATGCCGGCCTTCCCCGAATACCTTTTTTAAGTCAACCTTCCACTAAGCGTCTGCAAATTCGGCACTGATTTTTCGGAGCAGGAGCTTCGGAAACAGCATCAGGCCGCGCGAATTCAACAGCCCAACCACTCAACGACCCGTAGTAGCCCAGGTACTAAGAATCCTTCCTACGCACCACCGGTACGTCCTTCACCACCATTTGCAGGGTGAGCGGCAGCCGTCCTTCGAGGAGATTGACCTTGCCGCGTCGCATGCTTTCGACGACGTCGGGGGTATAGTGGCGGATCGTGATGAGCTCGAGGTTGCGGTCGATGGTCGTTTTGAAGTGCTCGTCGACCAGGGCGCAGAAGCGTTCGACGCGGTCGTCGATGTCGTTGACGACGACGTTGAAGCTGATGGCCGTGTTTTGCATCATGTTGACCTGCAGGCGGGTCGTGGTGATGTGCTCGAAGAGCTCCCGGATGTGGTGCTCGGCGACGAAGCTGAAGTCGCGGGTGCTGATGTTGATGAGGGCCTGCTCGCGCTCGACGGCGACCATGGGGGGGTAGGCATCGCCGGCGTCGTCGGTGACGAAAGTGCCCTCCAGGTCGGGCTCGATGAAGGAGCGGACGTAGAGGGGGATGCTCTTGTTCTGCAGCGGCTTGATGGTCTTGGGGTGGATCACCTTGGCGCCGTAGTAGGTCATCTCGATCGCCTCGCGGTAGCTCATGCGGTCGATCTTCGTGACGTTCTCGAAGAAGCGCGGATCGGCGGTCAGCACGCCGGGCACGTCCTTCCAGATGCTCATGGATTCCGCGTCGAGGCAGTAGCTGAAGATGGCGGCGGAGTAGTCGGAGCCTTCCCGGCCCAGGGTGGTGGTGTAATTCTCACTGGTGTTGCCGATGAAGCCCTGGGTGACGACAAAGTTGGTCTCCTCCAGCAGGGGCGGGATCGTGCGTTCGGCACGCTCCACCGTTTCGGGCCACTTCACCCAGCCCTCGCGGTAGGTGTTGTCGGTCTGGATAACGTCGCGGGCGTCGAGCCAGCTGGTGGGCAGCCCGATGGTCGAGAGATAGGTCGACACGACGTGGCTGCTGATCAACTCGCCGAGGCTGACGATCTGGTCGTAGTCGAAGTCGTACGCTTCGTTGGGTGCCTCGTCGAGGGCCCACTCGACGGATACGAACAGGTCGTTGATGGCGGCGGTCAGTTCCTCGGGGGACTGCGCAAACAACTCCCCGATCGTGGTCGAGGTCGCGGTGTGGATCGCATTCAGCAGGCGGCGCGCCTCCGGGACCTTCCCGTGCCAGTAGGCGTAGGCGACTTCTTCCAGGGCATTGGTGGTCTTGCCCATCGCGGAGACGACGATCACCAGCCGCTGGTCGGAAAATCCCTGCAGGATCTTTCCTACGTGGCGAATGGCGGAGGCATCCTTCAGTGAGGCTCCCCCGAATTTGAATACGTTCAATTTATGCTGCATAACGGCGCAAAGGTAACTTTAGGTCCCCTTTACCGGAAACACCAGCCACTTGTTTATGCCGACGATCCACCAACACCTCCTCCGCAGTTCCGTCCATTTTTTCGGGTGGAACCTCGAACGCATCACTACCTGCCTCTCCGAGCTCTCCGAAGCGGAGATCTGGCAGCGGCCCAACGCCAATTCCAACAGCATCGGGAATCAGCTGCTCCACCTCAATGGCAACATCCGCCAGTGGATCCTTAACGGCCTCGGGGGGCAGGCAGACGACCGGCAGCGTAACGCGGAATTTTCCACTACGTCCGGCTATTCCGGGCAGGAGCTCCTTGAGGTGCTGACCGGTACGGTGCAGGAGTCCGTCAGACTGATCGGGTCCCTGAGCGAGGAGGACTTACTTCCCGAGCGCCCCGTACAGGCCTACGTACACGACGGCACCTTCATCCTCCTGCACGTCGTCGAGCACTTCAGCTACCACACGGGCCAGATCATCTTCTGGACCAAGGAGCTCCGTGATAAGGACCTCTATCTCTACGGCTCCGAAGACCTCAACCAGACCAACTAAGGCCAAGCGGCGGGGTCGCGGGTGCAAGGTGACACACAATCAGCGAATTTTCGCTGGCAATCCTTGTCTGCCCCGACCCTCGCTTTTACCTTTACCCCTTATGGTACAGTCGATCGTTTTCGCGGTAGTTGCCCTCCTCGCGCTGGGCTTTGCCTACTTCCAGTTCAGCCGCGTGCGGGCCAACGTGCTGTTGGGCAAGGAAGAGGAAGTAACCGGTCCCACCGGGGAGCGGATGAAAAATATGCTGCTCGTAGCCTTCGGACAAAAGAAGATGTTCAAGCGCCTCATTCCCGCGGTACTGCACCTGATGCTCTACGTAGCCTTCGTCTTTACCCAGATCGAGCTGATCGAGATCTTCATCGACGGCATCTTCGGGGTACACCGGTGGTTCCTGGGGCCGCTGGGCGGACTCTACAACGTCGTGATCAGCACCATCGAGCTGCTTAGTATCCTGGCCTTCGTGGCTACGGTCATTTTCCTGGTGCGCCGCAACGTCCTCTTCATTCCCCGCTTTAACAAGCCGGAGATGCAGGGCTGGCCCAAGTTGGACGCCAACCTGATCCTGATCTTCGAACTGATCCTCCTGGCCTGCATTTTCACCATGAACGGCACCGACGTCGTGCTCCAGGACAGCGATCCCAGCCATTATCGCGCCACCAGTTTCGCCGTCAGCGGCTGGCTCGGTCCCGTCCTCTTTGGCGGCCTGGATCCTTCCACCCTCCATCTTCTCGAGCGGGTGGGGTGGTGGGGCCACATTACGATGGTCTTCGTCTTCCTCAACTACCTGCCGAGTTCGAAGCACCTGCACATCCTGCTGGCCTTCCCGAATACCTTCTTCGCCCGCCTCAAGCCCCGTGGCGAGATGATCAACATGCCCGAGGTCATGAACGAGGTGAAGTCGATGATGGGCCTCGGCGATCCCAACGCCCCCGAGCCCGACATGAACGCCCCGCTCCCCGAGTTCGGTGCCAACGACGTCATGCAGATGAGCTGGATCGACGTCCTGGGCGCCTACAGCTGTACGGAATGTGGTCGCTGCACCGCGGTGTGCCCGGCCAACATCACGGGAAAGAAACTGAGTCCCCGCAAGATCGTCATGAACGTGCGCGACCGCGCCGAGGAAGTGGGCACCAAGATCCGCTCCGGCAACGCAGACTTCGCCCCCGACAAAGCCGCCCCCCTAAGCCGCACCAACTTCTCCGACGACCGCACGCTCTGGGACTACATCACCCGCGAGGAGATCCACGCCTGCACCACCTGCAACGCCTGCGTGGAGGCCTGCCCGATCCTCATCAATCCCCTGGAAATGATCAACAAACTCCGGCGCCACGAGATCCTCACCGAGGCCGCGGGTCCTTCCGATTGGCGGCCGTTGTTCAATAGCATTGAGAATCAGCAGCGGGCCTGGTCGGTGGGGGCTAGCCGGGTGGACTGGGTGGGGTGAGGGGTTGTTGAATTGTTGGGTTATTGAATTCCGGATATTGTAGGTGTTGCTAATGCTGGCGTTACTGAGGCTGGCGTTTCGATCAGGTTTTTTAATTCGTAATTGGAAACGATGGAAAATTGTGATAATCAGTTTTTTGAGCCGTCGGCGGACTACGGAGAGCAGCGGCAGTCCAGCAAGGAGTTTGCCATCGAACTGAAAGGTCGGACCAAGCGGGTAGCCATTGAGTTGGTTAACTTCATGCAGCAGGCAGGGAAATCCCCGGCATTAAATGTAGTCCGTTATCAGATCATCAAGTCAGCTACTTCGGTAGCCGCCAATTACCGGGCTGCGTGCAGGGCAAGGTCCAAACGGGAGTGGTATGCGAAACTCTGCATCGTAGTCGAAGAATGCGACGAAACCCTCTTCTGGCTGGAACTTCTCATGGAAAGCGATATAGCCGTGGATGAAACAACCGTTCGTGCAATCGGAAAAGAATACCAAACTCTCTTACAACTTTTCGCCAAAGCCCGGGCGACCGCAAAACTCGGTTAAATCACAGCGAGTCGCGATGCCCACCCCAACGATTCAACAACCCAACAACCACATGACCGTAAAAACAATGGCCCAATACACCGCCGAAGGCAAAACACCCGAGATCCTCTTCTGGGTAGGCTGTGCGGGTTCCTTCGACGACCGGGCGCAGAAAGTGACGCGGGCCTTTGCGGAGATCCTCACGCGGGCGGAGATCGACTTTGCGATCCTGGGGGAGGAGGAAGCGTGTACCGGCGATCCGGCGCGGCGGGCGGGCAATGAGTTCCTGTTCCAGATGGTGGCGCTGCAGAATATCGAGACGCTGAACATGTACTGGGTGAAGAAGATGGTGACGGCGTGCCCCCACTGCTTCAATACGATCAAGAATGAGTATCCCGCGCTGGGAGGCCACTACGAGATCGTGCACCACACCCAGTTGCTGCAGCAACTGATCGATGAGGGGCGGATCAAGATGACGGACGGCGATTCCTTTAAGGGCAAGAAGATCACCTACCACGACAGCTGCTACCTGGGCCGCGCCAACGGCGTGTACGAGGCCCCGCGAGCGGTACTGGAGTCCATCGACGGCCAGCTGGTGGAGATGAAGCGCAGCAGGCAGAACGGCCTCTGCTGCGGAGCGGGCGGTGCCCAGATGTGGAAGGAGGACGAGCCCGGCGACAAGCGCATCAACATGGAGCGCACCGACGAAGCACTCGCCACCGGCGCGTCGGTGATCGCCGTCAACTGCCCCTTCTGCCTGACGATGATGACCGACGGCGTGACGGCCCGCGAAAAGCAGGGCGAAGTGATGGTCTACGACCTGAGTGAGCTGATCGTGCAGGGAATGCGGTAACCGCTTCCTCCAGCAAGGATTAGCGAATTAAGGTCACCTCTCCGCTGCGGGTGGTCGTAGTGCCGTTGATGAGCCGGACCTGCATGCGGTACACGTAGACCCCCGCACCTGCGTCCCCGCCCGTCCAGTAGCTCGGCTGGTTTGGATCGTAAGCCCAGGCGAGGGTGCCCCAGCGGTCGTAGACTTCCCACAGCAGGATGTCGGTTACTTCGGGGCCGAACCCGGGTACCCAGGTGTCGTTGGTGCCGTCTCCGTTGGGACTGAACGCAGTAGCCAGGTAGAGGCGGGGCAGGCTGGCGTCGGTGCGCAGGTACGTGCTGTCCGTAGCCGTACAACCAGCGGCATTGGCGGCCGTCACGGTGATGAGCGTATCGCGGGGAAGAAGAAAGGTTTGGGTGGCACAGCCCGGACAAGCGGAGGAGTCGGAGGGAGTCCAACTATACCTAAGGTCATCCGTGGGATTCGAGGGGACAGCGGTAAACTCGACGGCGTCGCCCAGGCGTACGCGTTGGGGACCGGTCAGGCGGACCGTCAGGGGGACGGGGGCTTCAATCGTCGCCTCCCGGTACACCTCGCAGCCGGAGGCGGTGCGCAGGATGAAGGAGTAATTACCCGGGGCCAGTCCGTCGATGCGATCGGGGGTGAAGGTGGTATCCTGTAGGAGTTTCAGGCTGGCCGTGCCGGGTGGGGAGAGCACGATGGCGCCGTCTGATGTCCCGGTACAGCTGGGGGGAATCGCCGTGTAACTGGTACCTCCGTTAGCGAGGATGGTGACGACCACCCCGAGGCGGAGCGGCCGGCAATCCGCCCGGTCGTTCACGGTGACCGTATAGTTGCCGGCGGGCAGGAGGGGACTTCCCCCGGTAATGGAAGTGTCGGACCAGGTGTACGAATACGGAGGTACGCCCCCCGTAGGTGCGATGGTGACGCGGGCGGTATTCAGTCCACACTCCTGGGTCAGCCGGTAGGTGGCGGAAGGACCGGCAGATTCGACCACCTCCGTGATGACTATGGAGTCGCAGGTTAAGCCGGGGGTATAAACGGTATCGATGAATACCCCGGGTGTAGCGATCCACCGGTCGCCGACCAAGACCGAATCACCCGCACAGATGGCCTCGCTGGAAAAGCTGCGGGCGGAGCAGGTTTCGCAGGAGAGGTCGCAGTCGTCGTAGCTGACCAGCGCGGGAATGGCGGGGCGGGGGGGAAGGATATTCCAGGCGAGGTCGACTTCTTCTTCCGTCAGATTGATTGGGCGCCAGGTGGCTGCCAGTGCACTCACGCTTACGGTGAGGGGGGTGATCTCGAGACAGGCGTTAGCGGAGTTCCCGGCGGGATCCAGGTGCAGTAGGACGCCTTCGTGGGGCCGGGCCCCCGAAAAGCTGGACGTGGCGGTGAGCCAGATTCCACCGGCGTCGGCCAGCAGCTGCTGGCTGGCGCGCTGGTACACCTGGGCGCGACCGGGGAGGGAATACCGTTTGGCCCAGGTGAGGGTACCGATTGCCGTCACGCGCAGGAGGAAAAGGTCACGGGCTCCATCCAGGGAGAAACCATAGATCAGGAGGCCGTCATCCTGTACGACCAGTTCGATGCCGGTTTCGCCGGTGAAGGCGTCGACGTCGAACCGCTGGGTCCACACCGGCAGCCCGGCCCGGTCGAAGGCCGTGAGAATGGGGGAGGTATTTTCGGCGCCGGTCAGCTTGCCGATATCTCCCCACTGCAGGAGGTAGGTGAGGTTGCCCACCACTTCCACGTCGAAGGCGTAGAGGCGGGCATTGACGTTTTCGGCTACCGGACCGACCTGTGCCGTCACCGGAAGCCCATTGTCATCGAGGCGCAGGAGCAGGGCGCGCGTCGAGCCGGCCCCGTCGGAGAGGGAAGCGTTGCCGGCGACCAGGTAGCCGCCGTCCGGGTGAGGAATCAGGTCGAGGGGGTTTTCCTCTCCGGCCACGTCCAGGAGGGTGACGGGGCCGGCCGGACTTCCGTCCCCCCGGTGTCAGCGCTGGGTCAGGGCCCGGGAGAACAGGGGGGGCGGGAGGTCGAGGGCGGCGCCGGTGGTCAGGTAGGTATTGCCCGGTGCTTCCGCCAGTCCGGTCAGCTCGCTGTCGATGTCCGGCTGCACGAGGTAGAGCAGGCGGTCGCCGAGGGGATCGTACCGGAAAAGGAAGCCGTGCTGGCGGTCCGCGTGAAAGTCATTGCCGACCCCGGCGATCATGCCGTCCGCATCGATGAGCACCGTATTCAGCGTGGTGAGCTCGGTGCTCTCGCTACCCGTACTGAAGCTGCGGCGCCAGCGGACGTTGCCCTCCCGGTCGATGCGCGAGAGAAAGACGTCGCCGTCCGCCATGCCCCCGATGAGGAGATCGGTCGGACTGCCGCGGTACGGAATGACGCTGGTGAGGCGGACGTAGCGGCCGGTGGTGTCGCGGAAGAGCTGGGCGAAGGTCGGCCCGGTGCAGCCGTTCTCCTGGGCCGCCAGGGGCAGGCAGCAGGAAAGGAGGGCGAGGCTGAGCAGGATCGGGCGCACCGGCCCAAGTTAACCCGGTGGGCGCACACTTTTTCCGCCGGTCGATCTTGGATGATCCGGTCCTAGAACAGGATCTTCTCGCCGCGCTTGCGCTCGGCTTCGCGGAGCAGGGTCTTGCGGAGGCGCAGGCTTTCGGGGGTCACTTCGACGTACTCGTCGGCCTGGATGTACTCCAGCGCCTCCTCGAGGGAGAACTTCCGGGGCGGGATCAGGCGGGCCTTGTCGTCGTTGCCGGAGGAGCGCATGTTGGTGAGCTTCTTGGTCTTGGTCACGTTGATGACCAGGTCGACCGAGCGGCTGTTTTCGCCGATAACCTGTCCTTCGTAGATCTCCTCGTTCGCGTCGATGAAGAAGCGGCCGCGGTCCTGCAGGTTGTTGATGGAGTAGGGGATGGCCTTGCCGTTCTCCATGGAGATCAGCGAGCCGTTGAGGCGACCGGGAATTTCGCCCTTGTGGGGCTGGAACTCCTTGAAGCGGTGCGTCATGATGGCCTCGCCCTGGGTGGCGGTCAGCATGTTGGAACGCAGGCCGATGATGCCGCGGCTGGGAATTTCGAATTCGAGGATCACCCGTTCGCCCTTCGGCGTCATGCTGAGCATCATGCCCTTGCGCTGGGTGATCATGTTGATGGCGGTGCCGGAGAGCTCGTCGGGCAGGTCGACCGTCAGTTCTTCCACGGGCTCCTGCTTCTGGCCGTCGATCTCTTTCACGATGACCTGGGGCTGGCCGATCTGGAGTTCGTAGCCTTCGCGGCGCATCGTTTCGATCAGTACGGAAAGGTGCATGACGCCCCGTCCGAAAACGCGGAATTTATCGGCACTGTCGGTATCCTCCACCCGGAGGGCGAGGTTCCGCTCGAGTTCCGCGGTAAGGCGGTCCTTGATGTGGCGGCTGGTGACGTACTTGCCTTCCTTCCCGAAGAAGGGACTGTCGTTGATGGTGAAGACCATGCTCAGTGTCGGCTCGTCGATGTCGATGGTGGGCAGGGCCTCGGGGTTCTCGCCGTCGGCGATGGTGTCGCCGATCTCGAATCCCTCCACGCCGAAGATGGCGCAAATGTCGCCGGACTGTACCTCGTCCACCTCGTTCCGTCCGAACCCTTCGTAAACGAACAGGCTGCGGGCGCGGGCCTTGGTTTCTACGCCCTCGCGGCTGATCAGCGTGAGCGGTTGGTTGGCCTTCAGGGTGCCGCGGCTCAGTTTGCCGATGGCCATGCGGCCGATGTACTTGCTGAACTCGATGCTGGTGACCAGCAACTGGGTATTGCCTTCCTTGATCTGCGGCTCGGGTACGAACTCGAGGATCGCATCCAGGAGGGGAAGGATATTATCGGTGGGCTCGCGCCAGTCGGTGCTCATCCAGCCGTTCTTGGCGGATCCGTATATGGTAGGGAAGTTGAGCTGCTCTTCGGTCGCGTCCAGGCTGAACATTAGGTCGAAGACCTTCTCGTGCACTTCCTCGGGGGTACAGTTGGGCTTGTCGACCTTATTGACGACGACCAGGGGGTTGAGGCCCAGCTTGAGGGCCTTGTCCATCACGAAGCGGGTCTGGGGCATGGGGCCCTCGAAGGCATCGACGAGCAACAGTACGCCGTCGGCCATATTCAGGACGCGCTCTACTTCGCCACCGAAATCCGCGTGACCGGGGGTGTCGATGATGTTGATCTTCGTGCCCTTGTACTGGATGGAAACGTTCTTGGCCAGGATCGTGATGCCGCGCTCGCGCTCCTGGTCGTTGCTGTCCATGATCAGGTCGCCAGGACGTTCGTGGTCTCCGAAGAGCTGGCCGGCCAGCAGCATTTTATCCACCAACGTGGTTTTGCCGTGGTCGACGTGGGCGATGATGGCGATGTTACGAATTGACTGCATACGGGGTGGCTTTTGGGGGTGCCGCGTTTAAGCGCGCAAAGGTACGGCTTTTTAGGGAAGGTGGGAGTTAAGAATTAAGGGGGACAGGAAATGAGGGATTGAGGGGCGGCGGCTGGGCGCGGGTGCAAGGTTTTTTCGGAAAGAGGCGGGCCGTTGGGTTCCTGTCGTTTATTTTACGGGCGTTGGCAGATTCCCGCTACCCCTTTTTTAAAGGCATCTTCGCAGTAGCAACCGCGACGCATGGAGGGCGAAGCCGTTTTTAAACGTATATATTCGAATATACACGGTTATGGACGGGTAAGTTGGTTTAAGTGGTTTTTCCTTTACGGAGAAACTCAATGCCATGCCAACTATACTGATTCAGAAAGTGAAGGGTAAATCCGCCACCCGCTATGTATTCCGACCTAAAGATCACCTGCCAAATTTTACCGTACGCTGCGGCGAGCTTGCGGGATTGGAGTACCACAAACAGCGGAAGTACTGGTCGGCTCCGGCGGAGGGCGTCACACTGCGGAAATTGAATGACACCTTCGGTTCCCGATCGTTAGAGTGGACGTTTGAGCTCGAGCGGGGGGCGCCACCTGAGCAGAGCTTGTCCCGGCCAACTACCGCTTCATCCGGTCCACCGCCCAGTGCGGATAGGGTTATGGGCAACCGTGAGCCTTTACCGACGCACTGGGCCGAGCGGTTATTGAGGACGGAAGAGGAACTGCGGGTCCTGCGCTACAGTTGGCGGACCATCAAGGGATACCTGGCCCACTTGCGTGGCTTTTTCCACGCCCGCAGGGAACTAAAGATGGAGGAAGTGACTACCGAGATCGTTAAACACTACATCCTCGAGCGGGGGGCAGGTGGCAATTTTTCCGCCTCCAGCCAGCATCAGTTGCTGAATGCGCTGAAATTCTGGATGGAGCAGGTGGAGGGCAGGGAGAAAACATTCATCGAACTGCGACCGCGCCGGGAACGTAAATTACCTCAAGTACTGAGCGTGGAGGAAGTCAAGCGATTGCTGGCAGAGGTGGACAACCTGAAGCACCGCTGCATCCTCATGACCATCTACGGGGGCGGACTGCGCCTCATGGAGGTTTGTCAACTCCGCCTGTGCGACGTGCACCGTGACCGAATGCAGCTGTTTGTCCACAGCGGGAAAGGCAACAAGGACCGGGTAACGACCCTCCCCCAGGTCCTGCTGGTCGAACTGGACCGGTACCTGGAGCAGTACCAACCGGAGTACTGGTTGTACGAAGGGCAGCATGGTGGGCAATATTCCGCCCGAAGTGTGCAATCTATCCTGAAGCGCGCGGTAAAAAAGAGCGGCGTTAACCCGCAGGCAACCGTACATACCCTGCGGCACAGTTACGCCACTCACTTGCTGGAACGGGGCGTCAGTCTTCGCCACATTCAGGAATTGTTGGGTCATGGGAGCAGTAAGACAACAGAAATCTACACCCACATCTCGACGACGGAGTCGCGCCGGATCAGCAGTCCGCTGGACGACCTATGAGGGGCCCGGCGTCTGGGGGCACCATTGCGGGTGTGCTTCTGACTGGGCGCGCACACCCGTCAATACCGGCACACCCGTCAACCTCAGCCGGGTGCGTTGGTGAGCGATGCGTACTTTGTGTGGGATGGTTGCGCACACCCGTCAATAATAGCGGGGCTATTGCGTGCGTATGCGCAATGCGTATGCGTTAATGTTGGAGTGAAAGGCGCGCTACGCTTACCTTCCACTCCAACGCCAGATGCCCTGCGCATATGTCAGCTGAAGCACATTTATAAAAAATGCCCTTCATCCAACATTATGCCTGCGGCAATCTTCCATATTTCAGAAAAAACT
>JBBSPZ010000073.1:0-19949 GCA_038258275.1 Chitinophagales bacterium | reverse complement strand
CCAGGGTGTTGGACAAGTCATCGGCGATGATGAAAAGTACGTTGCTGGGCTTATCTGCTACCTGGTAAGATGCTGGGCTATCGAAGGGCGTTGCTGCGAGGAATAGAAGTGCCGCCACGCCCAGGAGCAAGGCCGAACACCTGGCTTTATCCTTTCCTGCTTTCCGTTCACCAGGTTTCTCCCTCGTTGTGCTCATTCGTTCGTCCTTTTACTTTCTGGCAGCGTCCGCTGACCCATCATCGCGCCCGCTCCTCTCCGCCCCCTGCGAGCGAGATCAAAAAACCAGTGAAGAAAATTGCGACCGTACCGAAGACGATCGTGAGGTAGGTATGAAATTGATTACCCAAGGCTTCGGGACCGAGAAACACCTGGGAAAGGCTCAGCCAGAGAATTACCAGTATACCAACGATCGTTCCCGCAATGGCACCAACCACGTTCTTGGTACGGGAAATGATGGCCAGTAGGAAGAGCCCCAGCATCCCGCCGCTGAAAATGGAGGCCAGCTTCCACCACGCATCAAGGGCACTCTTCACGTTGATCATGGCGATCGCGATCGCGATTCCGACGATGCTGATGACCACAGACGAAATGTAGAGCACCCGTATCCCTTCCTTGTCCGAAGCCGTCCGGTTGAAGTATTTGTTGTAGTAATCGGTCAGGAAAACGGTGGCCGAGCTGTTGAAACTCGTGGAGATGGTACTCATCCCGGCCGCGAAGATGGAAGCAACCAGCAGCCCGCTCAATCCGGCGGGAAGCGCGTCCACGATGAAGTAGGGAAAGACCCGGTCGCTCTTCGTGACATCCTGAAGTTCCAGCGGAAGAGTGGCTGCCGTCTGGTAATAAGCAAACAGCGCGGTTCCGATGAACAGGAACAGGGCGGAAATGGGTACGTAGAGTAAGCCGCCCACTAGGGCCGAGCGCTGGGCCTCCTTTTCGGTTTTCGAGGCCATGTAGCGTTGTACATAGTTCTGATCGATGCCGTAGTTCTGTAGGTTGATAAAGATGCCGTAGACCAACACGACCCAGAACGTGGTCGTGTCGAGCTCCGGGCCGAAGGAGCCCAGGCTGAACTTGTCCCCCCGCGCCGCGATTTCGAAGACCTGGCCGGGGCCGTCGGGCATGGAGAGCAGGATAAATCCGAGACAGGCGAGCGCCCCTACGATCAGAATGATCCCCTGGATGGCGTCCGTCCACAGGACCGCAGAAATCCCCCCGAGAACGGAATAGACGGCCACCACCAGTCCCGTGAAGATGATGATCAGCGTAATGTCCCACCCCGTGATGGCATTCAGGGTGAGCGCGAGCAGGTAGAGAATGGTACCGATGCGCATCAGCTGGGTGAGTAAATAGCACAGGGACACGTAGATCCTGGCCCAGGGGCCGAAACGCTGCTCCATATAGGTGTAAGCCGAGGGGCTGTTGACTCTTCGGTACAGCGGTACGAAATACTTCGCCGCGATGACCGACGCGATCGGCAGGGAAAGGCTGAAGGCGAAGGCGTTCCAATTCGTCAGGAACGCGTTTCCCGGTAGGGCGAGGTAACTGATGCTGCTTACGAAAGTGGCGAAGATGGACATAGTGACCACCCAGCCCGGGATGTCCTGATTCCCGACCGTATAGGAGGAGGAGGTCCGGCTTTTTTGGTAGAAAGAGGCTCCGAAAATGGCGATGCCGGCGATGTAGGCGAAAAAGACAAGGATGTCTAAACTCTTCATAATTAGTTTCTATTTCCGGGGGAGGTCGCTACCTCATCCAGCAGTGGATCACCGATCAAGGCTATGCGGGCCTTAATCTTTTCTTCCAGCAGCAAGATTACCTGGCTGATATCCTCGCCGCAATCGCCGATCAGGTTGATATTTTCCTCGGGGTCCTTACCTATGTGGTACAATTCGTCCCGCCCCCGGTCATGGAAGTCGATCACCAGCTTCCACTGCGGGGTACGGTAGCTCCTGAGGTAGGCCGTAGCGTAGTTGATCATACTGTACTCGGAGTAGACATCCTCGTCCCATTTCTGCACCGCTTTGCCCATCAGTAGCGGAACCAGGTTTCTACCGCGAACCACTCCATCTGTCGGTACGGGAGTATTTGCCAGGGCCAGCAGGGTCGGATACCAATCCAGGCTGGTAGTCACCCGGTCGATGACCAACCCCGTGGGAATGTGCCCCGGCCACCGGACGATGGCGGGTACCCGGAGGGAATTATCGTACAAATTGGGCCGGCGCTGCGGCGGGACGTCCGGGGTACCCGCAGGCAAGGTGGTGGTGATCCAGACGCCGTTGCCCTTGTGTTCGATGCCGTTGTGCCCCATGTTGTAGCCGTGATCCGAGGTGAATACGACGACGGTATTTGCCGCCAAGTCCAGTTCTTCGAGTCGGTTCAGGAGTCGGCCGACGTTCCGGTCCACTCCGGTCGTGCTGGCCAGGTACTCCCGCATCTTCCGCTTGGCCTTCTCCGTGTCCAGGTCCGGGTAGCCCGGATTGGGTAAGCGGGGGTCAAGGTCCTGGTACGGCGCCCAGTCTTCCGCCGCGACGGGCAGCCAGGCGGCGTGTGGGGCCCGGTAATGCAGGCAGAGCAGGAAGGGGGAATCGCGGGACGCTTCGACAAACGACAGCGCCTCGTCCGTGAGGATATCCGTAGTCAATCCACTGAAGGTGCGAACCTCCCCATCTTTTTCCAGCGTGGGGTTCTCCGGGCTCGTTCCCCCGCCGGTGAGTCCCATGAAGTAGTCAAACCCCTGGTGGGTGGGGTGGTACCTGCGGTCTTCGCTCTCGGTCCAGTCCCCCAGGTGCCACTTTCCGATCAGACCGGTGCGGTAACCGGCGGCCTGCAGGACTTCTACGAAGGTCTCCGTGGCCGGTTCGAGCCCCAGGGGTTTTTCCGGATCGTACAGCACGTGTCCCGGCTGCGGGATGAAATCCTGCAGCCCCAGTTCACTGGCGTACTGACTGGTCAGGATGCTGGCCCTAGCCGGACTGCAGACGGGGGTGGTCACGAAGGCATTGGTCAGGTAGGCGCCCTGCCCGACCAGCCGGTCGAGATTAGGGGTGTACGCATCTGGATTACCAGCGGCCCCCAGGGCCCAGGAAGCCTGGTCGTCTGAATAAATGAAAATAATGTTCGGAGCTTTCTCCTGGGAAGACCCGGGGGTGGACGTACCGAGACCCAGGACCAGGAGTAAACAGCGCCAGGAGAAGGTCATCGCGGGGATATTTTAGGCGTGCTGAAACTCGAATCGCTCGATTCCCAGCTCCTCGGTCAGCTCATTGAATACCTGCATCACCGTATCCAGCTTCCCCAGGTCGTGGGTAGAAATTTCCGACCTGGTTTTGCGGCTTCTGCTGGTGATCTTCAGGCCCCGGCGTTGCAGAAATAATTTCGCCGTGTACGGGTAATTCACGTGAATGATGGTGTCCAGCATATCCAGCGTAGCCCGGAGGCGCGCGATGCCCTGGCCCGGTTGATCGGCTTCGATGTGGTGGAGCAGGTAGGTAAACAGCTCCGGGTAGAGGTTAGCCCCGATGGGCGACAGGCCGCGCGCTCCGGCGAGGATGGAATCCACCCCCGTAGGGACGTGGGCGTTGTAAATGCCCAGAGACGTACCCTCCACCGCACGAATTTTCTGCCGTATGGCGTCCAGCACGCAGGAAGTGTCCTTGTGGTAGACAAACCGCCCGGATCCCGCCAGCCACTTCAGCAGCGCGGGGGGCAGCAGGCGCTTATACGGCACGGGGCATTCGTAGAGGCCCAGTGGGATATCTCCGGTCTTGCGCAGGAGCTCATCGATCCTGGCCTTGAATACGTCTTCCCCCTCCAGCTCGCTACAGGGTTGATTGGTGCTGATGACGACGGCGGCGGTTCCCAGGTCATGGAGTCGCCTGACCAGGGAGGCGGTCGTGTCCATGTCGGTACTGAAGGAGCCGGTGGAGATCACCGGTACCCGCCCCGCGGCGGCCTTGATCACCGTTTCCGTAGCGGCCAGGCGCTCGGCGTCGGTCAGTTGGAACATTTCACTGGACAGGCAATTGGCAAAGAGCCCGTCGGCGCCGGCACCGATGTAAAATTCAGTCAGGCGGATCAAGCCATCGGTATCGACGGAATTATCCTCCCGAAAGGGAGTGAGCATCACCGGCCAGAGGCCCTTAGGAAGTTGGTTCATGTTAGTGCTGATTGATCAGGTAATAAAAGTAGCCGTCCTCCGCGCCCAGCAGGAGGTCGGGAGTGCCGTCCTTATTCCAATCCACGATCGTAGGCGAGGTGGTGTGGCCGGCGAGTTGCTGCTCGGAGATATCGCCCCGGAACTTGAGGTTGACCAACCCGTTCTCCGTCCCCGTATTTTCGAACCAGGCCGCATTGGTGCTATTGACGATCAGGTCCAGATCGCCGTCCTGGTCCCAGTCCGCAAAGGCCAGTTTCCGTCTGCCGCTGCCCCCATAGAGCCCCGTATTCAACTGTAGCGGACCGGCGTCCTGGTTTATCAGCTTGTTCCTACCGTCGTAGGCCCCTCCGTTGACCCCGTAGAAGATGCGTTGCCCCGGTTGGAGCTTTAGCTCATCCTGATCCTCGAATCGCTGGAAGTAAGCGAGGTACCCTTCGGCGTCCAGCATGACGAGATCCATCAGGCCGTCCTCGTTCCAGTCGATCGTGTAGGGCGTGGTCCGCCACTGGGTGGCCAGCTCATCCGCTTGCGGACTCCACCAGTTCCACTCCGGTTTGGGCGGCGTGGCCGCTCCCCAATCCACGGCCACCGGCTTGGCCGGCAGTAGTTCCGGTTTACCCCTGGTCCCTACGTTTTCGTGCCACTCGATCCGGCCCCAGATCGAATTGACGATGATGTCCTTCAGCCCATCGTTATTCCAGTCGTTGACGGACAAGGTCGTATACCCCCACTTTTTCTCCGCCGGGCCCTGAATGGAGCCGCTGTCGCCCGCCAGGTAGCGGATTTCCGTTCCACCGGCCTGTAAGCGGACGGGCTCGGCCCACTCCGGAGGGCTGCCGCCGTCCAGATTTTCGATAAAGCTGATGTATCCCGCCGAATTACCGCTGATCAGGTCCGCGTCCCCGTCGTCGTCCCAGTCGACGCTGTAGGGGGTGGAAAGCGCGCCGAACTTGACGTAGTCCGCCTCCTGACGGAAGTACCGGGGGGAAGTGAAGACCGGCATACCGTCCTTCACTTCGCCCCTATTCTCCACGTACGCGACCCGTCCGTCCTCATCCCCTACGATGAGGTCAATGTCCCCATCCCCGTCCCAGTCGACGGCGGAGGGGATGATCATTTCCAGGTCCATTTTAATCACCCCCGATTCATTCTGGAGGAAGCGGCCCTCCGCGAAAACGGGTTTTTCCCGGGTACCCGTATTCTCGAACCACGTAAAGCGGTCCAGGAATTCTCCGCAGATGAGGTCGAGATCGCCGTCCCCGTCGAAGTCGTCCATACTGGGAGATGGCGCCCCGTACAGGTCGATCGCCTTGTCGCCGGCCATGAGCTTACCCCGGTCCTCGTACGTTCCCTCCACGTTTTCCAGCAGGTAGACGTAGCCGTGCAGGGGCCCGTTGGTCCAGTTTCCCTGCCCGTCAAAGGCGTTGTCCCAACCGTAGTCGCCCCAGTCGTCCACCCCCACGAGCAGGTCGAGGTCTCCGTCGGCCTCGTAATCCACGTATTTCCACTGGCTGAACCGAACTTTTTGGTGGCCTTCCTCGAGGTCGTCGCTTGGGTACAACTCCCTGGGCTTGGAAAAACCCGCCGACTTGAAGTCCACGTACTCCACCCCACGGCCCAGCACCCTCACTTCCCCATCGGTCGTGGAGAGTTGCAGGTTCTTCATGCCCTCCCCGATCTTTACCGGGGGCTCGAAAACGGGCATGGCAGCCCGGTCGCCGGAAGCATTTTCGAAGAAGTAGGTGCCGTTGAAGGGCACGTCGGGACAGGAGACCACCAGGTCCATATCCCCGTCGCCGTCATAATCCATGGGCAGGGGCCAGGCCCACAATCCGACCCCCAGGTCGGCGGTGGCTTCCGGGTTACGGTAGCTCATGCGGGAGAAGTCCGCACCCCGATCTCCGTCGCCGCTTTCCTGCGCGCTGGCCTCCTCGCATCCCAGCAGAAGCAGGAGCAGCGTGAGGGCCGTAGTCGCTAGGGTAGACAGTCTATGTAAAACACACATATGCGTATAATTTAAGGTTTCCCCGCCGGGGGGTAGTAATCAGCTGATCCGGCACGCCTAGTAGCCCGTATTCTGCTCCAGCGCGGGATTGGCATCGAGCGCGAATTGGGGAATGGGGTAACGAACCTGATGCTCCCTGGCGGGCTCACCCCGCTCCTGGGCACGCTTGATAAATTCTCCGTGCCGGATAAGGTCGTCCCGCCGCTGGTCTTCCCACCAGAATTCCCATCCCCGTTCCACCAGGATGGCACTGCGAAGCGCTTCCTTGGAAGAAAAGTCCCCGAGTTCCAGGGAAGCGATGCCGGCTCGCTCCCGTACCCGGTTGATCAGGTCGATGGATTCCTGGCTGGGGCCGTTGAGTTCATTGAGGGCCTCGGCGCGGGCCAGCAGGATGTCCGCATACCGGATCACCGGAATATCGTTGCCGTAGGCCGGTCCGGCAAAGTCACCCGCGGGCCAGTACTTGAAGGGGCGGGGATTGTCGCCGGGGGGCAGCAGGTTGATCAGTTCCCCACTGTTGTTGATGTACTCCGTCAGAATGAGCGAGCGCCGTTCGTCCGCGGGATCGAAGGAGAGATAGAAATCGTCGCGGAAGCGGAGCATCGTGGCGAAGTTTCTGCAACCGTCACAGAATTCGAGCCCCGTGTTGGGATCACTGGCGAACGCCTGGGGCCAGGCGTAATTCATGATGCTGATGTTAGCCTCCCGGCCGAGGTCCGCCTTGGCCGTACGCACCCAGAGCAGTTCGCGGTTGCGCTCATTGGCCACCTGAAACAGGCCGAAATACTCGGGGTACAACTCGTAATACCCGAGGTCCATGATGGACTGGGCCATCTCGGCACCCTTCTGCCACTGCTTGGTGTTCAGGTAGAATTTCGTGAGAAACCCCATGGCTGCTCCCCGATGCGCCCTGCCGTACTGCTTCTCCGCTCCCGGTTGCGGCAGATTTGGCATGATCTCGAGAAATTCGGTCTCGATGAAGCCCAGGATCTCCTCCTCGGAGGCCTTGGGGATTTGCAATTCCTGCGTCGTGCTGGTGCGCAGCGGCACGGGACCGAACTTGAAGTAGAGGTTATAGTAACTCCAGGCCCGGATGAATCTGGCTTCAGCGCGAATGAGGTCCTTGGAGGCGTCGGTGATGTTGGCGGTCTCCACATTCTCCAGCAGGATGTTGCTGTTGCGGATGGCCTGGTAGGGCTCGTTCCAGTAGACGCTGTACAGGGAACTGCCGGAGCCGTCCAGGATCCAGTCCTGAAAATTGGTCGCCCAGTTGGCGATGGCCCCTTCGGTGACAAAGCCGATGTCCGTCATCGTTTCCGGTGCGGTCAGCGCATCGGCGGCGCTGTTTCCACCGACCGCGGCCGCGTTGGCGTAGGCACCGAACAGCAGGGCCTCCACCCCCTGCAGGGAGTTGAACAGACTTTCCGGCCCCGTTTCCGAGAATACTTCCGGTTCGATGATCGATTCGCACCGTCCCAGGAGCACGGTGACCAGGATTAGCATTCCGATATTTCTGATGTATTTCATGATCTAACTGTTTATGCTGCGAGGGTTTTCTAAAATCCGAGGTTTAATCCGACCAGGAAGGTGGTCGCCGACGGGTAGCCGTTCCAGTCGATCCGGAAATTGGCGCTGCCGTTGGGGTTGAGGGCGGGGTCGAAGCCCTGGTAGTCGGAAAGGGTGAGCAGGTTGAGCCCGGTAACGTACACTTCGGCGGTCCGGAAGACATTGCGCAGGAGTTGCTTCGGCACCATATACCCCAGCCGGACCGACTGCAGCTTCACGTAGGAGGCATCGTTCACGGTCAGTGAGTTCACCGACTGCCCCTGCTGGCTGAGGCCCAGGTAGGAGGGTTGGTCGTTGGTGGGGTTATCGGGGGTCCAGCGATTCAGGAAGGGTTCGGCGAACCGGTTTACCCGGATGCCCGACCGCGGGTAGTACTGTTCGAGCAGGTTACCGTTGATCATGTCCACGCCCTCCATACCGGTGATGAGGATGTCGAGGCTCAACCCCTTGTAACTGAAGCTGTTGGAGAATCCCCAGCTCAGGTCGGGAAAGGAATTGCCCAGGATCATCCGGTCATCCCCGTTGATGGTTCCGTCGCCGTTGATGTCCCGAAATTTAAGATCACCCGGGTTCACGTTATTGGTGATCTCGTTCAGGTCGTCGTTCTGCTGCCATACACCGGTCACCTCGTAGCCGTAAAAGGACAGCAACGGATCACCCGGGCGGATGATGCCCACGTTGTCCGACGCCGCCCCGAGGCTTCCGGACAGGATCTCCGGCACGCCTCCCAGATCGAGG
Organism: Chitinophagales bacterium; assembly: GCA_038258275.1. Classification (GTDB taxonomy): domain Bacteria; phylum Bacteroidota; class Bacteroidia; order Chitinophagales; family Saprospiraceae; genus Neolewinella. Next base: position 11,484 of record JBBSPZ010000073.1, on the reverse strand, counting down.
ACCTCATTGGTCAGGGTGGAGAGGTTCAGGTTGGAGCTCCAGGTGAAGTTGGTGCCCGTCACGTTGTAGGTATTGACCGTGAACTCGAAGCCGCTGTTCCTCATACTCCCGATATTTACCAACTGGCTGCCGAAGCCGCTGGAGGTGGGAATGGGTAGGTTCAGCAGCATGTCGGAAGTATGCTTACGGTACCAGGCTACCGACCCCGACACCCGGTCGTTGAATACGCCGAAATCCACCCCGATGTCCACCTGCTCGGTGGTTTCCCACTTCAGGTTCGGATTGGCGATGCGGCTGGGGTTCAGGCTCGTTACGAACTGATCGTTGAGTACGTAGCTCGTGCGACTTCCGGTGTTGAAGGTGGAGATCGACTGGTTGTTGCCGATCTCCTGGTTGCCGGTCTTTCCCCAGCTGGCCCGCACCTTCAGTGTATTGAAAATATTATTAGTGAAGAACTCCTCCTGATCGACCAGCCAGCCAACCGACGCCGAGGGGAAGTACCCGAAGCGGTTGCCCTCCCCGAAGCGGCTGGAACCGTCGATGCGGTAGCTTGCCGTGACCAGGTAGCGGTCGAGGAATTTATAATTGATGCGGCCCAGGTAGGAAAGCAGGCTGTTGGTAGCCTTGCTGCTGCCATTGATCAGCGTGGAGCGGTCGGCCAGACCGAAGTTCGTGGCCAGCGTCGCATCCGTGGTAAAGTTGTTCGCGTCCTGGGAGCTGAACCTCCGCTGGAACTTCTGGGTGGTGATGCCCAGTAGTCCCGCGATGCTGTGGTCACCCAGGTCCTGCCGGTAGTTGAGCGTGCCCTCGACCAGGTAGTTCGTCTCGGTGGCCGAATAGGCCGAAGCCACGCCTCCCAGGGAATTGCCGATGATGGTCGTCCGGTCCTTGTATACGGACTTGTCTTCGTTGTTCGCATCCGCCCCGACGTTCACTTTGGCCGAAAGTGCCGGGACGATGAAGTACTCGAGGAAGGCGGAACCGAGGTAGCGGTAGCGGTTCCCCGATATATGATTTCCCGTAATGATGGCGAGGGGATTATCGATATCGAAAAAATCGGTGGTCACGTAGTTCCCCTGTTCGTTCCTGACCGCCAGGGTCGGATCGTACAGCTTAGCGGCGTTGATGGCGCCGCCGCGCAGGTTCACGTCGAATCCGTTGGGCACGAAGTTGTCCTTGATGTAACTCAGGGTAGTGTTGATGCCGAAATTGACCTTGTCTGTCCGGTGGTTCAGGTTAAACCGTCCACTGAAGCGATTGAAGGCGGTATTCTTTACCAGACCCTCTTCCTTGGTATTGTTCAGGGTGGCCAGGTAGGAAGTGGCCCCGTTGCCCCACGAGAAGCTTAGGTTGTGCTTGTAGAGCATGGCCCGATCGCGGAATATTTCGTCCTGCCAGTCCGTTCCGGCACCCGATATGTCGGTGACCCGTTCTGCTTCACTGCCGGCACCCTGGTCAATCAGTGAATTGATCCCTTCGCGGTACTGCTCCGCGTTCAATAGGTCAAGTCGGTTGTGCACCCGATTGATTCCGACGTGGGTGCTGTAATTGATGCGCAAATCGCCGGTACTGCCCTGTTTTGTCGTGATGATGATCACTCCGTTGGCTCCCCGGGAACCGTAAATCGCGGTGGCCGAGGCATCCTTGAGGATGTCGATGGACGCGATATCCTCCGGATTCAGAAAGCTGATCGGGTTCCTTGGCGACCGGGTAGCGGCCGTTTCATTCCCCGTTTGCGAGATCGCGGGCGAGTTATTGATCGGCAATCCATCCACCACGTACAGGGGGGAGCTTCCCGCATTGATCGACCCTACCCCCCGAATGTTTATGGACATTCCGCCCCCCGGTTCGCCGCTGTTCTGGACCACCTGTACCCCGGCGGCCTTACCCTGGATCATCTGATCTACGTTGGTATTGGCCTGGGCACTAAATGATCCCTCGTCAAGCGAGGAAATGGAACCGGTCACCTCCCGCCGTACCTGGGTGCCGTAACCGATCACCACCACCTCATCCAGGGCGCTGATGTCCTCCTCGAGCGTAACGTCGATGACCGACTGGGAGGCGACCGGTACCTCCACCTTCCGGTAGCCGATGTAGCTGAAGACCAGGGTGGCGCCATCATCGGGTACCGTGAGGGAATAGGAACCATCAAAGTCGGTAGCCGCACCGGTGTTCGTTCCCCTGACCATTACGGTAACTCCCGGCAGTCCCCCCTCGGTGTCTTCTGCGGATACCGTTCCGGTAATAGTGCGCTGTCCCAGGGCAGTAGCCCCGAAAATCAGCCAGGCAGTCAGGAGGAAGAGGGCCTTGGGGTACTTCCTCAGGCTTCGTTGTTTTGCAAGATCGACATACATAGCTAGTTAGTTAATTGGTTCGTAGAATCGGAAGTCCCCGGAATCGCCGGATTAGGCTTAATCGTTTAAGCGTAGAGGGAAAATTTTTTATCCGTTTACGCTTAGCTTTTTTCCCACTTTGAGTTTGGTCGTAAACTGGCAGGTGGTCGGAGCAGCTACCTGGCTCTCAATCTGGTTGATGAGGATCTCGACTGCTTTTTGGCCCATTTTCTTGATGGGCTGTTTGATGTAGGGGATAAGATTTTCCAGGAAGTGATAGGTCGAATTTTGATCGAATACGACGACGTCCGTTTGGTTAAGAATGTCCTTTCCCAGATTCATCAATTGCCGGAGTCCCTCCTCCGCCAGGGTGTTCGTCTGGAAATAGATCGCGCGGATCTCTTCCTCCTGCACCAGCCTGGAGATGGTTCGCTTCATGTCGCTCTTCAGCGACACGTGACCCACCTTCGCGGTCAGGGGCTCGATGTCTTGTACGCCGGATGCCTGCAGGGCAGCTACAAAACCCCGGCGGCGGTCGGCGTAATGATCGAGTTGCGAGTCATACATTACCGAAGCTATCCTGTCGTGACCTTTTTTGATGAGGTAGTTTGTCGCCTGAACGGAGGCGTGGTAGTTATCCACGATCACGTGAGCCACCTCGATGTCCCTAAAGTACCGGTCGACCATTACCATCGGTGTACTGGTTTCCTTCAGCCGGCGGATCATTTCCTGCGAACCCTCCGGCGCGGCCAGGATAAACCCATCCACTTGCCGGGTTTGCAGAAACCGTAACACCTTATCGAATTTATCCACGTTCTCGTCCGAGGATCCAAAGATTACCGTATAGTCTCTGGTGTACGCTTCGTCTTCTATCACCCGGGCCAGCGTAGCGAAAAAGGGATTCGATATATCCGCCACGATCACGCCGATGGTTCGCGTCCTGTTCGTCTTCAGGCTTCTGGCATTCAGGTTAGGCTGGTAGTTCATCGCCTTGGCCACTTCCCGTATTCGTTTCGCGGTCTGTTCCGAAACGCGGTTCTCCTTGCCCTTGTCACTCAGGACATAGGAAACCAGGGGGATGGATACGCCCACCTCCCGCGCGATGTCCTTGAGTGATGTCTTGCCCTTCATGTAGCTTTAACGATTAAGCAATAATAAACACTAATCCGTTAAGATCAAAATCCAGGCCGGTTTTTTTAACCCGTCCGTTGCCTGGTGGGCTGTCACGGGATCAGTACAGCGGTCCGTAATTCCGGCAAGCCCGGTAATCCGCGCCCTCCTCGTTCATTCCGAAGGCTCCCCAGTCTTTGGGGCGGAAGATGCGCTCGTTCGCTACGTTGTGCATACAAACGGGTATGCGGAGCATCGAGCAGAGGGTGATCAGCTCATGCCCGTAGTGGCCGTAGCTGAAGGCGCCGTGATTGGCGCCCCAACCGGCCATCACGCTGTAGACGTCGCGGAAGGCCGTGCTGTCCGTCAGCCGGGGTGCGAACCAGGTGGTGGGCCAGGTCGGGTCGGTCCGTTGTTCCAGGGCGTTGTGGACCTCCGGGGGAAGCGTTACCGCCCACCCTTCGGCGATCTGTAGCGTAGGGCCGAGGCCTTCAATCAGGTTGATCCGGCACATCGTTACCGGCATGTCTCCCCGGGTGACGAAGTGGGAAGAATACCCGCCCCCGCCGAAGTACTCGTACATCGCCGGGGGCCAGTCGGTGGCTTCCAGGCATTTTGTAACCTCCGCTTCCGTTATTTCCCAGTAGGGTTTCATCACCGGATCACCTTCCCTTTCCTGCTGTCCCGTTCCATCCAGGGTGGAAGATCCCGAGTTGATCAGGTGAATGATCCCGTGCGCGGCCCTGCCCTCCAGCGTGTGTCCGGTCACGCGCGCTACGGACTCCGGGCTCCAGTAGGTCCTTACGTCCGAGAACATCTGGGCCTGGTTGGTCAGTAAGTAGCCGAACAGCATGGAAATCCCGTTCAGGCTGTCGTTTTCCGTCGCCATAATGTACGGAGGGCGGGTGCCGTTCCAGTCGAAAGAGGAGTTCAGTATAGCTTCCATGTAGTCTCCGTTGGGCATGTAATCGTTCCACTGCCGTTGCCCCTGGAAGCCGGCGGAGATCGCATTGTGCCCGAGGGCTTCCTCGCCGTACCCCATTGCTTCCAGGGCCGGATTGCCCACCATCAGATCCCGGCAAATGAGGGTCATCTGCACCACTTCCTCCCACTCCCGGTCCATGCACTCCCGGCTTTTTTGCAGGGGCCCGGGATTGCGGTTTTCCCCCTCCGGACAATTCTCCTTCGTCCAGGCAAGCGCCCGGGAGTATTCTTCCGGATCGAAGATTTCCAGCTGCATCCGCCGGTTTACCTCGCTCATGTCTACGTACTCGTTCCGCATGCCGAGGTAGTGCTGGAAAAAGCGCTCGTCTACGATGGAACCGGCGATCCCCATCGATACGCTGCCGATCGACAGGTAGGATCTGCCCTTCATCAGCGCAACCGCCAGTCCGGCTTTGGCAAATTGGAGCAGCCGGTCACGTACATCCTGCGGAATCTCCTCATCGCCCTTATCCTGCACCTCCCGTCCGTAGATACTGAAGGCCGGGATGCCCTTCTGCGCATGCCCGGCCAGGGCCGCGGCCAGGTATACCGCACCAGGCCGCTCCGTACCGTTAAACCCCCAGATGGCCTTGGGCCGCCCGGGATTCATATCGATCGTCTCGGTTCCGTAGCACCAGCAGGGGGTGACCGTGATCGACAAGCCCACCTGCTCCCGCACGAATTTCTCCTCACAGCGCTGGGCCTCCGGTACCCGTCCGATCGTCGTGTCTGCAATCACGCATTCGACCTCGCTACCGTCGTAATAGCGGAGCTCCCCGGAGATCAGTGCCGCCACCCGCTGGGCCATCTCCAAGGTGGTCGCTTCCAGCGATTCCCGGATCCCCCCCAGGCGGGCATCGATGACGGGCCGTATCCCGACTTTCGGCTTGTTCCTGATTACGTTTCCTGGCTGCTGCATGATGGATTATTTGAATTGTTCGTACCGGCAGGCCTCCACTCCGCGCTTGGCAAGGGACATCCCCCCCCATAACTCCAGGCGCAAAAGCATGCTGGTTAAAGCTAAATCATGGATGGTTTAAACGTTTAAGCACCCAATATATAAAAATTCCGTTTAATGCTTCTCCGTCCCGGATTTTGCGGATGGACCACTACCGATTAGTAGTCGCCCATCGAATGCTGCGGCCCGGCTCATCCTGCCGAACCGGCCCTCACCCCATCTTCGTACACGTAAAGAACCGGATGACCCCGCTTATCGCAAGGGTAGCGGAAATGGAAATGCGTATACCTAACTCCACGGGAAGCTGCCTCCCCCCCTGCCCGATCAGGAAATTTCGGTGGACGGGTATCCCCAAACGGTGGGCAGCTCACCCGTTCCACGATCGCCTCCATCCACGGTCGCACGCCCGTGAACGTTCGTGCCGAGTCACCCTCGGGGATACGGGGGCTCACAAAAAAACTGCTCCTACGGGCACTACAACCTTAGGGTGGCACGTCTTTAGGGCAGCAAATTTTTCTAAATTCTCAGCAATATGCTGGTCCACGACTTGTGTCGAGCGAACCAGCGATTGTAAAGACGCACCATGCTGTCCAAGCTTATTTTAATTAAGTCCTGCACGTACGACCTTGCAGAAATCGACTTTAGTAAGGGCGATTCCATGCAGCTGGTGGGGGGCAACAACGTAGGAAAGTCCAGTCTCATCTGTGCGCTGAATTTTCTGTTTGTCATCAACCGGAACCGGATGGCCTTCACCGGCGGGAGGTCGGGGAATAAGGCCACGATGGAATACTATTTTCCGGAGGCGGAGGGTAGTTTTCTAGTTTTCGAGATCAGCAAGAAGGGCCGCAAGCACTGCCTGGTGGTGTGGCGTGACGGCGATGGCGCACCCCGCTACGGCCGGTTATCCGTGGCCTATTCGCGGGAGCGGTTCTTCGCGATCGACTCCGAGCACGAGCTCCAACCGCAGAAATTGTCGCAGCTCCGGAAACAGTGGCTTTTATCCGGAGCAGGGTTGACGGAGATAAGCCAGCTAAAGGACATCTATCAGCTGGTTTACCAGACGGGCCGAAGCAACGACGCCGTGGTGTCCTTGAAGCGTAACGGGAGCGGGAAAACCGCCGACAGCTTCAGCCAACTCTATCGCTACCTGATCAACACCCAGTTGATCAACAGCCGGGCACTCCAGGAAATTTTGCTGCTGGCCGATCACCGCGATGATGCGGGAATCAACTACGGCACGTCCGATCTCGCCGAAATCGAAAAACTGCGCCGATTGAGTGAGCGAACGCAGTTGTTGATCCGACAACGGGAAGCTTTTGAAAACCTGAGGCAAGGATCGCAGAAGTTGGACGGGCTGGAAAAGACACTACAGGAGTCCCTGCTCCGCTTCAACTTCCACTGCACCCGCGCCCGCGCCCAACTGGAAGAAGATCGGGGGAGGCATCAGCAGCAACTGGAGGAGGCGAGGCTCAGCCTAGACGAAATCAAAGAGGCTCTAGGAGCGTCAAGAGTACAGCTCGGGCGAAAATCCCAATCATTAACGTCTACAGCGCGGGAAGTTGGGCAGCTCGAACAAGGTATTGCTTCCATCCGCGCCCTGCCGCCCAGGGACTTCCTGGAAAATTGCATCGAAAATCTGACTAAGCAACTCGAGGATATCACCTATCGGTTAAAGGCTCTGCACCATGCCGCAGAGTCCCCCGAGAAGATTGAAAAGCGGTTAGAGGATCGGACAAAACAGCTTGCGAACCTGCAGACGCAGAAAGAAACCCGTGGAAACTGGCTGGTTCACCACCTTTCCCCCGATGAGGGCGATCGTCGGCGCCTGAATGCCCTGCTGCATCCGGACGTGGCCCGCGCCGATGCCGGGCACCTGCACCGGGCAATCACGTGCACGGATGGAAACGTCACGCTTTACGACGGAGCGTTTGTCCTGCCTACCCTATCCGAACGCGAGCTACCTACCCCCGAAGCATTAGCCATCGAGATTGACGATCTAATTGTTCTGCAGCAAAAGGAGGAAACCCTGCTGGAGACGGCGCGAAACCGTCAGGCCCTGGAAGCGGAGGAGCAGAGGCTTAAACGATCGCTACGAGAACAAGCGGAACAATTGGGCTATCTGCAAACCCTGCCGGAAAATGAAGAAAACCCTTGCGACCTCAGGACGCAGCAGAAGCAGTTGAATGAAAAAGTGCTGGCACTACAGCAACTGATCAAGCAACAGCAGGAAGAAGAGCGGCGTAAACAGGGCGCCCTGGACGTACTGCGGGACCGAGAGAAGGGCCGTGAGAGGAAGCAGCAAGATATTACGGATATGCGGCGCAGGGTGGAGCGGTTCTCTATCGATACTGGAAACCGGGAACTGACGCTGGCGGAGGGGGAGCCGCCGGAACTGGGCCAGGTATTTCACCACCTGGAAAGCACCTACAGCCACTGGAATACCTTCCAGCGCGAAGTCCAGGGTCAGTTTACTTTATTACGGAGCGAGCTGAAATCTGAGTCCGCCGACGTGAGCGCTTTTTTTATCGAGCTGGACCAGGAATACGCGGCAGTGAACGACGTCAGCGCAACCATGGAAAGCCTGGTAGACAGCATCGGCAAACGCTTCGCCAATCCGGTGGCGGATTTACTCGGGAAGTACACGCACTTCCAGGATTTCGTCAATCAAAAATTCAATCGTGGCCTAGCTCGCCTCACGATTTCAAATATCGAACAACTGCGCATCGAATTAGTGCCGAACCGGGCACTTCAATCCGATCTGGAAAACATCGGGAGTTTGGATTTAGGCGGCGGCCAGCTCTTCCGCGCGGATACCCCAAAGCTTACATTGCTTCAAAAGTATATTGAACGCGGTAGCGAGATCGCCTTTACCGACCTCTTCACCCTCCAGCTCAAACTCCGGATCAATGGGAAGGACAAGGTAGTCGACCTGAGCAAGCAAGTGGAGAGCGACGGTACGGACCGCATGCTACGGCTGGTGATCGTGATGCAAGCCATCAGTCGCATGGCGGAGCTGGACGCCGGCAACCGGCTGGTAGTGTTCATTGACGAAATCGCGACGATCGATGGTCGCAACCGGCCCCAGTTGGTGGAGTTCTGCCGCGAGCACCATTTCTATCCCATCTTCGCCGCCCCCGAAATGGTGGACGGGTTTGATCGCTACGTAATGATCAACCGGGCAACCGATAGTAGCGTGGTGGTGGTCGCAGACAAACATTACATCGATGTCGAACGAGACTGAACTGCGCGCACTGCAGCGTCTGGAACGTGAGGGGGCAAGGTGGCGGGGTCGCAGGTGCCAGGGACTGTCCGCAACGGCCATGTCTTCGGGCAGCTCCTGAGCGCCGGGATCCTGGAAGAAATTCGGAGCGGGGCCGGCCATGCCATCGCGGTAACCGACTCATCCTCTTTCACCAATTTCCTGAACGCGCGTTATCCCGGACGGGTGGAACCCCGGGAAGCGGATGCCATCTCGAACGTCGCGCGCTACCGGAATACCAAGGCCGGGCGGAAAACCGCCTTTCGGGTTGTGCTGCTTCGTGGCCGGGGCACGATAGACCTGAACGGACACCCGTACGATCTGGGCGAAGCCACCACCCGCTTCGGTTGCGCTTCCTGCATAATGCCGCGAATGCAGGCGGAACGAATCTGCGTAGTCGAGAATCTGGACACCTTTGCCGTAGCGGATACCCTACTAGGCGAATGGACCTTCGTGCACCCGTACGGGCGCATTGGTAAGGATACCTTCGGCGGTATCGAGACAAACGACCTGCTTCACTTTGGCGATTATGACTTCACCGGGCTGGCGGATTTTCTGCGGCTGAAGAGTTGTTTCCCCAAAGCCCGACTTTACCTTCCGGGTAACTTGAACACGCTGTGGGAAACCTTCAGTAGCCCCCTGAAGGCAGGTGCTACAGCTCCCAAGCGCGTACTGCACAGCAAGCTTCCCGAGGTGAAGCGTGTTCTGCATCTGCTGGCGGATACGGGGCGTTTCCTCGAACAGCAGGCCCTTTTCGTCTCCAACTCCGGGACGGTATGATCCTCAAGGCTGAGCCCTTCACCATTATGCGGTTCGTCAAGAAGCACTTCGACGTACTCCGGCAGCTTTACCGCGTACAGCTCGCCGAAAACCTCATTTCAGCCACTGCCTTCGCCGAGATCAACCGCCACGAAGGAGATACGGTAACCAGGCGACTGATAGACTACCGGATCGTGCGGGAAGCCGGTAGCGATTACTGACTAGCGGAGGAGATTATGGGGTATCTGGGATTTCTCACCCAGGAGTTCAAACCCTTATTGCCGGAGCAACTACGCCGCTACCACGCTTCCATCCAGGACATCTATGATCGGTTGATCCGCGGAAAGGAACTAGCGCCCGACCAACGAATACTCCGGCTCGGTCACCTTTACGACGAGGTCAGAAGTTTTCTGGATAAGATCGTCACCAATACCGGCTCCCTGCTCCAACGTACCCAGGAGTTGAAAATGAACCGGGAACAGCAGCGGTACGCCGAGCGCGTTCGGGAAGCCCGTATCCTGATCGAGGAATATATCGATCCCCTGAACAGCATCGTAGACCTCGGAGATGCCAACTCCACGGCAAGCCTGCTGGGACAGATCGCACATGGAATTAACCGTGACCGGTTCGGTAACCACCCTCCCAGCGTCTTAGATGCCTACGAGCAACTCGATCAGTTGCTGCGGCAGGTGAACGGTCTGCTGCAACGGGAAGCAAACATCATCCGGCGGGAACTCACTCCCCTACTGGAACGGATCAAACGGGAGAGCGAGATCATGAACGGCTGGCTCCTCTTCCTGGAGCGCCCGTTGCTGCATGCTGTCCCGGAAATCGGTCACCGCCAACGGACAAGCCTTTTCGGTGATCAGACCGGGGCCGACCTGAGGATGTACGTCGAGCAATTCATGGGCGACCGCCCACGGGTATCCATTACCCTGACGCCTGCTGCTGCCCTTATCCATCCCCCCTTTCAACCCCACCTTTACCGGCAGCGGCTGGAAGCGGCCCTTCCCCTTGACGATTTCTTCGGTTGGTGCGAGGGGCAACTCACCGAGGTAGTGGAGGAGCGCCGGGAACACCACCTGCTCAAATTAATCAGTCTGCTCTTCGGGGACCGATCCAAGTACGCCCTTCATTACGGCGACCAGCGACGGTATTTCCACGTTGGGGCCAGCCGGTATACCGTTCCCACCATAAGCGTTTCCAAATGAACTACCCACCCGACCACCAGGCCATCGTGACGGCGCTCCTCCGGGAGGGGCGCTTCTTACTGCAGGGGGAGTCCGCTTTCCTGAGCCTGCGCGAACACGCGGACTTTTACACCAGCTTCTTCCGGAAATCCTTTGACCTTGAACTACAAGTAACTCCTGAGTATGCCCTGCTGAAGAGCGGTCAACCGGAAGACCGATTTGCCCGCGCCATCTGTATTTACCTGGCCCTGCTGTGCTATGAGCTCGAACGCGAGGGGAAAAATATCCTGGAAACCCTGCATTCCGGAACGTTCAGCATTCCGGAATGGGAATTGCGCTTGGAGCAGTCCTCCTTTATAAACGTACTGGCCGCTACGGATCAGCTGCGGGATGCCGATCAGCGGCATAAGTTTTACCTGCGGCTATCGCGGCGGGGGGTAATCGAGCGGACGAATGAGAAACTATTCCGGTTTACCCCGGCGCACCGCTATTTTTTGGACTTTGCCCGGGAGATTAATGCGGGGGAAATCTCAGCGCGGGACCAAGTGCCGGTCGAAAGCATGGATTAGGTAGGTAACGTTTCAAGTTTAGCCAGACACGCCGGTCCGCTACGGTACAGTTGCCCCACTTAGTGCGCATAAATTTGATGCGGTACTCCCTGGCGGAGAGGCCCGTGATTTCCTCCCACCGCTCGCGGAGGTGTGGAATGTGACCGGCAATTTCTTCCTGGTAGTGTCGGTAGAGTGCCCGCCGTCGGCCGGCGCGGTCTGTTTCGGATTGCACCAGCAAGTGGAGTCGGTCGCCCTGCGTCATCACACAGTGTTTGCCACTGGTCTCTTCAACCTGGAGGCGGTAAGCCCTGCCCCACATGAAGACCGTTTCCCCCGAGGT